>NZ_JAZQPV010000045.1:0-10899 GCF_045628685.1 Acinetobacter sp.
TGTTGCAGTCATGCGTGCACTACATAAAGGACAAGCTTCATCATTTTATTAGGGTCAGCCTCAGGAGTGTATCGAGTGAATAGATTTTTCGGTCTCTAGGCCCTTTTTAAAGGGAATAGAATCAAATTACTATTTGCAACAATACCGATTTTTTATTTAGACTTAACTATTGAGCAATAAATAAAGTAGTCAAATTTGGGGGGTGATTTACGCTTTGTATATGGGAAAAAACCATCATTCCCGAAATTAAAAAGGCCAATATTGTTATTACAGAGCTATATAAATGCATTCATTACTTATCAAACTTACTAGATCAACTAGGGTAATCTTATCTTGTTACATTTACAATATAAAATTAATCTTATTGATATAACTAAATTTTTAACCCTTATAAATAAATTAAATATATATATAAGAAAGCTTGATTATTTATTTTGTTACTATATAATTCACTTAACTAGAAAAAAAGTCTTGTTTCGGTAAATCTTCTTTAAGTATCGCGGTTTTAGTCATAATCCTTCGTTTTTTTCAGATTTTAAGTTCCATTCTTTATTATTTTCACAGTTATATTCAGTCAATAAAATGGCTAAAAAATTATTAAAAATCATTAGGATTTATTATGTCTAACTCAAATGTTATTAAAGGTACGGTAAAGTGGTTCAACGAAACTACAGGTTTCGGTTTTATCCAACCAGAATCAGGTCCAGATGTTTTTGCTCATTTTAGTGAAATTGCCAGTTCAGGCTTCAAAACCTTAATGGAAGGCCAGCACGTTGAATTCAGCGTTGCACAAGGTCAAAAAGGTCCGAATGCTGTGAATATTGTTGCGCTATAAATAGTACTCAATATTAAAAAAGCACCTAGACGTGCTTTTTACCCCTCAAAATTTTAAAAAAATGAAGTAGGGAAGAGGGTTGTGCTTCAGTCTGGGGCTGAAGCTGATTAAAATCTAGATGACCGTATCTTCTTTACATCAACTCTTTAAGTTCAATCATAAAGTGATTTTGAATCAAATTAGATAGATATAAAACATTTAATTTAACCTCACAGCTTTATCATAATCATAATATTATTCAAGGTATATGAATGCTTCAACACAGTATCAGTGTAAAAGATCAGTTTGGTATTAAACACTCTATTCAAGCGACAGTTGATCACCATTTTGCCCATACGCAATCTAATTCCAATGTAAAACATATTACAGTTGAGGGTGAGGATATTCGGCCCAGTTTTGAAATGTATTTTCAAAGTACCTTAAGTGGAAAAATTTTTAAAATTGTCTAGATAAACTGGATTCTGTTTAAGTTCCTGTCTCCTGATACTGATTATATGAAGTGCGGATCATAAAAATTTCTCAAGATTCTTATCCATTCTACCCGTAAATTTTCACTACAGATAATACTCTTCTTGAATCAGTTGCTTGTCGGCCACCTGTTATGTGCTGTAACGCACAGACGCTATCCCAGCATTCAAGATGGATTTCATTAATTACGCTTAAAATTCTTTTAAGCTTAAAATTTTTTAAAAAATTTAGTCATTTGGGTTATTCGCCCAGGGAAATTATGTTAAATCAAAAAGTATGGCCCCTTGCAATATTGGCATTGAGCCAAAGTGTATTAGCTGCCCAGCCACCCAGTGCGGGTAGCCAGTTGCAACAAATTCCATCTTCACCTCTTCCACAAAAACAACAACCTATAATTAGCCTTGTACCGAGTGAAACAGCAGCAGCACCCCAATATGACAATGTCAAAATTAATGTTAAAAGTCTTCAAATCACCGGAATGCAGGCTTACTCTGAAGATGAGTTGCTAAAACTGACTCACTTTAAACCCAATAGCGAACTCAGCCTTTCAGATCTGCGCGCAATGGCTGCAAGTATTGCAAATTACTATCATAAAAATGGTTATTTTGTGGCACAAGCCTATCTACCTGCTCAAGACATTGAAAATGGCAGAGTAACCCTAGCGGTGAGCGAAGGTGAATACGGCAAAGTTATTGTGCGTAATCAGACCAACTTATCCAATGGTTTAGTGAGTAGTCAGCTTAAGGGCATCAATAGCGGTGATGTGATCACCAGTGCACCGCTTGAAAGTCGCCTACTACTGCTATCTGACATTGCGGGGGTAAATGTCAGTTCAACATTGGCGCCAGGTGCAACAGCAGGGACTTCGGATTTAATTGTTGATGTGAGTCCTGCACCACGGATCAATGGCAGTATTGATGCTGACAATGCAGGCAATCGTTACACCGGTGAAAATCGCATTGGCGCGACAATGAACCTGAACAATCTAGCTGGTCACGGTGACGTCGCCTCACTGCGGGTGCTCACCTCTGGCAAAGGTCTAAATTATGCCAGAGCAGCGTATCAAATGCAGTTTGCTAAAGCCACCGCTGGTGTGGCTTATAGCTGGCTAGACTACGAACTTGGCAAAGAGTTTAAAACTTTAGATGCCAAGGGGGATGCAAAAATTGCCAGCATATATGGTAGTTATCCGTTGATTCGCTCACGCAACAATAATTTGTATGCTGACATTCTGTATGAAAATAAAATCTTACAGGATCGAATGGATGCAATATCCATGGTGACTGATAAAAAGGTCAATGCACTCACTGCTGCATTACGTGGTAACCATATTGATAACTTGGGTGGGGGAGGATTAAATAGCTATGCATTAGCTGCCACCTTTGGTGATCTGAATATCCAGACCCCGGCTGCCTATGCAATTGACGAATCTACTGCACGTAGTGATGGTCATTATAATAAATTGGTACTCAACACCAATCGTCTACAACGCGTGACGAATACTGTTTCCCTCTATGCTGGGTTTAATGGCCAGTTGGCATCAAAGAATCTTGATAACTCAGAAAAAATGGGATTGGGTGGCATGAATGCAGTGCGGGCCTACCCCGAAGGTGAGGCCTATGGTGATCAAGGTTATGTGCTGACAGTGGAAGTCAGAAAAGATTTACCAAAATTTGCTGAGCACATACCTGGTCAAATGCAATTGGTGGGCTTTATTGATACTGGCCGTATAAATATTGATGAAACGACTTGGACAACTGGGGATAACACCAGAACGCTGAGTGGGGCAGGCGTTGGAATAAACTGGATGGATTACAATAATTTTGCGATGAAATTTGCTTACGCGCACAAATTGGGCAGTGAAAAAGCAACGTCATCGCCTGACAAAAGCGGTCGTTTCTGGGTTCAGCTGGTCAAATACTTCTAAGTTTTTGCTAATAAAAAAGCAAACAGCATTGAATTCATAAATTAAAGAATAAAGGAATGACAGCATGAATCGCATATATAGATCGATTTGCAACCTAAGGACCGGCACATTTATAGCCGTGTCCGAGAATGCACGTAGCGCAGGTAAAAAATCATCGTTATGTAACACGATGAGCAATAGCAGTATAGATTTTGCCTTAAAAGCTTTAGTCGCCTCGCTCTTGGTGGGATGCAGTAGCAGTCTAGTCTATGCACAACCCGTCGGTGGTGTGGTATCGGCAGGCAACGCTAACATTAGCATTTTGCCAGGCAATATGACCATCCAGCAAAACTCACAAAATGTAGCGATCAACTGGCAAAGCTTCAATATTAATCGTGGTGAGTCAGTTAATTTCGTACAACCCAATAGCAGCTCGATCGCACTGAACCGCGTTCTGGGTTCAGATGCATCCAGCATTATGGGTAACTTGTCAGCAAATGGCAAAGTGTTTCTGATCAATCCAAATGGTGTGTTGTTTGGCAAGACCGCGTCCGTCAATGTAGGTGGACTTGTGGCGTCTACGCTCAATATCACCGATGCTGATTTTATGGCAAATAACTATAAGTTTTCTGGTACAGAAACTGGCACGGTACTCAATCAGGGTTCTATTCATGCCGCAGATGGTGGCTATGTCGCATTATTAGGTGCCAATGTCAGTAACCAAGGTGTAATTGCAGCTCAACTTGGCACTGTAGCATTAGCAGCAGGCAAAGCCATGACGTTAGATGTCGCAGGCGACAAGTTGCTCAATATCGTGGTCAACCATGACGTGGTGAATGCGCTAGTGGAAAATGGTGGGCTTATCCAAGCCAATGGCGGTCAAGTACTCATGACCACTCAAACTGCCGGAAGTCTACTCGCTAATGCAGTCAATAACACTGGCGTGATTCAAGCACAAACCATTCAAAATGTTAAAGGCACGATTAAACTGCTGGCAGGCATGCAAAATGGTAGCACGCTCGTTGCAGGAACAATTGACGCGAGTGCACCAACAGGCGGTTCGGGTGGTTTTATCGAAACCTCAGCGGCAAAAGTGCGCATTAGCGATACTGCCAACATTACGACCGTAGCACCTTTGGGTCAGACTGGAACTTGGTTAATTGACCCACAGGACTTCAACGTGGGTGGCAATTCAACGGATAATATTTCAGGGGCAAAGCTGTCAGATTTGTTAGTGACCAATAGTGTCATTATTAGTACCTTAACAGGACCTGATACTACTCAGGCTGGTACACCCCCAGTAATGGATCTGAATACTGCAATAGTGGGTAATGGTGATATTAACATTAATCAAGCAGTCAGTTGGTCAGCCAGTGCAAATCCCACCACACTGACATTACGTGCTGAGCGCGATGTCAACATTAATGAAGCCATTACTGCAACCAATGGTAACTTTGAAGTGTGCTGTGGACGCGACATTAATGTCAATGCACCGATTACCACAGTCAATGGCAGTGTTTTACTGGCTGCTGGTCGTGATATAAACATGAACGCAGCCACGACAACGACTGATGGCAACATCACCTTCTGTGCAGAAGAAGATATTAATATAAATGAAAAAATTACATTAACCCGAGGTACAACCATCCCGAGTCAAAGCCTTGGCCTTCCTTTGGGCTTAGTGCTTAGCGCAGGTTATGGGGCTAAAAAGCCGGGTATAGAGGGCGGCACATTGAGCTTTGCGCCACTTGCGCCCCCAATCACTGTGACAGGTCCAAATGCCCCTGTTACGATTAACTATAATCCAGTGTCATATACCACTCCCACTGATTATGCTACGAAATTCGTACTCACTGACGCTAAACTGACACAACATATGTTGGTCTATGCAACGGGTGGTGATAAAACATTTGATGGTTCAAATACAACCACGCTTTCGGGTCTTATCGGTAACCCTTCAGGCGTAAGCTTAGTTGCAGGTCCAAATAGCACCGCTATATTTGATAATGCTGATGTAGGATCAGATAAAACGATCATCTTTGATGGCTATAGTCTAGAGGGTTTAAATGCAGGCGACTTTGCCTTGGCTGCTGATTGTTGTACCGGTGTACGCACAACGACGGGAACGATCTCTGCAGTAGTCACTCCTCCAGTAATTCCACCTGTAGTCGTGCCGCCTGATGCTGTTCCTCCAGTAACTCCACCTGTAGTCGTGCCGCCTGATGTTGTTCCTCCGGTAAATCCGCCTGTAGATGTGCCGCCTGATGTTGCTCCTCCAATCACGCCACCTATTGTTGTACGCCCCGTTGTTATTTCCCCAGTCATTCAACCGACTCCCCCAGGGAAATTACCCCCAGTTATTGTAGTACCTCCACGGCTTAACGTAGTACCACCCGCTGAATTGCCACCTTTAGACATGTATGTACCTCCGGTGGTTGTCCCACCAAAAAACGTAGTGATCGATCAACCACCTGTAACTTACGTGCCGCCCGTTTATGCACCTAAGCAGGATCGCAACTAAGAATTTTTTAAACATCATCCTAGATCATTCGTGGACGGCATGAAATTAGATCGTAGCGAAATACCGAACAAAACCTGTCGATAGAGTCCAATCGACAGGAATTACTTTTTTAGTAATGAGGTCATTCAATGAAAGTTTCTGGGCACACTCCTATAGTCGTGACCAAAACACGGTTATCAGGGGCTATTTTTAGCAACCTCAAGCAATCGACTGTGATTATGAAAAGTGCGCAGCTGTGCCTTGGTGCGATATTGTTTGGTCTTACAATGAGTTATGGATTCGCTGCCGAGCCGAAGGCATCTGGAATATCTATAATTCCAGTTTTAGCCACTCATTCTAGTCAATCTCAGATACATACAACGCTCATGCGCTCACCAATAGCCAAGCTCAATCCCAAACGCGCCAACTTTAAACAGGAAACTGCCACCCAAGCTTCTGTATATTTAGCAGACTGGGTGCTTGATTCAGGTGACAACCAACAGATGCCTTTTGTGATAGTTGATAAAAAGGCAGCTAAAGTTTATGTGTTTGACGTACTCGGGCAGTTGACTGGAGCAGCACCAGCATTACTTGGCTTGGCAGTGGGCGATAATTCAATCCCTAATATTGGCAATATGGCCTTAGCGAGCATTAAACCAGAACAACGTACTACGCCTGCTGGTCGATTCGTCGCAGCCTTAGGTAAAAACATACATAATAAAGAAGTTTTATGGGTAGATTATGATGCGGCAATTTCACTACATCGCGTTGTTACGTCGTCTCCCAAAGAACGGCGCTTACAACGCTTAGAATCTCAAAATCCTTTGGAACGACGAATTTCGTACGGATGTATTAACGTGCCCGTCAAGTTTTATGATCAGGTGATCAGTCCAACATTCATTGGAACAAATGGAATTATCTATGTATTACCCGATACTCGTTCGGTCCAAGACGTGTTTGGATCATATAGTGTCGGCGATCGTGCACTTGAGCAGTAATGATCGAGGTGAGGATGATGATTTAGGTAACTCATAACCCAATAAATCGTCACTGTTGCAAATAGTAATTTGATGCTGTTCCCTTTAAAAATGGCTTAGAGACCGAAAAATCTATTCACTCGATACACTCCTGAGGCTGACCCTAATAAAATGATGAAGCTTGTCCTTTATGTAGTGCACGCATGACTGCAACACCTTTAATTGGGGCATAAACCGCCTTCATAAATTTGAATCCTAACGTGGCCCTGATGATCCGCTTTAGCGTGCCATGATCCCATTCGATCACGTTATTTTTGAACTTAATCTGCCTGTGCTCAAGGTCTGGTGGACATTTTCATTCTTGTTTTAACCATGATAAAGCACTTCCATATGTGGGTGCTTTATCCGTATTGATCACTCGTGGAATTTTCCACTTCTTCACCTTATTTAAAATTTTTCCAAGAAAACAATAGGCTGATATGGTATTACGTCTAGAAGAAAAGTGAAAATCAATACTATAAGCCTGAATATCTAAAAAAATCAGATTTTTGAATCAAGTAGGGAAATAAGAAAGTAATTAAATGAATCTCAGAGCAGGCGGCTAAGAAGTTTGAGTTTAATCTAGCAGTGAGGCTGTTAGATTTTTTTATAAGGAAATTCAAATATAGATCTAGATATTTTTAAATCAATTTAGCGAGCAGTATTTACTGTAAGTCTTGTGATAAAGATCCTTTTCGAAACACCACATGGGTAACACCCTAGGGTGGTGGTTATTCAGTATAACTCAACCCCAGGCTGCTCAGCTTAGTATGAAGAGTTAGAGCAACAAAACAAACGCAATAGTTCTCAAAAGATGTCAAGCAGACGTGTACAGCAAACAGCACTCCAAGAACGAAATCTGAATCCTGTGCTTGACTTGTAAATGTCACTATAGGACATTTCTATTTGGTTATTAGTTAGGTCATTTCTACTTGGGAATAACAACTTCAGCTTTTTTTTAAAATTTCAGAGCCTTATGTCTGGGATATTGGGAGCAGTCCAGCATACCATTGCGTGTTGGGATCAAACCAAATCAAGAGATTTGATTTCCTCGATTCACTAAAGCTTGATTGTAAGAAGACCAATTCGTTATACGATAGATTTTAGATGTAGGCTTATTCATCTAAGAATTATATTGCTGAATAAGCCTTTAAGAATAGGGTTGTGCAACAAAGCCTTTCGATAGATTAACATAAGATTAATCCAGTATAGCCTGCTCTTTAATATGGCGTTCTATGTAATTACCCCACCACTGCATCATTTCAATACGTTGGGTAAAATATTCAGCATGATTATAACTTGCACGCGTTTTATTTTTATCAGTATGCGATAGTTGAGCTTCAATCCAATTTGATTGAAATAATCCTGACTCATTTAATATGGTACTAAAAGTAGAACGTAAACCATGAGAGGACAATTCATTTTTACTATAGCCCATTTTACGAACTATTGTATTAAGTGTATTAAAATGAAGATGTTGATTTTTATTTCTCGGACTATAAAATACATATTTTTCACCATGAGACCATTCAAGTGCTGATTTTATAATAAAAATGGCTTGATCAGATAGAGGAACTAAGAAGTCAGGAATATCATGACCTAAAATAACTTTACGTCTAAACTGCTTAATATGAAAAGCAGGTATTTTCCAGATTTTATTATCTAAATCAAAATGATGAGATTCACTCAGTAATAGCTCAGACCCTCGCACTCCGGTGTAAAGCTTAAACCACAAAGCTTTTTTAATAATGGGATGTGTATTGACTTGATTTAATTTAAGGATAAATTTTGAAATATCTTTTGCTTTTAAATATGGATAATTTTTCTTAATTTTATTATTAACCAATATTTTATGTAAACCATGAGCAATATTATATTCACAATAACCCATTGCCACTGCATAATCATAAATTTGATTTAAATAACTGTAGGCTTTTTTAACAGGTTCTTTTACCTCTCGATATTCTATTTTCTTTACTACGCTTACTAAATCATAGCGTTTTACGTCAGTAAAGGGGACATCATTTAATTCGGTATATATATCATTGTGTAAACATTTTTTTGCCAATTGAATAACACCGCAACGTGGCTCATCTTGAAAAGAATTTTTTATTTTAAATTCCAACCATTCCTCACAAACGTCTTTGAAAGATTTTATTTTATTGCTTAATCTATTTTCTCCCATGTCACTATTTAATTTATATCCATCTCGTGCAGATCTTGCCTCTTTCAAGGACATCACCGGATAGATGCCTAATTTAACTCGAGGTCGTTTATTCGTTCCTGCTACAGAATACCGATAACTCCATGACTTCCGTCCATGAGGTTCAATTTTCAAACTTAAGCCATCATCATCGGCTAAGTAGTAAATTTTATCCTTTGTTTTGGCCTGACGTATTTTAAATTCTGTAAGACTCATGAAATTGAATGAAACCACTAACTGCACTAGATACTTTGATTATATCAAAATTAACGATATTTTGTATGATGCGTATGATACGCATCATACAAATTTATAAATATTTGTTTTTAAAAGTTTAAAAATTGGTAAAGTGAATTTTAGTAACCAGATGAGTGACCATTTTCAAGTGCAAGAAATATAGGTGAGGTATTATTTTTTACTGGCTAAGCAGCAGTGCCGATCGCTTGGGGGATAGGCTCCTTTCAACTGTTGGGGTATTAACTACCAGTCACACACACCAGCGACTACGAGCACCTACTACAAATGCACCTGTTTTAAGTGGTATTTGATTCTGGAGCTATCCTCCCAAATTGAGATGCCACAGAAATTCAAATGTATCTGGGTGGTATCCCAATAACCTGTTGCTATTAAAAGCCCAAAGATGGGGTAAATTGAATCCTGAACTAAAATGCTATAATCAGGAAATCAATAAAAGAAGAACAGGCATTAAGCCTGTATTTGACAGTCTAAAAACCTTAAAAATACTTGCTGGGCGTTATCGAAATAGAGCTAGAAGACTTGGTTTGATGTTCACTTCAATCGTTGGAATTTATAACAGGGAGGAATTGAAAAAAAATGATTTATAAAAGAAATCCAATATTAAAAGACCCAATTTAAAAAAGCCACTGGTTCTACAGTAGCTTTTTTCTTTTAAAGGAAATTTATACAGCAATAAACTCTTCAACAGCCTGATTGAACTCGTTTGGACATTCAATATTAGAAATATGTGAGGCATTAATTTCAAACATTTGGCTGCCTGGAATACGTTCAAGCATAAATTGACCATCAGTAACTGTAGTCACTGGATCTTGCTGACCCGCCACAATCAGTACTGGTACAGTAATATCTTTGAGCTGTTCCCGTAAATCTGCTTTAGATAAAGCTTCACAGCAACTTGCATAACCGTCAGCGCTGCCAGCTGCCAAGCTATATTGCAATTTTTCAACTTCTGCTGCATTACTTTGAATAAATTTATCCGTAAACCAGCGCCCGGCTGCAGTTGAAGCAATCGGTGCCAGACCTTGTTCACGTACCAGTGCGGCACGTTCCAGCCAGGCCTGTTCCTGACCAATCTTGGCAGCAGTATTGCAGACAATCACGTGGCTAAAACGTTCGGGTTTGTTCACCGCTAACCATTGCCCGGTTAAACCTCCCATTGAAATACCGCAAAAAACAGTTTTTTCAATGTTCAGATGCTCAAGCAGGCTCACTACGTCTTGACCCAATTGCTCAAGCGTATAGGGACCTTGGGGTACTGATGATGCACCATGACCGCGGGTGTCATAACAAATCACAAAGAAATCATCTTTAAAATGATCAATTTGAGATTGCCACATTGCGTAATTCGTCCCGAGCGAATTTGAAAAGATGATCGCCGGTTGGGTGACATCACCAAAAGTTTGGTAATGGATTTGAGTATCATTAGAGCTAAAAGTTGGCATTTTTTTAAATCCTTAATCTTATAAATTTTCCTAACCCCCCTGAGCAAGGCTTAAGCCTTGCTTTAGCCGAAGTGCAAGAAAGAGGAGTTTGAATGAGGATTAAACGCGTTGAATAATCAAAGCAATCCCTTGCCCGACACCGATACACATTGAACACAGCGCATATTGACCACCGGTTTGCTCCAGCTGGTTCAGCGCAGTTGTCACCAGACGTGCACCCGATGCACCCAGCGGATGACCCACTGCAATCGCACCCCCATTCGGATTGACC
>NZ_JAZQPV010000046.1:0-2339 GCF_045628685.1 Acinetobacter sp.
TGAATAGCCTTGATTAAGTACAAGGCTTGCTGCTTCTAGTTTGAATTCTGGAGTGAATGTTCGTCTTGTTCTCATTGAGCACCTCTTTGGTGAATACATTATCACCTAAGTTGGTGTCCAACTTCATTAAACCACTACAGAGATATTGGATGAGTATATGATTAACGAGATGAATAAATATTGAACACTTAAATGTTCTTTGTTGAATTAAGGCGCCTAAAGAAAAAATAAAAATTAAATTACCCATTTACCATAAATGGCGATTATGTGAACTAGAATTGTAATGCAAATTGCATTACAATAGTTTTATACATCCAATGAACGGGAATGATGATGGCTACTGTTAATTTCAGGGTCGATGAAGCCCTTAAAGAAAAATCTTATTCTGTCCTAAAAGAACAAGGTATTGCACCTACTGAGTTTTTTACAAATATTCTTGAATATATTGCTACGACTGGGAAACTTCCAGTACAAAAAGCTTTACTCTCAGAAGAGGATGCTGAGCTATTAGCAGTCGTTCGTAAGCGTATTAATGATCCTAAAGAAATGTTCGATGAAATTACTTTAGATGATTTATAAGCTTTTACGTCATAAGGACTTCACTGCTGAATGGGAAAAACTTCCTAGTACTATAAGAGATCAATTTAAGAAGAAATTAGCCAAGGTAATAGAGCAACCACACATTCCTAAGAATGTGCTTAGAGGTGATCTTGCTGGCTGCTATAAAATTAAATTATTAAAGGCTGGAGTCCGACTTGTTTATCTGGTCAAAGATGATCAGGTAGTTATCTTGCTAATTACCGTCGGGAGAAGAGCTGATAGCATAGTTTATGACGAAGCAAAAAAGCGCATTAAAGACTAAAAATGTCCAACTTTCGGGGTGCAGTTCAAAAGCTCCCATTTTTGACTTCTTATAACGTGTATTATGTAATTTTAGAGTGTCTATATAAAAACTAGGGAGTCATGTAACTAGATATTTCTATTAAATTTTCATCCAGATCACGAATATATACAGACATGATGTTTCCTGTAGCCCCTGTACGTTGAATTGGTCCCTCTTCAATATCAACACTAAGATTATTTAGATGCTTAATAACCATTTCTAATGGAGTTTTTGTTATAAAGCATAAGTCAGCAGACCCTGTGGTGGGATGCTTAGCTTTAGGCTCAAATTCATTTCCTGCTTGATGTAAGTTAATTTTTTGCTGACCAAACTTTAATGCTTTACGATTATTTCCAAAAGAAACAACCTCAAAATTTAAAACTTCATTATAAAAATTACATGCTTTTTCTATATCAGCAACAGTTAAAACTAAATGATCTAAATGTGAGATTTCCATATTAGTTCTCAAAAATCTGTGAAGGAAATAACCAGTTATTTGGTTCGTTAAATTTAAGCCATTTGACCTTTTATACTGCATATGAGTCGTTAAAAATTGAATAGCCACCAAAATTCTAGACACATATAACCATCTTTTGGACTGCCACCACTTTCCTAGACAAATATCGTCTATTCTTTTTGCATAGGAGAGAACATTATGAGTGGACAACGATACACCCCAGAATTTAAAGATGAAGCTGTTAAATTGATTACTGAACGTGGATATTCTGTCACTGATGTAGCAGAACGTTTAGGCGTATCACAACACAGCATTTATAAATGGCTAAAGGCGGTACAGCCTTTACACAACAACGCTGATGAACATGAACTGCTCGAGGCAAAGAAAGAAATCCTTCGCCTTAAAAGTCAGCTTAAACAGACTGAAGAGGAACGGGACATCTTAAAGTGAAAGCACTGCTTTTACGCCGCTTTGCAAGCCTGCCCGAGTGAAGTATCAGTTTATCCTTGAATACAGTCATCAGTTTAAAGTTAAAACGATGTGTCGGGTTCTTAAGATTGCTCGTGCTGGCTATTATGCCTGGTTGCATGAACCCGAATCAGGCAGAACTATTGAAGATAAACGGTTATTACAGCTCATCCGATCTTCTTATGATGCTAGTTATGGTATTTATGGTTATCGTCGCATTACTTTGGATCTTAAAGAACTAGGTGAAGGCTGTGGCCCGAATCGTGTACTGAAAATCATGAAAAACAATGGTATTGCAGCAGTTAGAGGATACAAGAAGCATAAAAGTTATGGCCGTGGTCGTCCTCAGATTGTGCCACCCAACCATTTAAATAGAGAGTTTGTTGTGAATACTCCGAATACTTCCTGGGTAACTGATATTACCTATATTCGGACTTGGCAAGGCTGGTTATATCTGGCTGTAGTGCTTGATTTATATTCGAGAAAAGTGATCGGTTGGTCAATGAAACCAACTCTTGCTAAGGATATCGT
>NZ_JAZQPV010000047.1:0-9890 GCF_045628685.1 Acinetobacter sp.
AATGGCATATTTACGCTACCAGCGCACCGCCCACAGGATGATTTCGCCCTGAAAATGCCGACCATGGAAGGGATTCATATGCTGAATCTTTAGCTGAAAGAGCATTCAGCTTACCATCAGCGGTTATTTGCAACAGTGCCACTAAAAGTGGGTGTGCAAATTGTACTTCACGGCATGCAAGACCGTCTGATGCTAGTACACAGAGTTGAAGCTTAAACTGAAAATATATTGAGCATGAGTTTATCTTGGGTAGAGGGCTGAGACTTACATAAACCGAAATTCTTATAGCGTAATAAAATCATTTCTGCCCAATTGCGATGTGTCGCAGGTTCTAACATTGAGCCGTGGCTTTTAAATACACTTTTGGCATCTTGCGATAAAATTTGCTGTGCTTCCAGAAATTCTTCTGTATTTATCTGAAGAGCTTGGTGAATATATTCAATTTGCGAAGGGTGAATGGCAGTTTTGGTATAAATCCCGTTATTCATGTCTTGGCATATTTCACTCATAAGCAATTGGGTATGGTTGATATGTTCACACACCGGCGAACTGAGTTGAAAGCCATGAGGAATAAACAAGCCTGCCAATTGGGAAATCAGCATACCCACTGGGGTTTGATAAATTGTAGTATTTTTAGGACGGCGTAAATTTAAACAGGACAGCAGATCATTACCGCCTATTCTTAAACATAAGGTTTTATGAAAATCATATTTGAGTGCTTGATTAAGTTCCATATTATGGCCCATATCAAAAATCTCTTTGGTTTCAAGCGTCGGCATCAGGTTGATATTCGATGGCAAAACGTCCATCCACTGCTTTAAATCATGCAGCGTAAACTTGGGTAAAATCATGCCGCTGTAGGTATGATTCAAGTCCCAGTCGACAATGTGTTTTGCCATCTCAATATTGCGAGGGCGAATAAATATTGCAGGTGACTTTGAGTTCGGCTGCTCTAAACGTTTTTGTAATAGCAGCTTTAAATTGACCATGGCAGTTTGTATATCTTTTTCTAAAACAGCATCTTCTAAGCAGACTGCAATAGATTTTAGGATTGGAAATTTAATCCCTTCGGTCACTTCCCATAACTGCTCATGAGTTGCAGGAATATACATGGTTGCACCAAGTTCAATCGCATGTTGCAGTTGTTTCATTTATTTTTTCTCGACTTTTTTTATCAGAGTGACTGCATGATATGGACCTAACTGGGTAGCTAAAATATCTACGGGAATATTCTGTTTTTTGGCAAAATGTAACAGCAATTGTACATGGGGATTGGAGGGGTCACGGATTAATATTTTTTCAGGAATACGTCTTAATACTGCACGCGTAGCTTCTGCAATGCTGGGTTTAATACGATTAATATTTTTAATACCGTAGGTGTCAGAGATCCACGCAATCGTGTCTAAACAAATTTTCTGTTGTGCAAGTCGAACTTGATTATTCCAATTGGCTAAATCTGTAGACGGATTCTGATCAATAATATTTAAGATTTTGTCTATAAAATCTACGGAAATATCATGTTCAGCTAGATGTTTATAAACTAGACAGCTATGCCAATTTTTAGGCTCATAACAATTCTTTTTTGCCCATTCAAAATCGATGTGGTCTTTTAAAATGGTACGTGAGGTTAAACCGGAGATCACGGAACCTAGAATTCCAAACGGAATCAGCCAATCCTCACAGCTGGCACTTAACCAGGAATAGCCACCTAAATCGGCCAAGGTGACAAGGCGAGGAATATCCCAGCCCGGATCAAACAATGCCGGATAATCTGCTAAATTTTGGGTTAACTCCCGACAAATTGCACCTTTGCCGGTCCAACCATCCACAAAAACAATATTTTCTGCGCCATGTTGATCAATAATGGCATGTAAGGCGGCAAAGTCGATACCGCGATCACGAATAATACTAATCCCGTAATGTGCACAAGGCTGATGCTTTTCAATAGTGTGTTTCAGCAGCACACCTAAAGGCACTCCTGCACGTACGAGACTGATCAAAATAATAGGTTGATTGTTAAATCGACTCAGCAGCGAGTTCGCAATTTTCTGTACATCAGCAGCCAGGCGTTCGGCACCTTGCTCAAAAGCGTATTGAAAATGTCGCATCTGCTCTTTTGAAGGGGGATGCTCCACACTAATCATTTGAGAGTAATGTTTTTCACCCGATTGAATCAAATATTCTTTTTCTGCCAATGGGGTCGGTTCAATATCATCAATATTGAGTAAAAAAGTCACATCTTGCGGTCGATATGAACCATGAAAACCCAAGGTATTAAGAATGGAGGTACCAGAAAAATTCTTATCCATGTCCTAAATACCCTTTTGAATAATGATCTTGCATTAAACTTTGTGCTAAAAACTTATCTAATTGGCTATTTTTAGGCATACCAAACCAATCACAACACGCCAAGAAGCCTGCATCAGATAAGCTGTCGCCCCAGCCTAAGATAACCCGTTCACGTTTAGGATCATGTTTGTTGATAAAAAATTCGACTGCTTTTTGTTTGGAAACAAATTTTGGAATGATCGCCAAATTATTACCATTGATATGTACGTAGCAATGCTCGCGCACTTCACCCGGTAAGTTGGCCATAATCTTGGATAAAAATAAGGGCTCGGGATCATTCTGTTTGGCAACTGTATAAATTTTCCCGCCATTTTCTTCCACCGTCCAGGTACGGATTGATCCAAAAGGTTTTGCATAATCCAGCAATGCATTGGGTAGGTCATTGAGCAAGGGCTCTAATTCTGCTGTAGCTTGCTGCTGCATAACAAGCCATTCTTGATCGACCTGTTTATTGGCCCCTAAAATGGTTCCGCCATGTGAGCAGATTGCACCGTGCTGAAAAGGAATATGTACGCGTTGTAATGCTTCTACTGACCGGGCAGTGACTGGAATCACTTCAGCCGACTCCAATAACCAATTCACGAATATTTGCTGTTTCGGCAGCATATAGGAAAGCGGTTCACCTGATTTGTCGGTAGTTGCAATTTTGTGCAAGGGTGTCGGTGTACTTTTACGATGGGTTTGAAAAAGTGTGTCATCTAAGTCAACAAAAATTAACGGCTTAGCATTCATAACTAATAATTTCCAAGTTTTTTATTTGTTCAAAAAGCAAAGGGTCGACACTCTCTTTAGCGGTTTCAACGATTAAAAAGACGCGATCAAATTGTTGATGTTTTACGTTGTATGCATAGTTATTCATATTCAGTCCGTAATTGTCTTTAAATAAACAAATACTTTCTATAGCCTGACCTAGCATAATTGGAGAGCGGGTGGTGGAGCTAAAATAAACTTCGGCCCCTTGTTTTTCTAATTGCTCTGCCATTAGAAAAGGAATCCAAGTAAATTCACCCGAACCTAACACTAAAACTCTTTCATGCGCTTGAATGGATTTAATCTGCGGCCAAGCCGAACAATCCAGAAAAGTCGGTTCGCGTCCCCAGTCATTGGGTGCAATAATTTTTTGACTTTGTTGCTGGGTTGAACTGACATTCGGCATTTGAATATCAATTTTCTGGTGGTTATCTTGCCACTGCCAGTGTCCTTGTAATAAAGAAATCACTTCAACCGGAATGCCTAGATCATCGGTGACTAAGTGCTGTTCAGCCCAGTTGACTAAGGTCACTAAAATAATCCGTTCAACCTGTTCTAAACCCGATTTTTTCAGACTGAGAATTAAATTTCTAAAGGTTTTTCCAGTCGAAATTTCATCATCCACTAAAATAAGTGTTTTTGAACTGAGGATGTGTTGATGTTTAAGCGCATCATGACTGGACAAGATAAACTGGTCTTGTGCATGGCTATGTTCTTCTAAAAACAGGCCCAACGTGGGTAAAGTTTCGACTGGATGCCGAGTGGTGGTTAAAAAAATCGCATTTTCCCCAAAATCTGGTTTTAGCTCACGATAGACTCCTGCGCCCAAACCGACTGCAGTTTCAGCCATACCAATCACACTGATGGGATAGGGTAAATTCTTGGGAATAAGTGCAGCAAGGTCTTGATAGCTTTTTTGCATCACGGATGGTGCGACAGGAATATGTTTACCCAGAACTTTAGAAACAAATAAAAATGCACGTTTCGGATTAATTCTTTCTGCAAAGCTCAGTAAATCATCCAATGTCCATTCAGGATGATGATGATTGACGGTCACGCTAATACGGCCACGGCTTAAATCAATATGTTTTATCAATGTTTACAATCCATTTTTATACTTTGTATAAGGGGAAGAACCTGTACTACAGCAGTGGGTACGCGGCGCTTTAAAACTAAGTGCAATTTATTAGCAATTAATTCAGCAATTAAATTTATTCCCGTATGCTGGGTATAGGCAAAACCGCCAGCGGGACGCGGGTTAATTTCTAAAATATGCCAGACTCCCTGCGCATCTTGCTTAAATTGGATGTTGATCAATCCATCGCACTGGAAATGTTCTACTAAAATTTTACATATGTCATGGCATGGATGCTCGATATAGCATTCTTGATAAAATTTGAATTTTATCCGAGTCACTGAGGCTAAAATTTTTCCCTGACTACAGGCAATATCGACAGAACATTCTTGCCCTGGCAAAAAAGGCATAATCAAATATTCGATAGGCGGATCTAATTGAGCATAGGCTTCTATGAACTGTTGCGTATTACACAAAGTAGGGGATTGAAACTTTGTGAAATATGAAAGGTCATCGCTTAATTGCACAAAACCTGTACCATATACGCCATACACCGGCTTTGCACAAATAGTGTCATATCGTTGTTGATATTCATTAACAGCTTGTTTTAATTCATTCACATGAGCAACTTTTGCAGCACAAATGTTAGCTAAGTTTAAACTTGCACAAATTTGTCCAAATAAAAATTTATTATTAATGTTTTCATGTTGATGAATGCCTGTAGCCCCAGTCACTAATTGAATATCATAACGGGAAAATTCTTCACGAAATTGCTCAATAAATTGACTATGTTTTCCACAGAATAAAAGTTGAATAGAATGCTTTTTACATTGTTCTAATAACCACGCTGAACTGTCCTTAACAGCCGGTTGTTGAAAAAAATAGTCTGCATGCAACTTGAGTTCAGGACGTAGATGACTATGGGAGCAAAAAATTGTCAGGTGGGAAGATAAATTTGAGTTTTTTAATAATTGAATAAGGTCGTTTTGACAGGAATAACTTTCAGCAATCCAGATATTGTAGTGCGATTTCACAGTAGATTTAATCTCAATTTGGTTAAATAACCATTATAAATTTATGCCTCCATTCTACAGGGAATATATAAAATTATTCATGTTATAAATTGAATAATTTTTTTTAAAAAAGTTAAATTTTTATAAAACACTTAAAAGAAATATTTTAGCTATGTGGCTGAAAAAAAATATGTTAAAACAGTATAGGTCTATTTAAATAATATTTTTAAATATGTTTTTATATTAAATATAATTTATATATTTAATAAGTTAAATTAAATATTGCAATATTATAAGAGGGTCGTATGCAGCTTATTGCGGGTGGAAACATTACCTTAGGATCGGAAGTAGTCGAAATATCCATAAAAACAAGCATTCCTCATCAGGTCGAGGTTGATTGTACTGCCTATCTTTTAGCACAAGGGACACAAAAAGTGCGGGGTGATCAGGACATGATCTTCTATGGACAAACTCAAACCCCGAATCAAAGTGTGGTCTTATCCCCATCTCAGTCTAACGATCCATATTTAACTAAATTTAAGATTAATACCGCATTGCTGGATCCACAAATTCAAAAAGTTACTTTATGTGCCACCATTAATGAACCCAATAATTTCAGCCGTATATCTCCTATTCATATTGAACTTTTATCGGGTACTCAAACCATCGCCAATGCATTGATTCAGACTCAGTCTAAAACAGAAAAAGCATTAATTCTGGCAGAAGTATACAAACATAATGAGAAGTGGAAATTTAGATTTATTGATCAAGGCTTTAATGGGGGTTTAAAACCCTTGGCTGAAAATTTTGGTGTGGTGATTGATGAGACCACAACCAATACTTCACCAACACCAACACCACTCAAGTCCAATATAAATTTATCCAAGATTAAGTTAGATAAAAATAACTCGACGATTAACCTGAGCAAGAAAGGTTCAGCTTTTGGCAAAATTTCAGTCAATTTAAACTGGAATAAATCTGCACCTAAATCTGAATCCTTTTTTCAGAAATTAACCCGTTCCCAGTCAATCGACCTGGATCTGGGTGCGATGGTGCAGCTTAAAGATGGCACCATTGATTTAGTACAGCCGCTTGGAAACCGATTTGGCGATTTTGATCGCGCCCCCTATATGAAATTAGACGCCGATGACCGCACCGGGGCGTCACTGAATGGGGAAAACCTCCATATTAATGGTACTCACTGGGATCGCATTGAGCGTATTGTAATCTACACTTATATTTATGAAGGTGCAGCCCAATGGGCTGCCACCGATGGTGTGGTAACAATTCGTATTCCCGATCAACCGGAAATTGAGGTGCGCTTAACAGAAGGTAACCAACTAAACACCTGTGCAATTATAGAATTAAGAAATATTAACGGTGCTATTCAGGCCAATCGTGAAGTCCGTTATTTTGAAGGTCAAAAAAGCTTAGACCAGTTTTATGATTTTGGCTTTCGTTGGACCAAAGGCTCAAAAGATTAAACAAACTGAAAAAATAGATCTAATTACCCAGAGGAAAAAATCATGGCGATTTCATTAAATAAAGGTGGAAACCTGTCTTTAAGTAAAACCGATCCATCCCTAAACCAAGTTTTGATTGGTTTGGGTTGGGATGCACGAGCAACTGATGGCGCAGATTTTGACTTGGATGCTTCTGCCTTCTTGTTAGCTGCAAATGACAAAGTTCGCGGCGAAACTGATTTTATTTTTTATAACCAGACCCGTTCCCCAGAAGGTTCTGTAGAACATACCGGTGATAACCGTACTGGTGCGGGTGATGGTGATGATGAAGCAGTTAAAATTGATTTGTCAAAGGTTCCCGCTGATGTGCAAAAAATTGCTATTACGGTGACTATTCATGATGCTGAAACCCGCGGTCAGAATTTTGGTCAAGTGCAAAATGCATTTATTCGTGTCATCAATAATCAAACCAATGTCGAAATTGTCCGCTTTGATTTAAATGAAGATTACTCTACTGAAACCGCGATGATTTTTGGTGAATTATATCGTCATAATGGTGAATGGAAATTTAGAGCGGTAGGGCAAGGCTATAATGGTGGTCTACGCGCGATGTGTGGTCAATATGGCATCAGTATTTAAACTTTGTTTATTAGGTAAAAAATGAAACATTTCCGTTTTTCAATCATCTTTACCATTATATGTTTAGCCATTTCAGCCTATTGGGGTTTTACCCATGGTCCAGAAGCCGGTTTGTCGGCAATGTTCAAAGTTTTAGCAATCACCTCTATTCTAGCCATTATGGAAGTTTCACTATCTTTCGATAATGCGGTGGTGAATGCCTCTGTACTTAAACACTGGGATCAATTTTGGCGAACCCTGTTTTTAACTGTCGGCATTATTGTTGCTGTTTTCGGCATGCGCTTGGTCTTCCCGCTACTGATTGTGGGAGTGACTGCCGATATGAGTATGATTGAGGTGGCTAAATTAGCGCTGAATGATCCGAAATCTTATTCAGAAAAGCTGATGGCACACCATGCTGAAATTGCGGCATTTGGCGGCATGTTCCTGCTTTTAGTGTTTTTAAACTTCTTGTTTGATGATGAAAAAGATGAACATTGGTTTCATTGGCTTGAATCTAGATTGGCGGATTTAGGTAATATTCAGGCGATTTCAGTTTTCATTTCATTGGTCGTTTTACTAATTTTAGCAAGCTATATTCCAGAAGCTTCTCGCTTGGTTGTGATGATGGCCGGTATCTGGGGTATTGTAGTCTATGTCGGTGTTAAGGTTATTGGCCACTTATTAGAGGGCAGTAACAAGGATGACGATGAAGAGTCTGAGAAATCAAATACTGCATCTGCAACAGGAACAATTGTTAAAGGCGGTATTGGCGGTTTCTTATATTTAGAAGTGCTGGATGCCTCTTTTAGTTTTGATGGTGTAATCGGTGCATTTGCAATTACCAGTGATGTGGTCGTTATTATGCTCGGTTTAGCCATTGGCGCGATGTTTGTTCGTTCAATGACTATTTACCTGGTTGAAAAAGGCACACTTGATGCTTATATCTATTTAGAGCATGGAGCACATTATGCTATTGGCGCACTGGCATTGATTATGCTGGTAAGCGGCACAGGCTTGCATGTTCCAGAAGTGATTACAGGATTGGTGGGTGTTGCCTTCATTGTCTGGGCGGTAATCTCTTCAATTTCATATAGTAAAAAGCAACAATATTCATAAGTTAAATTTGATAAGGAAACAAAGAAATGGCGATTAATTTATCCAAAGGCGGCAATATCAACCTGTCTAAAACTGCACCGACTATGAATAAAGTCGACCTGGGTTTAGGCTGGAACCCACGCGCAACGGATGGTAAAGCATTCGATTTAGATGCGGTTGCATTCTTGACGGGTGAAGATGGTAAAGTTCGTTTAGATGGTGAATTTATTTTCTTTAATCAGAAAGTGTCTCCATGTGGTTCAGTAGTTCATAATGGTGATAACCGTACGGGCGATGGTGAAGGCGATGATGAAACCATTTCAGTTGACCTGTCTAAAGTTCCTCAAGAAGTGGCGAAAATTGTTTTTGCGGTAACCATTCATGAAGGTCAGCAAAATGGTCAAAACTTCGGTATGGTCGACAAAGCCTATATCCGAGTCATTAATCAAGATGCGAATGCAGAAGAATTGGCGCGTTTTGACTTGTCAGAAGACGGCAGTACAGAAGTCGCAATGATTTTTGGCGAATTGTACCGTCACAATGGCGAATGGAAATTCAAAGCAGTGGGTCAAGGCTTCAACGGCGGTCTTGGTGCTTTAGCGTCTAGCTACGGGGTTGCTGTTTAAGCAGCTGGTTGGCTAAATATCAGTACTAAAAGAGTCATCTTTTAGTACTTGAAAGCAATTGGTATAAATGTGCAGATGTTTTTATATTGAATTGTTTTCAAGTACTCCATTAGAGAATCGCAATGCAGTTGGTTTCTGGGAAAAAAATAGCATTAAATCAGCTGCTTCAAAATACTGACGCATTTACTTTGGCAATTCAAATTAACGCTGTATTCGATGTCGACGTTTCGAGTTTTGGCTTAGGGGTACGCGATCAACTCTTTAATGATGATTATATGACTTTTTATAATCAGCCTCAAACACCGCGTGCTGAAGTGCAATACCGCCAGCAGGGCAATACCCATTTCTTTGCTTTTAATTTAAGCCAAATCAAGAGCTCGCAAACACCAAAATTTGTGATTTGCGCTGCTGTAAGCAATGACCAGAGTACGCTGCATGATATTGAGTCAGTTCAAGTTGAATTGATGAATCCAAATGGCCAAGTCTTGGCTGCATATACATTAAATACCACCCACTTCAGTCAAGAAAGAGCCGTGATGCTGATGGGCGTTTATTTTAAAAATGAGTTTTGGCGGCTAGCAGCCATCGGACAGGGATTTAACGGCGGGTTAAAAGCCTTGGTTGGCCATTTTGGGGGTGAGGTTGCAGAAGATACTGCACGGCCCGTTCAAGCTATATCTCAGCTGGATTTAAAGAAAAAAGTGATTTTAGACAAGATTAAAAATGCCGCGCCGCATTTATTGGATTTAACTAAAAAATCATTGATAAGTTTAGAAAAAAGAAGCCTGCTGGGTCTGAAAGCTCGTGTGGCTCTGGTTCTGGATTATTCCGGCTCAATGAACCAGCAATATAAGTCCGGCGATGTGCAGCAGGTTCTAGACCGGATTATGCCTTTGGC
>NZ_JAZQPV010000048.1:0-4166 GCF_045628685.1 Acinetobacter sp.
TAATTGGCGAGTTTCTAAGAATCCCCCCTAAATCCCCTTTTTTAAAAGGGTGACTTTCCGAACTTTCGATAGTTGGAGTTCCCTCCTTTTTTAAAGGAGGGTTAGGGAGGATTTAAAAATTTAAGAATAACAAAGGAAAAGACCATGCTCCATATGACCCATAACTACATGTTAGGACTCGCGGTGCTGGTCATTTCCTTTATTGTGTGTTTTTACGTGCCTCTGACCTATGCATTTATTAAGGTTCGAGCACAACAGCGCAAGCAAAATAAGTAGTGTGGGTATCTGCTCTATCGAACAAGTTTAGTGCTTTCATCGGCAAAACTTAATTTTGCTTACACAGAATAAGCGTATAGTAGGACATCTCTTTGCTGGGATGTTTCATAAAAGATATAAGCATCGAAGAGAGAATTGATATGTCTATCCTAAGTTGGGACGATTTCGAAGATGATTCACAGAAACCGGCTGCACCTGAACTCAAGTCTGCGCCCGTCGAGCCGCAAAAAGCGGCTCATACACAAATGGTATCTGATGCACAACCATCAGCGTCGGATTTGGCAGCTGCACAACCCGCTAGAACCAGTCAAGGTCGAACAAAACATTCAGCCGATTCATTGGCAAGAGCATCTGCTGCCTTAGACACACTTGATGTTGCTCCAGGCTTGGAAGAGCTTGAAATGGGCGCACAGCGCGTACAGGTTGACGATAAAGCCATGATCAACTGTCGTGCTGACTTGAACCAGCTTGTTCCGTTCAAATACGAATGGGCTTGGCAGAAGTATCTTGACGGTTGTGCCAATCACTGGATGCCGCAAGAAGTAAACATGAACCATGACATCGCGCTTTGGAAGTCTGAAAATGGCTTAACCGAAGATGAGCGTACTATTGTTATGCGCTCGCTCGGTTTCTTCTCGACTGCAGATTCATTGGTTGCAAACAATTTGGTATTGGCGATTTACCGTCACATTACCAACCCTGAATGCCGCCAGTACATCTTGCGTCAAGCATTTGAAGAAGCGATTCACACCCACGCTTACCAATACTGTATCGAATCGCTAGGTATGGATGAAGGCGAAGTCTTCAACATGTACCGCGAAGTACCGTCAGTTGCGCGTAAAGCGGCTTGGGGCTTGAAATATACTCAATCTTTAAGTGATCCTACTTTCAAAACTGGTACGCCTGAAAACGACCAGATCTTGCTTCGCAACCTGATCGCATTCTACTGTGTACTTGAAGGTATCTTCTTCTACTGTGGTTTCAGCCAAATCCTGTCTATGGGTCGTCGTAACAAGATGAATGGTGTTGCCGAGCAATTCCAGTACATCCTGCGTGATGAATCTATGCACTTGAACTTTGGTATCGATATGATTAACCAAATCAAGAATGAAAACCCGGGGCTATGGACAGCTGAATTCCAGGAAGAAATTATTCAAATGATTCTTGAAGGTACGATGCTTGAAATTGAATACGCACGTGACACTATGCCACGCGGTGTACTCGGCATGAATGCTGCAATGATGGAAGAATACTTGAAGTTCATTGCAAACCGTCGTTTAGCGCAACTTGGTTTGCCTGAACAGTTCGCGGGTGTGAATAACCCATTCCAGTGGATGTCAGAAATGATGGACTTGCGTAAAGAGAAGAATTTCTTCGAGACGCGCGTAACTGACTACCAAACTGGTGGTGCATTAAGCTGGTAATTTAAAGATTCAACGTTAAATGACAGTTGATGTGAGATTTTTGACACATATTTCGAGACTGTTACATTAACAAAAAAAAATAGAGCCTAATTGGCTCTATTTTTTTAATAATTAATCTAATTCACTAATATTTATAATATTAATATCTTTAGCAAAGTTACCTTTTTCGTTAACTCCTAATTGAAAATTTACTTCAATAAAAATTTCACTTTGTAAATTCTTTTCTAAATACGTATCTAATGAATCTTTTATTACAAGATTACTCCTTGAGAAGAAATAACGGTTAGCCCCACCTGCATTAATAAACCCGTAAGAAACAGTATTTGGAAATCTTTCATTTGATATGAGGTTATGAATAAAACCCACTTCATTTGAACTATTTAAACTACTCAAAATAATTGAATTTTTATTTAGGATATCCTGAAGCTTTTTAAAATAAAATAAATCAATATATTCTTCAAAATCTATAAGGTTATTTCTAAACCATAATCTTGTAAAATGGTTAAAATCCACCACATTACTTTCAATTACTAATAAAAATTCATTATACAAATTATTTTGTTTAGATTTTATAGATATCCTATTAATAACACGTGTAAGCTTAAAGAATTGTTTAACAATTCCACTATCAATATTTTTACTATAAATGGCTTTATTTGCTACATCTAGAGCTTTAATAATTTGTGTTTCTACAGAATCAAAATCAGCATCTAAAAGAAGACGTTCTGCATACCTACGATAACAGCCAATTGCTTGGTCAAATGTACTAGCCCTGAATTTCCTATGAGGACTCAGGTTACTAAGATCAGATAAAATTGATTCATATATAACTATAGCATCAGGATAACTGCCGTTCATCGTTAATATCCAAGCTTTAAAGCTTATTAAAGCTGTTTCATTAGGATCCAGAAGTAAGGCTGCCTCAATTTGCTCTAACGCTTTACTAAAATCTTCCTGTTCTAATAAAAACTGTGCGTAAGCATACCTTATTATTGGATCTCTCTCGTTTATCTCAATTCCTGTTTCTAGCTCAGTTTCGGCTAAGAAAGGATTTGTTTCTTTAAGAATGAAACTATTAACACGATATATTTCGGAATACTCTGCCATAATCGATTTAGCTTTTTCTATCAACTCTTCGGCATGTTCATTATTACCATCCTTGAAAGCTGATAATGCTTTTTTCAGATATAATGCACAAATAGCTTCATCTTTTGTAGTTGAATGAATTACACCTAAATCATATTTATAATGATTTTTTTCTTTTGATCCAAACTCGACAACTTGCTGTAACTTTTTCTGCTTTTCCTTAATTGAAGAGTAAAAATCTTTATCAACTGGCCGTAATAATCCAATATACTCCTCCGCAATACCAGTAAGGCTATACAACTTACTTGTATTTTCAGCTGAAGACACAAGCATCGAAGAATTGAATAACTGATTAAGGGCCTGTTGTAATTGAATTTCGTCTAAATCATCTAAATAATATTTAAGTTCAACATTACTTACAGGTCTTTTTAAACAAGCAATTGTTAAAATAGTTTTAAGCTCATACTCATCCAATCTGTCATATAAATTTTCAAAGCAAAACTTTAGTGCTTCTTTAAAAGATGCTGAATTTTTATTTAAAAAATCCCTCATATTATTACCAGAGGCTTCGTTAAGAACATACCATTTGATTAACAATGGATTATTAAATAATTGCTTTGACAAGCTTTTTAGAGCATCTGTTTTTTTCTTAAACAATGATGGTAAATTCAGTATCTTTGCCATTGCTCGAACAAGATCAACCGAATCTCGATCATTTAATTTATCTAATTTATATCTATATTCAATTTCACCCAATCCCATGCGTGTAGTGATTAAAACTTTAGATTGACTTGGAATTTGAGACAAAAATTCTCTTACTTCATTAGAAGAGATAGTCTCTAAATTATCAATACATAGTAAAATCTTAAAATTCTCCAAATATTCTAAAATTTCTTTTAATATTTGGTCAGTGCTATAATCAATATTATTTGCGAAATTACTATGAATAGTTTCAAACATATCACTACTATTAGTAATAGCATTTTTTATACTAATAGCACCAGCTTGGGTTAGTCTATTTGTTTTTAAAGAAACCCAAAGAATCATATCAAAAGTACGATTCTCTTCTTTTTGATTTTCACAAACTTCTAATGCATCATACAAACATCTTTGTGCAAGAGCCGTCTTACCTATTCCCCCCTCACCAATAATTGATATAACTCTGGTATTAGAAAAAATCAAATCTGTTATTTTCTTTCTATCATCTTTTCGACCAAGAAAAGAAGTATCATCAAACTCAGTTAGAGGTAAATTCTGAAAAATATTACTTTTCTCATTACGCCAAAAATCAGGAATATTGTTTGTTAAAACGAATTCAGGATTATTTAAATTTTGTTTAGCATACTTTAAGTTGTTCCAATTTTTATCATTTAAGTCGGA
>NZ_JAZQPV010000049.1:0-42011 GCF_045628685.1 Acinetobacter sp.
GTCATAACCTAAACGGCGCAAAGTATTATTGATTGTTGTTTCACTGATAAAGCCTTGAGGGTCACCATTCTTAGGAAATACATTTTTAGTCATGTGGCTATAGACATGAATCTCGTTAAGAATGGAAATGACTTGAGGTGATAAAGGTATCAGGTGTTCAGTTTTCATTTTTGCACCACGATTAGAAAACTTCTGCCCCTCAATGAGTTCCCGCTCTGGTGGTATCGCCCATATCCCTTTTTTAAGGTCGAACTCAGTCCAACGAGAAAAACGTACCTCACTGGAACGCGCAAAGGTGTGCAAGGTAAACGCCGTGCATAATCTTGTTAATGGATAGCCATTATCATTGTTTAATCTTTGCAATAACTCAGGCAGTCGCTCAAGTGGTAATTGTGGATAGTGTTTTGCCTTATTGGTCTTAACAAATACGTCCTTTAAAAAATAGGATGGGTTTTCCTCTAACAAACCTCTTGAGATTGCATAAGCAAAAATGGCACTAAATCTCTGTCTTGTTTTCTTGAGTACCTCTGTAAATCCTTTTTCCTCAATTGAGCGCAAAACCATAACTAAATCTTTTGGCTTCACATCATCAATAGACTTGTCCCCGATCAAGGGAAATACATAGTCCTCTAAATTTCTTAATGCTTTGTTTGCGGTATCAGGTATCCATCTGCCTGTATTGCTGTATTCCTTATGCCAGTCGCGGGCTATGGCTTCAAAACTAAATGAATTGTCCTTTTTATACTTTTGGATTTCTTCATATTCGATAGGGTCTGTACCTTGCGCTAGCAGTTGCTCATAGCTACGGCGTTTATCCCTTGCTGACTTTAGGCTTAATGCGGGGAAATTACCCAAAGTCATCAATCCATCTTTGCCATTGGCTTTTTTATATTTATATCGCCATACCTTAGTGCCACTTTTTCGTACAAACAGAATTAAGCCCTGCCCATCGTATAAAGAATAATCTTTATCTTGTGGCTTGGAGCTTGTGCATTTGGAATCTGATAGAGGTGTTATGTGCTTAGCCATAGTCGGAATAAGGATACAAAAGTAGATAGAATCGAATATATCCTCATATATATCCTCATAACTTGCAACTATATCCTTATTTATTTTGTTATGTTCTGCTATGTTTTTATTATAAAACCTTGTGTTTAAAGGCTTTCAGACTATATTTTTGTATGTTCAGCTATTGATTTGGTGCGCTCAGCGGGACTCGAACCCACGCCACAGGCTTCGGAGACCTGTACTCTATCCAGTTGAGCTATGAGCGCGCGTGCACATCATAACAAAAAAAACCATAAGGTAAAGCAACTATATATAAGTCTTCATTTTTAGTGCTCAGACTTTAAACAATGTTCCATAATTGCAACACAGAATTCCTCCTTATTTACTTGGTTTATTAGCAAAGATCACTCACAATACTCATACTATTCACCATGTGAGAACTTCATGACTGATGCATTGACCTTGCGAGACGTATCTAAAACTTACCGAAATGGTTTTCAAGCACTGAAAGGTATCAATTTAACTGTACCTGAAGGTGAGTTTTATGCTCTCCTCGGACCCAATGGCGCAGGTAAATCAACCACCATCAGTATCATCAGCTCACTTACCAAAAAAACATCCGGTACGGTTGAGATTTTTGGGCACAATCTGGACACCAATCCTTCTGAAGCCAAGCAATGTTTAGGTGTCGTACCGCAAGAATTTAACTTTGGTCAATTTGAAAAAACCTTTGACATTTTAGTGACTCAAGCCGGTTATTACGGCATTCCAAAAAAAATTGCGGAACAACGGGCTGAGCAATACTTAGAAAAACTTGGTCTTTGGGATAAACGTGCCATTCAAGGACGTATGCTTTCTGGCGGGATGAAACGCCGTCTAATGATTGCCCGTGCCATGATGCATCAACCTAAATTGCTTATTCTGGATGAACCGACTGCGGGTGTAGACATTGAATTGCGTCGTTCAATGTGGGACTTCCTCACCGAAATGAATGAAAATGGCACATCTATTATTCTAACCACACATTATTTAGAAGAAGCGGAAATGTTGTGTCGTCGGATCGCTATTATCGACCGTGGTGTGATTAAAGAAGATACCACCATGAAATCTTTCTTGAATCAGTTGAGTGAAGAATCCTTTATATTCGACTTAGTTGAACCGATTCAACCCATTAATATTGAAATTATTGGGGTGCGTTTTAATTTAATCGATCCTGTCACTTTAGAAGTCACCATGGACAAAGCACATACCGTGAATGAATTATTCCAGCTTATGGAAGCCCAAGGCATTCAAGTCCGCAGTATGCGTAAT
The DNA here is from genome assembly GCF_045628685.1 of Acinetobacter sp. Lineage (GTDB taxonomy): Bacteria > Pseudomonadota > Gammaproteobacteria > Pseudomonadales > Moraxellaceae > Acinetobacter. The sequence continues at coordinate 2,320 of NZ_JAZQPV010000049.1, forward strand.
AAATCGAATCGCTTAGAAGAACTGTTTGTGAAAATGGTCGAAAAAAATCTCGAAGGAGCTGCGCAATGAACTTCAATCAATTAAGTGTTGCGCTCTATACCTTAGTTCATAAAGAAGTGCGTCGTTTTATGCGCATTTGGCCACAAACCCTGTTACCGCCTGCCATCACCATGAGTTTGTACTTTGTGATTTTTGGTAATTTGGTCGGTTCACGCATTGGTCAAATGGGCGGCTTTAGTTACATGCAGTTTATTGTGCCCGGCCTGATTATGATGGCGGTGATTACCAATAGTTATGCCAACGTATCTTCCAGTTTTTTTAGCGCAAAATTCCAAAAAAGCATCGAAGAACTGATTATGAGTCCTGTGCCACTGCATATGATTCTTTGGGGCTATGTGATTGGTGGTGTGTGCCGCGGTGTCTTGGTCGGCATTATTGTGACTGCCATGAGTCTGTTCTTTACTGACTTATATATCACCAACTGGTTCGTGACTATATATACCGTTTTAATTACCTCATTATTATTTTCACTCGGTGGACTAATTAATGCAGTTTATGCGAAATCTTTTGACGATATTTCAATTATTCCAACCTTTGTGCTGACTCCACTCACCTATTTAGGTGGTGTATTCTATGCCATTAGTGCTTTAAGTCCATTTTGGCAAAATCTCTCTTTAATTAATCCGATCGTATATATGGTTAATGCCTTCCGTTTCGGCATTTTAGGTCATAGTGATGTCAATGTTTCAGTTTCATTGAGTATCATTAGCTTATGTTGCGTAGCGCTTTATGGCATAGCTTACTATTTACTTTCTCGTGGTTCAGGAATGCGTGAATAATGAGTGTAGAACATTCTCTATTAGGTAAAGACACTAATTATCCAACAGAATATCAACCTGATATTCTGTTTCCAATTGCACGTGCTCAAGCACGTGAAAAATATGCCCATGTTGAAGGCATTCAGCAAGGTCAAGACTGGTGGCATGTTTTTGAAATTTCCTGGTTAAATTCAGTAGGTATTCCACAGGTTGCAATTGGCCGCATTACCTTACCGGCATCTTCACCCAACCTGATCGAATCCAAATCACTCAAGCTCTACTTTAATAGTATGAATTTTACCAAATTCGGTTCAAAAGACGCTTTTATTGCGACGGTTGAAAAAGATTTATCCGCAGCAGCAGGTGCACCGATCACGCTGACTTTATTTCAGGCAGATGATCTGGATATTTCCAAACCTGAAGGCATCTGTATTGATGATTTAAGCCCTGAACGTTTAGAGAGTCATCCAGATGCAACTTTATTAAAATTAGAGCCAGAAAATAGTGAAGAAGTTGAAATTCAACTGTATTCACATTTACTCCGCAGTAACTGCCCAGTCACTGGCCAGCCGGACTGGGGTACAGTTTTTATTCGATATCAGGGTAAAAAACCTTGTTATCGTAGTATTTTAGCTTATATTATTTCTTACCGTCAGCATAATGGCTTCCACGAACAATGTGTGGAACAGATGTTTGCCGACATCTGGCAAATCCTTGCGCCAGAAAAATTGATGGTATATGCAGCTTATACACGTCGTGGTGGATTAGATATTAATCCTTGCCGTGTATCGGATGCGACATGGATGCCTCGCCCCATTCGTTTGGCGCGACAATAAAATGAAAAACATTGAGGTTTTTTAACATGCCATTTTTTGGGTTTATTCCTTCTGCAGAATTATTAAGCAGTATTCAAACCGCTCAGGAAAAGAAAAATTCCAGCGAACCGCTTTATCCTTTACGCGACAAGACAGCATTGCTGATTAATGAAGAGATCATTGATAGTATCTTGACCAACCTCGTGCATCGTTTTCCGGCCAGCGATAAGCGTGAGACGGCTGAAAAACTGGCGGGTTATATCAAATCCACCGTTGCTGTCTTGTTGAAACAGTTGATGGGTAAATCTTCAAATGATGTGGTTAAGCAATCAATTGAGTTTTCTGAAAAAAGCTTATTTAAAGATGCGGAAGGGAATTTCCGTGTCGGCGAACATTTAGATGCCAGTTTGGTGACCAATCTTAAACATAGCTATGCAGAAATTAAAGCTGGTAATGAAGTCAATAAGGCAGCGCTCACCGAATCGTATAAGCAATTTGCTGAAGCGACCGTGCGTCATTTTATGAGTGACTTTAACAAGACCCTAGATTTAGGCATGATCAAGCGCAAAGCTTCGGATCTTGGTTCTGCAGCAGTGATTAAAGCCGTGCATATTGCGGTGGATAAAATCATTCCTAACCTAAACAAAGCTGAGCTTCTGGCACTTGCAGAATATCACGACACCTTATTTCATGTTTAGATTTCAATTAAGCATTTAAAAATGCTAAAAAACCTGGCAATAGCTGGGTTTTTTTATGGCAAAATTTCGCTATCCAAAATAAATAAACTGAATAAATCAATTTAACCTTTATCGATATTTATCTGGATCATGTGTTACAGGCACGTTGCGGATAAGGAAGATTTCAGAAACAGAATTTTTTTTATTTTTTCTGCCTCTATATTTATCTATAGATTATTTCAATATAAAGTGATGAGAGAAATTAAATACGGCCAGATCTTAGTCTCTACACTACTTTACCCAGCTCTGAATTTTTTATTCATTTCATCTTTTTTTAGCAGTAATAATAAAGATAAAAATTCAATAGATAAATTGACATTTAGCTAAGCGATTTTCTAATTCTAAAATAAGAATAAAGCGCAATAAGTCCTCGCTATATTTTACTTCCTTATGGAATTTTTTGTAGATCCGGTACAAAAAGCAATAAGGGAACATTATTTTGCATCACAGCTAAATATCGGATGATTTGCTTGCAATAAACACCTGTTCAACCAGGCAATATATTCAGATGTTTTTTAATCAAATACCGCTTAACAAAGCAAAATTTCTGCTAAATTCCTTACTCGATGCTTTGATAGGCCGTATCATTGTAAACGATGTAAAAGAGAAGGCTTGATCGGCTAAAAAAGTAAGCGGATCTTTTGTTTTAGTCCTTATGCTTAAAACGGCAAAGTACAGTCAAAAGAACCGCTTTCAAATACGCCATCTTAGGCATGGCCTTACGATCTTTGTCTTTTTTTGTATATGTAGTTGTTGATGCAACCTCAGTCAATGCTATCTTAACCGCTTGAAAAATTCCGTTACCTTTCATGAGATGGATTTTCAACCCTTATATTTGTAATGCGTGCTTTTAGCGTCGTGATGTCAATTTACACACATCGATTATGTTTTTGGAACTTTGAGTAATATGTTAAGTATCAACTTTTATAACAAAATTAAACGTCTTCCTTTACTTCTCGGTGCACTTTCTATCACCAGTTTTTGTCAAGCCAATGATTTTTACAATCAGCCTGCTTATAACAGCTTTAAACAAAAAACCATGCAGACCTATGGCTTAAGTGGCGAACAAGTCGATTGGGCGATGAATGGCTCAAAAAACCTGCCTAATATTATTAATATCATGAATCGCCCGGGTGAAAGTAAGCCTTGGTATCAATATAAAACCAACTTTATGGCTGAAAGCACCATTCAGCGCGGGGTACGTTTTAAAAATCAGTATGCCGATACTTTAAACCGGGCTGAACAACAGTTTGGTGTGCCTCAATCGGTGATTTTAGGCATTTTAGGTGTAGAAACAGGTTTTGGTGCAAATAAAGGCAATTTTGTCACTCGTGATGCATTGGCCACTTTAGGTTTTGGTTACGAACGCCGTGCACAATATTTTCAAGATGAACTCTCTGCACTGATTGCATGGTCATATAAAGATGGCGTTCCAACCAATTCAGTGACAGGTTCTTATGCAGGTGCAATCGGCTACCCTCAATTTATGCCAAGTAACATTACCAAGCTCGGTGTTGATTATGATGCTGACGGTCATATTGACCTTAGAAATTCGGCGGTAGATGCGATTGGTTCGATTGCTAATTATCTGGCTCAATATGGCTGGCAACGTAATCAGCCAATTGGCTTTTCAGCACGCTATACCGGAAACAATCCGGAATCGATTATCGCCAAAAACCTGGAACAACCTACTCCTTATGGAGTCTTAAAGAATCAAGGTGTTACACCAACAAATCCGATTGTGAAAATAGATGATCTGGATATGGTGAATATTATTCAGCTTCAAGACAGCTATGCACCAATTTACTATATTACTTACCCAAATTTTCAAGTGATTACAACCTATAACAAGAGCCGTATGTATGCCACCGCTGTATGGCAATTAGGCACTGAAATCGCCAGTCGTTAAGACTGGATTTTACTCAAAATAAATAAAGTCAAGTTTTTTTTGTGCAAAATGGCGCACAAAACAGGCATTTTAAATATAATGTTACAATATTGATTATTTTTTAACCGAAAAACGTTCTATTTCTGTCCTTTTTGTAATAATTTCAGTTAAAGAGTAGACAGCTTTAGCATGGCATGAATATTATCCATCTCGTCAAATGTAGTTGCAAAAGAGAATTAACAGACTGGATTGCTCATATTTCAAGTTTTTAAATGAAATTAAATCAATAGTCTTTAGGAGTTTAATAATGCATTCATCGGTTAAATATATTTTAGCTTTAACGACCACTTTCGCCCTGAGTCAGTCTCAAGCGGAATTGGTTCAGTCATCATTCAATACAGATCAAGACAACTCTCGCTTAGCCACGCGTGTGCTTAATAAAGACGCTCAAAAGTTCAATTCACACTTCTCAAATTTAAATAGTCTTTCAATCACTGAGCGTTCTGGCGATAAAATCCGTCGTCAAACCATTGCAGCAAAAATTGAAATTCCTGAAGACGAGCCTTCAGTGATTGAAAAGCTAAACACTGTTGCATCAAATACAGTTCGTAAATTTAGCCAAACAGGTGCAGCATCTTGGTACGGTCGCCAGTTTCATGGTCGTAAAACAGCAAGTGGTGAAACATTCGACATGAATGGCCTTACTGCAGCTCACCGTAGCTTGCCGTTGAACTGCTATATTCGCGTAACCAATAAAACCAATGGCAAGAGTGTTGTCGTAAAAGTAAATGATCGCGGTCCATTCCATGGCAACCGGGTTCTAGATTTGTCTTATGGTGCGGCGAAACAGTTAGGTATTACTAATGCAGGTACTGCAAAAGTAAATATTGAACGTGTTGATGGTCCAAATTCATAAGATGGTACTTACCTCCGAATACATTTGACTTAAAAGCCACGTAATGTGGCTTTTTTAATGCCGGAAAAAAAATTTGTTTTAAACCTCCTATTGGTGTTTAACAAATACAGTATATTAATAATGATAAGAGTCGAGGATGAATACAGTGCTGAAAATCCAAAAACACCACACACATCACTAGATAGCCAAATACCTCATTTCTTCACTCCCCCTCACTTTACTTATTGTAGTTTGAAACTTACCTACTACAGCACAACATAAACCGTTCAAAAAAAGCGTCTGCTGCTCTCTTGATGTATGGCCGACTCATTTTGACCCTGAAGGGAATGTAACCGACCTATGTGGAAGCATTACCGATGCAAGCAGGCATAGCCAGTTTTTTGGAAAAATTGCACAAGCACACAAACGTGCCCTCAAGTACAGCAGCTCGATTTAGAACAGCGTACCGTTATCCAGGGTATCATTGAGGCAAATAGTCATATCAACAGTGGCGGCTTATAACAAACGGTTGCGAATCTTTATCCGCCCCCTGATGGAACAGTGACCGACATCCACTCACTAATTATTGCCATGAAAAGCTGGCAGCAGCACAACCCCGAATTTATTCAGGCAACTCAGGCGGGGTTATGGGCAACGGTTATGATGATGCTCAGCTCAAAGAAAAACGCCATCCTATAGCAATAGAACTCGATCAGATCTCTAAAAGATCAGCCAGTCTTGATTCTGCATCAATCTCGCATCGGTAAATCATAAAGCTTTAAAAGTACTCAACATCCCTACAAAGCACCCAACCCATCCGGTGGCGTAATTCACTGGATGAACGATGCTATTGGGCGGCTTATGAATATTTTGAAGAAAATAAGGAAACTGGCTGACTTGCAATCCTGAGCAACAACCCCCTAGCTGTTCCCAGCAATAAAATTAAAGATATAAAAATACTCACCACTTATAAGAAAGGTCAGCAGATTTATCAAAATCCCCGATGTAAAAATATAGAACTTAAATCTCCATGATAGATCGGGTATCAGGTTTCAGCTTTAACCACATATTCTGTTTATTTAAAGTGAGCGAGGCTAAGCTATCGGCTACTTTGACCTCTCCCTCGTTCTGGTTTATATTTTATTTAAATAAAAATAAGTCTATGCAACTTAAATCCAGCTGGAGTAGATGATGAAAACAATAACCGAATGGCTAGATGAATATAGTGAGAGTCATCAAGACCAAACCAACAAAGCCATTCACTGGGTTTGTGTGCCCGCAATCCTTTTTTCAATCATTGGAATTCTTGCTCATTTCAGCGCATTACTCACCGCCCTGATCCTGGTCTTAACTTTTGTCTTTTATGCACGTCTCGATCTGATACTGGCGGTTGCAATGGCCGCTTTACTCGTTGTCATGGCGGGGCTTATTTTTATATTGCCTGTAGGTGTCGGATTCTATATCGCAATTTTTGTTTTGGCCTGGATCGGACAGTTTTATGGACATAAAGTCGAAGGGAAAAAGCCTTCTTTCCTTAAAGACCTCCAATTCCTCCTTATTGGCCCTGTATGGTGCATGGATGTCTATATAGGTAAATTGATACCTAAATGGAAAAAACGCCAAAAATCGCAAATGACAGTGATTTAGACACCATCATCATTTTAGCCTTTCGAAGAACCTTTATTGATAGGTTCTTCCTTTATACTTCAACCAACCGTCAGCATGACTTTTTTTGTGAATCATGATGGGTCCAGTGAATTACCCCCCTTGATCACTGTATTCGTATTCACCATAAAATGTACAATTTCGTCTTTTTTCAAGTCATCTAGACGCGAGCTTAACTCAATATTATGTGCAACTAAAATCGTTTGCCCACCACCTAATTCCAGAATAATTTTTTGATCATCATTTTGAGTGGGTAAATTAAATGATTGCCATTCTACAGATGTTTTTTGATGTTCTGTTTTCGAGAAAATTTCAGTTTGTGCTTTTGAATTGCTGAGCGATTGATTGGAAGAGTTCTGCTGCTCTTTTAAATCAATACCGAAATAGACCGCAATTAATAATATGATAATTACCCCCTATACCAAGATTTGTTTTATTGCTATTCATTTTTTCTGCATGAAAATTCAGCTTGAGATTATAGCCATCCCCTCCATAAAAACCGCGATGACAATGCATAATCTTCATCTTCTCGAAAAGCAAAACTTCTTCTCTGGTTCTTAAACCCTTAATTTTATCCAAAATAATTCAAAAAATTCATGGAATTAGGAATTATTTTCTGCTAAAACAAAAAAATAAATCTTGATAAAAATAACCAATATATTAAAGGATAATAAAATGACATTTAGTACCAACAACCTCAGCAAAATTTATTGGATCATTTTGCTGATTGGTTTAACCATGATTTTGCTTTCCATTGATGCCCCTGAAGGAAAAACTGTGTTGGGAATTATTTATGTAGTTCTCATTGCACTGGCAATTCGATCGTTTAGCTATAAAGTGAGTGTAACAGGTCGGAAAATTACTACCCGAACGTTGATTACGGAAAACTCCACTTCCATCCTGCCTGAATCACGAATCTATATTCGTAAAAATATTGCATCATTATTCTTGATATATCGCCATTATGACTATGGAATCAAAATTATTAACCCAAAAGAAAAGTTAAGCATCAATGCCAATGTGAATGATGCGGATGCTTTATTCGAACTTATTGCTCACCTTGAACAAAAAATCATTTTTCCTGTGAGTCAGGAACATTTTTCAACTCAGAAAAAACTAAAATTAGACCAGGACTTAACTATTCACCATCAAGGTATTACCTATAAAAATAAGGATTATCCTTATAAGTCGCTATCGAGTATTGAGCTGAAACAAGGTCATTTTAGATTAAAAGCTGAAGGAAAAATGTGGGAGACTACAGTTTTGGCATTGCCCGTTTCACAAATTCCCAACCTGACCACTTTTATGTCCTTAGTCCACCATGATATAGAACCTCAAGCGGAAGTTTCCTAAAATGTGGCCTACTTAGATGGATAAGATTCATTTTCAATCTAGGCAGAATAGTTAAAGTGATGAACGATTATAGATATATGCAACCGACCCTAAGGCCATGCCTAAACCAATCAATATTGCAAACCAAATCCCGCTTGTTTCCGCATGATCTACCGCACAAATTGAAGGGTCATTCAGCAAATATTTAATTTCAATCACGGGGTTATACTTTAATTGATTAATGATCGATTCACTGACATTGCCATGACAGGTATAGGTTTGCCCTGTAGTGGTCTGGAATGTCGGTGATACCTCATACCCCATGGTGACCCCTCGCTTCGTGCGCTGATTATACTCAGTAATTGGCTGGCTCATTACCTCAATGCCTCTCTCAGCCAACTTTGCCTGATCACTTCGCTCACCACACCCCTCTAATACTAAAAAAATACCTAAAATACATATAATCCCTGCAAAGAATTTTTCTTTCATTACTTCTACCTTTTTATATTCAATTGATTTTTTATATGAGGCATATTCAATTAAAGCTTTTTAACAGCTTATTTTTATTAGATAAATTTACTCAATTTATATGAAAAAATATAGAGAGATACATAAAAAAGCCCCAAATGGGGCTTTTTCAAAACAATTTAACTTAAAAAATTAAGCTAATATTATTTTGCAGCAGCTTGAGCAGCAGCAACTTCTTCAGCGAAGCTCATTTCTGCTTTCTTCTCAATACCTTCACCTACTTCGAAGCGAACGAATTGAGCAACTGTAGTACCAGTAGCTTTAAGAACGTCAGCAACTTTCTTGTCGTTGTCGATTACATACATTTGACGTTCTAGAACAACTTCGTTCAAGTATTTTTCAACTGAACCAGTCACCATTTTTTCAACGATGTTTGCTGGTTTACCAGATTCTAATGCTTTCGCTTCAGCAATTTCTTTTTCTTTAGCGATAAGATCAGCAGATACGCCTTCAGCATTTACAGCAATGGGGTTGAACGCAGCAACATGCATTGCAATACCTTTACCAGTCGCAGCATCACCTGTGTAAGACACAACAACACCGATTTTTAAGCCATGTTTGTAAACTGCAAGGTTTTCGCCTTCAACAATTTTTGCACGACGTACTTGGATGTTTTCACCGATCTTTTGAACAAGAGCAATACGCGCTTCTTCTACAGTGTGACCATCTTCAAGTTTTAATTCAGCAATTTTAGCAGCATCAGTTTCATTTGCAGCAAGAGCAGCAGCAGCAACTTTAGCAGAGAAACCGGCAAAGTTTTCGTCTTTAGCAACGAAGTCAGTTTGGCAGTTTACTTCTAAAAGAAGTGCTTTGTTGCCTTCTTGAGCAATTGTGATCGCGCCGTCAGCAGCAATGTTACCTGCTTTTTTAGCAGCTTTTGCTTGACCTGATTTACGAAGGTTATCAATCGCTAATTCAACATCACCATTCGATTCTGTTAATGCTTTTTTGCATTCCATCATTGCAAGACCAGTACGATCGCGCAATTCTTTAACCATGCTTGCTGTAACTGCAGTCATGTTGTTCTCCTAAATACGGTAGAAAAATGAATCTGTTCAACAAAAACGGCCCAAAGTGTTCTCTGGGCCGTTCTGCTTTCTTGACGCTTAATTTGCCACCATTACATGTCGCAAAAATGACAACCTTGCGTCAAAACGCATTAAGCCTCTGGAGCTTCTTTAACTTCTTCAGCTTTCGCTTGAGCGTTTGCTTGTGATTGAGCGTACTCTTTACCAGCAAGAATCGCATCAGCCATAGCAGAAGCGTAAAGTGTAACAGCACGGATTGCATCGTCATTACCCGGAATAACGTAGTCTACGTTGTCAGGGTTAGAGTTTGTATCAACGATACCGATTACAGGAATACCAAGGTTTTTAGCTTCTTTAATCGCGATTGATTCGTGGTCAACGTCAATTACGAATAATGCGTCAGGTAAACCACCCATGTTTTTAACGCCGCCTAAAGCACGTTCAAGTTTTTCCATCTCGCGAGTACGCTCTAAAGCTTCACGTTTAGTAAGCTTAAGGAAAGTACCGTCTTGAGATTGAGTTTGAAGGTCTTTTAAACGGTTGATTGATTGACGAAGCGTTTTCCAGTTCGTCAACATACCACCTAACCAACGGTGATCAACATATGGTTGACCAGCGCGTTGCGCTTGTTCACGGATGATGTTAGATGCAGCACGTTTAGTACCAACGAACAATACTTTGTTCTTTTTGCTAGCAAGATTGTTAACAAAGTTCAAAGCATCATTTAACGCAGGAACAGTGTGTTCAAGGTTGATGATGTGAATTTTGTTACGCGCACCAAAGATGTATTCACGCATCTTTGGATTCCAGAAACGAGTTTGGTGACCAAAGTGCGCGCCAGCTTGAAGAAGGTCGCGCATGCTTACGTTGTAATCTGCCATTTTCTATACCTTAAAGTTTGGGTTAGGCCTCCATATATCCGCATTCTCCACTCTTTGCAGAGCACCCAGAGAAATGTGTCGATATATGTGCGGATTTTGTTGCCCCATCCAGCAAAGCCCGTGAAATTTATTCACGAAAAAGCATTTGATAAAATGGGCGGCTATTTATACCATAGTCACATACAAATTTCCAAAAGTTTTTAGAGATCATGAACAGTACTTACGAAGCTCCACGTCGACTCATTAAAACCCCTGACGAAATTGAAAAAATGCGTGTAGCGGGACGACTAGCAGCTGAAATTCTGGATATGATCAAACCGCATGTTGTTCCGGGTGTGACGACCCTCGAGCTTGATACGATTTGTCATGACTATATTGTCAACAAACAAGATGCTATTCCAGCCTGCTTAGGTTACGGTGCAGCGCCCGGTCGCCCTGCCTTCCAGCATGTGATCTGCACCTCTGTGAATCATGTTGTGTGCCACGGCATTCCATCTGACGCCAAAGTATTAAAGAAAGGCGATATTTTAAATATCGATGTCACTGTCATTAAAGACGGTTACCACGGCGATACCAACATGATGTACATCGTGGGTGGTGAAACCTCAATTTTGGCTGACCGCCTGTGTAAAGTTGCCCAAGAAGCCATGTACCGTGGTATAGAAATGGTTAAACCCGGTTCAACCATTGGCGACATCGGTAATGCCATTCAAAAATATGTTGAATCTGAACGTTTCAGTGTCGTACGTGAATATTGCGGTCATGGTATTGGCACTGTATTTCATGACGAGCCTCAAGTCCTTCATTACGGTCAACCAAATACCGGTATGATTCTAGAAGAAGGCATGACTTTCACCATCGAACCAATGGTGAACGCTGGTGTTTGGCAAACTAAATTACTGGGTGACAAATGGACTGTTGTGACTAAAGATCATAAGTTATCTGCTCAATATGAACACACTCTTTTAGTAACCAAAACAGGTGTTGAAGTACTCACTGCACGTCCTGAAGAAGATTTATCCCGCTTCATGTAATTATTTTATATAAAATGCATGTTTAAAAAAGGCTACTTCAAAGTAGCCTTTTTTATATTTAGGCTGCTGTATGCTTCATTCATTCGCCTTATAAATTTTAAAGCTATTCCTGAATATTAAGTATATTGGGTTATTTCCTATTCTTATAAAAATATAAAATCGGATCCACTAAATCCAAAGCAACGCACACAATGATTCATAAAATTATATTTTTTACATATCGTATATTTCTTACACCCCTTTTTCCTGTTTTTTAAGCTAAGATAGTGTGCTTTTTTATTTTTTAATCCCTATAAGAAGGAATACTGCCGTGGACGTACGTCTCTCTGATCGTGTCAATGCCATCAAACCGTCCCCTACACTTGCTGTTACCAATAAAGCTGCTGAACTTAAAGCTGCTGGTAAAAACGTAATTGGTTTGGGTGCAGGTGAACCAGATTTTGATACCCCGCAACACATCAAAGATGCAGCCATTACTGCGATTAACAACGGTTTTACTAAATATACCGCTGTTGACGGTACTCCAAGTCTTAAAAAAGCGATTATCGCAAAATTTAAACGCGACAATAATCTTGACTATGCAGCAAACCAGATCCTGGTTTCTTGCGGTGGTAAACAGTCATTCTTCAACTTGGCACTTGCCTTGTTGAACAAAGGTGATGAAGTGATCATCCCTGCGCCATACTGGGTAAGCTATCCAGACATGGTGATCATTGCTGAAGGTGTTCCAGTTGTAGTTAAATGTGGTGAAGAACAACGTTTCAAAATCACTCCAGCTCAATTAGAAGCAGCCATCACTGACAAAACCCGTTTAGTGGTACTTAACAGCCCTTCTAACCCAACAGGCATGATCTACACCAAAGCTGAATTAGAAGCGTTGGCTGCAGTTCTTCGTAAATACCCAGAAGTTATGGTTGCTTCAGATGACATGTATGAACCAATCCGTTGGGATGACGAGTTCTACAACATCGCAACTGTTGCTCCCGACCTTTATGACCGCGTAATCGTGCTTAACGGTGTATCTAAAGCCTATGCAATGACTGGCTGGCGTATTGGTTATGCAGCAGGTCCTGCTAAACTCATTGGCGCAATGAAAAAAATCCAGTCTCAATCAACTTCAAACCCAACTTCAATTTCACAAGTTGCTGCTGAAGCTGCGTTGAATGGTCCTCAAGACGTGCTTGAGCCTATGATTGAAGCATTTAAACGTCGTCACGACTTAGTGATGGATGGCTTAAATGCAATCAAAGGTATTTCTTGCTTGCCTGCTGATGGTGCATTCTATGCCTATGCAAACATCAAACCATTGATTCGTGCAAAAGGTCTTAAATCTTGCACAGAATTCTCTGCATGGTTACTGGAAGAAACTGGTGTTGCCGTTGTTCCTGGTGATGCATTCGGTCTTGGCGGCTTCATGCGTATTTCTTACGCAACTGCTGATGAAGTTCTTGTTGATGCGCTTGCTCGTATCAAGAAAGCGGCTAATTCAATTGAAGGCGTTGACGCTGCGATTGCTTCTATCGAAGCTGAAAAAGCTGCAAAATAATTTAAAAACTTAAGAAAGTTTTTAAGAGAAAAACCCGCGTTAATCGCGGGTTTTTTGTACTTATCAAATTCTTTCATTCAATGGGCGAATCAAATATTTCCACCGTCAGCTTAAATGATCTCTTTAATATTTTTAGCCAATTCCCTTATCAGTGCTTAAGTTTATATTTTTTATTGATTGCTATTAAACATGGCGACAACCTCAGCTTCGGTCATTTTTTTGGTTTGATTATTAAATGAATAAAATGCCGGCTGATGATCCACATAAATCTCTAAATTAAAATTCAGATCCTCCGGCGGTTGCTCCAAAGTAAACACGTTAATATTGGCAAATGAATGATTTTTGGTTCGCCAGAAAATGAATGTGCCACAAGCACTACAAAAGCCTCGCTCTCCCCATTCTGATGAGCTAAAAACGGATAAATACTGCTGGTCGATAAAATTTATATTTTCTACATCGATGGATATTAATGGCCCGCCCGTCTGGCGGCGGCACATCGAGCAATGACAGGCCGCAACTTCATGGTTCCTGAGCTGTACTTCAAATTGAGTCGCACCGCATAAACATCTTGCTTTCATCAGCACTCCTTATTGGCTTTATTATTTTAATAATTCTGCTTTAACCTTAAGCAAAAGGCTCCGCATACTCCGATCATACAATTTCTAATAGATGATTAAATACCCATCCATCTAGAATTTAAATTCCACTTTAAAGCTTAAAACAACAAGGACAGGCAATGAATATCAACAATCTTTCAGGATTGCAGATTATGCAAGAGATGTGTAATGACAACCTGCCCATGCCTTCAATGGCAACAACCATTCCTATGTCAGCAAGTGAAGTTGAACTGGGGCATGTGACATTCCTTGTGAAAGCGGATGAACATCATCTGAATTCTATGGAGAGTGTACAGCAACGGTTTTATTCAGTGACTGGCTGTGCTTTTCCCTGCTAGAGGCCGGCCCAAGTTATACAACCATCGATCTAAATGTTAAAATGTGCCGTCCGATTTCCTTAAATACTGAACTTAAAGCCGTAGCCAAAACCATTACTATCAGTAAAAATTTAGGCATTGCAGAAGCTCAATTATTGGATCAAAACTGCAAACTTTATGCACATCCCACTGCGACATATATGATGATTCGTTAATACGAAAGATGCGATTTAAATAATGAGATAATTTAAATAATAATGCTAAAGCTGAATAGAGCTTAAACCACGCCTTAAGTGACCTTGAGCTCTTCGCATCTAATCATCATTAGACAGCCGATTTAAATGAGTTCGTCAATGTTGGGAAAGGCACTTTCGGACGTGACGTTCCTTTATAAATACATAAATATTTAAACACGCTATCAAGCGATACAGCAAGTTTCTTCTGTTTCGATACTGACCAAACTTTAGAATTATTGCGTCCAGATAAAGCGCTGCCATTCAACTGATATAAATACAGATCATGATCACGTTGCAAAGCTTGTTTACGACCATTCGAACAACTGTCTAGAAGCAATTGACAAGGTGAATTAATTAACCATTTATCGCTAAACCAAAGCTGCAACAAATCACCCAGATATAAGTCTTGAGTACCGACAGGCCACACCTGGATATAAGCATCTTCAACCGCAGTCTGATAGCGCTCGGGATCTTGGATAATAGAAAGGTAGTTGTCTTGATAAAAAGATAAATTTGAAAAAATTTCGGCAATCGTCAGCGTATGCATTCGCTTTCTCCTGTTTAGCCATTTTAGTGCTGGCAAGTTGGTTTTAAATCCACACTGTTTGAACTTTCATTCAAACGCTCTGTTATGTATTCAATCTAACAAGCCGATTTTGGCTGTGCAAGTTTTTTTAATGTTTTTGATTTATTTGTCTAAATAAAAAGCATACAGCACAAAAATTAAGGAATCATGACATTTTTAGCTTGACCCTCTACAAAATCTCCTTATAATCGCATGCAGATTCTCCAATAGCTCAGTCGGTAGAGCGACGGACTGTTAATCCGCAGGTCCCTGGTTCGAGCCCAGGTTGGAGAGCCAAATACGAAAAAGTCCGCAGCATTAAAGTGGGCTTTTTTTTTGCCTAAATAATTCATAATCATTTAAGTCATCATAAAAACAATTACTCTAATCTCCTGTTTTTATTAAATAGCAAATATCTATCTGATATTAATTCACTCTATTCCTATCTCGCGTTTTTTTGAAATATAAAGCATTCACCATGAAATAGTGAGCAAGCAATAAAAGAAAAAGCGCATCGAAATGCACTTTTTATCTATTTACCTAATTGAATATAGATGAACCTAAAGGTCGTTTTATTGCTGAGGTAAAGGAATATATTGTGAATTGCTATTCTGCGCTTTACGCTCAGCCACCACTACATTCAGGGTTAAGGGTTTCTCATCTCGCACCACTTCAACTTTAATGGTGCTATTTGGAGCTTGCAAGGCTACATAATTAATCAAGTGTGAAGCAGAATTAATCGGCTCTCCATTGACTTGAATAATCTTGTCGCCTTTTCGAATTCCCGCTTTGGCTGCCGGACCATGAGGAAGTACGTCTGCAACGACAACACCTGTTTGCTTAGGTTCAAGAATATTCTCCTGTTGCACTGGCATAAGGCTAATCCCTAACCAGCCACGAACCACGCGACCATCTTTCAAAATTGAATTCAGGATTTGCTGACACACTTTCGCAGGAATGGCAAAACCAATACCCAATGAACCACCAGATTGAGAGAAAATAGCGGTGTTTACACCAATCAAATTACCCGCCACATCAATTAACGCGCCACCTGAATTACCAGGGTTAATGGCCGCATCTGTTTGAATAAAGTCCTCATAGGTATTGATGCCCAAATCCGATCGATTGATAGCAGAAATAATTCCTTGAGTAACTGTTTGTCCTACACCAAAGGGATTACCAATAGCAAGAACGACATCGCCTACTTCATTACCACTCAGTTTAAACGGTAAAACAGGAAGCTTGTCGAGTTCAATCTTAATTACGGCAAGATCTGAATCAGGATCTGTTCCAATAATTTTTGCTACAGCGCGACGCCCATCATTTAACCCAACCACAATTTGATCAGCCTGCGCAACCACATGATTATTGGTCAAGATATACCCATCAGAACGCACAATCACCCCTGATCCCAAACTATTTTCATTTTGTTCCTGGCCAAATTGCTCGGGTACTTGATCACCAAAAAATTCACGGAAGGCAGGATCATTTAACAAAGGATGTTCAGTTTTATTCACTTTCTGCGTGGTAAAAATATTCACCACTGCAGGAGCAGCAACTTTAACCGCAGCATTGTAAGACTCAATACCGCCTGTTCGTGTCGTACTAACTAAAGGCTCTACTTTTTCTACCGGCATTTTTACGCCATCAGCCGCAACAGGTGCTTTAGGCTGCTGGTATTGTTGCCATGCAAGAAAACCGAGCGTGACCAGAATGAGTAAAACCCAAGGTAACCATATGAATGTGCGACGCACGTTAATTTCCTCTAAAAATATTTTAATTCGTTGATGACTAAGTAATTTATGCTTCATTGTAAAATGAAATACAGTAGGAAACACAAAATAGTGCAAGAGTTTTGTGATGCTTTAGTTACAATTCAAAATATGTTTTGATGATATTAAATATTTAGGCTTTTGAGAAATTTATGGCAAAGCTCAATGAGATTGTTCAGTGGTGCAACCACACCTTAAAATCACACGAATTTAAAGACTATGCCCCAAATGGTCTGCAAATTGAAGGCAAACCCGATGTAAATAAAATCTTGTGTGCAGTGACTGCATCACAAGATGCAATTGAAGTAGCAATTGAACAAGGTGCCGACTTGCTGTTGGTTCACCACGGCTACTTCTGGAAAGGTGAACCCTACCCGATTACCGGTATGCGCGGCAAGCGCATAAAAAACTTGATTCAACATGATATTTCATTGGTTGGTTATCACTTGCCTTTAGATAGTCACCCGACTTTAGGTAATAATGCGGCGATTGCGGATATTCTAGCTTTAGAAAGTATTGAAGCTTTAGATCCAGGCGAACGTCACCCGATTGGTAATATCGGTTATTTAAAACAGCCCGTATCCGCTGAAGAATTTAAGCTGTATGTATCGCAGCGTTTAGATTTTAATGCTATTCATCTTCCTGCTGATAAAACATCCATCCAAAAAATCGGTTTCTGTACGGGTGGTGCACAAGATTTTATCAGCAAAGCAGCTGAACAAAATTGTGATGCCTACATTTCTGGTGAAGTCAGTGAGCGCACCTATTATGAAGCCAAAGAATTGAATGTGCATTATTACGCATGCGGACATCATGCAACCGAGCGTTATGGCGTACAACGCCTTGCAAAAGCTATTTCGGAACAGTTCGATATTGAGTATAGTTACTTCGAATTAAACAATCCGATTTAATTTAAATTTAAAGGTTTGACATTTTCCTTATACGTATAAATTCAGGCTTTATTCTGTATTGTTATTTATAAGCAATGCGCAATTTAGGCAAAGAATCCATTACAATAAGGCCACTTAATGTCAAAACCCAGCAAAACGCAAGGAATTGAAAACATGACAACGATTACTTTACCGGCACTTCCATACGGTTACGAAGATCTTGCTCCACACATCAGCAAAGAAACTTTAGAATACCATCACGACAAACATCACAACACTTACGTTGTAAACTTGAATAACCTGATCAAAGGTACTGACCTTGAAGGTAAAACTTTAGAAGAAATCATTAAAGCTGTTGCTGGTGATGTTTCTAAAGCGGGTGTTTTCAATAATGCTGCTCAAGTTTGGAATCATACATTCTACTGGAACTGTATGACTAAAAACGGTGGTGGCAAAGCGACTGGTGCTTTGGCTGCTAAAATTGATGAAGCTTTCGGTTCTTACGAAAAATTTGCTGAAGAATTTGCTGCTGCTGCAACAACTCAATTCGGTTCAGGCTGGGCTTGGTTGGTTGCTGACGAAGTAAATGGCAACTTATCTATTCTTAAAACTTCAAATGCTGATACTCCACTTGCTCACGGCAAAGTTGCAGTGTTGACTATTGACGTTTGGGAACATGCTTATTATATCGACTACCGTAATGCACGTCCTGCTTACATCAAAACTTTCCTAGAAAGCTTGGTAAACTGGGATTACGCAAATGCTAAATATGCTGGCCAAGAAGCTGGCGTTGAAAAATAAAATTTGAAATAAATTTTATTTACGCATAAAAAACCACCCATAAAGGGTGGTTTTTTTATTTTTAGCGAATATCTGCATAATTATAAGGCAAATGATTCATTTGTTTATATTTACGTGTTGACGGCTTGGCTTTTCATCCCTAAAATGCGCATCAGATTCTCCAATAGCTCAGTCGGTAGAGCGACGGACTGTTAATCCGCAGGTCCCTGGTTCGAGCCCAGGTTGGAGAGCCATCTATTCTTCCATAGCTCAGTTGGTAGAGCGACGGACTGTTAATCCGCAGGTCCCTGGTTCGAGCCCAGGTGGAAGAGCCAAATTCTAAAAAGCCCACTCATCATGTAGTGGGCTTTTTTTTATTTGCCAAATTTTTATTTGTTTTTTATAACATCTCTTTTTTTAATCTCTAATTTTAAATCACCTCGTCCTTATTTAAATCGTAGATTATTCCCTTATCTATTGTTCGCTTATTAAAATTTAGCTATGTTCAGGCTGATAAAAATATTTTAATAAAGCTTATAAACGCAACCTGGTTAAAATCTATGATTTTATGGATTATTTTGCTTATTGTTATGTTCGCAGTCTTTCAATGCAGTCAAAATTCTAAAAACAAAAAGCAGGCGTCAGCGCTCATGTATGAACGCCTATTTGATTGCACCCGCAACTTAACCCAAAAGAATCCAACTGTTTTAAAACACATTCAACAACAGCTTAAACCTGAGCTCCCCCAAGCCGGGCTGATGAAATTAATCAACGAATGCCGTAAAGCACAGCCCCTAAAAAGTAAAGAAAATTATATAAATTTAATAAAATCACTTAAATAATCAGCAATAAGCTTATTTTTAAAACATTCAATTCACTTTAACGGTTTTTTTAAACATAAGCGCTTGACCCCTTCAGCTTAGATACATAGAATGCGTATCAGATTCTCCAATAGCTCAGTCGGTAGAGCGACGGACTGTTAATCCGCAGGTCCCTGGTTCGAGCCCAGGTTGGAGAGCCAAATTCTAAAAACCCACTCTACTTGAGTGGGTTTTTTCTTATCTGCAGATGCCTATCGTGTTTAACTCCAGTTCATCTACCTTTCTTATTATTGGTATTATTGCCAGTCTTGCATTGATCATCCTGTGTGCTCAGCAATATTTTAAAACCAAAAAAAAGTTTTATCCCAAACGTGTCATTACGCCGTATGAATGCAGAATGTACATTCGCTTAAAAGAAGCTTTTCCGCAATACCATGTCTTGGCACAAGTGGCCTTTAGCGCGTTAATTACCAGCCATAACCTTAAAATTCGCAACCTGTTCAATCGCAAAGTGACTGACTTCGTTTTACTCAACGAATCGCTGCAAGTTTTGGTGATTATTGAGTTAGATGACCCAACGCATTTATACAAAGTTGAAGAAGATAAATTTCGCGACCATATGCTGCATGAAGCGGGTTATCGGGTACTACGCTATACCGAAATTCCAAATGTCAGACAACTGCATAAAGATATTCTTTAACCACCCTGTAGAAAACCTATTTTTCTACAGAGTCAGGCTACCAAAGCTAGCCTAATCAACACAAAAATAATCACTAGCCAGAATAAAATCAAATACAAGCTAAGAAAATTTAATACCTTCAAAATACAGCTCACTATAGTAGCTATGAACGTAATAATTTGCACAAAGCGGTATTATTCAAATCTTATGCACACTTTTTTATTTTGCGTCATTTCATCTCTACAACATTTTAATTAAGCATAAAAAAAGCATCTACTAAATATAATTGAGTAGATGCTTTTTATAACACTCAACTTTCAGACCGGTTCACAATTAAAGCAATGCAATAAAGATCCCGACAAAAATAATCAGCCCCACCCAACGGTTATGCCGAAATGCCCAAAAGCAGAGTTGCGGATTTCTATCTCGGGTTTTTGTCCACTGATAGATAAAGTCAGCTACAACCACAAGCAAAGCCATCAATCCAAAAGGAAGGAGTAAATTCTCGCGGTATAAGGCTGTACCCATCAGCAACATACTTGCTGCCTGTAATAGCAAAATGATTTCAATGTCATATTTTCCGAATAAAATCGCCGTTGATTTAACCCCAATTTTTATATCATATTCACGGTCGGTAATGGCATATTGCGTATCGTATGCCACTGTCCAAGCCAAATTACCAAAATATAAAAGCCAACAGGTCAAATCAGGTGTTTGTCCCACTGCGGTATAAGCCATTGGAATAGACCATGAAAATGCAGCACCTAAAAAAACCTGAGGCAAGTTAGTATAGCGCTTCATGAAGGGATATATAAATGCTAAAAACAATGCCCCAAATGACCAGTAAAAGCTTTCTACCGGCAAAAAGAACAACAGGCAGGCACTTGCAGCAACCAGAATCAAAAACACCCAGATGGCTTCTATTGGCTTAATCACACCTGTCGCTAAAGGTCGATCTTTGGTTCTGGCAACCGCCCCATCTACTTTACGGTCTGCAAAGTCATTTATAGCACAGCCCGCTGCACGCATAAAAACCACACCCAAGATCATCAGCAACAGTATTTTTAAGTCGGGGATGCCCTTGGCTGCAATCCACAATGCCCACATGGTTGGCCAAAATACCAACTCTGTGCCAATCGGCTTATCAAAACGGCATAAATAGTAATACGCTGCTAAACGCTCAGGCCATGTAGTTTGTTGCGCAGTGTCCATGACTGTCCTTAACCAAGTTTCTGTTAAATATTTTATTGTGAAATATTTTGCTGAATAAATTGTTCAAATGCAGGTAAAAAAGTCTCTTGAACAATAAATTTACAGCCATGCCAAGTATAGCAACTTTGCCGTGTCCAGCCATCTTCAAGCAGAATCACACGACGCTCGCAATCTGGATTGGTTCGTTGAAACAAGAACCAGCCAATCGGCTTTTTACCAATATGCTGAAAGATACGTGCACGGGATTGCAGACTTAAAATCGGAAAGATACTTTTCGCTTTGACCCAAGGCTGCGCTTCACAGCCATATAAATAGCTTTCACGCACCCATGAGGTATGCTGATGCGGCATATTCATCCACTGGCTGTCTGCAAAACTTAAACGTAAAAAATGCTCTTGGATGGGCTGTACTTTGAATTCTCCATCCGCTAAATCTGTCAGTTGCTGCGTGAGTGAACCTGATGCATACAGCCATTCACGTAATTCAGCAGGAATCTGTTTATCCTGTCGTTTACATGCTCGCTTGTTTTGCATAAGTCCCCTACTCGTTTAAGTTGATCAATTTTAATCTCATACATACATCATGTTAGCAATAACCGAGTTAACTCAGCCATCACCCTTTCCCCATCATATCCCATCAAATGCGATTAACAGTTATCTGTTTTGGCAATCACTTCAAATTTGCCCTGCGGGGTCTTGATGAGAATCATCCCTTCAGCACTTAAATAGAAACTTTTAGGATAATCAAAGTCTAGAGCGAGTTCTGGGTTTTTTAGCGCCACAAATTCTGCCTGCTTATAGCCTTCCACAGTGCGACCGACCTCAACATAAGTTACTTCAGAAAAATTCATTTTAAAGCCTTTGTCATGATCTTTAGGATCAATCCATGGATAAAAGCTGGTGTGTTTTTTACGTTGCGCCATAATATTTACAATAAGAAGTTTCAAAAACAATGATACAAAAAAACCCGCGGCATGCGCGGGTTTTTTAAAGCTTAAATTCAGATCAGAATTATAGGCTGTAGTACATGTCAAACTCAACTGGGTGAGTTGTCGTATTAAGACGACGTACTTCTTCAGTTTTAAGTTCGATATATGCATCAAGCATTTCTTGAGTGAATACGCCACCTTTTAACAAGTAGTCGTGATCCGCTTCAAGCGCTTCAAGCGCCATTTCTAGGCTATGAGCAACTGTTGGGATTTTCGCTTCTTCTTCAGGAGGAAGGTCATACAAGTTCTTGTCAGCAGCTTCACCTGGGTGGATCTTGTTTTGAATACCGTCAAGACCAGCCATCAACAATGCTGCAAAACCTAAGTACGGGTTCATCATTGGATCTGGGAAACGTGCTTCAATACGCTTGCCTTTCGGGCTAGATACGTAAGGAATACGGATAGAAGCAGAACGGTTACGTGCTGAATAAGCAAGCATAATCGGTGCTTCAAAATGTGGAACCAAACGCTTGTACGAGTTTGTAGAAGGGTTTGTGATTGCATTCAATGAACGCGCATGCTTGATGACACCACCAATGAAGTAAAGTGCCATTTCTGACAAGCCTGCATATTCATCACCAGCAAACAAGTTCTTACCATCTTTAGAGATAGACATGTGAACGTGCATACCAGAACCATTATCACCAACCATTGGTTTAGGCATAAAGGTTGCAGTTTTTGCATATTGATGTGCAACGTTCCAAACAGCATATTTAAACTGTTGAACTTCGTCCGCTTTACGAACCATGGTATTGAAGCTCACACCAATTTCTAACTGGCAAGATGCAACTTCGTGGTGATGTACTTCTACACGACCAGGACCCATGATGTCTTCGATTTTCGCACACATTTCTGCACGCATATCATGTGAAGAATCCACAGGAGGAACTGGGAAGTAACCGCCTTTCACACGTGGACGGTGACCAGAGTTACCACCTTCGTAATCTTTGTTTGTAGACCAGGCAGCTTCTTCAGCGATTAATGTATGGCGCGCGCCAGACATATCGATTTCCCATTTTACTTCGTCAAATACGAAGAATTCTGGTTCTGGACCAAAGAATGCAGTATCACCAATACCAGTAGATTTTAAGTATTCTTCTGCACGGCGAGCAATTGAACGTGGGTCACGGTCGTAACCTTGGCCAGTTGATGGTTCGATCACGTCACAAGTGACAACAACCGTTGCTTCAGCAAAGAACGGGTCAAGGAAGCATGTTGCAGCATCTGGACGTAAAATCATGTCAGATGCTTCGATGCCTTTCCAACCGGCGATTGAAGAACCATCAAACATTTTACCGTCTTCAAATGTATCTTCGTCAATCGTATCTGCTGGGTAAGTTACATGTTGCTCTTTACCCTTAGTATCAGTAAAGCGAAAATCGACCCATTTTGCGCCACTTTCTTGGATGAGTTGAAGGACCTTGTTCGCCATGCTCATTGTGCTCCGATGATTTTTTGTTGCACCTGCTAAGTGCGTGTTAGTAGTTGGCAGTTATTAAGCAAATCTCATACCAACTTTAAAAAATAAAGATAAAATATTGAATTCTTTATCAGAATAGAAGATTTAGATACTTTAGTTTGAGACTATTATACTGTGTGTAAATGTAAATGCACCATATTCAAACACTCTTCATTACTTTTGCTTAAAAAGCCACTTTCATTGTATCAAAATGGTGCGAATTTATTTTTATTAAATAGTAAATGATCTTTTTTTCTCATTATTTGGCTTAATAATCATCACCTTCGATTAAAATAAATACTTAAAAATAAATTTTCAACCATGTTGATGATTTTCTTGCTTAATATATCCTCTATTGAACCTTAAACCCTCTTGTAAAGTTAAATTTAAAATCCCGTTATCTCATTATTTTTTCATGATTTTTTAATTTATAGGGCTTAACTCGCAGATTTTTTCAGCAATTGAATAAAAAATGCTGTGCGCCATTTTGGTGAGCAAATCCAGATACCATTTTGTTCTATTTATGGCCCTTTATTAAGTTCAACTTCAACTAATTAAATTTTTATACAAATTATACTTACTTAAAGTAAGTCTATTACAAATACTTATTTTTTATTTTTTTATTCATAACTTTTAAATCTAAATAAAACCTTCATATTATTCACAATAGCTTTAAATAGTTGAAATAAACAACGATGAATTTGATTCAAGATAAAATGTAAATAAATCAGCTTATTCTCATCCTGTGATTCCTATAAAATCATTATCATAGAAATAGTTCAGCAGAAAATGCTTATTTTTTGCTATGATTATTCGCACTCCATTTCTGACTTGTTTTGATTAGTCTTATTTATATCAGACTAAACATTAAAAACAGCACTCATGCGAGTATTCCCGGACTATTCGAGCACACTTAAGTGCATAAATTTCAATAGGTTAGCTCATGCTTTTAATGATCGACAACTATGACTCTTTTACCTATAACATCGTCCAATATTTTGGTGAGTTAAATCAAGAGGTAAAAGTAGTCCGTAATGATGCCGTGACATTGGAAGATATCGAGCGATGGCAACCCAAGTATTTGGTGATTGGCCCTGGCCCGTGTTCACCAAGTGAAGCAGGAATTTCAATTCCCGCGATTCAGCACTTTGCCGGCAAAATTCCATTGCTTGGCGTGTGTTTAGGTCATCAAGCCATTGGCCAGGCTTTTGGTGGGAATATTATTCGCGCAAAGAATGTCATGCACGGTCGTTTATCCGATATGTATCACAGCAACCAAGGCATTTTCAGCGATCTACCCTCTCCATTTTCGGCAACGCGATACCATTCACTGGTGATTGATCAGGCGACCGTACCCGATTGTTTGGAAGTCACCTGCTGGACCAATGAAGCCGATGGCAGCATGGAAGAAATCATGGGTGTAAAACATAAGACATTGGCCGTCGAAGGTGTGCAGTTCCACCCTGAATCAATTTTGAGCCAGCATGGTCATCAAATCTTCCAGAACTTTTTAGAAATTTATGCATAGTGAACACAATGAATATTCAACAAGCTTTAAATAATATTACCAAACAGGTTCACCTGACTCAGCCGCAAATGGAAGATGTGATGCGCAGCATCATGTCCGGTGAAGCAACCGATGCGCAAATTGGTGCGCTGATGATGGGCTTACGCTTAAAAGGCGAAAGCATTGACGAAATTACTGCCGCTGCACGGGTGATGCGTGAATTTGCGATTAAAATTGATGTCAGCGATATTCCCCATCTGGTTGATATCGTCGGTACCGGCGGTGACGGTCAAAACCTGTTTAATGTCTCTACGGCATCAAGTTTTGTAATTGCTGCTGCCGGTGCAACCATTGCCAAGCACGGTAACCGTGGTGTGTCTTCAAAATCAGGTTCATCTGACTTGCTGGAAAAAGCCGGCATTAACCTGAACCTGAATATGCAGCAAACTGAACGTTGTATTCGTGAAATGGGTGTGGGTTTCCTGTTTGCACCGAATCATCACAAGGCCATGAAATATGCAATCGGTCCACGTCGTGAATTGGGTATTCGCAGTATTTTCAACTTGCTTGGCCCATTAACTAACCCGGCTGGAGTACAGCGTTTTGTACTGGGTGTATTCTCGAATGAACTGTGCCACCCGATTGCCGAAGTGATGAAACAACTCGGCGCTGAACATGTGATGGTAGTGCATTCTAAAGATGGTCTGGATGAAATCAGTCTGGCATCTTCCACCTATGTCGCTGAACTGAAAAATGGTGAAATCACGGAATGGATGATTAACCCTGAAGATGTCGACATTGAATCACAGACTTTAACCGGTTTGATTGTTGAAGATTCAACTGAAAGCCTGGCTTTAATCAAAGATGCTTTGGGCAAGAAAAAATCTGCTAAAGGTGAAAAAGCGGCCAACATGATTGCACTCAATGCAGGTGCAGGCATTTATGTATCAGGCTTGACCACAAGCTATAAACAAGGGGTAGCACTGGCACATGACATTATTTACGGTGGACAAGCTTTAGAAAAAATGAGCGTTTTATCTGAATTCACCAAAACCCTCAAAGAATACGAAGCTTAAGGCTATAAAGGAAATATTGTCATGCTCGATATCGCAAATACGATTTTAGGTAAAATTGTTGACCGTAAACAAGTAGAATTTGCTGCGCGTTTAAAACAACATAGCTTAAAGGATGTTGAAGAACTCGCGCAGGCAGCCACACCTGTACGTGGCTTTGCTCAAAGCCTGTTAAGCAAACGTCCGGGAGTGATTGCTGAAATTAAAAAAGCATCTCCTTCTAAAGGCGTGATTCGTGAAAATTTTAATCCAGCTGAAATTGCACAGCAATATGAGCAAGCGGGTGCCGCCTGTTTATCGGTACTAACCGATGTAGACTTTTTCCAGGGTGCGGACGAAAATATCGCCATTGCCCGTTCACACTGCGCCCTTCCTGCGCTGCGTAAGGATTTCTTGATTGATCCTTATGGTGTAATTGAAGCACGTGCCCTGCATGCAGACTGTATTCTTCTGATTGCGGCTTGTCTGTCGGACCAGCAACTGGAAGAAATGTCTAAAACTGCTTTTGAACACAATTTGGATGTACTGGTTGAAGTTCATGATGAACATGAGCTTGAACGTGCACTTCGACTTTCAGAGCGTTGCCTGTTAGGCGTGAATAACCGTAATTTAAAAACCTTTGATGTCGATTTAAACACATCACTGCGCTTGAAAAAGTTGCTTGAGCCTTCACGTTTACTGGTGACTGAAAGTGGTATTGCCACCCCCAATGATGTCCACATGATGCAAGAGCATGACATTCATGCCTTCCTTGTGGGTGAAAGTTTTATGAAACAGCCTCGTCCCGATCATGCATTCACTGCATTATTTGGTCAGCCTGAAACTGTTTAATGAATAATTAAGATTATGAGTAAACATGATTCTTCGCTTTCTAAAGGTCAGTTCGACTTACTGAAAGCCTTTAAAAAGCAAATCACCAATCCACATTCGACTGCCATTGCCAAACAGCCTGAGCCTAAAACTCAGATCGAGCAAGAGCCAGAAGATGATGTCGATCTATTCCAGAAATCCATGCAAGGTGTCAAAAAAATGGACACCAGCAATATTGCAAAGATTGAAAAGGACAAGAAGAAAAAAATTGATGCGCAAACTCTAGCAAAACGTGCAGCAGCCACTGGCCCCATGCAAACAGATCATGCAGAGCTTTCAGATACACAAGCCATGCTGAATCCTGTTGCCAGTCAAGCAACATTAAGCTACCGCATCGACACCCTGCAGCACAAAGTGTTTGAAGATTTAAAAGCCGGTAACCTGCGCTGGTTTGAAGCGGTAGATCTGCATGGTTGTACGGTTGAAGATGCGCGAGCTGCAGTGTTACAGATCATTCAGATGGCAAAAGATGAAAATCAAAATGTCATTAAGATTGTGCACGGCAAAGGGCCTGAAGCCATCTTAAAAACCTATGTAAATGGCTGGCTGCGTCAACACCGTGATGTTTTAGCCTTTGTCAGTGCGCCTGAAAAACAAGGCGGCACTGGCGCCGTTCTGGTTTTACTCAAACGTGCAGAGAAGAACCCAAAATTTAAACAGTAAGCAGAATTTTTCCCCAAAACACGGCATTGTAGCGGTTTTCTGCTACAATGCCGTCCTTGTTCGATATCAGTGTAAGTGAACACGTCTTATGTCTATGCAGCAATCCTACACCAACATTCTGACTGCCGTTGGTGAAGATCTTAATCGTCCTGGTCTAAAAGATACGCCAATGCGTGCTGCTAAAGCTTTTTCGTATTTAACGTCTGGATATAGCAAAACTTTAGAAGAAGTGACCAATAATGCGGTCTTCCCTTCTGACAACCGTGAAATGGTTTTAGTCAAGAATATTGAATTTTATTCTTTATGTGAACATCATTTACTGCCTTTCTACGGTCGTGTGCATATTGCTTACTTACCCGAAGGCAATGTTTTAGGTTTATCAAAATTTGCCCGCATTACTGAAATGTTTGCACGTCGTTTGCAAATTCAGGAAAACCTGACTCAGCAAATTGCTGAAGCTGTGGCTGAAGTGACTAAAGCACGTGGTGTTGCCGTAATGATTGATTCTGCACATATGTGTATGATGATGCGCGGTGTCGGCAAGCAGGAATCAACCACACGTACGGTTTCTTTTGTTGGAGATTTTAAAACCAATAAAGAAGAACGTCGTGAGTTTTTGAGTGCTTTACCAGAAAATTACTAAGTTTGAAAGATTCAAAAAAGCCCCGACGAACCGGGGCTTTTTTATTTATACTTTAACTTCTCTCACTTATACAACTTTTAATTTTAAGGCTAAGTCATGTCATCTATTTGGTTAGCAGGCCACGGTTTGACTCAGAGTGAAACAACAATTGACTATCCTCGTCCTGATCGTCTGGTTGTAGGCAACCCGAAACGCCTGACCGAAAGTTTATATGAGCATCCCAATATGAACTGTGGTATCTGGACTTGTGAAGTGGGTGCATGGAATATTGAATTTTCTGCCAACAAACAGGAATTCTTTCAGCTAATTGAAGGCCGGATACGCTTGCATGATGCCCATACGCAAAGTTTTGTTGAAATCAAAGCGGGTGAAGCGGGCATTATTCCAGCTGGCTTCACGGGAAAATTTGAAGTCGTTGAAGCTGTTCGGAAATATTTTGTCGTAGTGGAAGCCTAAAAGTTGTTTTTACCTGTAGATTATACCGAGTACTTTGCTCGTTCTGTGCCCAATAAAATAATATTCCATGCTCAACTCTATTTGCCTAAATAAACATTATTACGCCCATTATTTTTTGCGGCATACAGCGCTGAATCTGCAGCATCCAAGAAACGTTTATAATCTGGATGACCGTCGTAAAGTGAACACCCTATACTGACGGTAAAATTAAAACTATTTCCTGCTATCGTGCGAATTGGGGTTTCTTGCACACGTTTGCGAATAGTTTCAGCAATTTCCTGAGCACGGGTCAAATCGCTATCCACTAAAAGCAGAAGAAACTCTTCCCCACCCACCCGAAATGCATAATCACTTCCTTTCACCGATTCAACCAGTACTTCACCCATAAACTGTAATGCCAAATCACCTGCGGCATGTCCATGTTTATCATTAATTCGCTTAAAGTGATCAGCATCAATTGCGAGCAACGATAATGGTGCATTATTTTTTCGAGAAAAACTGATCTCACGGGAAATAATGGTATTTAAATAGCGTCGATTGAGCAGCTGGGTTAAGGAATCATTCCCGGATTCGATATATTCAGAAACCTGAAACAGCTGATCAACCAAATGCTGAATTTCTCTATTCTTTTCACGAATACACTGAATCAATTGAATGGTTTTATCTTTTTCTGTACATACTAAAACCTGTTGATTCAGCTGATCAACTTCATGAATCCGCCCAATAATGACATCGACCTGTTCTGAACCAGCAAATGCGTAAGCTGCTTTATGAATGAACCAGAGACCAAATTCTGATTTGGAAAGTACTAAATGATTAAAGCCGGTGTTGTCCGAAAAAACTTTAAACATCAGTTCATTTTCCCAGTCCAGTAATGAGCCACGTTGCTTATCTTTTTGTACTGCTACATCCTGCATCGCAGAGAACAGTCGATAACTATGCTTAATATCGTTATTCTTTTCTAAATTGGCTTCATAAGAACGGCACATGATTTCAGTTGAAAAGCCCATGATTCGGACAATGTAACTGCAGATGGTGATCATATGGTGTTGTGGGTTTTGAGCCACAAGTTCAAATACTTTACGTTCAATCTCACATACGCCGCGCATGATTAACCAAGATGGAATGCCTACACGCGCATGCACCTGTCCAACCATGTGCTGTTTTTTTACAGCTTCGCTATAGCGTTTATTAATTCCGACACTAAAACTCTCAAGAAGCCATGCATTAAGAGTGTTGAGTAAACGTTGTTGAATCAACTCATCTGAGAAAAATTCTGCAGACTCTTTTTCAACCAGCATTTTTTTATAAAATTCTTCAACCAAAATCAGCGAGTGATCTTGTATAAATTTAAAAGCCTGTAGCAACTCATCTGATGAATAATTTTGACATATATGTTCCCATTGCTCAGCCAGCATGGCCATACATTCATTATTCATACAATTGATTCCAGGCGTTTTTTAAAGAGGGAGATAATTAGTTTATTAATATAACAAATTTTCGCAAAAATTACTCTGTGATCTATTTTAGGTCTTATCATAAATAATGAGATAACTAACAGAAAATACTATAATTTTAAAAAAAGGTTATATACCCTAAGCTTGCTTTATTCCAGTCTTTTCCATGCTGGTGTTGATATTCCCAGCCCAGCCGAATCGCATTTTGCTGGTTCAATACATATTGCCATTCAGTATTTAATTTTAATTGCCACTGATGTGAATCTTCCCAATACGGCAATTCTACCTGAATTAAAGAATTAACTTTATCTGACCAAATATTCTGACAGCCTAGGGTTGGTCCCATAGCCACGCGCCAACCTTCATCCAATGCCTTGCCGGCTTGAATATGATTTTGCAGCTGTGCATAACATAAATGCTCACGTGCCTGATCAGCATAGCTATAGCCCATTTGTACTTTTAAATTGGCCACTCCATGCTGTTCATGTTCACTAAACTTGCCCCCCTGCTCTAACGCTTCTTGCTGCCAGCCCAAATTAAATCCCCAAGACAAAGGTATTTTAAAGGGTGAAACAGGATTGTAGGAATTGACTGTCATCAAATCAAATTGTTCAATTTTCAGCTCATCTTCACGGTACTGTATTGCAGTATTGAAAAATAACAGCTGTGTGCCGGTACGAAAACCGCTCTGGGGATCTATCAAGTCATGATAGGCCTGCCTGTGTCCAAACTCGATAAATTTTTCACCCTGCATTTCCCCCGCCTGAATTGAAATATGACGCGCGTTATGACTCTGGGTCGGATCCGTTTTTGGACGCACCGGTGATTTACGCTGCTTTTCTATATCAAGTTGGCTTCTTAAACCCAGTAACTGGCGGAAACGAGACTGGGCAAAAGACTTATCGACTTTTTGTCTCAAAAAATCCAGATATAAATGGTCATAGGCCATCTCCAGAATTTTAGCCTGATCCTGCACCGAAAACTTCTGTAGCGTTAAAGACTGTGTATTTGTATTTGCGTATGCCACTTGATGGGCAGTTTTCGCCAAAGTTGTGCCGTGCTGTCTAGCTTGTGCCAATAATTGTGTTTCCAGCGCAGGTCGATAAATTTTTTCCTTGATCAGACCTTGCTGTTCGACAACTTTCAGGGTTTCTATGGGAATAGCAGCTGAATTGAACTGTTGTTGAAGATTCAGCTCGGAACGTGCCAGGTCAAAAAGCCCAAGCAAGCGGTAAGCACAGTTGTCGTTGATAAAATAATACGGGAAACTGACCTTCTGCATTTCCCATAGATGCTGAACCAGAAACTGAGTTTCTTCCGGGTTTAAATTCAGCTCATATTCCCATAAATCACGACTTTCAAAGTCGCCATATTCTTTGACCTTACGATAATAAGGCATCAGGGAATATTCACCTGGGTATTGTCCGGTCAGGCCTTTCCAGGCAAAAGACCAGTTGTCATTACTGTTTACTGTGGCCGCATAATTTACCGCATAGGAAATCAGGTTTAGCTGCTGCTGATCTTTCGGATCCAAACGTAATAAAGTATGACCAAACATCGAGCTAGGATTACCCATGAAATCTGTGGCATAAATTAAGGTAGCTTTATAAGGTTTGACCTGACCTATCCATTGTTCAAATTCGGGACAGCTCACTGCCGGTAATTGCTGTTCGGACAGGTTCAGTTGCTGCATCAGCCAGTGGCTGCGTGCCGGAAATTTACAGCGTATCGACTGATTGGGTTCTGCTGCCGCAAATAACGCCTGTATATTTTGCTGCATTTCCTTTTTAAGATCGGTTGATCCCTGCTCGGCCAGGAAATAGCCTGCATAATTAACCTCGCTTTTACCCTGTGCATTCGCATACATGAGGCGTTGCCAGGTCTGGGTCTGATTCAGCTGTTTGGTCTCAGCCAGATCGAGGTAACTTTGGATTTCCAGTTTTATTTCGGCTGCATGACTTAAATGAACCCAGGTAAGACCAAGTAGTAAAAAGGCATATTTCATTCAGTAATCTTATTCTCTTTAATTCTTGTATTCATAAGAAAACCCTGCCAAGGTGACAGGGTTTTTATTCAGCGGCTTAGATGTAGGATCTTAATACATCATCCTTTGCCATAACCGTTTGTAGAGAGGTTAATACTTGAAGCGTATCCTGATTTTTATCAGAATAAATTTCAGAAAAATTCTGCTTGGATACCGCAAAAAAACGGGCTTTATCTTCAGCTTTAATATTGAGCAATTCAGCTAGCACATTCAGGCTTTCGCCCTCACCTACCGCCATATCACGTGCGAGAGTTTCGGAATTTTCATTGGTGAAAGTAACCACTTGAGCGGTAACTTTTCCGCCTTGACTACATCCTAAAGTACCGAAAGTAATCCCGATCCATTGGTTAGTGAAAAGAACGTTGGTTGTTCCTGCCAGAAGTTTAGGAATGATGCCGGACTGACCTTCCCATATCTGACTACCAAAACCACAGCCGACATCATTATCGGCCATAGCCATACCTGAACCTGTGACCAGTACAGCAGCCAGCATTATTTTTTTTAACATGCTTATTCTCCACTTATTCTCATGCAATTTTGTTATTACTCTAGTCATGTAATTTAAATTACACCCTTAGCAGATTAGCGGGAAGTCAAGTGTGGTGCAATGGATAAAATGTATGCTTTCGCTAAAGATAAATACTTGCTGTTCTAATGATCTTTAAGCGTCCAGGTGCCTTCGGGATTACGCGTACCTAAAATTTTCAGCACCAGCACCAGACTGAGCATTAACAGTAAATACCATGAACCTAGCTTACCCCAACCGACCATATGCCAGGCATTGACCTGACTTGGATAAAGCCAGATTTTATAAAAGGTACTGATATTTTCTGCAACCCAGATAATAAACGCCAAAATCATGAGCACGGGTAACATGGGAAGCTGGATTTGATACCGTTGCAGCTGAAAACGAATTTTTGTTTTCCAGAAAATGATGACGCTCCAGGCGAAGAGAAAAAAGCGAATATCTGGCACAAAAAATTTACTCATAAAATTAACATATGAGAGTACAGCCAAAGCGATCATATTGGGAAAACTTGGGAGCTTCTTGAACGACACCTGATATAGCCTTAAGGAACGAGCAAAAAAACTGCCCACGGCGGAATACATAAATCCAGCAAATAAAGGTACGGTCAATATTTTGAATATTGCAGGTTGTGGGTATTGCCATGAAGCGATTTGCGGATGCGTCAGAAAAATTTCCATGACCATCGCCATGATATGAAACAAGGCAATGACTTTGGCTTCTGACCATGATTCCAGCTTTAAATACAGCAAGCAAACTTGAATAATTAAGGCATAAAACAACAAATAGTCATAACGAAAAAAGCCGTAAAACTCTTGGCTTCCCATAAATGCTGTAAGGGCGAAAGCAATCAGTAGTAAAATCCCAAATAAGGCAGCCGAAGCTGCCTTAAATAAGAACTCAAAACATGATTTAATCGGAATGATCAAAGTTAAATCCTAAAAATTATTTTATTTACATATACTTAAAGATATTTGGCGCTATATTCATGCACAGTATCAATAAATACTTTAGGATTTGCAGGATCAACCCATTGGGTAATACCATGACCGAGGTTGGCGATATAACCAGTTTTTTCACCACCTGCATACGCATCGTCAAGCATCGCTTTGGTTGCTTTTTCAATAGACGCTGGCGTGCCATATAGAGTGGCTGGATCCAGATTGCCTTGCAAAGCAGCGCGCCCATCGACCGTTTGACGCGCCACATTTAATGGTGTGGTCCAATCCAGACCCAAGGCATCTGCGCCGGTTGCCAGCATTGGTTCGATCCACTGCCCGCCGCCTTTGGTAAATAAAATCACTGGTACTTTACGACCTTCATTTTCACGTTTTAAGCCTGCAACAATTTTCTGCATATAGTTCAATGAAAATTCAATATATTGACGGTGTCCAAGTGCACCACCCCAACTGTCAAAAATTTGTACGGCTTGTGCCCCAGCATCAATTTGTGCATTTAGATAATCAATCACCGCAATGGCCAATCGATCAAGCAAGGCATGCAACACATCAGGTTGGGCATACATCATATGTTTGGTATAACGGAAATCTTTACTCGATCCGCCTTCAATCATATACGTTGCAAGCGTCCACGGACTGCCTGAGAAACCAATCAATGGAACTTGACCTCCCAAAGCTGAACGAATGGTAGTTACAGCATTCATCACATAATCTAGATCAGATTTGGCATTGAAGTTGGGTAAATTCGCGACATCTTGTTCAGTACGAATGGTTTTATGGAACTTTGGACCTTCACCCGCTTCAAAATAAAGCCCCAACCCCAAAGCATCCGGCACCGTTAAAATATCTGAAAACAGAATCGCTGCGTCCAAGTTATAACGGCGCAAAGGTTGTAAGGTTACTTCGCATGCAAAATCATTATTTTTGCACAAGGAAAGAAAATCACCTGCTTTAGCACGTGTTTCGCGATATTCAGGCAAATAACGCCCGGCTTGACGCATCATCCAAACTGGTGTGCTATCTACTGGCTCACGCAATAAGGCACGTAGAAAACGATCGTTTTTTAGAGTCGTCATTTACTTTCCCATCTCATTTTTAATCTTCGAACCATC
Organism: Acinetobacter sp.; assembly: GCF_045628685.1. GTDB lineage: Bacteria > Pseudomonadota > Gammaproteobacteria > Pseudomonadales > Moraxellaceae > Acinetobacter. The sequence goes on from NZ_JAZQPV010000049.1 coordinate 37,133, forward strand.
ATAACAAAAAGCCAGAAAATTTAGTAACTTCTCTCGTACCTAAAACTCAATCATGGGAAATGTAAAATAATTTTTACACAAAACAACTACTGCATCTCCTCATTTTTTCTGCAATACTTATATGGTTTTATCAAATTGTTAATGAATAATTTTTAAGGTTGAATTCCATGTTCGTTCGCACATTACTCGCTATAAGTTTAAGTTGCATTTTTGCGGGTACCGCGTTTGCCGCATCTACTGCTGAACAGCCTTTAAATCCCAAAAAGATTGCTGACACTGCGGTTCAGGATCCGATTGATCCACTGGCGGCATCAAGCGCTCAAAGCACCGAAACCCATATTACACAACAAGAACAGCAAGACTTGATTAAGGCTTCAAAAACCTTAGAAGATCTTGGAAATACTGAAGATGATAATGCTGAGATCGGTGTTTCACCGACAACAAAAACATCAAGTACGACAAGCAATGCCAGCGTTTCGCCAACCAAAGCATCCTGGACTTTGGATGGCCTGAACAACGCTGAGTGGTATGAAAATATTGGCAAAGGTCAGTTTCCTGTCTATGCACGCGCCCATGTCATGTTAAATAACGCCCATGCTTCACCGGGTGCAATTGATGGGACAAGTGGTAAAAATACCTTGAAAGCAATTGCATCGTTCCAGCAAATCAGCGGTATTAAACCTACAGGCACTTTGACTCAGGAAACATGGAATGCTTTAGTGGCTAAACAAGGTTCTAAACCTGCCTTTATTGAGTACACCATTACCGATGCTGACCTGCAAGGTCCTTATGCTACGTCTATTCCACACGACTATGCGTTACAAGCAAAAATGAAAGGCTTGTATTACACCCGTGTCACTGAAATGTTAAGTGAAAAATTCCATATGGATGAAGACTTTTTGAAAAAGTTAAATCCGAAAGCAACTTTCAAAAAAGCCGGTGAGAAAATTATTGTCGCCAATATCCGTAACGAAGTTCCTGAAGATATTCATTTAATTGTTGCGCATAAAGGTGCCAAACAACTGTACTTATTTAACAGCCGCAATCAAATGATTGGTTCATTCCCAGCGACCATCGGTAGTTCAGATACTCCATCTCCAACAGGTACTTATAAAGTTACCGGTGTAGCACCAAATCCTTGGTATAGCTATTCACCAAGCAATTTTGTCCAAGGCAAAAATACCAAACCGCTTTCCCTACCACCAGGTCCAAATGGCCCTGTTGGAAACATCTGGATTGGCTTAAGTAAAAAATCATTTGGTATTCACGGTACGCCGAACCCATCTGCAATTTCTAAAACTGCATCGCATGGTTGTATCCGTTTAACCAACTGGGATGCGAATGACTTAGGTAAAAAAGTGAAGCCTGGTGTAACCGTTAAATTCTTAGAATAATCAGAATACTTATCATCAAAAGCCTGCATTTATGTGGGCTTTTTTTACAAAAAACAAAATGCCATTTATCTTTGAATTATCCATAATGAGATTAATTCTAAATCTTAGAAAATATTCACAATAAAAAATTAACGTTGCATAAATAGAATGTTATGTCGCTTATATCCTATTTTTATCCATTTTATAGCACGCTATTATCAGACTAATTTTAAATAATAAGGAGCATCAAAAATGAATGCTTTTTTACATCATGCTGAAAACCGAGGTCATGTTCAGGCGGGCTGGTTAGATACCAAACACAGTTTTTCTTTTGGTAGCTGGTATAACCCCAAATATATGGGGGTAAGCGTACTTCGCGTCATTAATGATGACACCATTGCCGCACATCATGGCTTTGGTATTCATCCCCATGAAAATATGGAAATCTTGACCTGCGTACTTGATGGCACAATTTCACATAAAGACAGCATAGGTAATGAACGTCATATTACTGCGGGTGACTGGCAACTCATGAGTGCAGGTACAGGAGTTCAACATAGTGAAATGAACAATGGCGATACTCCAGTGCATATGTTGCAAATTTGGATTCACCCGGATGTGCAAGATGCAGAACCCAATTATCAACAAATTCAGTGTAATCCACATGAACAACCAAACCAATGGCACTTAATTGCCGGACCTAGTGATAATGCACCAATGCATATTCGCCAACAAGCTGAAGTAAAAACTGCCGTTTTAACCAAAGATCAACTGCTTGCTGTGGAAGCGACCCAGCAAGTCAATTATGTGCATGTCATTTCAGGGGCAATCCAGATTGAAGATCAGATTATGAAAGCTGGCGATGCACTACTTTTTGCTGAAAATAATCAAATTAAAGCTTTAGAAGACAGTCAATTCATCTGGTTCGATTTACCGCAGGCGAAAAATTAACACGGCATGGTGATAAATCCCTACTTGAGATGATTATTGCCCAATAGTCATCTCGACATTAATTAAGCAAATATAAAAAATACTGGAACTGTTTACTCGCGCTGAAATTATCGTGATCTCTTTTTGCTTCTCTTGCTACAAAAAATATAAATTAAACCAATAGCATTATATTTTTACCAAAATAAACTGCCTTTTAAGAGAGTATTAATCTTATTTATTTTATTAAATCATCAAATGGAAATTTGCTTTCTTTAATGAATAAGTGTTGGTTTGGTTATTGCTTTGTAATGGGTTAAATAACCTCTATATTGCTTAATTGTTTTAATCATCAGAAGAGAAAATCCGTATGAACCAAATTTTGGATGTTAAGACTACACAACAGCAAGCCTTGCTTTTTTTATTGGATTATTTAAAACAAAAAGATTATCACTTTACGACGATAACGCCTCTTTCCCATCAGCGTATTCTTAACCGGAATAAGAACATAAAAGGTCAGGATCTAACTCTTCGGAATATCTTCGGCTGGAATTTAGCATTTGCAGAAACGGATCTGGAACCCAGCCTTTTTGCAATTTTAAAAGAAAATCAGCTCATTCTTTTTCAAGATGGTCAGTGGTTCAGTCATGTACGAGTATCTTCTCTAGAGGACCAATTATTTATTCATTCCAGTTTCCCTACCATTCAGCAAGATGCGGTTTTTTTTGGACCAGATACTTATCGCTTTGTTTATCATTTAAAACAGTATTTAGCCAAGAAGTCTCAGCCATTCAAACGAGGCTTGGAATTGTGCTGTGGTACTTCTGCTGCTGCGATAAGTATGGCTAAATATTTTCCTGATTTTAATGAAATTACCGTGGCGGATCTTAATCCTAAAGCATTGTCGTATAGCCAAATCAATGCGGAGTTTGCAAGTTTAAGTAATATCTATCCAGTTTACAGCAATTTATTTGCAAATATTGAAGGACAGTTTGACCTTATTATTGCCAATCCCCCCTACTTAATAGATCCAGATCAGCGTCAATATCGTCACGGTGGTAATGAGCTGGATGGCAACGAATTGTCATTCAATATTGTAAAAGAAGGGATGCAACGTCTTAATCCCAAGGGGTGTTTATTTTTATATACCGGTGTCGCAATTAGACCAAATGGCAATCCAGTTTTAGAACACTTAAAAAAGTTGATTACACCGTATTCAAATATAAACTGGTCTTATGAAGAAATTGATCCCGATGTTTTTGGCGAAGAATTAGACGAGCCAGCTTATCAACATATAGAAAGGATTGCTTTGGTTTTGGTGAAATTGGAATTAAATAAACAAGGTTAAAACTTTATAAAAACTTTCAAAGGCGTTTAGCTAAAGTCGAAACCCATAGAAAGAACAAAGCGACTACTATTCAGTTAGTAGCCGCTTTTCCATCTATTTTGTCTTATGATGAATGGGAAGCTATTGCTGTACCACATCAACAACAATTAGTTGACAATACTAGGGCGTGTCCTCATTTAATGTATATATTTCATTCTCCTCATCCATTCAATTAAAATATCTTGGCTTCCTTCTAAAATTAAGTTCTTTAATATGTCACGCAGAGTCATAACTGATGAAATTTGGGTACAAATCCAAAATACCATGCAATTTTATGACTGCTACCGTTCACGTAATAGTAAAAATATTATGGAAGCCATTTTATGGAAACTTCGAACAGGGGCACCTTGGCGCGATATTCCTGAGGATCTTTGTCCATGGCAAACAGCCTACAACCGTTTCAATCGTTGGGCGAGTAAAGGGCTATGGGAGAATTTTTTTTTCATGCCCGCCTCGAATTGTTGGGTTAACGCGAATGTGCCTCTGTGGACAAACGCCTGTATATCCACAGGAGCAAATGTGCAGAACGGCTGTTTTTCGGACACCGAACGGATCTGTACGCATTCCGTGCACGCCGGATACAACGCTTGTTCAGCACATCCAACATCACGTAAACCGTTGACCCTGTGGAGAAAAATGGTCTTATCCACAGTTTGGAGGGGCGTTTACTACTACTACCAGTTTTGTATACATCTCTTGTTATTAAATAGATGAAGTATGCGAAGTTCAAAACCTGGGATGCGAACCCCCGTGGTGTTGCCGAAGCTTGTGGCTGGTTGCTGGTGGATTGTTTAGCAGAAGAAAGAAGAGGCAGCAGCCGCTAGCCGTTCGTCACGTCCAGGCTGAACAGCTGAACGACGGCGCGGGACGCAGCTGCTTGCCACGCTGCTTGCCACGCTGCTTGTGTTGAAAGCAACTGACGGCTGTACAAGACCGGGACCGTTTGCATCGCCGCACACTGCCCCGCCTGTGGACAAACCCCTGTATATCCACAGGAGCGGATGTGCAGAAACACGTTTACTGAAGACAACTCGTTTTTTCTCCAACATCCGTGCAGGCCCGATACAATCCTTGTCCCGCCGGTTCGGCAGCACGTAAACTGCTGATCCTGTGGAGTAAACGCTTGTTATCCACAGAAAAGTCGTCGTTTACTACTACTACCAGCTTTATATATACATTTATTACTGTAAAC
>NZ_JAZQPV010000050.1:0-4130 GCF_045628685.1 Acinetobacter sp.
TCTACAGACCTCTGAAACCGCGACACCGGTTTCGGATTGCTTGATCGCGAACACAATCTGTGCTTCAGTAAACTTGCTTTTTTTCATAGCAACTATTTGCTTTTAAGGTATCAATAATTGCCCGATTTTTCTACTTTAAGAGGGTCAAGTTTTTCGGGGGGAGGTCAAATACTTTGAGAGATGATGCTGAGATAATCTTGGTTGATAACGGTTGTAAAGAAAGTCATGGAAAGTTGTTTAAGACAACCTATCCGGGTTTGATATACATTGAATCACATGAAAATCTTGGTTTTGCTGGGGGAAGTAATTTTGGCATTCAGGTAGCTAACAACCGCAAAAGATTACATTCAGCCTTGGGTTTATGTCCCCGGAGGAATTTGGAAGAACCCAAATAAACAAAATATTGCAGCTTAACTGAATGTCCAATTTAGTGTTGCAATTCCAAGGTAGAAACGATTATATACTTTGTCAACTTACAATACTAGGCGAATGCTTATGACGTCAAATGAGAACTCAAAATTCCACTAATTTGCTCTGCCCTTATTTCCCAGGTGTTTTTTCTCGCTAAACTTTTACGCATCTGCTTCATATCATCATTGTTGTGCAATAACGCTTCATTGATCGCTGCACTGAAGCTTGTAGCATTGTTGCAATACTGAACGCAGTTTTCGGTGTAATCTTTCAAATCGTCATTAAAATCTGTTGCAATCACAGCCTTCCCTGCACTAAGGTATTCAAAAAGCTTAATTGGAAAGATTGTTTTACTTACCTCATCCTTTTTAAATGGGATTATCGCAATGTCAAAATTACTTATTACCTGTTCGACGTCCCCGTGGGCAATAGGTCCTAGAAAATGTACGTTGGGCATTTTGTAAAATGAAATTGGTACAAATTCCTCTGCAATTGGTCCCGCAAAAACAAAGCTTTTATCGAGATTAGCATTTATGACCTGTTGAACTAAAGTATAGTCGATCCGACGCTCGATTGTGCCTAAATATCCAATAATGGGGTTCGATACAGAGGTCAACTTTTCATGTACAGGATATGCCATATAGGTGTCAAGGCTGCTTCGACCTAAGTCTGCTCCATTCGGTACGAAATAAGTGTTACGGTTCTGTACACGTTTTTCAACATAAAGAGCTTTACTCGTGCAAATTACTACATCACTCTGTTTAACCAACTTATCTTCAGATATAATGCCATGTTTCATGTCGTAGGGCACAATCATCGGATCAACGCATTGATAAATACATAAAGTAGGCTTAAGCTCCTTTGCGATATCCGGATAGTGGAAGTTAAAGGCATTGATGTATAAAAAATCTTTTACCCCAATCTTCCTTAAGATTCTCTTTAGCCGCCGTGCAATAATTTTCTGATTGATAGTAAGTAATGCTCTATATATAATGCCTTCTGGAATAAAGTTTATTGGCAAAACTGGCGGGGTAACAACAATTTTCAAGTTGGTAACATCTGTGTCTATGATTCCACCAGCAAATGGGGAAAATTGTTTTTTCCGTAACTTTAGTTCATCTGAGTTGAAGTTTGTTTTAAGATAATCTTTAAGGGTAAATGGATAGTCCAAAAAGAATACCCTGTTGTCTTTCGCCAAGTTTTGAGCGATAAAGAAAGATGTGGATTTAATATCACCGTCAAAACGGGTATTTCCTAAGAAAATTATAACTTTATTTTTTAAGAGCATTTTGTATATACGAGCCAAATAGACCACTGAATTCAATGATTCTAAGGTAACATAATTTTTGAAAAAAGCGTGCTTGTCTCTACCTTTACCGCACTTGAAATTACATGATTGTATATGGGTTTTTGTTTAAAAGATTAGGATTTTTATTATCTTTATAGAAAAAAATTTATGCCCTCGACTGTTTCTAACAAGCTATTTAGCCTTTATACGAGAGTAAGATATCCAAACGTTCCCCAAGAACTTAGGTATTTTTATAGAGACACCTTTAATAGTAAGCTTGCTCAATTGAAATTTTTCATCAAGGACTATGTCTCCAAAAAAAGATATAAAGATATTACCTTCAGTGGGGAATTCGGCCCAGAGCTTCAATTTGTCCTCCCTTTTGCATATTGGCATTATCGAAATGGCACGTTGAATAGCACGTGCTCGTCGAAGTCTACGCGTGAATTCTACTATTTTTCTGACAATCATATTGAAGAGTTTGATGAAAGAACAAACGAAGGAAATTATAATTTTGACATTCCCCGAATATTATACAGTCAAAGTTATGATATGGAAAAGTGGCTTCCTGTTCCATTGAAAAAACAATTCCAGAACGATATCTATGTTTATGAAAAGCCTATTTTGATTTTAGCAAACAGGTACAATATGGAATGGGGTGGGGCCCCAATAAGTTATTTTGACATACCTACCCTAGATTACATTATTAGCACTTTGAAGAACGAGTATACAATCATTTATAATCGTCCGAGGCCGGAAAATATCACCGAGGATAATAGTGAAACATATGATTTAAAAGAATTTGAGTGGTTAGAAAACACGCATCCAGAGGTATTACTTATGCAAACACTTTATGAAGAAAATCAAGGCAACGCGAATAATTTCAATCATCTTCAGTTAATGGTTTATGCCAATGCAAACCACTTTGTTTCTATTCATGGCGGAACTTCCGTGCTTGCAAGCTATTTTGAGGGAATGAACTTGATTTTGTCAAAACAGGGACCAGAGCACCATTTTAATTGCTACCACAAATTATATCCAAAGCTTTCTGGTGCCAAGATCTTTCATGCTAAAAATAATGAAGAAGTAAAAAAGTATATTCAAGAACATTTTATGGTTTCTGCAAGCAAAGCTCGGATAAGTTCCTAATCTGTAGCTTAGCCATAATCTTTTCAAAAATCGTCCGTTTATCCCGTTTGTGGAAAAGACAGTAACAGAATTCATAGCAGCTGGCTGTGAATACTTTTAGATTTACCTTTTATATTTCTGGTCAAATGGCAGAAGTTAAACTTAGAGCCAGGAAGTATTTCTGTGATAATTCAGGTGGTCCAAGAAAGGTGTTTACTGAATGTTTGGAATATGAATTCGACCTTACTGTAGAAGAAAGATCCGTTCAGATGATCTTCTGGTACAAATGGCACTTGAACTAGGCGGAAATAAGCCCAGCGATTAAGTGGTTACCTCGGGATCGCGGTGCAAAGCAGGATGGTACGTTAAGAAACGAGAACGCGGAAGTTGAAAGATGGCGCGAAAGTGTGTTTTCGCGAAAAATAAGCGAGCATGTCCGAAATATCCACCTGGAGGAGGTCACCGTATAAACCCCAGGAGAAAAAATCTTATATGATATATATTACCAGCATCCTCACATGTAACGCTATCACAGAAATATGTTATTAGACAAAGCTGCTCGCCAAAATGAATTAGATTTGCTCAGGGTAATTGCCGCGTTGTCGGTATTTATTTTTCACTACACCGATTCTTTTAATTATGTGAATAATATTGTCCCCGGCAATTTTGGTATAGGTGTATTTTTCAGATATGGTTACATGGGAGTACCCCTGTTTTTTGTAATTAGTGGCTACGTAGTTACCATGACTGCTATGAACAAATCGTTCACTGAGTTTGTCATTTCAAGAATTAGCCGCTTGTATCCTGTATTTTGGCTGAGTTGTATTATCGCTTTTATGCTACCTAGGGTTATCCCGCATGTCCCGACGTATTTACCCTGACCGTCAATCAAAACGTTCTTAGTTAACTGTACGATGATACCATCGGCTTTCGGTAAACAGATGATCAATCCTGTCTTCTGGTCACTCCTGGAAGAAGTGCACTTTTATCTGCTTATATCAGCGATTATTATTTTTAAACTCTGGGATAAAATGTTCGCGGTACTTATGTGCTGGGTAATTATTTATCTTCTCGTAGGTGTTTTGGGTTATATGAGGCCTGATGAGAAAGTGGGGATTCTAGTTCCAAAGCATAGCTTACATTTTATTGCAGGGATATTGTTCGTAAGCGCCCGACGAACCCATATTGCCGCGCGTTTTTGATTGACTTTACTTTGTAGAAAAAGACAAAGTAATGGATCAGAGATTACGAATGAAAGCAGAAGTAGAAAGATGGCGTGAAAGCGGACTTACGCAAAAAGAAT
>NZ_JAZQPV010000051.1:0-1717 GCF_045628685.1 Acinetobacter sp.
ATTCCAGACAGTCCTGAGCAGTTACTGGCTTTAATCGAACAGCAAAAAAATGATTATCCGCTCATTCTAACCGTAGGCGGTACAGGGTTGGGACCGAAAGATTTAACCGTGGAAACCATCCAGCCTTTATTGAAACGTGAAATTCCCGGGCTGATGGAAGCCTCGCGTAGCTTTGGACAAAAACGTACCCCATATGCGGCTTTAAGTCGTGGTGTGGCAGGTTATATCGATAACAGTCTGGTGATGACTTTACCGGGCAGTCGTCAAGGCGCCAAAGAATCCTTGATTGCCGTACTGCCTGCATTGGTGCATTTATTTGATGTACAAAAAAATATTCCCCATGCAGGGGGGTATGAATAATGTCAGGATGTGGCACTGAACATGGCCTGATTAGTGTCGATCATGCTCTGGATTTAATCTTGCAGCACACCAAAGTTTTAGCGACTGAAAGACTTAAGCTCAATCAGGCCTTAAACCGCTATTTAGCTGAAGATGTTTACTCGAATATCAATCTTCCCTTATTTTCGCAAAGTGCTGTAGATGGTTATGCAATTTGTGCAGAGTCTGCAATTGAGCCGGATACAGAATTTGAACTGATCGGTGAAATTCAGGCAGGGCATTCATCCGAATTACAACTCAAAGCAGGGCAAGCGGTTCGCATTTTTACCGGTGCCAAAATTCCATTTGCAACCACAACGGTGGCGCGGCAGGAAATTGTACAGGTCATCGATGTATCGACAATTAAAATAACCGAAAACCTAAAAGCTAATGCCGATATTCGCGATGTCGGTGAAGAAATTTCAGTGGGACAATTACTGGCCAACAAAGGACAACAATTGTCTGTGGGTGCAATGGCTTCCTTAAGTATGGCGGGTATTCAAGCGGTTGAAGTGTTTAAGTATCCTAAAGTTGCGGTAGTGATCACGGGTGATGAGGTCGCGGAAAGTATAGAAGACTTTGCAACAGGTAAAATTTTTGATGCCAACGGTCCTCTGATTGAAGCATGGTTTCAGAATCAAGCACAGCAGGTTGAAATTTTCCATGTGGCGGATACTGAAGCTGCGGTTCAGGCACTCATTCAAAAATTATCAGAAAGTCATGATCTGATTTTAACCACGGGTGGGGTATCGGTGGGTGATTATGACTTTATTCGACCTGTGACTTTGGATTTGGGCTTTGAACAAATTTTCTGGAAAGTCAAACAAAAGCCGGGCAAACCGATGTTTTTTGCGCAGTTAGAACGAGCAGATGATTCATATTGTTATCTGTTGGGTTTACCGGGTAATCCTGCAGCCGTATATGTGGGCATGCAAATCTACACCTCAACCTTATTAAACGCCTTACAAGGACAGAAACATCAGCCGGAATGGTTTAGTGCAGTACTGAACCATGACCTGAAAATGGATGCCAGAGAACGCTTTTTAAGAATGTTTGCCAGTTTTGATCAATCGGTTTTAAAAGTGAAAAGCCTGTCCAAACAGCAATCGCATATGCTGAGTAATTTGATGCAGGCGAATTGTCTGGTACGTATTCCGGCAGGGCAAAGCTTGAATGAAGGCGAGATTGTTCACGGTTTATTTATTCACTGATGAGGAAAATGCACATGAAAAAATCCCTGTTTTTATCCATGTGCCTCGCCATAACATTTTCCTCAGCCCATGCCGGGACAGTCAAAGTCTATGCAGCCGCAAGTCTAAGCAATGCCATGACAGATATT
>NZ_JAZQPV010000052.1:0-11506 GCF_045628685.1 Acinetobacter sp.
GGTCAATCCGAATGGGGGTGCGATTGCAGTGGGTCATCCGCTGGGTGCATCGGGTGCACGTCTGGTGACAACTGCGCTGAACCAGCTGGAGCAAACCGGTGGTCAATATGCGCTGTGTTCAATGTGTATCGGTGTCGGGCAGGGGATTGCACTGATTATCAGTCGAAAATAAAATAGATCAACAAATGATCTCTATGTTCGGTAGAGATCATTATTATTGAATGTATTTACATGCTGAACAGAACAGACTTTAGGTTTCCCAACCGGCTGGTAAATCTGGTAGTACACTTTCTATTACTAAGATGATCGCTTTGAGAAGCTATCTCCACATTGTTTAAATGCTTAGTATTTTTCCTTTTTTTCATTGGAAAATTTGAATGTTTATACAATCCTTGCCTCATTATTATTGTTTTAGAATAGAGATAACTTCTCTCATTCCATTAACGAAAGCGCTCAATATACTTCATCAAGGGATTTAGGACATAATCCTGTTTTCAGCTGCCGATATTTTACTGGGTGCTCTGCATGAGTGCGCAGGTTTGCTTTAATTTGACTACCGCAACAAAAACATAAAACGTACACCAATGCATTAAAATCCCGTAATTTACCTTTTATTTAATGCAATAACTGTTATATAAACCCTTAAAAAATATATACTTAAAAATAAATCAGCCTTTAATATATTGAATTCTGTAATTTTTCACCAATGAAATTGATTATTTTTTGATCAAATTTAAAATTTTATCAATATTTTCGGACCCCACAGCGCAAAAATTATCCCCAATTTCTGGGGATAACTCTGGGACAATTTTTAGTCAGCCTGATCTGGGTTTTCTCCCCCTTAATTCTGATCTGGTATTTCTAGGCGTTCTTGGCCTATTTCTTATGATCGAAAGACAGAGACAGGAAATCGAAATCCCACTGAATAAGAGGGGGCTAATATAAGGGTTTCCGCTACACACCCTCAAGATGAAGGCCTGCCGTTTCAGCGCAATCCGCTGCTATACCTTTATCGAACTCATAGGCTTATGACAAATGATGGCATTTGCAGAGGGGGTTGATTACATCGAGATGTTTTACAAGCGGATTATAGGCACTATTCCCATCTCGACAGAATGAGCCCAGCAGTATTTGATGCAGCTTAAAAATAAGCAATCTTATGTCCAAAATATGAGAAGCAGTTCATTAAAAAACGAGATACATATTATTAATATACATTTTCTGAGCATCGAGTAATTATACAAATAAGATTATAGTTAAATAATTATAATCTAAAATAATTTCAAAATACCCCAAGAGATTGATTAAAATGAAAAAATTATCTATCGTTATTTTGTCTTGTGTAGCATTAACTCCAATGTTTGTAAATGCTGCTTCCACTAAAAAACCGGTAAATAGCTGGACCTGTGAGGACTTTCTTGCGTTAAGTGCAACTTACCAGCCAACCGCTGTCGGAGTGACCATAGCTTTAAATATGAATAATAAAGGTGTAGAAAATCAAATTATAGACACACAAGGTATTGAAAAAGTTACCCCTATTATTATTGAAGAGTGTAAAAAAGATAAAAAACAAAGCTTTAGGCAGCGACTAGCTAAAGAGTGGGCTAAAATAAAATAAGGCTTCGCTAAATATTTTTACAATTTTAAAAAACAGCAATTATATTTATTTGCTGTTTTTTGATCGCTCATTTCTAATTGGAGTTTACAACTGCGGTTATTCCCAAGTAGAAATGTCTATGTGATAAACCATTTAAAATGTCCTGTTTTTAACAACAAGAGTCAAGCATAGGATTTGATTTTCTTTGGTCAATAATGCTCTTTTGAGCTTTACTACTTAGCATACTTTTCTTGGCCAGAGAATGCTTATTCTGTTTCTCCAACTCTTCATGCTGTTGCTGAATATACACCAAGATAGAACCTCAACTCTTGTTCTCAACCACTTCTCGTTGATTGATCTGACTTAATTTATCGAAGATGCTGTAGTTGAGCTTTCGTCCCTCATAGGTCGTCTCATCCAGCGACGAACTGTGAACTGTTTCTACCGGGATATTCAGGTCAAACATGCTGCTGAGCTTCTCAGAGGCCAAGGTGGGTCCAAAGCCCAGCAGATGTTCAGAAATAATGGAAAGGCACTTTGATTTTAATAACTCATCATGGCGATGATGGCCAGGTTGGCCACGACTGGCATGCACCATACCTGAAACACCATCTTGATTGAGCTTCTACAATAACCGGGTAATTTGAGGGGTTGGAAAGACTCAGGATTTCAGCGGCACAGATCTGGGTAATACGATGATCTCGAACGTCTTGCAGAACTGCAAGACGTCTATATTTATATCCAGCCCATGATGGTGAAAAGCATCATAAACCAGACATTTTTATTGGTGAGAATATAGACACTTTAAATGGGTTCTAACAACATGATTTCGTATAATATTGATTATGTTAAATTGAGTACAGGATACTTTAAGTTCATTAATATTGATATAGACTAATGATTACCCCTTTGGACTGTCAAGCCTTATATTGCTGAAACTGTTCATAGACTTTAATCACCGCCCCAAAAAGAAAGACCGTATTGAATAATACGGTCAAATTTTAATGAAATCGTGAATGTATGCTTAATTTTAAGCAATCATCTCCGCATATTTTTCCTTAAATGCATTATGACGTTGAATAATATGCTGGGATAAATATTGTGAATCCTGATCAATACCAAGGAAACGCCCTGATCCCCACGTATATAACCATGGCAAGCCAATAAAGCTGACATCTGGATCAATGGTGATGCCACGGTCATGTTTTGGATATCCACTGTTTTCGAATATATCCAAATCTATCCATGAATAATCGGGTACAAAGCCGATGCACCAAATGATAGAAGTAATATTTTCTTTCGCTACATTAATCTCAGTCCGTTCTTCTTCGGGTTGCCAAACTGGCGTATACACGCTGACAGGTTCGGCTGTTGTAATATCATTTTTCTCAATATAAGCATCAATCGATGCATTAATACGGTTATAAGTCGCATCCGCTTGATCTAGATTCTGTACAAGATTAGGTTGAAATTTCAGAGTCCCATTTTCATAGTCAGAAAAGCGTCCAAATAACTGCATTCCATTAAGTGCAAATTTACGTAGATCAATATCCCGACCTCTATCACGTCCAGTTACATAATGATTGGTGCTCTTACGGACTTCTTCACTATAGCGATGGTCTTTCACGGTCGTTTCGTAATAGCCCATATCATGCAACCACTTAACTACGTCCTTGCCACGATAAAAGCGTGCACAACGCGGTGCGTCACCAATCGACAGATAGACTTGTTTCCCAGCCAAATGTAAGTCTTCTGCAATCTGTGCTCCGGATTGACCGGACCCTACAACCAATACATTCCCTTCAGGTAATTGATCAGCATTAAAATACTGCTCTGAATGAATCGTATAAACATGTTCTGGTAATTTTGAACTGAGCTTTGGATAAATAGGCGTGTGATACCCCCCCGCAGCAATCACCACCTGATTCGCTGTCGTTTCACCAATGCTTGTCTGAATGTGATAATGCTGTTCTGCAATCTTGGTAATCTGCTCCACATTGACATTCAAAATGGCAGGTGGATTGAGCTTTTCAATAAACCCATCCAGATATTCAACAATTTCATCTCGCTTCATAAAACCATCAGGATCATTGCCATGATAAGGATGGTTTGGCAATAAACACTGCCAGTTTGGTGTCACTAAGGTAAAGTTGTCCCAGCGTTTTTTACGCCAGCTGTGTGTTAGACAATCTTCTTTTTCTAATACAATATGATCGATCTTCGCTTGTTTAAGATAATGGCTGACTGACAAGCCAGCTTGCCCACCACCGACAATGACGACATCATAATGTGATTTTAATGTTGATGATTGCAACATAGTGATTTCCTCTAGTCGATGTTATAAATATCTGTGATTTCAATCGTATCTTCAGGCTTTAAAGAGTATGTCTTGGCCTGTTCCTGAATACGGTTGAGCGTTTCCATTGCCGAGCTACAGGCAAAACCATAACGAGCACGTACCCGTTCGGAAGCTGCCTGCAGGGCTTGTTCAGACTGCTTTAAAAACTCTTGCCCAGCCCATTGCTGACCTTTCTGAAAATATTCATAGACTATAGTGCTAGGTGAATAAAAGTTACTGCTTTGACCATTTGGCCATTTGACTATGAAATTTACGCTTGGCATACGCTGAGCTCCGCTTGTCTATAATCCTGTTGATCTCTTTGAAAATATTGAATCTGTTCTGCATAGCACAAACCAGTAAAGAGTTGCTGTTGGAAATCCCAAAAATCTGCGTTAACACCTTTGCTGCTTACTTGGACTTTAGCGGTTGCATTGACTTCCCCAATGATTCTGCAGTGCAGATTTTGTGCCTCAAAAAGCGCTATAATCTCCTCGCACTCCGCTTCATCTGCAGTGATTAAGAATCCATAGCTTGGGAAGATTTGTAGCCAATGCTGCCAATCTACATCTTGCGGCTTATTAACCTGATCAAGCTGAATATCCGCACCACATCCAGATGCTTCCAGCAACATCAGTAAACTGCCAAGAATGCCAGCATTGCTGATATCACGTGCAGCATAGGCCAATCCCAATTCTGCCAGCTGTGGAAGGACTTCAAGTTCTGCCTGAAGTTTGCTTCCTTCTACACCTTCAAAGCATTTCCAATACGTGGTGTCAGGATGGAACTGACCTTTCATATTCAGGGCCAACAAGATCTTTTGTTGAGGTTGGACATGCATGACCGACAAAAGTCGATTTGCCTCACCCTGAATGGCAACTGAAAGTGCGGGCTGAAAATTTGGATCAATGTGAGTATGTCCACCCACCAATGGCACTGCATATCGTTGACAGGCATCTTGCATACCTCTTATGAGTTCTTGAGCCTGTTCAGTACTGCGATGCCAAAAACTATTAACGACTGATGTCGCTCTACCACCCATGGCGCTAATGTCACTGATATTGGCCATGACTGCTGACCAACCAGCAAAATAAGGATGATGTTCAACAAAACTTGGAATCATGCCTTCACACGCATGCAGCATATACCCATGATCTGTTTCAATTGCAGCAGTATCATCTCCTGGTAAAGCATACAGATCTGTCATGGTTTCGATATTTGGTAGTGTACTTTTAAGCCCTTGAGCAATATTCATTTTGGACTGCATAGCCGGAGTTTGTCTGAGATGTGCAACTAACCGTTCGAGTTCTAATTGAGTCATTTATACCTCCTGCATTGCATATGAATGCTGCATGTAAGCCTGACTAATATTGCTCAATGGATAATGTGCAAGGTCAGCCTGCATTAACACATGTGGAATATTGGCAACCTGAATATTTTTCTGGCTTTGCCAACACAGCTTTTGGAAATACACTTCATTTTGCTGTTGTACCGTTGCAAGAAATCGTCTGCAACCCAAGTTTTTTGCTGTTGAAACAGCAGCATTGATTAAGGCTTTGCCAATAGCGCGATGATGGCGATATAACGGATCAACGCAGAGTCGACCGCCCCACCAAGTATGTTCACCTTCAGGGAAAATTCGTACCGCTCCAATCACCCGATCCGGTTCACCAAACATCTGCCCAATCGCAACAATACCAAACGCTTTAAAATCATATTCATCGCGATCTTCTTTCAAGAGTTGCTGTTCATCACGAAATGTTGATTCACGCAAACGGTAATATTGACGCCGCTCCCAGTCTTCAGTGACAATTTTGATCACGATATCTGCACTGATAAATTCGTCAGCTAAATACTGTTTTAGATTCTGGTTTACAGCCTTAAGCCATGAGTTTTGTGAAAGATCATCATCTAGATACATAGCTGTCCTTCCTATTCATAAGCTTTTAGCGATGAGCACGCACCACATTTGGCGCAGCCTGCCTGAGTATCTTCAGATTTCAAGTTATGCTGCTTGAGCTGTGCTCCAATTTTTGGATAAAGCATCTGCATAAAGCTAGGTTCAGGTTTAGGATGATGTTCGAGTGGCGTACCTTGAATCGGAACAAAAGGCACGACAAAGGGATAGACGCCTATTTCAGTCAGTTTGGCCGTCATTGCTAGAATTTCTTCTTCAGTATCACCTAGTCCGGCTAAAATATAAGTACTAACCTGACCTCGACCAAAAACTTCAACAGCAGCTCTAAATGCAGCAAAATATTTATCCAGTGAAACTTCAGCTTTGCCCGGCATAATCTGATGTCGTATACGGTCACTGACGGCTTCTAAATGCATACCAATGGATACGGCACCTGCATGTTTTAACTTTGAAAACCAGCTGAAATCATCAGGTGGTTCACATTGAACCTGAATGGGTAAATTGACCGCTGCACGAATTGCAGTCACAGAGTCAAATAAAATTTCAGCGCCACGATCCGAGGTGCTAGGTGTTCCCGTCGTTAAGATCATTTGGCTAATACCATCGAGCTCGACCGCTGCTTTAGCCACTTCAGCGAGTTGTTCAGGCCATTTTCGAATTAAAGTACGCCCATCCTTGAGAGATTGATCAATTGAGCAGAATTGGCAAGCGGTTTCCTTATCATTCATACGAATGCAATGCTGTAACACCGTTGTAGCTAGAACATCGTGACTATGTAAGGTTGCAATTTGTTCATAAGGAATACCTTCCGCCGTTTTTAAATCATAAAACTTTGGTCGTTTCGGTGCAGTCAATGTGGCAACTGGTATCTTATTTTTAAAGATAATGACATTGTCTGAATCGTGATCCTGCTGTGCGGTATAAGGAGAATTCTGCGCTGCGAGATTCAACACAGGAATCATCATGGTTTGTCCATTTTGACTGAGTGCTTTATGGTCGCTTGGGCCAGCGCCACCTTTACGCGCAAGACCCACGTCACCTTTCCATTTCAGTCCATTGCATTGCAGGTCACTGAGTAATTCAACTGCTGACATGGCAAAACTCCTTACACTTAATATTTAATTCATCTTCAAATTTAACGTCTATACTTTGCTCAGCTGCTCTTCTGTAGACTCTGTAAAGTTACTTATTTTTTCTTGTGCGGTTGATAAATGGGCTGCTGGATATTCATGTAATACCTGAGTTTCGCGACGATCGATTAGAAGGCTCAATAATTCAGGGCGACTGTAATGCCCGACTGAGTCCATCATGCGTTTGCGTTTATCGATCAAGCTAAAATCCAGATCGGCGATGACATAACCTTCACCATCAGTTAATGGTGCGGTTAAAAACTTGCCTTCTGGTGAAACGATTGCAGTAAAACAACCACCAGAGATTGGACCCAATTCACAGCCAGTATCTTGCATAATTTGTTGCTGTTGTTCTGGTGTTAACCATGCAGTGGCATTGACCACGAAGCAACCGGATTCCAATGCATGATGTTGAATAGTTGCAGATATTTGATCTGCAAAAACTTGTCCTACCAATGAACCAGGGAACATCGCAGCATGAATTTGTTCACCATCTGCCATGAGTGCAAAACGTGCCAGTGGGTTGTAATGCTCCCAACATGCCAATGAACCAATACGTCCAACGGCTGAATCGATGGCACGTAGACCACTGCCGTCACCTTGCCCCCATACCATACGTTCATGATATGTTGGGGTAATTTTGCGACGATGCTGAATAATGCTGCCATCTGTATCAAATAAAAGTTGGGCGTTATAAATCGTACCACCGGCACGTTCATTTATCCCAATTGACACCACCATTTGCGCGGCACGACATGCAGCACCAATCAGATCAGTCGCTTCTGATGGTACAATGACCGATTCGTTAAGCAATTTAAGATGCTCTTTGCCCATTGCAAACGGTGGTTGAACAAAGGAAAAATAAGGGTAGTAAGGCACCACTGTCTCTGGAAAAACTGCAAATTGCACACCTTGCTGTCCAAGTTCAGCAATCAGATCGCAGATCTTTTTGACTGTACCCGCTTGACTATAAAGAACAGGACTACACTGAACGGCTGCAGCTTTTATGATTCGACTCATGGTTTTATTCCCCTATTTTTCCTAATGTTTGAATTACACTGTCCAAGTATCGATAATTAGTGCGTTATCACGACGCATCAGTAATTTGAGATCCATAACATCCAAAGGATTGATCGGACGAATACCTGGCATTAATGCTTTTTCAGTTTGACCATACAGTGCTTGTAGCGCGAAGCGGCAGGCATAAACTTCACCACCTTCTTCCATAAATGCTTTGAGTTGATTATTGACTGCTAGATGACCTGGGAATGCTTCAGCACCCAAAGTTGGGAAGCCGCGTTGTACACCTAACTGTACGCCTGGACCGTACAATAAAATTTTGGTTTCAAACCCTTTACGCAATAAGCGTTTCGCCTGTAAAACGTTGACCAAACCAATCGAACCTTCAAATGCCATGGTGTGGAATGTCACTAATGCTTTTTCACCCGGCTGTGCTTTTACATCTTCAAAAACTTTCTCTTCATAGTCGACTAGGAAATCGCCATCTTTATACTGTTCGATATCTACTTTTGGCATAACGTGCTCCGATAAGATGAGTTAAACAACCTTGATTGGTTTGTTGTAGATATTGCTAAAGCCGTGCCATATTTGGATAAAAACCTAAATAAAAATATAAATATTTGTTTTTATGTTAAAAAATAATTTAAAAAAATATATTTAATGGTTTATGAAAAGATTTTACAATTACGAAACTTCGTATTATTATGAAATTTCATAGCATTAACTACGAAAATTCATACCATGACAGCAGACTTTATTTCAGGTTGGGCACATTCTGAAGATTCATTAAGACCTTTAGTTTTTGAACACGCCTCTCAGGCACTGATGGTCATTGATCCTAAAGAAAACCGATTTATTGATTTGAATATTGCTGCTGGTCGTTTGCTACGTTATGAACGTCATGAATTACTCAATAAAAATGTGACGTCAATTTTTGGCCACTTTACTCAATTGCCCTACCTCATTGCATTTACTGAAGAGATTTTGAATAAAGGTCAGGCGTGGAATAATGAAATTTATGCTTTTGATCATCATGGTGAAAAAATCCAGTTAGATGTTCAAGGTGTCCATTTCCCCTATCAGCATCATCAATACATAATTTGGTCATTGGTTGATGTGAAGGATTTGGAGCTGCGCCAATTTAATAAAAATGCAGACAAAGCGATACGTGCGGGTTTAATGGAGTGGCAAGCATTACAAGAGCTCTTCATTGATTCAGATACAGGCAAGCATCTGTTACTCAGCTCTGTAGGTGATGGGATCTACAGTATTAACCATCAAGGTCAGTGTACTTTTATCAATCCAGTCGGTGCCAAAATGCTTGGCCTCAAACCAGATGATGTCATTGGAAAGAATATTCACCAGATTCACCACCACACCCATGAAGATGGTCGACATTACCCCGTCGAGCAATGTCCAATTTATGCAGCGGTACATGATGGTGTGGTGCATCAAGGCATTCAGGAAGTATTTTGGCGAGTGGATGGAAGTAATTTCCCTGTAGAGTTCACTAGTACGCCTATTATCCGTGATAGTGAAATTATTGGCGCTGTGGTGGTATTCCGTGATATTTCTGAGCGTTTAAATACAGAAGCGAAATTGACTCAAGCACTAACTGAATTACAAAGTCTGAAAAGTCGCTTAGAACAGCAAAATGAGTATTTGCAAGAAGAGATTTTACAAGACAATCAATATCATGAGATTGTTGGAAATAGCAGTTCAATTCGAGAAATTATTGAAAAAATCAAGGTCGTTGCGCAAACCGATGCAAACGTAATGATCTATGGCGAGTCTGGTACAGGTAAGGAATTGATCGCTCGTGCTATTCATCAGTCCAGTCATCGTAAGCAGCAACCTCTAATTCGGGTTAACTGTGCTGCGATTCCAGCCGAGCTATTTGAAAGTGAATTTTTTGGTCATGTTAAAGGTGCTTTTACAGGCGCGGTTCGTGATCGTGCTGGTCGTTTCGAGCTCGCAGATCAAGGAACTTTGTTTCTAGATGAAATTGGTGAAATTCCATTAGAGCTACAAAGTAAGTTACTTCGTGTATTGCAGGAAGGTACTTTTGAACGCGTAGGTGAAGAAAGAACGCGTAAAGTAAATGTAAGGATCATTGCTGCGACCAACCGCAATCTTAAAGAAGAAGCTCGACAAAAACGTTTCCGTGAAGATCTGTATTTCCGCCTGAATGTATTCCCCATCTTCGCTCCTGCGTTACGTGAACGGAAAGAAGATATTCCGCTTTTGGTCAGTCACTTTAGCAAATTGATCTGTGAGCAACGTAAAGTACCTTATCTTTCATTCAGTCAGAAGCATATTCAAGAACTACAGCGCTATAACTGGCCGGGTAATATTCGTGAACTACAAAATATTCTAGAACGCGCGATGATTACTGCACGTCACGGTAGCGTATCTTTTCAATATTTATTAGAACAAGAAACTCAGCCAGATGATCAAACGATGCAAACGAATGAAATTGTAGAGCACATTACATCAAAAATTCTTAGCATTGAAGATCTTAAACAATTGGAAATTGAAAACCTAAAACGTGCTGTCCAGAATTGTGAGGGAAAAATTTTTGGTGAAGATGGTGCTGCTAAATTACTAGGAATTAATCCGACAACTTTGATTTCAAAATTGAAAAAATTAGGGATTAGCTATTAATTTTTCTCAGACCTCTGCGTTGACCTCGTAGAGGTCTGAGAATTTCCACTTTTTAACTCTTAAAATATTAAATTTAATAAGTTCATGAACCAGAAAAATTTAAATATTAAAATTATATTTACAAGTGTATGATTTTATTATTTATTATATAAATATTTATTATGAAGTTGACTTTAGGTAAACATAAGTTAAATGCTATCTTGTATTAACATATGAATTAAGAATCATTTCTTGCAATTTCTAAGAAGTCCTTTTTAAGCTGTTCAAGTTCTTCATAAACTTTTTTATCAAGTTTAGGCCTAATTTTCTCAAACTTCACTTTAAGTAGATCTAAGCTTCTTAATAACATTTTATAAATAAGTTTTTTTCGGCCTAAATCATCTGTTGTCTTAAAACTTGTCGGATCAACTCTTAATCAAAAATCCATATTTTAGCGTTTAATAGAATAATAGATACGTTCTTCAAAACTATCCATCCCCATTATAATTGAAATGCATTTCTATTTATTTATCGGAATATCATAAGACTTATTTTGAAGTTGAGCATTTAAGGCATCTTCAACTGCATTACGTGTTTTAGATTCCTGTAGAATTTGCTTTTCACTTAAAAATTCTTTACTTAATTCAGCACTTAACTATACTTCCATCAATATAACCTATTAATATTTTAGTAAAAAGAATAAAAAAACCCCGACATCCTAATCTGCACCCCGAAAGTTGGACACTCTCAGTCTAATTTGAAGGGTGCTTTTTAATGGCTAAATATTCTCAAGAATTCAAATTGAAAGTTGTTGAACATTACCTGTCTGGTCACGGTGACTCAGTGACGGGGCAACTTTT
>NZ_JAZQPV010000053.1:0-85893 GCF_045628685.1 Acinetobacter sp.
CCAGTGCGGCGCTTCCTGTGATTTTTCATCTGAAAGCAGGAAGAAGGTTTTGTCTTCAGTCACCGGCACATTTAACGGCGCACCCTGTTCTTTCCAGTCCGGGAACAGCTCGTTCATGGCACGCGGTTCAAGCACCGCACCGGACAGGATGTGTGCACCGACTTCGGAGCCTTTTTCCACGACACAAACGGACAGATCATTCAGGTTGTTTTCAATTGCAAGTTGACGGATCTTGATCGCTGCAGACAGACCGGCCGGTCCTGCGCCTACGATGACGACGTCAAACTCCATCGATTCACGTTCAACTTCATCTTCTGGAAACATACCTCTACCATTTGCTAACACAATCTATAGGTAGATAAGTATAGTTAGGCAACGACTAAGTAAATTTCATAAAACTCATAAATGCAGAACATAAAGGAATAGAAAACTAAGGTTCATCCAGTAATATTTTTTTTAATTTTATGTAAATAATTCATAATTATTTGATTGATATATATTTTTTAATTTATGAACTATATTTTGGTAAGCATAAGTTAAATAATGGATTTTTATAATTACTTTAATAACTTAACTTTGAACTAGTCTTTAGCCAACTAATGCATTTTTTTTAATATTATAAATATCGAAAAATAAATTCTGATAAAAAAATCAATTTATGTTTTGAACTCTAAGCAAAAATAGCGACTGTTTGAGTACCTACTATTAATAATCCGCCTGTTTCATTCCACACTTGCATGCTTTGATATGAATATCCTCCTGCCGCGACTAAACTGAAGGACCGAACCAGATACCATTCGCTGTGCCCTGCAGGCTGGGTAAAATCAACGGTCCAATTCATTGAACTGATCGGTGCCAAGGTTTTAAAACACACGGTTGATGCCGGTGGTAGACAATCACCAATTAACAGTAAAGCGACTTCAGCTGAAATATTGTTTAAACCCTCTAAACGTACCCAAGCCAAAAGTTCAGGCGTTTCACCCCCTGAAAAAAACATCGACTGACTGACCAAACGAATATCAAAATTTTTAAAAAAATTCGGAACTGGCAGGTTTTTCGGAATAGATGAATAATGTCCAGGTGGTTCAACTTGAGGGCATTCAACGTAGTGGTGATGAATGCTACTTTCTCGCGGACTCGCAAAAGTAAAACCAGCCCTTAATACAATTGCATCATCAACACGTACGTCCACAGCAACTTGGGTCGAAGATTTGCCCTGTCTTAAGGTGTCGACCTGAAAGGATACCTGCTCGGTGACCGGACCAATAAATGCAATTTGTGCCGCTTTTAAAGGGGGTCGTTCATTAGGGATATGATTGAGTGCAATCTGAAGCGCCATTGCCGATGAAAAACCACCATAAGCCGTTCGCCCTTGGCGCCAATGTTCAGGCGGGGTAAATACTTGTTCTGTTGTCAATGAATGAAACATCTCGACTAAAGTGGGCTTGTCCATATCCGTCTTTTTCTCTGGTTTTATTGTGTCAGTTGCTGGAGATCAATCGATTCATCGGCAAATTGAGCAGGATCAATCTGAATGTTGTCATTGATGATTTTTTTACTGATCATAAATTCTAAAGGACGATTAATACAATCTGCAGCAATCAATTGTTTATTTTTAAAATAGAAGGCTGTAAAGCTATTGCTGTTATGAAGATCTCCACGGATCACCAGCTGGTCATAGCCGTGATTTAAGCCGGCAATTTGCAGTTTGATGTCATATTGATCTGACCAGAACCAAGGCAATGCATTGTACTGTTTTGCTTTTCCACATAGGGTTGCGGCAGCGACTTTGGCCTGTTCATTGGCATTCGGCACTGATTCCAAATGAAGCTGGCGTTGATAATGCACGTTAAAATGACTGGTACAATCGCCAGCCGCGACAATATCAGGGTCATTGGTACAGCAATACTGATCAATAACGATGCCATTCTCTGCTTCAATACCTGCTTCTTGAGCCAATTCTATATTAGGATGCACACCGATACCGACAATGACCAAATCTGCCGGTATAGTGCTGCCATCTGCGCATAAAATACTTTCAACCTGTGTGGAGCCCACGAGACGCTCCACACAGATATTCGTGTAGATTTTGACACCTTGTTCCTGATGTATTCTCGTATAGAAGTTGGATAGTTCTGGCGCAGTCACCCGTTGTAAAATGCGTGGTGCTGTTTCCAACAGAGAAACCTGGATCCCCTGCTTTCTCAATGAAGCCGCTGTTTCTAAGCCAATATAGCCGCCACCAATCATCACCGCATGTTTTGCGCTTTGGATATGCTGTTGTATGGCTTCAATATCAGTCGCATTTCGTACATAGTAAACGCCGTTGAGTTCACTGCCCTCTATGTCGAGTTTTCTGACCCGTGCACCTGTACAGAGGGCCAATTTGGCATAAGAAATCTGTGATCCATTTGCAAGCTTTAACATTTTCTGCTCACGGTCTATTGAAACCACGTGACCGTGTAAAAACTCAATTTGCTGTTTTTCATAAAATGTAGCTGGGCGGATCAGCAAATCCTGAATGGTTTTATCACCAGATAAAAAGGTCTTGGATAATGGTGGTCGATGATAGGGTAAATGTGGCTCATCCCCGATCATCACGATCTCACCGTCCCAGCCTTCTTGACGTAGGCTGACGCTCAGCTGCGCCGCTGCATGACTTGCACCAATGATCACTGCTTTCAGGTTTTGCATCACATGCCCTCTTTTTTAAATCGTGAATCGCGTTTATTGTTCAGTTTTTGCTGTGAGCTTAACCATTAATTTTGAATAGCCACGGACAAAATTGGATTGCACAATCTCAGGCTCATCCACCACCTCTAAATAGTCAAAACGATTTAAAATTTCTTCCCATAAAATGCGTAGCTGCATCTCGGCTAAACGGTTGCCCATACACCGATGCACGCCAAAGCCAAATGACAAATGATTACGGGCATCTTTACGGTCGATGATAAATTCATCAGGACGGTCAATCGCGCGTTCATCGAGGTTGCCTGAGGCATACCACATCACCACTTTGTCGCCTTTACGGATAAATTGGCTATTGAGCATGACATCCTGCTTTGCCACACGGCGCATATACGCCAATGGGGTTTGCCAGCGAATAATTTCTGACACCATATTCGGAATCAAGCCTGGGTTTTCTTTCAGTTTGGCAAATTGCTCAGGGAATTGGTGTAATGCCAGCACGCCACCACTCATTGAATTACGGGTGGTGTCATTGCCACCAACAATGAGCAATGCAAGATTGCCCAAATATTCCATAGGACGCTTTATCAAATCACGTGTGGCATCACTGCTTTGCATTAAGGTAATGAGGTCAAAACTCGGGGGCTCACCTGTAGCTAAACGTGCTGCTTTATCATGCCAAAGCGCAACAAAATGTTTGGCCATATCCGCTACACCCACAAAAGACTCATCCAAGTCCTTATCTCCCCCTGTACTTTGTGGTGAAGATGAAAAGAGATCTGACCAATACACCAGTTTTAAACGGTCTTCGTAAGGGAAATCGAGTAAGGTCGCCAACATCCGCGCAGTCAGTTCAATCGAAACGGTGTGTACCCAATCAAAAGGTTGTCCAATCGGTAAGCTATCGAGTACTTCTGCGGTGCGTGTGCGAATCAAGGATTCCATTTCTTTCAGATTTTTTGGCGCCACCACGCCTTGCACTGCTTGACGACGCTCATCATGTTTCGGTGGGTCCATTGCAATAAAGGTTTCAACATCAATCGGTGCGGTACCAATTAAAATCAGTGGCTCTGCCGAAAACAACTCATGGTTTTTATCGACAAAGACAATATCTTTATAACGGGTCACCGACCAAAATGGGCCAAATGGACTGTTGGCTTGATAATGCACCGGACATTCATCACGCAGTCGTTTCGAATAGGCTTTCCATTGATGTTGTCTAAATAAAAATGGATTACTTAAATCAATCTCTTTTAGATCAAGCGTGGAGACATCCGGAATCGGCTGTTCTACAAATTCAGGAAAGTAGTCTTTCTGGGTTAAAAAACGTTTGGTGCGTTTAAACAAGTGCACGCCTTTGACTTGCATATCCATGGGAATCCATGGCGATAGTCGATTGGATGCTTCATTTTTGACTTTATTTAATACTGCTTCAAATTGAGTCATGTTGTTCTTGCCTATTTTTATTTTTGATATCGATATGAAATGATTGCACAGAGATCTTATGAGAGATCATGATGATTTACATTTGATATTCAGGCAATTGTACACGCATGCCGTTCATGTCTTCTGATACCTGCACTTGGCAAGCCAAACGGGATGTGTGGGTCTTTTCAGGATTAAGATCCAGCATTTGCAATTCACTGGCTGATGCAGTCCCTACTTGAGCACTCCATTTTTCTTCTAAAATCACATGACAGGTGCCGCAAGCACATTCACCACCACAATCGGCATCAATGCTTGGTATGCCGTGATCAATGGCAATTTGCATGAGTGATTTACCTGCCTCCAAGTCAGCAGAATGCTCTGTTCCATCATGCTCAACAAATGTAATCTTTCCCATTTCTATTCTCCTTCACAGGTATGAATGTGCTATTCATCGGTTTTTATTTGGATGACTACAACCTAATGCTATAAAGGCAACTCAAGCAGGTCATTTTTTGACAAGATAGGGTCATTAGAAGACACATAGAAAATTCAAAGAAAAAATTAGGTGTAACTTGCTTAATCGCTACGACAGGATGTCAATGTATACGAAATGAAAAACAATATATGGATGGATGAAAATCTCGATATTTCTAATATTCCATCCAATTATGCGCGGCTCATTGGTCGAGAATTGGCACTGAATATTCGTGAATTATCGCAGTTGCTGCAATTTACTCAGCTCACCACTGAGCAATTCATGCAGGATGACACTTTACTGACCGCCAGACAATTGGTACAGATTTTACAGAACAGCTCAACTTTATCTAAACATGCTGATTTTGGCTTACGCTTGGGTAAGCGTTTGACACCAACCACGCATGGTGCCATGGGATTCTTGGTCAACAGTAGTCCCAATTTGTTGATGGCTCTAAAAGCCTTTAAGGAATTTATTCCTACACGCATCAGTTTCGCGCGTTTAAGCATTGAATATAATGAACATTCGGTCAATATGTCATTGCATTTTGATATTCAGCTTTCTGAACAGGTGCATCGCCTATTGGCTGAAACCTGTGCAGTGATTTTATTTGAATGTGCTGAATTCATTGTCGGACGCCCCATCCATGAGGCTAAAATCTGTTTTGCACATGCAGAACCGAACTATAGCCAAGCCTATCATCACTATTTAGCGGGACATTATTCTTTTGCCGCTCCCGAGATCAAAGCCGAGTTTCCTCTAAACCTGTGTAATATTCCCAATGCCTCTGCCAATCAAGACAGTTATCTGCTCGCGAGGCAACAATGTGAAAACATGCTGCAGCAGCTCAAACCGAGCAAGCAGAGCTATGTGTATATGATTAAAAAAATGATGCTGTCGAGCTCTTTACATGAACTTAGCGAGGAACAGATAGCGGCATCCTTATTCATGAGTAAACGCACCTTGGCACGTAAACTTGCCCTCGATGGCACCAGTTTTAGGGACATTAAAGATTCTATTCTGTCCGAACAAGCCCGCAGCTATTTACTTGAGAGTGAATTATCTGTCGATGCGATTGCCGCCCTCCTTAATTATCATGACAGTGCAAATTTTCGACGAGCGTTTAAACGATGGTTTGATCTGCCACCCAGCGAGTATCGCTTCCAAAATAAAAAATAATATTGGAACTTTAATTTTTCCGATTTAAATTCTTTAATAAATTACTATATATAGAGACCTTCTAAAACAGATCAAGGGTCATTCATTCAGCACATAAAAGTCTGTATTCAAATTTGCGCTTTTATCGTGACGATACTCCTTTAGCAGTTTAATCAGATTGGATAATTTCGGGAATTCCTTACTGTCACTCGTCTTAAGCGCTATCCTGTTGTCTATGGATGGATTAACAAGGGGTTATATCAACAGTAGCGATATAAATTTTCTCGCAGACCTGGCAAATACTGTAGTGCAAAGTTCTTCCAGTGCGTATCTCTATTTCTTATCAAAGCACTCACCAATGTAGTTTCCCAGATTCTGTGAAAACGAGGTTTTGTGCGGTTCTAGCTTACATTTCCTGACCGCTGCCATGCAACCGTATTCATTAACAGTGAGCAGATACATCTATGTGCTTTATCTCATCTGGCAGATCAATCCTGTCATTAATTTGTGATCCCCACATCTTATCTAATCCGGTATTCCATCTTCTTGGGCTTAATTTCGAACTGCAGTCCTGCATCCAACACACGTTCAAATATGTCAGTCAAATGAGCCAGTAAAGTGACCATTCTCTATTTTAGATATCGTAATTTTATCTCTCCAGATTAATTTTGATAACTGTAGCTGGATATAGGTCAGTTCCTTTCTCCTTTTAGGTAAAGATACATACGTTCCACAAAGGTTAAAGATACAAATGATCAAGTCACAAACAAAAGCAAATATTCCAAAGAAAGAGAATACAACCTCAGGCAAGACTCCTATAGATTGGTATTTATATTGAGCATTCGCAAGATTGAAAAAACTAATAGGTAGTGCCACTCGATATATCCAGTTTCTGCAATGTTAACAGGCCCTATTCAACTATTAGATTTGCATTCATCTCAGGCATGTTTTTAGCCCGCCCTATGCTGTACAGAATGCAGACTCTTAGATTTGAAGCATGCCTAGGCAACACATGCGTTCAGCAAAACCTGAAAGCTTAATACCGCTTTACTTTTTCTAAATATAAGAAATTCAAAATATATAGAGGTCCCACATGAAAGCAGCCTATATTCAACGCTACGGTAAAATTGATAATGTTCAACTGGATGAACAACCTAAACCCGCTATTACCGAAAATACTGTACTTGTTAAGGTTCATGCGGCAAGTATTAATCCTATTGATTTACGGGTGTTACAAGGGGAGTTCAAAGCAATACTGCCTGTTCATTTTCCATATATTCTAGGCAATGATTTTGCTGGGATTGTTGTTCAGGTAGGAACCTATGTTACTCAGTTTAAAGTGGGAGATGAAGTGTATGCCAAGACTGATCAGAATGGTGCTTTTGCCGAATATACAATCGTGCAACCATCCTCACTGGCTCTAAAACCTAAAAATATTTCTATGGAGCTTGCGGCATCGCTACCTCTGGTATCTTTAACCGCATGGCAAGCACTGGTCGAAATTGCAAAAGTTAAGTCAGGACAGAAAATATTGATTCATGCGGGTTCTGGTGGTGTCGGATCGTTAGCGATCCAGCTTACCAAGTATTTAGGTGCAACCGTCGCGACCACAACCAGCAGTAAAAATACAAATTGGGTTAAAGCATTAGGTGCAGATATAGTCATTGACTACAAAACGGCAGATTTTGAGCAAGAGCTTAAAGATTATGATGTGGTTTTAGATACCCAAGGTGGAGCAATTCTGGATAAGTCACTGAATGTTCTTAAACGTGGCGGCCATATTGTCAGTATTTCAGGACCACCTGACCGTACTTTTGCTGAAACCCTACCCGCTAACTGGTTAGTAAAATCAGTTATTCCACTTTTAAGTTGGTCAATCCGAAATAAAGCTAAAAAACGTGGCATTAGGTATTCATTTTTATTTATGCAACCCAATGGTGACCAGCTATCTCAAATCTCAAAATTAGTGGAAGCAGGAAATATCAATCCTGTCATAGATAAGCAATATGATTTTTCAGAAATCAAAGAAGCACTTCAATATGTAAATACTGGACATGCCAAAGGTAAGGTCATCATAAAAATGACGCAGTACTAGAATAAACAGACTGCTATTTATTGATAAACCTGAGTTCAACTGAACGGACGGAATCAATAGAAAAGCAATTTTAACAATAAAAGCAAATTCTCAGGTTGTTGATCGGAAGTCTTTTGGCCCGTTTTAATATCCACTACTGGAGTAACAGAGTCTCTTGGATTTCAACCAATATTTTCCAGCTTACATGTTTAATTGCTCTCAAAAATCTGAAAAATAGACGAAGCTCTTATAAGACTCGGAACTATTTAAAATTATTCTAAGAAAAATTAACCCTATATTATAGCAAGTTTTTAAAAATCAAGGATGTTATCCCAATACGGCGGATCGCCAATTTCTTTTAGCATAAAATCGAGTACGGTTCTGACTTTTTGCGATCGAATCCTATTTTCGGGTGATACCAGATTAATCTCAAGAGTGAAGGGATCCGCTGTACCCGTCCATTCAGGGAGTAGCTGAATAAGTTTTTTGTTTTTAAAACAGTCATGCGCAAATATCCAAGTAGGAAATAGCACTATACCTCGACCTTCTAATGCCGCTGTAAGTAGCACTTCTGCATTGTTACTCTTTAAAACCCCTTGCGGCTGTACCGCGATTGGTTTTTCATCATGTTGCCGGCGGAAATACCAGCATTGAGCACCCGAGAACCCTTTATAAACCAGACATAAATGTTTTATGAGATCCTGAGGGGATTCAGGGATACCATATTGTTTAAGATATTCAGGACTGGCACACAATACATTTTTCTGATCACCGACCTTGCGTGCAATAAGTGCCGAATCTTGCAATAAGCCAATACGTATCACAATGTCTACCCCCTCTTGTACAGGATCAATGAATGCATCTGTCAGTATCAATTCAATCGAAAGTTCTGGATAGATATCATGTAATTTATTCACAATTTGGGCAATATGCAGCCGGCCAAGTGCAACAGCTGTATTAATTCGCACGACTCCCCGTACACTTGAACCCTTACCTGCAGCTTCTTCATTTGCCAGATCAAGGGTATTTAGCACTTCCCTGATTTGGACATAATACTGTTCTCCTGTTTCTGTAAGTCGCACAGATCGGGTATTACGATAAAACAGTTGTTGGCCAATTTCCTTTTCGAGTTTAGATATAAACCTAGACACTGATGAGGCAGGAACCTGGAAATGCTTGGCTGTAGTAGCAAAACTGCCAGTAGTCGCTACCATGACGAAATAACGCAATGCATTTAGTTGCATTCTTTACAGGCCTCTAAAAATGATTTAAGACTTCAATTATTGTTATTTTAACAATTATGTTTTGATAATTGGATCAATTGTGGCTTTTAAAGCAACTAAATACAATTTCGCTTTATCTTCCGTAGAAATATTATATGAAGCAGTTATGGATTTTTCCATTAGTGGTCCTGGCTGGTATGGGGCTCTCTGTCGAAGCTGGCTTGCTTGGTCCACTCGGTGAAAAAATCGGATATATCTGGGCAACATTAGGAATCTTTGCTGTAGGTTCAATCCTGTTGACATTTTTTCTGATCTTCAGTCGTCCTCGGCTTAGTCTGATGTTCAAGCAACCGCGCTGGCTGCTGGCTGGAGGCGTGTTAGGCCCCATTTATGTAGTCTCACTTACGATCGCTACACCCCATATTGGCGTGGGTTTAACCATGGTTGGTATCTTGTTTGGCCAAATTGCCACGAGTCTTGCAATTGATCACTGGGGGTTACTGGGCAGCCGTAAGCGAGCTGTAGATAAGTATCGTATCGCGGCACTCGTTGCCATTTTGGCCGCACTCTGGCTTATCCATTAAGAAGGTTGTCCATGATTTATATAATGTTATTAGTTGTCATCATTGGCGGAGCCGTATTGTGTGCCCAATCATCAATTAATGGTCGTCTGGGTGCAGAAGTTGGGGTACTTGAAAGTGCATGGTTAACCTTTGTCATGGGAACCATACTTAGCTTCTTGCTGGGTTTTTTCTTTGAGCCACAATATTCGATGAATTTATTCACTGTACCGAGATGGCAATTAACCGGGGCATTCTTTGGTGTGGCTTATATGCTAACCATCGTGTTTGCCATGCCAAGACTGGGGGCTGCTGCTACTACGGTCGCCGTCATTAGCGGACAGTTGCTCATGAGCCTGCTCATTGATAACTTTGGTTGGTTTAATAATACTGTGATCGCTCTGGATGGTTCGAGATTAGCTGCACTTGTCTTATTGGCTATTGCACTATTTTTTATTTATAAAAGTAATAGTATCGCTGTGGCTCAAGCTGATAGCCCTTAATGCTGAGTAAGCAGAATTCTTTGAAATAAAATTACTCTGACTCTGTTTTAATACAGAGATTATTTTATAGCAGTCAGGCATTGATCATGTGGTGCATGGGTATGTCGGACTGCACCACAGAAACTAGAAAATTAATTTTCAGATAAGGTTTTTATATCAATCACAAAACGGTATTTTACATCACTCTTTAACATACGTTCAAAAGCTTCATTGATATTGTGCATTTCAATCATCTCCACATCAGCAACAATCTGATGCTCTCCACAAAAATCAAGTAACTCTTGGGTTTCCTTAATCCCGCCAATCATCGAACCTGCAATCGACCTTCTTCCCATAATCAGTGGAACTGAACTTGCACTAATTTCTCCCAGATATCCAACCAGTACGATAGTTCCATCTAAGGTGAGCGTTGGAATATAAGACTCCAGGTCATGATTATAAGGTACAGTATCTATAATTAAATCGAACTGATTCTCGACTGAACTCATTTGAGCTTCATCTGTGGATAGCACTACATTATGAGCACCTAACTGTTTTGCATCCTGCTCTTTGTTTACTGAACGGGTAAATAATGTCACGTCTGCACCTAGGGCATTGGCCAGCTTAATTGCCATATGCCCTAGCCCACCTAGGCCCACGACGGCAACTTTACTGCCCTTTCCAACATTCCAGTGACGCAAAGGTGACCAGGTGGTAATCCCGGCACAAAGCAGTGGAGGTACAGCTTTAATATCCAGATTTTCAGGTACTTTCAATACAAAATCTTCAGCACAAACGATTGTTTGTGAGTAACCCCCATAAGTTGGACGCTGGTCATAACGATCCAGGCTGCCATAAGTCTGAATATTCCCCTGTTCACAATACTGTTCTAGCCCTGCATGACACGCTGAACAAGTCCGGCATGAATCCACCATACAGCCAATTCCGACCAGATCACCCACTTTATATTTTGTGACTTTAGAACCAATCGACGTAATACGTCCTACTATTTCATGACCCGGCACTAAGGGATAAAAACTAAATCCCCAGTCATTTCTGACCTGATGTAAGTCAGAATGACAAACACCACAATATTCAATTTGAATCACCACATCATCTTCACGTGGTGTTCGGCGTTCAAACTTAAAGGGTACCAAAGGACTTTGCGGTGAATGTGCGGCATATCCTAATACTTCGATGTTCATATTGTTGCCTCATATAGTAGGTGCAGGATAAAAAATTGATAAATAAAAATTTATTCTGCTTTATTGATTTTGAAAACTAACTAAAACTTTTTGAAAGCGCTGACCGATCTGGGGACTTACTTTTTCAGTTAATATCTCTTGTATTTCTTTAAACTGCTGGGAGCTAACCCCTTGGTTTTGTGCAATATGAAGATGGGATTGAAGCTGGCTGTCTACTCCATCTAAGGCCGAAAGCATACTCAATGTGGCAATTTCGCGATCTTGCCAGCTCAACACATCCCTTGAAAAAAATATCGCCAAATAAATGGGCTTTCAGATATTGATCTATGGCGGGTGCAAACTCAAATAATGCACCTTTGACAGGTTGCCCAACTAAGCGGGTCTGATTCAGGGTCCCGTATTCCAGTGCCTGATAATCATTGGGTAAGATGTTATTGGTCTTACCTTCTACATCATGAATACCATTCACCTTACGCTGTTCTAACACTTGCATAAATGCAGCAAGCGCATTCAAGCTTCGTGGAAAGCCGGCATAGGCATAACACTGAACTAAAATTTCCTTAATTTCTGCAATGCTTAGGCCCTGATCCAAGCCATCTTTCAATGCCTGGCTGAGCCTGGATATGTCACCATTTGCAGCATAAGCAGCAATCGGTATTATTGCCTGTTGCTGTTGCAATAAAGATTTTTGCACTGCTTAACCTCCTTCTTTGATGACAAAGAAAGTTGGATCATTTTTTAATTACAATCATGTGTCAATCAAGCATCTGCCGCCTCAATTTAAATAAAAAACTCAGGCGTGGATATTTTTAAAATAGTATAAAAGAGGACAAAGGATTAAACATGAGTAAAACAGTATAAAAATGAAACAGGATATGCGCGATTCGATAGCTTTAACAGATGGACTGAATTGCATTAAAAAATATTAATGGTTAATCCATCCTTCCACCTTGAGTGTCATAATGAAAATGTCAGCAAATCTTTATAAACTAAATGATTAAAATACATAATAAGTTTATATTTTAAAAATTAGTCAAGAGTTTGCTCTCCTCCACCATTTACGAATAATGTTTGCCCGGAAACCCAGGAAGACATTGGAGAAGCAAAAAACAATACTGCGTTTGCAATATCTTCAGCTTCACCTAGTCGTTGTAAAGGAGTATGAGCTAACATTTTTTTTTCAATTTCCGGCGTAAGTACTTTTGCTAATGCAGCAGTACGTACTGCTCCTGGCCCGACGGCATTGATTCTGACCACAGGTCCAAAATCGTGGGCCAAGTTAGCGCCCATATGATTAAGGGCCGCTTTTGAAGAGGCATAGCCACTCATGGCTGGGCTTTTGTTAATGGAGCTCATGGAGGTAATATTGACGATTGAGCCATATCCGGCTTCATTCATATAGGGAACAACTAGCTGGCAAAGTCGCCAGGCTGCAAATACATTTAATTTGAAGTCCCTTATAAAATCCTCAACCGTAATTTTTGAAGGTGATTCCCGGCCGCCACCGCCACCACCCGCATTATTCACTAATATATGAATAGCGCCAAAAGCTTTCCGGGTACTTTCCACTGCATTCACAAGATCGTTATCTTTTAGAATATTGCAGGCCACACACTGAACCTCACTTCCTGTTTTTTCATAGATTTCTTGAGCGGCCTGATTGGCCATGGCTTGATTTAGATCAGCAATCATGACCTTAGCCCCTGCTTGAGCAAGTACGAGAGCACAGGCATGACCAATTCCTGCTGCACCGCCCGTAACCAAAGCTACTTTGTCTGATAAATCTAATAGAGAATTTTGCATGATAATGCGTACCTTTTATTGATACTATAGTCACATTATTTTATGAAGCCAGCGCTTCATCTTTATCATAAATTTTTAGCGTTCTAAAAAGTAATATTAAGCATCAGGATTTGTTTTTAATTGTAATTTTTATTACCCTTGTTTAAATGACTTAAGGAAGCTAGAGATTTAATTAAAAACTGCAAGTCAAGAAGTTATGGAATACATCTTGCTTATACATCTATAAGTTTAAACATATTTGTTTTCTGATTGGATTTATACTTTTTGAGTATGTAATTAGACTTTTAGTCGTATTGCATAATCTTGAAATTCTACTCAATATGAAAGACAAAACTAGAAATGTTTAAATGGAATGAAATACTCCCTCTACCAGATAGCAGGATGCCATCTAGCGTAAGGACCCGAAATGAAAAGTGTTAATTATTATCAAACCATCTTTGACAAAGCTGGTGATGCAATTTTTGTTCATGATATAGACAGTATCGATTTCATGGATGCCAATGAAGCAGCTGAAGCCTTGACGGGCTATAGCAAATCCGAATTAACCCAGATGAGTGTGGAAAAGATCAGTGCACATAGTCATGGTTTTGATTTTCAACATGCTTTGAGGAAAGTCCATCAGGCTGCTAGTCATGAAGCCATCACATTTGAGTGGCTCATTCAGGCTCAAGATCTGCGTCATATCCCTGTTGAGGTGTGTCTGAAAATTGTGGAGATCGAGCACAAACCCAAAATGCTAGCGCTCGTCCGCAACATCAGTGAAATCAAGAAATACCAGTATCAGCTTCAATCTAAAGACCAATACTTTAAGATGTTGCTCGAAAACTCTGGAGATGGCATTGCAATTTTAGATACCCAAGGAAAATTGCTCTATGCCAGCCCTTCCCTACAGCGTATTTTGGGATATCGTGACCGTTTTGTCCTCAATAAAAATGTTTTAAGCGTGATTCATCCCGATGATCGGATGGATGTAAGACAGTTGCTGTTTAAACACCCTTTAGATGATGATGTGGGAACGATCCATTACAAAATCATGCACCATAATGGTAAGTGGCGCCATCATGAAGCAACTTTCAGAAATTTACTCGACCATCCTGACATTCAAGGCATTTTAATTAATTACCGGGATATTACTGAACGTATCGAAGCTGAAAATACAGCGCGGGCTCGAGAAAAACAATTGGGTCATATGTCACGCTGCAAAACGATGGGCGAACTTTCGACTGCATTGGCACATGAGTTGAATCAGCCTTTGGCGGCACTCAATAATTATGTCGGTGGGAGTATTATTCGTATCCAAAACGGTTTAGCGAATACCCAGGAAACCATTGATGCCCTGAATGCTGCATTAAATCAAACCCATCGCGTGAATGGCATTATTCACAGTATGCGTAGCTTCTTGAGAAAAGGTGAAGCGAATTTTAAAATCCACTCATTGAATCGTCTGATTCAGGATTTACATCCGCTCATTAATCTCAAAGCAGATCAAGGTGGATGCACTATTCATTATGAATTGGGTGTGTCTCCAATGAGTATTTCTGCTGATGAGACATTGTTCAGTCAAGTTATTATTAATCTGGTCTTTAATGCTGTCGATGCACTACAAAAAAACCCTGAAGGTCAGCGCGATATTTTTATCCGTACTTGGCAGCACCATCAACACGCCAGAATTGCGATCGCTGATAATGGTCCAGGGCTACAAGGACAAAATCCTGAGCAATTATTTGAATCTTTTTATTCAAGTAAAACTGACAGTATGGGCATAGGATTAACCTTGTCTCGTAGCATCATCGAAAACCATCAAGGTTATTTATGGGTTTGTGAGGGCGAATCAGGCGCCATTTTTAATATTTCTTTGGCAGCACAGGAGCGTGCAAAATGTATATGACCAATCCTCATGTCGCAGAACCAATCGTATATGTCATTGATGACGACCAAGACATTTGTAATTCTTTAACTTGGCTTTTGGAGTCTGTCCAACTTGAGTGCAAAACCTTCAATAGCGCGACGGAATTTTTAAGTTATCAACGCCCTCATACGCCTGCCTGCTTGATTCTGGATATGCGGATGCGTGGGATGAGTGGCTTACAGTTACAGCAGCAGCTGAATCAGCAAAAGATCAGTATGCCGATTATCTTTATGACCGGTCATGGCGATATTCCGATGTCTGTTAATGCCATGAAAGCAGGTGCATTCGATTTTTTGGAAAAACCGTTTAACCCGCAGCATATGCTCAATCAAATCCAATCTTGTTTACAGCAAGCAGAAGTTGACTTTTTAGCGGCTGAAAAAAGGGAATTACAAAAATCTAAATTGAAATCTCTATCTCCACGTGAGAATGAAATCATTAATTTGTTGGTCGATGGCTTGTCGAGTAAACATATTGCTCAAATGCTGAATATCAGCCATAAAACTGTCGAGATTCATCGCACCCATATCCGGCAAAAACTAGGCACCGAGTCAATTGCGCAGATCGTCAATATGGTGTTGATGTGTCGAGATAAAACCTTGCAAGCGATGGTTTAAAATCATCTGCTGGCAAGATTAAAAGTCGAATTAAGATTTAGAAGAAGCGATCGAAGTGAATTTGCTGCTGCGGAATTCCTGCTTGATGTGCCATTTGTTCAATGGATTTCACCATCGGCGGTGGGCCCGCACAGTAAATTTCGTGTTCAAGCAATTGTTGACCTAAGACATCATGAATCACGTCATGAATAAAACCGGAACGAATCCCCTCAATCAGCTCGGATGAGGTTGCAGGGATATAGTTCAGGCGTGCACCAAGCTCAGTCCACTCACGCATTTGTGCTTCGGTCAGCAAATCACGTTGTTCACGTCCGCCATGGAAGAACCAGACTTTTTGATGCTGTAAATGTGGATTGACTGCGACACCACGTGCAATCGCCAGCATGGGTGCCAGACCTGATCCCCCTGCAACGCAAACAATCGGACGTGGCTGCTCTTGCAAATGTGCTAAGCCATAAGGACCATCAATTTGAATTGAGGCATCTTGACGCTGCTGCTCATCAAACAGTAGGTTGGTCAGCTTGCCATCCGGTACACGTCTAATCTGAAAGACCCACAGTCCTTCGTCATTGGGTAAATTGGACATCGAATAGGCGCGCAGTAATTCCTGATTGACCCAAAGCAATGCGTATTGACCCGGAATAAACTGCGCAGGCGTATCTGCCTGTAAATGGACTTCCAAAATATCATGGGTAATGGGCCGTACATGCTTCAAAGTTACTGCTTGCTGTTTTGGCAAGATTTTCGGTATACATTGCTCATCTAAGCGAACTTTGATGACGCAGTCCGATTTTGGGCGGCATTGGCAAGCCAAAACACGTCCCTTACGTTTATCGCGATCAGACAGGCCCGGTGCATCTGCCCACAGGTTTTCAATCTCACCAGAAAGTACTTCAATTTTACAGGTGCCACAGCCGCCTGCATTACATTCATAAGGCAAGCCCAGCCCTTCACGTAAACCGCCACGTAATAGTACGTCATCGGCTGCGCAGTGAAACTCACCCTGTCCTTCAATTTGAATTTTATACATACAGCTTACTCCACCAAATAGACCTGACCATTGCGCACAATGGACTGGTAGATTTTGAGTGGAATACTGCACGGTGCACCGCACGGCTCGCCGGTTTTAATATCAAAAGCGCCGGCATGAAATGGACATTCCACTTCACAGCCATCAATTTCACCATCAGCTAAAGATGCATCACCATGGGTACAAGTATCATCAGTGACGTAAAATTCTCCATCTTCTAGGTGGAAAACAGCCAGTGGTGGATAACCCTCAATCATGACCTGTAAACCTTCGCCTTGTTCAACATCCGAGGTGAGGCATAGCAGCTTTTCGGCAATATTGGTCATTTGAATATTCATGCGCTTAACTCCTCAATCGGTGAATCTGTCGCTTCAGGCCCCAGGGTGTGATAACCGCCATCGGCATGAATGGTGCTACCGGTGAGTAATTTAGCTTTTGGACTACATAATAAACTTAAGGCTTGTGCGACTTCTTCTGCATCCGCAATACGACCAAGTACATGGAAACGACCTGCGATACGATCCGTCTTTGGACGATCACCACCTGAAATCATCTGCATTGGAACAGACCATGTCCAACCGAGTGACAAGGCATGCACGCGTATATGATCTACTGCTAGGTCCAAAGCCATACTTTTGGTCAATTGCTCCAAAGTGGCTTTAGATGCCGGATAAACCCAACGCTCTTTTTGCGCGATACGGGCACTGACACTGCTGATATTGATCACTGCACCATCTGAACTGGCTTTCAGCAATGGACGGCAGGCTTGTACCAGTGCCGCATGACCAAACACCGTAACATTGAAGGTTTTTTGCCAGTCGGTACGGGTCGACTGTGAACCATGATCCTCATACAGACAGGCCAGATTGACCAAAATATCGACTTGTTTCAGCTTGCTCACCAAGGCCTGAATGCTGTCATCGTTTGCCAAATCAAGATATTCATACGTCGCTTTGGTCTCAGTCGCAACTTGCTGGCCCAAAGTTTCATTAATATCGGCAATAATGACTTCAGCGCCCAAAGTCGTCAGTTCAGAAACCACCGCCTGACCAATATGGGTTGCGCCGCCAGTGACCAAGATTACTTTATTGTTTAGATCAGTCATGAAACCTCCTGATACTGTGGCCATTCGTTGAACTGTCCTTTACAGAACAGTAATGGTCGCTGGTTGCTGTGACGGCATTGCTCAATCTTGCCAAGGAAAATTTGATGATCCCCCGCTTCAATCTGCTTTTCATTTTTGCAAACAAATTGCACTACACAGCCTTCGAGTACTGGTGCTTTAGCATGTTCAATATTCCACACGCCATGTTGAAATTTATCCGCAATTGGCTTGGCAAAGTTCAAGCCAATGTCCTGCTGATCTGCACCTAAAATATTGATCGCAAAATATTCAGCAGATTCGAATACCTCACGACTGGGTGAGTGATTCACCAGACTCCACAAGACGAGTGCGGGGTCTAAAGAAACTGAACTAAAGGAATTAATAGTCAGTCCGACAGGTTGCTGCTGTTGATCCAGACAGGTCACAATCGCAACACCGGTGGCAAAGCCCCCGAAGGCCTGCCGAAGCGATTTCGCTTCAGCAAGATCAACATCCTGCCATAACACTTCAGGCAGCTGCATGATTAAACTCCTTGCGTGACAGATATCTTTTTGCGCCTTCCGCACCATCGACCGCTGGCCAGAAACCACGTGGATGGTTGAAGTGTCCCATGAAATCATCAGCAATGATGCTGTTTTGTGCTGCAGCACCCAAGACCTGAAGCAGGCTTTCACTTGGTGGATTCAGCAACAGGTTTGTAAATTCAGTGGTATAGCGACCTGAATATTCCCAAAATTCATCAAAGACTTGGGTCATCCACTCAGCAGTAAAGGCTTCATCACCATGCGTAAGAATCGCTTGTAAATAATGCTCCACCATACGGGTGGCATTATTCGCACCTTGACCGGCAATCGGGTCATTCACCATCACTGTATCGCCGATGCCCAAAATCG
Organism: Acinetobacter sp.; assembly: GCF_045628685.1. Taxonomy (GTDB): domain Bacteria; phylum Pseudomonadota; class Gammaproteobacteria; order Pseudomonadales; family Moraxellaceae; genus Acinetobacter. Next base: position 18,651 of record NZ_JAZQPV010000053.1, read on the forward strand.
CCGCACCATTTTCTAAAGTCGCGACCGGATGACGGACTTCCGGACGGAACGCACCTTTTAACCAGGCATTCGGATCGCTCAGTTCGATATTGTCGACCATGCGGAAGTTTTGGTCTGGTGTGACTTTGGCTACTGCTTCTTTCATGCGTTGCAGCATTTCTTCGCCGCTAGTCACGTCATCAAAGATATCCATCGGGCCATTTGGTACGCATTCAAACAGGAAGCTACGGCATGGACCATGGGTATGACTATAGAATGGCATACTGAAGTATTCGCCTGCACCTGCAACAAAATTGAAGTGCAAGCTTTGTGATGGTAAGCCTTTCCAACTGTCAGCACCGCATAAATCATCACCGACTACGAGAGCTGCAGCCAGTTTGCGTGGCGGAGCCTGATGCACTGAACGGGATTCATTGCGTTTGAACAGGCTAGTGATATTGCCCTTGCCTGCCGCCAGGATGGTTAAGTCATTTTCAGTGGAAATTACTTCTAAATCTTCAGGGCTGACATTTTGAATAACCAACTTACCGCCACGACGTGGATATTCTTCTAACCAGCGGTGATACTTGGTCCGCTGATCCATCGCGATACCTTTATTTTCATGTAAAAAACCCGTCAATGGTAGTGCAACGCTGCCATCTGGTGCACGGAAGTCAACATGAATGGCTTGTCCGTGATGAGCCTTACCATCCCAGAAGTTCAGACCCAATTTACGTTCGACTTCTAAAGTATTGGCAAAAAACATGGTGGTACTCACCATACGGCCATGCAAAAGTTCATCCGCAGGCCGGTCTACATATAAAGTCACATCATATTTTTTTTCAATTAATGAGAACGCCAGTAATAAACCTGCTTGCCCACCACCAATAATTGCAATTTTTCTCATTTTATAAATTCCTCTTTAATGCTGTGATTGCTGCAGACCTTGTATTTACGCCGTTGGATACGGTTGGGTAAATGTCAGGTTGAGTTCAACACGCTCAAATTTCCAAATCCCGTCTTCATCTCGGCGAATGACAGAATGATAAAAACCACCCAAACAATTCATTGATGCAGGCTGATTCTTTTCAGCCGTAGCTTGGGCAAAGTGACAGACTTCCCAAAGCATCCAACTTGCGGTTGCATTGCATTCATCAATAATCTGTATATCAGGCATAGCCATAATGTGCAGACTCCATAAAATCTGCGCTTCAGCAATGCTCGACAATGCATCTAAAATATTTTGACGACCCTGATATTCACCAAAACCATTGGCAGTCCAAACGGCATCGCTATGAAATAAATGCTGTAAAATTTGGGGATTATTGCGTTGGTCGGCCGCTGTAGCGTACCGACCCACCAGACTTCGAATCGCCTCACAGCTTTCTAGATAGTGTAAACGTGCTTCCAGATTGTGCTGGCTCATATTCAAGTCCTTTTAAACGTTTACTACATCGCCTGTTTCATAAATAAAGCGTTTTTCTTCAAAGGCATAAGGTACGCCAACTGAGCCTTTGTACAGTTCAATATGCGGTGCAACTTCTGCGAAACTTAGGCTTAGCCAATACAACTTGTGTAATTCTTCAGGCAAAGTACCCAATTCATATTCATCGAGTGCGGCCAATAATTTGCGCATTTCAGGCAAAATCGCATCGTAGAATGCCTGCAGTTCAGCCGAAGTCGATTGCAATCGTTGCTGATGACGTTGTTTGGAAGTGCCCAAAGCCCATGTTGCGACAAAAGTTTCAAGAACAGCAAAATCAGCAGGAAGTTGTGAAATAAGTTGTGTCATGCAAATTCTCCTTATGCGCGGTTGAGGTATTGTTCAAGTACGTGATAACCATGACGAATCAGAATTTCTTCGTCTTGTAGATGCATGACTTTCTTTGCTTTAGATTCAAGTGCTTGTTGGGTATCTTCCATCGTTGCAGTATCTTCTAGCCATGCATTACGCTGTAAAACTTGTGCAAACTCTTGTGCCCAACGTTCAGAATATTTTTTCGCTTTCGGTAAGTAGTAACGACCTTCCCAACGGGTTTGATTGTGACCCACTGGCCAGAATTGATGGGTGAACCACACGCCTTCTGTCACATGCACCAAAATATTCGGGAAGATCACGGATAACTCGAATGAAAAATCATCACGGTCATTTGGGTTCACTGAACTCGGGAGTTGCGTACGTTCATAGTGATTGACCAGTGATGCTCCGGTAATTTCTCCGGAAAGTGCCGCAGCTGGTTTAGGGTTGGCATTTTTAGTTAAGCAGACTGCACAGGTACGGTGGTCGCCAAATAGTTGTACTTCTTGCAGGCCAGATGCAAAGACATTTGGGAATGAACCCGCGTGAATCGTCGCGACGTGATAAGCCTCAGCAAATGCGTCATGTGCCACTTTCCAGTTACAGTTCAGCAGCGTGTTATAAGCAAAGCATTCTTCCATTTCATGGAATGGATAGCCGCCCAAATGCGTGCCCATACCGCCCAGGAATTCTTCAACATTTTGGGTGCCTTCATTGTCTAAATTAATGAAAATAAAGCCTTCCCAGACTTCAGTACGTACCGGTGCTAGACCGTTATGACCTTTATCGAAACAAGAAGTGAATTTCTCTTCTTCAGGAACATTGATTAAATCGCCTTTAGCATCGTAAACCCAGCCATGGAAGCGGCAAGTCACCACTGCAGCCTTGCTTGAACCGAAAGTTTCATTGTCGGTTTCAACCACAACTTTGTTGCCACGGTGTGAGCAGATGTTATGGAAACCACGAATTTGCCCATCTTTGCCGTGCATTAAAATCACAGAGGTTTTAGCAAAATCAATGCGCTTAACTTTGTAATCGCCTTTCTTTGGAATTTCTTCTACGCGACCCACTTTTAGCCATACTTTTGAAAATACTTTGTCGATTTCTTCTTGGTAAATTTCCGGAGAAATACACGGTTCTGTGGGAATGGGTTCAATGCCGAGTTCTGGGTATAACTCGCCCCAACGTAATTTAGATTCACTGTTCATTTGACATTCCTTTTCAAGTTATAGTTTTAGATTTGCAGTGGCTCAGCCACTGCCTGTTCAATTAAATTTGGTAGTGCTCGCGAACGAGGTCAGCGATTCCGAGTTTTTCAAGAATTGGCATTGGGCAAAGGAAGGTTGCGCGTACCATGCCCGGCAAACGGCTAATTTCAATTGAACCTGTAATCGTGCAACGGTTCATGACTTCGTCGTAGCTTAAACCTGTGGTTTTCGCCGCGCGGTTTAAGGCGTTTTCAGTGGCATCATTCAGGTTTTTACCGGTTCCCATAAAGGTGATTGGACCGCTCTCTTCGATTTCAGTTTGACCCCAACGTTCTCCGAGTGCTTTGACTTTGGCTTTTTCGTCTTTGGTAAATGGACGTGCCATCGGTGGCAGATCATCTGCCGCTTGCAGCAGGATTGGACCATCAATGGTTAAGCCTTTAATGACTTCAACCTGAAGTTCTGTTTCACCTGAGACGTCTGTTGCATGACCTGCGATTTCGCCATTACCTTGCTGTGCATGCATGTCGCCCATGTACACGCCTGCCCCTGGCACTTTGACCGGACAGATCAAAATACATCCTGGACGAATCGAATTGGTGTCCATATGGCCGTCGGTTTTTGCTGCAAGCAATTCCTCTTCAGTCATGCCAAATTTGTGTGGTGCATTAATCAGGTACTGACCAAAGTCATGACAGTTGTGCGAGTCCGGCAAGTCACGTGTTGGTGTGGTACCAATATTGCCGAGGAATGGACGCATATGTGCTGCAACACCCGGCATGTCTGCACGTGCAAGCGATAAAATTGAATGTTGTGCCGCATGCTCAGGCAGCGCAGACAATTCATTGGCATTGCCGGCAAGTTTGTTAGCAATCTCTTGATTAACCGTCAAGCTGACTTTATTTTCTTCATCAAGCACAATTACATAGCCGTGGGAAAATTCAAAGGCGCTGACTTCTGCATCGCAATTTTTGCAGCGAATCGCATCTTCACCAATGCCTTCAACATAACTTGCAGGCTGTTCTGTACCACATGCGCTACAGTATTTCGCCACAAACGGGTCGCCATGATAGCGACCTTCAACAAAGCTCATCACACCTGAAGAGGTCGCAATCGATGTTACTTTCATTTTCTTGATTTTGAGCGCAACAGCATCGCCAACTTCTGCACCTTCGATAAATACTGGCAATGTTACTTCATGACCACCCTGGAATGCAGGTGTAATCATTGGACCCCAACAGCCCGGTGGTGTACCTGTTTTTAAGGTACCGCCATTTTGCAGTGGACCCAGCATGCGCTGGCTCGGCCCGACAATACCGCCTGAGTATTCATTGACGATAAGATAATCAACTGCATTTTTACTACCAGCGGCATAATCTTGATTTTCAATTTTCATAATTTTCCCCTACTGCAATATGTTGGTCTTAAAAAGGAATAGTGATATCGAATGCAAACTTTTGACCTTCAGGTCGGTTTTCAACGTCAAATTCTTTTTGGTATTTGGCAGCAACCGATATACCTTTAGCGAATTGGTAGCGCACTTGTGGTCCAATACTGGCTGCTTTGGCCTTAAAGTCACCAAGAATTGCGCCTTCACCCGAGTCACCTTCAAGCTGGCGATGAACATAACCACCTAGACCGACTGCAACTGGTCCCATGTGTTTTGCTACGATGTAGTCCACATGCAGAGCATTGCCTGATTGGTATTGGGTATCTTTATTTTCAAAGTTGATGTCGTACATCCACTTGGTGGTAACTTCGATACCTTGTTTGTTGAGATATGTGGCTGCCACAATCGGTTGAATGGTGTAGTAGTTACGACCAATATTGGCAAGTTTATTCTTGTTGTAAGAACCGACAGGAATATAAAAATCTACCCCGGTAGAGACATGCCAGTCGCCTTGATGCCAACCCAATAGAAATGGATCGATAATCACATCACCTAAAGCCGTTTTTTCATCCTGCCCGCCACCTAAGGTGATGTCGGCATTGGCATAGACCAGGAAGGCATGCATGCCCCAGTTGGCACCCAGAAAGGTTTTATCACTGACATAAATACCGCGTGCAACGGTTGCGAAGGTATCGAGTTTGAAATCATCAAATACAGGATGATCATTTTTGAATTTGTCTGCCGAATAAAATTGGTTGTAATTGATCAAATAGGTACCTGGAGGTGGCATTGCGCCCCCTAAAAAGCTATCCGTACCATCAGGATAAGCACTTCCCCCATTTTCAGCTGCAACTACAAATGGCGTACAGCCCAAAAGACTTGTGGCTAATACTATTGATTTTAGATGTTTAGCTGTCATTTGCAGCAATTCCTCAGATCGTTAAGTCTTCCTTAATAGAAGCTTTAACTTCCACTAAGCGCATGACTTAATCTAGTCCGAGAATATGCCTGTGAAATATAAGGATGAATCAGTGTTCTGATTAGGCAGAAGTTAAGTACTGATACTTAAACTGCCCTAATACAATAATGAGAAGTATGGGGAGCAGCATATAAAAATGCCTATTTATATAGGTAGATATACCTATTTATGGAGCCAAGTTGATTGAATTGTGATGGAATGATTTTTTAAAGAAGCATGTGGATGAGCATTAGACCACTTGCGAATTGATCTAAGAATGAATTTAATTACTGGAATGGTGAACTGCATACTGTTAAATTAACTTTCGCAAGAAGTCTAATTTACTACAAGTTTCTAATTGGATTTATAAGTATTTTTTGAGTTTGAATGAAATTCTGGATTCCTGTCCATTTTCGGCTAGCTCTTGCAGATTTCAGCCGAGGTGGTCTATTAAAGCTCCTAAATTTGGTCAAGATCTGCAAAAGTCAGTTGGATTGATCTACCCTCACATCAAGAATATGGATCTTATCGAGAAATAGACTCAATCATAGTAGATTTAGTCTGTTAAATAGCTTTGCGTTAAATATTCCAACGTAATGGCTGATCATGTTGCGCCAAACTTTCTCCCAAAGGCACTAGCCGTATGTCAGGATTAATCTTTTGCCAAGGGAGATCATTCGGATCTGCTTGCATAGCACCTGGAGATTTCGCAACTAAAATAGCAGCGGCCATATCTTGAAAATCGGCACGAAAATGTACAGAGCTTTTCACCACTATAATCGATTTTTCTTCAGGTGCTATGCCAAAAATTTTAAACATATTACGATCCAGTAACTGGGCTTTATAGGAACTGACCGCAATTTCAATGCCTGCTATTTCCAGTAATACACTCGGACCAATATCCGCCTCAACCCCATGCATCATGGGTCCGGCATATCTGAATTTTCCATCACTATAGGCTTTGATTTTAAATCCACCTGCGAATGGAAAATCTCCTGTGATACCCGATGTTCCGCCCAATTGCGTATGAAAGTGCTGATCAACTTCAAGCTGATAAGCTTGCTGCACCAGCACTGGATCAGCAATTAAGCCAATCAATGCATTTTTAACCTGATGACGATACAAGGCATATAACATACCAGTGGTATTAGAATCACCGCCAGCGCCCGGGTTATCCTGAGTATCTGCAATCACGATAGGCTTTGTTACACTCTTCTCTTGTTGAATTAATTTGAGTGCTTGCTGGATAGCATGATCAGGTGATAAAAATTCCATATTCCAGTGGGGTTCTTGTTGAAGCACATGCGCTATATAGCTTTGCATTGCTTGCTCTAACTGCAAAGCGCTTTCACTATAGCCCCAAATGCATCCGCCACATTCAGCAAAATCTGCCGCTGGGAAACCGGGCGTGAAATTCATCTGGACAGAGGTCTTTTGTTCTAGCTGTTCGAGTAAGGTCATACAGGACTGAGTCGGCTCCAGCTCAGTGCATTGCGCATTTAAGGCGATCAAAAACGGCAGCTTATACATTTTTTTATGGAGTTTTTTACCCTGAAATATTTGCTCCAGCAATTGGGCACAGCGTTGTCCGGTTTTTGCCATATCGACATGCGGATAGGTGCGATATGACATGAGTACATCACTCTGTGTAAACATCGCTTGAGTCACATTGGCATGAAAGTCCAGGCTAGCAATAACAGGAATGTCCAGACCTACTACTTCACGGATACGCCTTAACAATTCTCCTTCACCATCATCTACCTGTTCAGCCACCATAGCGCCGTGCAGATCCAGATAAATCGCATCAACCTGAGTGATATTATGAATGGCAGCTATTATTTCATCGCAAATACGTTGATAAGTGTCCTGTTCTACATGTGCTGAGGGCGAAGCAGCTGCCCAGATCACCGGTAAGAGTTGATAACCTAACTGTTCTGCTTCCTGAATAAAGCCACCAATTGGAATATTTTGCTCACGAAATTTTAGGATTTCTGCACCTCGAGTGAGCGGGGGGAATCCTCCACCCTGTACAAAATCCTGATACCTTGCTTTAGTCGGTGCAAAGGTATTGGTTTCATGTTGAAAGCCCGCAATGATAATTTTCTTCATGATTTATCGTCCTGCATCTTATAAAAATCAGTTTTATTCATCTGTGAGGAGACTGGCTGATGTTATCGCTTCAGGCTCTCTCTCCTTTTTTAAGCTAAAAGCATAAATTAAGATGAGACCGCCCAAAATCATGATCAGTGCAATGGCGATCCAGCCTGCAAGTAAAGATTGAGTCATCGTTTGCGCCAAGCCCATAATATTGGGACTGACAAAGCCACCAAGCAATCCAATACTGTTAATGAGTGCAATTCCCCCCGCCGCCGCTGTACCGGTTAAATATTTGGATGGAATTGACCAGAAAATTGTATAGGCGCTAAACATAAAGGCGGTCGCGGTACAGATCGCAATAAATGACAGGATAAAATTCCCGCTGATGACTGACAAAATTAAACTGATTCCAGCCAATACCGTCGGTACCACACTATGCCATTTACGTTCCTGCCATTTATCCGAACTGCGGGCAAAAATGGTCATGAAAATGGCACCACATAAATAAGGGATCGCAACCAACCAGCCAATCATTTGCAAATTCTGTATACCAGCCGATTTCAATAAAGAGGGAAGCCAGAAACCAATGGCGTAAATTCCACAAATGATCGAGAAATAGGCCAATGCCATGAAATAGATCCATGGATCTTTTAATACGGCCTTAAAATTATTATGACTGGTTGCAGCCTGATGCTGGGAAATCTCTCTCACTAACAAGGCTTTTTCCTCTTGGGAAAGCCATTTTGCTTGCGAGGGATGATCGGTTAAGTAAAAATAGGCCACGATGCCCAACATTACGGTAGGAATAGCCTCTAACAAAAATAACCATTGCCAGCCGGATAGGCCCTGACTTTCATGGAAAGCACCCATAATCTGGGTTGATAAAGGCGCACCTAACATGCCAGCCAAAGGCCCGGCAAGCATCACAATCGCCATCACCCGTGCCATGCGTGCGCCAGAGTACCAGTAGGTCAGATAGAAAATCATGCCCGGAGCAAATCCAGCCTCAAATACACCTAACAGAAAGCGTAAGACATAGAACATCTGCGGGGTGGTGACAAACAGCATCGACATTGAGGTTAGGCCCCACAAAATCATGATGCGGGTAATGGTTTTCCTTGCACCTATTTTTTCAAAATAGAGGTTGGTGGGCACTTCAAACAGCACATAGCCTAAAAAAAAGATTCCGGCTGCCATGCCATAAATAGCATCGTTAAAACCCAGCTCCTGCTGCATTTGTAATTTTGCAAATCCAATGTTGATTCGATCCAGGTAGGCAAAAAAGTAACACAGTAATAGAAATGGCAGTAAATGCCAGGTCACTTTTTTATAAACTGTATCTAGCCGCTTTGGGTCAGCTTTATTTAAGTCCATCAAAAACTCCTTTTTATCCAGATCTTTTTTATTCTTGCCAAAGTCATGTAAACATGCAGTTAACTTGATAACAATGTAATTTATTAGGCATACTGATGCTTTTAAGGCATCAGTAGTTTTATGGACAGAAACTTGCAATTCCTTGCGCCCTTGAACGGAATCAATGAAAAACGTTTGCGTTATTTCTATACAGTTATGATGTTTGGCTCTATGCGTAAAGCTGCAGATATATTGAATATTGAACAGTCAGCCATGAGCCGACAAATTCAACTCTTTGAAGCCGAATTAAAAATACAATTATTTAAGCGCAAAGGGCGACATATTATTCCAACCGATGCAGCCTATTTGGTGCTTGAGTATTTCAAAGAAAATAAAAACCGTGAAAATGAGTTATTTGACAGTTTATTTCAGTTGCAATCTTCTCAACTCGGCAAAGTCAACCTTGTCTCCAGTGAAAGTTATATGCAACACATGATTTATGATGTACTCCGACACGTGCATCATAAGTATCCAAATCTTGAAATTCAGTTAGAATTAATGAGTGGCAATCATGTCGTAAGACATATTGTTGATAGTCTGGCGCATATGGGACTGGCCTATAATCCTCCATTTCATGCAGACATCAGCACCATTGCCCATAAAGTAGAACCATTTATTTTAGCTGTGCCCTCTAGTCATCCTTTGGCTGAACTAAAACGTAGCGTTTGTCTGTCCGAAATCTCAGCCTATAAATTTGCTTTAATGCCCGTAGGCCATGGATTTCGTCAGTTACTCGACAGTGAAATGGGACGTTTACAGGTGAGTCTGAATATTGGTCTGACCACCAATTCTATCTATGCCTTAAAAAATTATGTCGTGGCTGGACATGGCATTTCCGCCATGCGCTATGCAGATATCGCAGATGCAATAAAAGATGGTCAGGCGGTGTCACTCACCATCGATTCAGAACTCTGTAATACTGCACAAACTCAGCTGATGGTGCGGAAGAACATGCATTTGTCTGAATCAAATCATTTGTTGATTGAGCGTATTCGTTCCAGTTTCAATCTGACTTAATGCTTGAAAATCGCTTTATTCTTTATATCAGCCTTGAAGTATTCAGATCTTTAAGGCCATAAAAGAAAAAATATCAGATCATCGCCCAAAGCTTTTGAGGGAAACCAAGATGCATGGTCTCAAAGAATAAAGTGATCAATTACCATAGAGACGCTTTTTAAGTTAGAGCAATGATAATCATACAGCTTCGTTCTAATGAAGCTTATATCCTGAATAAATTAACCCCATTAGGCAGACCAAATACCCAGGTTGTCAGTTAATCCGGGCAGCTTGAAAAAATATCTCTGTTGAAATGTTGTTTTCGCTGCTCTTAAAAATCAACTGTTAGGCTTGATAACATGTTCCGCATTGAAGTGTTGATAGGTGAGCCGATCTGCTGAATCTTCCAACAAGGGTAAAACTTCGTGCATGGTGGACAAACAGCGCTGTGTCAATTCAATATACTGTTCGGTACCCTTAGTTTTCCATGCAATCTCTTTCGCCTCCAAGCTACGCATCACTTTGGCTGGACTACCGAGAGCCAGTGAATTTTCAGGAATCTGGGCTTTGGCTTTGACCGTGCTATTGGCACCAATAATACTATTTTCGCCAATTTCTGCTTCATCCAGAATGACACTGTTCATTCCGACCAGCACATTTTTGCGAATAATACAGCCATGTAAAATTGCGCCATGTCCAATATGACCATATTCTTCCACTAAGGTCACACTGCCGGGAAAACCATGAATGGTGCATGAGTCTTGCACATTGGCATTTTTCTGAATACGAATTCCACCAAAATCGGCTCTTAAGGCCGCGAAAGGGCCAATATAGACCCCCGCCTCAATCACAACATCACCAATGAGCACTGCAGTCGGATGCACATAAGCTTGCGGACTGACCACAGGGATCACACCATCTATAGCATAACAAGGCATCTTTTTATTCCTTTAAAATCTGATGGTTTGAATAATTAATTACTTTAATAGCTGATTTCTTGCTGACGCAAACCACCAAAGCGTTTGTAAAATTGCGGATGCACAGGGGGCATGGAGCCTTCTGAAGTCCGTGCGATATCCATGAAAAATTCTTCACCCGCAGTCACCACGGTTTGATACAAGTTACTGCTTAAGTTTCGGGCACTGATGGATAACCAGTTTGATGGTAATAATTCAAATGGCAAGTTTGGATCTTTTAATAAAATGCGACGATATTGATGAATGAGTAAAATTCGCAGTTGAAAGGCCTGTACCGAATCGAACTCATCTTCATTTTCGACTAGATGAAAAAACTCTCTAAACACCGCAATGAATTTTTCATAACGTTGATACAACTCCTGAACCGGCCAATTCGTCTCTACCATGCGTTTTACAGTTGGGTAAGATTCCTGCCATAACAGTAAAGTTTCTGCTTTAAATACCACCACTTGCTCTGTCATTTTTAAATTTAACAGCAAGTTTTGCAGTTTGTGGTGATCACAACCCGGATAAGCCATGACATTGGTGGCAATATTGGCAAAACCCAGCCATTCCAGTTCTTTTTTTAAGAGCAGTTTATTTTCCAGTTCAACCGAACTCAGCAGCACCAGATCCCATTTCTGATCCCATTCCTGATGAGTAAAACTGTAAATTTTTTGATCTGCCATAATAAAGCGCTGACGGCTGCTTTCAGTCACCCGATAATAACTGGTTCGACCAATTTTCTCCGAAACCAGCCAGCCATTTTGAACCAGGCGAAATACGGCAGTACGAACGGATCTCTCGTTAAAGCCAAAGACGTCCATCAACTGGATTAAACTGGCCAGACTGATAATGCCACCGTGGTGAAAAATACAGTCACCAAAGATAGTCATGATTAATGAAGTCCCGCTCAGTGCTTCATTGCGAATAAAGTCATCGATGCTTTGTTTTAATTTCGGATTCATTTCGTTTAACTTTACCTTTTAAAAACTGAATGACCAGTCATAGACCGATCATCCCGTAGAGCTTATGCAGACTTTCGGATATCAAACACACGCTGTGCCTTACCTTCAGAGCGTGGCAGAGTGCCTTCTGGCAACACTTCCACACTGACACTAATACCCACCATGGTTTTAATCTGCCCTTTAAGCTGAGTTGCCAGCTGATGTGCCATAATATCGCTACTATCTTTACGCATTTCGGTACGGATATGCAATGTATCCATATGTCCATGTTTACAAATATGGATTTGATAGTTCGGGATGAGTTGCTGGATCTGTAAAATCTGCTCTTCAATCTGGGACGGGAATACATTCACGCCACGGATAATCATCATGTCATCACTGCGCCCCACAATTTTATCCATACGGCGCATGGTTCGGGCTGTCCCTGGCAATAACCGGGTTAAATCACGGGTACGATAACGAATCACCGGCATGCCTTCTTTGGTAATGGTGGTGAAGACCAGCTCACCCAGTTCACCATCTTCCAGCACTTCACCGGTTTCAGGATTGATAATTTCCGGATAAAAATGATCTTCCCAGATGGTTGGACCATCTTTAGATTCCAGACATTCCATCGCCACGCCGGGGCCCATGACTTCAGATAAGCCATAAATATCCAAGGCATTAATCCCAAGACGTTCTTCGATTTCCTTACGCATCTCATTGGTCCACGGTTCTGCACCAAAGACTCCAGTTTTAATTGAACAGTTTTTGGCTGTACCAAATTTTTTCTCAAGTGCCTCAATAATATTCAGGCAGTAAGATGGGGTGACCATCAGTGCCGTCGGTTTGAAGTCATGAATCAGCTGCGCCTGACGTTCAGTTTGTCCACCTGACATTGGAATTACGGTTGCACCCAAGCGTTCAACCCCATAATGTGCGCCTAGACCACCCGTGAACAGACCATAACCATAAGACACCTGAATGATATCTTTGCTGGTCAAACCTGCAGCTCGCAGAGAACGCGCCACCACATCAGACCAGGTATTGATATCATTCTGGGTATAACCGACCACGGTAGGCTGACCGGTGGTGCCAGAAGATGCGTGCACTCGTACGATCTGTTCCTGTGGCACAGCGAACATGCCAAAAGGATAGTTATCGCGTAAATCCTGTTTGGTGGTAAACGGGAATTTAGCCAGGTCTTCCAGAGAGTTAAAATCATCTGGATGCACACCCGCATCATCAAATTTCTTTTTATAAACCGGACTGTTCTGATAAGCATGCTGTAGGGTCTTTTTCATACGCTGAAGCTGGACACTACGTAACTCATCAACCGATACTGTTTCAATTTTTTCCATTGCATTGTTATTCATCTTTTTACTCCTGACGCAGTCATCCTGACCACGATTTATTTCATTAATTGAATGATGTTCTTAATCCATATTTTCTAGAATCAGGGCAACACCTTGACCGACACCAACACACATGGTGCAGAGTGCATATTTTCCATGACGACGTTTCAGTTCTTTCATGGCCGTGATCACCAGACGCGTGCCACTCATGCCGAGTGGATGCCCCAAGGCTATGGCTCCACCATTCGGGTTGATTCTCAAATCATCATCTTGCAGACCCAGTTCACGAATCACTGCCAGTGACTGCGCTGCAAAAGCTTCATTCAGCTCAATCACGTCCATCTGTTCCAGACTGAGTCCGGTCTGCTTTAAGACTTTCTGCACAGCAGGTACCGGACCAATGCCCATATATTTGGCTTCAACACCGGCGCTGGCCATCCCGATCACTTTGGCTTTCGGGTTCAAACCATACTGCTCGGCAAACTGCTGATTCCCGAGCAATACGCAAGCTGCACCATCATTGACACCCGAAGCATTGCCAGCAGTGACTGAACCGCCTTCTTTACGAAAAGGTGTTTTCAAAGCGGTCAGGTTTGCTAAAGTGGTCTCTGCACGGGGATGCTCATCTTGGGAAATGGTGAGCGTGGTTTTCTTCGGACCTTTCACCTCTACTGGCAGAATTTCTTCGGCAAAAATATCCTTCTGCTGTGCTACTGCAGTTTTCTGCTGGCTGTGATAGGCAAATAAATCTTGATCTGCTCGGCTAATCTGGTATTTCTCGGCCACATGCTCTGCAGTTTCCGGCATGCTGTCGACCCCAAACTGCGCTTTAAATTTTGGGTTGATAAAGCGCCAGCCAATGGTAGTGTCATAGATTTCAGGGATACGGCTGAAGGCAGTCGTGGGTTTGGATTGCACATAAGGTGCACGACTCATGGATTCCACCCCACCAGCCAAGATAAATTGTGCTTCACCCGATTTGATGGCACGTGCTCCCAGTCCAATGGCATCCAGACCTGAAGCACATAAGCGGTTCACGGTGATTGCCGGAACAGATTCAGGCAGTCCTGCGAGCAAAGTAGCCATACGGGCAACGTTACGGTTATCTTCACCGGCCTGATTGGCACAACCTAAAATGACTTCATCCAGTTCAGCCCAAGGCAAATCTGGATGCTGGTTCTTTAAATACTGAATGGGTAAGGCAGCCAGATCATCAGTACGGATACTGCTTAAAGCACCGGCATAGCGTCCGATCGGGGTACGGATTGCATCAAAAATATAAACCTGTTCCATGATTTTTCCTTTTAGCCAGCAACGCGTAATGGTTGCTGCTGAGTTTTCTGTGCATGTCCCTGCACCACTTTCTTTGCTAAATATATACTCGTTCTATAGCGATCTTCACCATAAATTTGATACATATTTTCCAAGATCTGTAAAATTGTGTAATACCCAATTCTATCTGCCCACTCAAATGGACCACAAGGGTAATTAACGCCATATTTCATAGCAGAATCAATATCTTGTTCTGATGAAATATCATGCAATACGGCCTCACATGCTTCATTCACCAGCATGGTGATACTACGTATAACATAAAGACCTGGATGATCCTTAGTCCAAATGGGTATCACATTCATACCTATGAAGAGTAGCTCTACCGCTTGACGCTGTTTTTCACTACAAGCCGGTGATGTCACCACTGGAATCGCCTGAGCACTGCTCCAGTCTGCATGCCAGTCCATCAACACCACCAGGTCATGCGGATAAGCCAGTTCAACCGACTCTCCAAGCGACAAACGCAGGGAAAGATCACCAATCAGGATTTCATTCTGTTGTGCCGCCTGAAAACTGAGTTCCACATGAGATGCCTGTTTTAAACGTTCAATCAGTGCTGATGAATGCAGCCATTCACCTTTTACCGTGACTTTGAGCTTATTCAGCGACTTGGCATAACTGACAGGCAATTCATATGCTGGTATAGGCTTGGCCTGAGCGTAATCATAAAAACCCTGACCGGACTTGCGGCCATAACAGCCTGCATCGACCAGTTCTTTTTGAATCAAGGATGGCCGGTAGCGTGGCTCATAGAAAAACTCCTGATAGACACTTTGCGTCACCGAAAAATTAACATCCTGTCCAATCAAGTCCGTGAGTTCACAGGGTCCCATGGCAAAACGGCCACATTCACGCATGATAAAATCAAGCTGTTCCGGTGTGGTGACATTTTCCTGCAAGGCACGAAAGGCTTCGGCATAATACGGGCGCGCGACACGATTGACGATAAAACCGGGAGTCGATTTGGCTCTGACTGGAACCTTATTCCAGTCCTTCATCAATTCCAATACTGCATCGGCAATGGCTATTGAGGTTTTCAGTCCGCGGATCACTTCGACCAGCTTCATCACGGGTGCCGGATTAAAGAAATGCAGCCCAATCACCCGCTGCGGATGCGGAATTGCAGCAGCAATTGCGGTAATGGAAATCGATGAAGTATTAGATGCAAAAATGGTCTGTTCCGGGCAAATGGCAGCGAGCTGCTGAAACAGGTGTTGTTTTACTTCTTTCTTTTCGACAATGGCTTCAATAATTAAGCCCGCATCGGCAAGCTGCTGAATATCCTCTGCCACGATCAAGTTTGCTAAGGTACTCTCCAGCAATTGCTGGGTCATTTTGCCATTTTGTACCCGCTTGCCGAGCTGTGTTTCAAAAGCGCTTAAAGCACTCTGAACTTTGCTGCTATCAACATCAAACACATAGGTCGGATGTCCATGCATGGCTGCCAGTTGCGCAATGCCAATCCCCATAGTCCCAGCACCGACCACAGCAACTTTTACTTGCTCTAAATTGATCTGTTGCATGATTTAGCATCCTTTATATTCAGGCGTACGCTTCTGCATAAAGGCTTGTACACCCTCTTTATAGTCACTTGATCGACCTGCCAAACGTTGTAAATCACGCTCTAGAATTAACTGCTGATCCAGATTATTTTCAGCCGCAGCATGAATGGCTTTTTTAATCAGTGACAGACCATAGGTCGGTTGCTGCGCCAGATGCTCTGCCAATTTTCTCGATTCTGCTTGCAGTTGCTCATCTTCAACCACCTGCCAGATCATGCCGAGTTGTACTGCGCGTTCAGCCGGAATTTTATCGCCGAGCATGGCAAGTCCCATTGCTTGGGCACGCCCGACCAGACGCGGCAGGAACCAGGTACCGCCTGAATCCGGGACCAGGCCAAGACGGCAAAAGGCTTGAATAAATGAGGCTGATTTTGCGGCAATCACAATGTCACAAGCCAAGGCAATATTGGCGCCTGCCCCTGCTGCCACACCATTCACCGCACAAATTACTGGTTTTGGCATTTCAGTAATCAGCTTGATCAAAGGGTTGTAGTATTTTTCAATCGACAGGCCTAAGTCCGGTGCATCGGCATTCGGATCAACCACACGGTCATTTAAATCCTGACCGGCACAGAAACCGCGACCTTCAGCTGAAATCACCACGGTACGAATCTGACTGTCTTTGGCCCAAGCCTTGATGACCTTGGAGACTTCCTGATGCATGGTTTCATTAAAGCTGTTGAGCTGTTTTGGACGGTTAAAGGTCAGGTAGCCCACTGCATTTTTTTCTTCGACAATAATTGTTTGATATTCCATTACACACCTCTAAATTCTGGTTTTCGTTTTTCTAAAAATGCATTAATGCCTTCTTGGCGATCCTGGGTTGCAGCCAGCCAGAAAAAATGTTGACGCTCTAATTTAAGTCCCTGACTTAAAGTCACTTCATGAATAGACTTCAAAGATTGCTTGATGGCACGAATGGCGAGCGGTGCCTGCTTGGCAATTTTTTCTGCCAGTTCCAGTGCGTATTGCACGGTCAGTTCTGCCGGACAAACCTGGCTGCTAATGCCATGTTGCAATGCAGTCTGTGCCGAAATCATTTCACCGGTCATGGCCCAGCGCATCGTCAATTGCTGACCGACCAGACGGGCCAGGCGCTGGGTTCCACCGGCACCCGGCAGCATCCCTAAACCAATCTCAGGCAAGGCGAACTGGGCATTTTCTCCAGTCAGCACCATGTCACCATGCAAAGCCAACTCAAAACCGGCACCCAAGGCATAGCCATTCACGGCCATGATTAAAGGCTTGGAAAATTCATCAATTTTTTTCCAAAGCAAGGGGCGCTGATCCTGCTGGATGCTGACCACATCTAACTGCGCCAGCTCATTTAAATCAGCACCGGCAGCAAAGCATTGTGTATTTCCGGTGATGACCACGGCTTTCACAGCAGCCTCTGTTTCCAAGTCCTGTAAACAGGCTGCAATGTCTTGCAAGGTGGCATTGTTTAAGGCATTGCGCTTTTCCGGGCGATTCAGCTCAATCAGTACCACACCTGGCTTGGGTGAGCTGGTTTTAATGTAGGTCATCCTTGAACTCCTGCTGTGCTCAGCGATTAATTCCGTGCTTATTCATCAAAACTCAGACGTACATTGGCTGTGGTCGGACGTGCCTGACAGCTCAGTACATAACCTTTCTGGATTTCATCTTCTTCCAGACTGTAATTCACAGTCATTTCAACCTGACCCTCTAACACCTTACATTTACAGGTTGCACAGACGCCGCCCTTGCAGGCATATGGCAGGTCTGCCCCGGCACGTAGCGCAGCATCTAAAATACTGTCATCCTGTTTGGATACTTCAATAATCAGCTCACGGCCATCCAGAATAATATTGACGCGTTCTTCACTGCGGCTTTCAATTTGCTGTGCGGTTGCTCGCGGTGCAGTGCCGGTATTGAAGCGTTCAGTGTGAATCTTGCTCGACTGAATACCCCAAATCGGTAATACCGTTTCAACCGCTGCCATCATTTCTTCAGGCCCACAGGCAAAACAATGATCGGTATCTGCTGAAATCAGATTCGCCTGAAACAGCTGCTGTAATTTGTCTGCGTTGATCCGACCGTTAAAGATTTCACTATCATTCAGTTCACGTGAAAAAATATTCACCAGTTGCAGACGTTCTTTAAAGCGGTCTTTCAGGTCCATGATCTGTTCAGAAAACATGGTCTGTTTCCAGGAACGGTTGCCATACACCAGGGTAAATGTTGCGTCCGCTTGACGGTTTAACACCGACTTTACAATGGATAAAATTGGCGTAATGCCACTGCCGGCTGCAAAGCCTAGATAATTTTGACCACCAGTCTTGGCTGCTTTTTGGAAGAACACCCCTTGTGGTGGCATCACTTCTACAACATCGCCCGCTTTGAGATGCTCATTGGCCCAGGTTGAAAACTGACCCTGATCAATTTTTTTAATTGCAATACTCATGTCTTCCTGAGTATCACTACAAATGGAGTAACAGCGGCGCAGTTCGCCGTCATCGGTTAAATGCCGAATGGTAAGGTGCTGACCCGGTTGATATTGAAAAGCATCCATCTGCTCAGGTGCGAGATCAAATGCAATGCAGATCGCCTGCTCGGTTTGTGGCTGAATAGATTTAATGGTTAATGGTATAAATTGGCTCATTGGAAAATCCCTCTTTCGTTTTGGCTATTTCTTTTTTTGTGTTCATGCAGACGCTAGACCAGACATTAAATACATTTGAAATAGTCAAAAGTTTCTAAACAGTCCCGACATTGATATAAGGCTTTACAGGCGGTCGAACCGAATTCACTTAATAATTTACTGTTGTTACTTAAGCACTGTGGACAGGTGATGCCATCTGTTAAAGCGACATGCGTACCACAGCTATGTGACTGGCCTTGCGGCGGTGCAATACCATACTGCTGTAATTTGTGTTTGCCCGATTCACTCATCCAGTCCGTGGTCCAGGCTTCAGACAGATCAACAATGACTTTGACTGGCGTCAAACCGTTCGCCTCGAAAGCCTGGGTAATTTCTGCTTTTAATAAATCCGTGGCCGGACAGCCGCTATAGGTCGGCGTGAGTCGCACCACAATTTCATCCTGCTGATTCAGCTCGACGCCACGAATCATGCCCAGATCAATCACTGACAATACTGGAATCTCTGGATCAGAAACCTGCTGCAAAACGTCCCAACATTGATCTTCTACGTGTCGAATCAGATTCATGCGACTCACTCCCTGTGATTGTGCCGAATTACCAGTTCATGTTTGGATATGAGCGCTGCATATATTGCAGTTCGGCCAAAACAAAACCGAGATGCTCTGTATGTAAACCCTGTTTAGCACCACTCCGATAAGCGCCCAGCTCTGGCAGGCTTAGTTCAAATCGAGCTAATTCGGCTTTAATCGTCTCCAGCCACTGAGCTTTTAAGTTTTCAAGATCTGGAATTACACCGGTATCGACCAACTGTTTTTCATCAGCCGTCAGTACAAAAAGTTCCTCGGTAAAACGCCATAACTGGTTTAAACCTTGCTGGGTTTTTTCATGTGCTTCTGCTGTACCTAAACTTAAGCGCTCCATCCAGGTGGTGGAAAAACGCTGGTGATATTTCACTTCTTTGAGTGACTTCACTGCAAAGGCAGCTAGTTCTGCATGCTGACTTGCACTTAAGGCGCTAAACAATAAAGCGTGGTAGTGATCCATCAACCACTGGCGTACCAAGGTCTGGGCAAAGTCACCATTCGGCTGTTCGCACAGCAGCAAATTACGGTATTCACGCTCTGTGCGGAAATAAGCCAGTTTGTCTTCATCACGGCCCTGCCCTTCCACTTCACCCGCCAGACTGAGTGCGGTACGTGCCTGACCGAGCAAATCCAGCCCAATATTGGCTAAGGCAATATCCAGCTCCAGTTCAGGTGCATGACCACACCACTCTGCCAAACGATGTGACAGGATCAGTTGACTGTCACCCACATGTAAAAGAAATTCTGCCAACACTTGATTTTTCATAATCTTCCCCTTTCCCTTTACATGTGCTCGATACCAGACGGAATGTTATAAAAGGTTGGATGACGGTAGACCTTATCCAGTGATGGTTCGAAAAATTCTGCTTTTTCATCTGGTTGTGAAGAGGTAATCAATTCGGATTTGACCACCCAGATACTGATGCCTTCATTACGGCGGGTATAGACATCACGGGCATTTTGGAGCGCGACTTCATCATCCGATGCACGCAGGCTGCCGACATGACGGTGACTGAGACCCTGTTTACTCCGGACAAACACTTCATAAAGTGACCAGTTGTTTTTGTTATTCATGAGCAAATTTCCCTATATTGACCAAACTGTTTTTAAGCAACTTTTTGTGCTTCTGAATATTTCTGCTGTTTTTGTGCATAGACTGCTGCAGAGTCACGTACCCACTTGCCGCCTTCCCAAGCTTTGCGACGTGCTTCAATACGCTCATGGTTACAAGGTCCCTTGCCTGCAAGAATCGCAAAAAACTCATCCCAATTGATTTCACCAAATTGGTAATGTCCTGTTTCTTCATTAAACTTGAGGTCTGGATCGGGGACCGTTAACCCAAGCTGCAAGACTTGCGATACGGTGTTATCGACAAATTTTTGACGTAGCTCATCGTTGCTGAATAGTTTGATTTTCCACTGCATACTTTGTGCACTGTTCGGTGAATTATCATCACTTGGACCAAACATCATCAGTGCTGGCCACCAGAAACGGTTTACGGCATCCTGTGCCAATTGCTTTTGTTCCGGCGTACCATTGGCCAATTGCATCATGGCTTCAAAGCCCTGACGCTGATGAAAACTCTCTTCCTTGCAGACGCGTACCATGGCACGTGCATAAGGACCATAAGAAGTACGGCACAGTGCAACCTGATTGACAATCGCTGCACCATCCACCAGCCAGCCAATCGCTGCAACATCAGCCCAGCTCAGGGTCGGATAGTTAAAAATTGAAGAATATTTCATGCGGCCGGCAATCAGCTTATCCATCATGTCGTCACGATCCGCACCCAAGGTTTCTGCAGCACTGTAGAGATATAAAGCATGACCGGCTTCATCCTGGACTTTGGCCATCAGCACTGCTTTACGTTTCAAAGTCGGTGCACGGGTAATCCAGTTGCCTTCCGGCAACATGCCCACCACTTCAGAGTGTGCGTGCTGACCAATCTGACGAATCAAAGTCTTACGATAAGCATCCGGCATCCAGTCCTTCGGCTCTATAGAAATATCCTTTCCAATCTTTTGATCAAAAATTTGTTGTTGATTATTCATTGTTCCCTCACTTATCCCAAGTGTTGATACATTCAAATTAAAACGATACACAATTAAAATCAATATATATTTATTAGTATCATTTAATTTTAAAAGCTTAATTTAGATAAGTTTATGTTTTTTATATGAATATAATTTTTATTTTATTGCTAATCATTTTTAAACCGATATTTGTGATTGACATTTCAGCTTTTTAATCACAAATTATGAAACATCAAAATTAAAATACTTTTTAAAACGTATCATAAATGGAGTTTTACAATGTTAGAGTTAGCTAGCGGCTCAAGCGCAATGGATTATCAAGATACTGAGTCACGAAATAATCCTATTGCCATCAAAAGCTTAAGCTCACTGATCTATGGTCAGGAATACACAGCTCAAGCCGATTTACGGACGGTGTATCATGCCATTAGTGGTGAAGCTGTTTATCAGGTCGGCAGTCAGGGTATCGATACCCAAGCTGTGGTGAAGTATGCCAAACAAAAAGGCGCGACTATTGCTACATGGACTTTCCATCAACGTGCCAATGCACTGAAGCAAGTGGCACAGTATTTGATGGAACGCAAAGAAGAATTTTACCAGCTTGCCAAGGCGACAGGCTGTACCCGTAAAGATGCCTGGATTGATATTGAAGGCGGGATTGGAACCTTATATGCCTATTCGAGTTTGGTACGCCGTGAACTGAGTGATGAAACAGCGTTGGTTGAAGATGCCTGGATTCCTCTTTCTAAGCAAGGTAACTTTGGCGCGAAACATATTCTCAGTCCCAAAGCCGGTGTAGCCGTACATATCAACGCCTTTAACTTTCCGATCTGGGGCATGCTGGAAAAAATTGCACCCACACTACTGGCAGGCGTACCCTGTATTGTCAAACCGGCAACTGAAGGTGCCGAGCTGACCCACGCCGTGGTCAAAGCCATTCATGAAAGCGGCTTTTTGCCAGAAGGTTCACTGCAGCTTATTTGCGGACAGATCTATGATTTATTTGATTATTTAAATCCTCAAGATACTGTGACCTTTACTGGTTCGGCTTCAACAGGGCAAAAACTGCGTTCTCACCCCCACTTAAATGCCTACTCTATTCCGTTCACCATGGAAGCAGACTCGGTCAACAGCGCGATTTTGACCGAACAGGCCAATGACGAAAGCATTGATTTATTTGTCCGTGAAATCTTCCGTGAAATGACCAGCAAAACCGGACAAAAATGTACCGCAATTCGTCGTGCCTTTGTTCCGGCCGCACTTTTGGACACCGTACAGACCAGACTGATTGAGAAACTGAAAAAAGTCGTGGTGGGTGATCCTGCTCAAGAAGGCGTCAGCATGGGCGCTTTGGCCAGCGTTAAACAGAAACATGATGTCGCTGCAAAAGTTGAACAACTAAGCCAGGATGCAGAGATTGTGTTCGGTAGTCACTTGCGTCAGGACTTTATTCTTCAAGTACCAAATACTGAAAAGTCTGCCTGTTATCCGCCTACGCTTTTAGTCTGCACAGCACCCGAACAGGCACAGAATATTCATAAGGTAGAAGCGTTTGGCCCTGTCGTTACCTTAATGCCATATACCGGTCTGGTTCAACTTGCTGAGCTGGTCGCACGTGGCGAAGGTAGTCTGGTCGCATCCATCGTACGCAATACCGATGAAAACATTGAACAACTGCTCAGCAAAATTGCACCTTGGCATGGTCGTGTGCATATTTTGGATGCGGAAAGTGCCAAAGAAAGTACCGGACATGGTTCTCCATTACCATTACTGGTTCATGGCGGACCAGGTCGTGCCGGTGGTGGGGAGGAACTGGGCGGTCTGCGTGCAGTCAAACATTATATGCAACGTACTGCGATTCAAGGCTCACCAAATGCCATGACCCAAGTTGGTCATAGCTGGACTGCTGGTGCTCAAGTCTTTGAAGACCGAGTACATCCTTTTAAAAAATCATTTGATGAATTGCGTATTGGTGAACGTTTGC
This sequence comes from Acinetobacter sp., assembly GCF_045628685.1. Classification (GTDB taxonomy): domain Bacteria; phylum Pseudomonadota; class Gammaproteobacteria; order Pseudomonadales; family Moraxellaceae; genus Acinetobacter. The sequence goes on from NZ_JAZQPV010000053.1 coordinate 41,869, forward strand.
TGACCGCAAGACGTACCGTTACAGAAGCCGATCTGGTCAACTTTGGCTGTCTGAGCGGTGACCACTTCTATGCGCATATGGACAAAATCGCTGCTGCGGAATCGCTGTTTGGTGAACGCGTCGCCCATGGCTATTTCGTGGTCTCTGCTGCGGCCGGCTTATTTGTCGATGCCGCTCAAGGTCCGGTCATTGCCAACTATGGCATGGACAACCTGCGTTTCGTGGAACCTGTTAAAATTGGCGATACCCTTCAGGTTGAACTGACCTGTAAGCAGAAAACACCTAAAACACTGCGTGATCCGGCACAGAAACCCCATGGTGTGGTGGTCTGGGATATTAAAGTTAAAAACCAGCGCAATGAGCTGGTCGCGACCTATGATATTTTGACCCTGGTTGAACGTGGTGATTGATGTTTAAATAACTAAAAAGGAATCATTATGATTCCTTTTTTTTATACAATAAAATAAATAGTATCCTTTTATGGAAATTGATTGACGTAATTAAAATTAAACCCTAAATTAGAAAATACGATACATAATAAAAATAATATAAAGTTTAAAAGTATCAAAATGCCTTAAACAATCAGCACAGGATGTTGCATGATGAATGATAAATCGCTGGAAATAGAAATGGTTGAAAGGACGCTTCAACCCGAAAATCAAAGTTTTGAGCCTAGCTCTGTAGAAGAAGGATCGCCTGTTTCTGAACAGACTCAGCCACCCAAAGATAGTAGTACCTATCAATGGTATGTGGTGGTGATTTGTATGTTGGCTTACATTTTGTCATTTGTAGACCGTCAAATTTTATCGTTAATGATTGAACCGATTAAAGCCGATTTAATGCTCAGTGATACCCAGTTTAGCCTGTTACAAGGTCTGGCCTTCTCGTTGTTTTATGCCATTATGGGCCTTCCTATTGCCGCGCTAGCTGATCAAAAGTCCCGGATTAAAATTATTGCGACAGGTATTGCTTTCTGGAGTCTGGCCACTGCAGCGTGTGGCCTAAGTAAAAATTTCATTCAAATGTTTCTGGCACGTTTGAGTGTGGGTGCCGGGGAAGCCGCACTTTCTCCCGCATTTTATTCAATTGTTGCGGATTTATTTCCTAAAGAGAAATTAGGCCGTGCACTCGGTGTTTACGCGATTGGTGCCTTTATTGGTTCAGGTTTAGCTTTCCTGATTGGTGGCTATGTGATTGGCCTGTTAAAAGATGTCAGCTTTGTGGCTTTACCGGTGATTGGCGAAATCAAAACCTGGCAACTGACCTTTATGATTGTAGGCTTACCCGGTGTATTGCTTGCGCTCCTTATGGTTCTAACGGTACGTGAGCCTGCCCGTAAGGGTATGAAAGTGGGTCAAGATGGTCAGATTGTAAAGGCTTCCTTCAAAAACTCGATTGGCTTTATTAAGACGCATAAGAAGACTTTCTTCTGTCATTTTATTGGTTTTTCTTTTTATACCATGATGTTGTATTCACTTCTGGGTTGGGCACCTGCGTATTACATGCGTAACTTCGGTTTAGATGCCAGCCAGACCGGTTATATATTAGGTAGCATCATTTTAGTAGCCAATACCTCTGGTGCCTTGTTCTGTGGCTGGTTGATCGACTTCTTCTCGAAACGTGGCTACAGTGATGCTGCTATCCGTGCCGGTGCAATCGGCTGTGCAGCCTTAATTGTTCCAAGTGTATTGTTTACCCAGGTCGACAACATGTATTTATCATTTGCACTGATTTTTGTGGCCATGTTCTTCTCTACCTTCCCGATTCCAGCCTCTGCGGCAGCCACCCAAATGCTGACCCCGAATCAGCTACGTGCACAAGTTTCCGCCAAATTCCTGCTTGTTTCAAATATGATTGCCCTGGGTGTAGGAACTACAGCTGTTGCTTTAATTACGGATAAATATTTCCAGAATACCACCATGGTGGGAAATTCCATTTCAATTGTGAATGCGGTTGCAGGTGTGATCGGTATCTTCTTGTTGTATAAGGGATGCCAGTATTACAGAGAGAGTATGGAGTTGGAAAACCCAACCCAAAAAGTTGAATCATCCGATTGTAATAATGCTTGAAGAATCTGAACCCTGATTGGTGGCACAGTACAGTGCTAGGCCTGATGTCAGATCAGTCAAAGGCTTTAGCGTGTGATCGGAGATCAGGGGGCAATTTTTAATCTGGACTCAAAATTTTTGCAGACACATCAATTAAATAGAATATTTCAGTAATGTAACCTCAGAAAAGCCTTTGTTGTTGCAGGTTTTGTTTTATAACAAAATCTTGCAACTTCAAAGGCTTTTTCTTTACTTAACTTTTTGTGTTGAACTCAGCTTATTCGGTATTTAGCGATAGATAATCTTTGTGATAATTTACTTTTTACAGATCACTCACTTTAAATTCGCCTTTGACCTTATGAGGAGAATAAATCTGGTTTAATTATTCAGCGAATCACTTTGAATCAGACCATCCACCAGATTAATGGTGCGATCACAGGTCGCAGACAGGCGAGGATCATGGGTCACCAGCAGCACTGCACAATTGCGTTCGCGATGTACTTTACGGAACAGTTCAAACATTTCAGCCGCGGTCTGGGTATCCAGATTCCCGGTGGGTTCATCGGCTAACAGTAATGCCGGCTCAGTGACCAGTGCCCGGGCAATGGCCACCCGCTGTTGCTGACCACCCGAAAGTTCATTGGGTTTACGGTCAGCGAACTTATCCAGCCCCACCGCAGCCAGTAATTCATGTGCTCGATCTAAGGCTTGTTTATTCGGCTTACCCTGGGTCAGCATTAACGGCATGAGAACATTATTTAAGGCAGTAAAAGCCTGAATCAGATGGTGGAACTGAAATACAAAACCGATACTATTGCCGCGTAGCGCTGTGCGTCCGACATCATCCATCCTACTTGTCGCATGACCCAGTAAATAAAGCTCCCCGCTGCTAGGTTTGTCCAGCAAGCCAAGAATATTCAACAAGGTACTTTTACCCGAACCAGACGGCCCGATGAGCGCGGCAAAGTCGTTGCGCTCAATACACAGATCAATCCCATGTAACACTTCCACCTCATTGGGCTGGCCAATATTATAAGATTTACGTAGCGCCTCTAGACGCAATACTTCCTGAGACTGATCAGACATGACGAATTGCCTCCACAGGATCGAGTGCTGCTGCCCGACGCGATGGGACGGCCGCAGCCAGAACCCCAGTCACTGTAGCCAGTAACACTGCCAGCAGCACCAGCTCGCTAGACATAGGAATATGAAACAATCCTGGACCAAAAGTATTAAATACCCAGACCAGCACATAACTCACCGCACTACCTAGAACCGAACCGAGCAAGCCAAATATTGCACCCTGGAACAAGAAAATTCGTAAGATTTGTGATTGGGTCGCACCCGTCGCACGCATAATACCAATTTCACGGGTGCGCTGCACCACACTGACCGACATCACACTGGCAATCCCAAAGGCTACCGAAATCGCCACAAAAACAATGATCATGTTGGTCGAAAGGCTCTGGGCTGTAATTGCATTCATGAGCTGGGCATTGGTTTCAATCCAGCTTTCGGCTTTTAATGAGGTCAAGCGTCCGATCTGTGCAGCAATGTCATCTGCCTCAAAAATATCTGGGATGGTCAGGTCGATAACTGTGATACCGCCTGGCAGATTGAGTAACGATTGGGCCTGTTTCAAGTCTAGATAGACGTAGCGCGCATCCAGTTCACGTACCCCCAGTTCAAATATTCCGGAGATATTGACCACTGCACTGTTCTCCTGACCGGTATCCAGCCGTAACTTACTCCCGACTTGTACCCCCAGATCTTTGGCCAACTGACTGCCAATCAGGACATCGTCAGCGCCCACGCGTAACTGGCCACTCTGTAAATATTCTTTCAGTGGAATGATCTGTTGGTAACGCTCTAGATTGATACCGACCAGTGAGACCGATTCGACTGCATCACCGCGCTGGACAAAAGCAGGACCGGACACCACGGGAGATACGGCAGTCAATACCGGTAACTGATCCAAGGTCTTGGCAATCTGCTGCCAATTGTTGATCGAGCGTAGCCGCTGTGCCCGTTTATCTTCCTGCAGTAGCTGTACAGTCCCGGCTGCAGGCCGCACAATCTGGTTCACCTCATCCGGTGACAGCAAACGGATATGCGCCTGAGTGCCTAAAGTACGTTCGATAATATTCGACTGTAATCCCTGAATTAAAGCGGTAATAAATACGATTACCGCGACACCCACTGCGACGCCCACAGTGATCATGATGGACTGTGCACGACCCTCGCGCAAAAAACTGATTGCGATTGTCCATTCTGTCCAAAGCCGCCCGAAAAAGTTTTTCAATCGAAGTTCACCGGCAATTCATTTTTGCTGTCTGTATCGTCCGTCTGATTATTCGATACTGTTTTTTGCAGTTTTAAGCGGACCCGCGCTCCCTCTTTTAATGAGGATTCGGTATCAGCCAGTACATGGTCACCCTGACTCAAACCTGAAACAACTTGTGACATGGCCAGACCACGTAAACCTAAGGTGACTTGCTGATGGTGTATTTTCCCATCACGCACCAACAGTACCATGGCCTTATTGTCTTTTATGCTGCTTAAAGCGTCATTGGGAATGGTTAATGCTCGATCACGCCTGGCAGTTTCGATATTTACCGACACTGTCATGTCCTGTCGCAGAAAATCAGGTACCGGGTCGACCGTTAATCTTACGTCTACCGTACCTCGCTGTGGATCAATACTCGGCGCAATAAAATTAATACGGGCAGGAAAAGATTGATCCGGGTAAGAATCGGCAATCACTGCTGCATTTTGCTGCAAGGCAAGCTGTGATAAATTTCTTTCATCTAGCGGCACTCGAATTTCTGTATTGCCATTGAGTGCAATGCTAAATAATGTCCGGCCGGGCTGTACCAAATCGCCCGGCTCTACATCGCGTGTCAGTACCATACCTGCAATTTCAGCACGTATTTTGGTTTTGGCTAGTTGAGCTTGTGCTGCCACAAGTTGCTCACGAAGCTTTGCTTCCTCGACTTGACCCGGTGCCAGGACTGCTGCTTTTAAACTTGCTAACTCGAAATTATTTCGGGCAACTCGTGCCGCTTCTACTGCCTGCTCTATTTCTTCAGCTGACAGTACTCCAACCTCTAAATTACGTCTACGTGCTGCTTCTCGGCTGGCTTGTTCTAGCTGTGCTTTGGCAGTGGCCAATTCTGCCTCTGCCTGTGGACGTCTGCTGGTTGCCAGTTCGGTCAGTGCGACCTCGGCCTCTCGTACCTGGGCAAGTAGCTCATCCGATTTCAGCACCACCAACAGGTCATCTGGTGAAACCTGATCTCCTTCCTGCACAAGCCGCTCAAGGACCACACCGGTAATTTCACTGCCAATCTGCGCACGTGACACTGTCGTTACTCGTCCGGTTGCCACCACGGTTTGCACCAGGGGCGTCGACGCTATGGTATAAGCCGGCAAGAGCGGTCCCTGCCACCATCGAAACAGAGCAAATCCCACTGCAAGTATGAGCAACAGGATAATAACCACAGATTTATAGTGAACAATGCGCAACGAGCCTCTCCAGTTCATTTTAAAAGCATCATACTGCAATAATTGGCAGAGCAGCTGTATCCTATACTTTTATACTTTAATAAAGACCTAAAATTTTCTTATTCGTTTTCTAGGGCTTTGTCACCCCCTAAGTTTCAGCTCTGTTTTTTTAATTTAAATCCAGCCTACTTCCTGTCTCAGAATACAGGGTTTACTCAACTACGCTTTAAATGATGAGATAGTACGATAAATTCATCACGCTTGAAAACCCATTCTTAGGGACATCGAATATCTTTTATATACTACTCAATCAAACAGTAAATTAAAATAGCTCAGCAGTGAAATCACTATTCTGGCATTCATTTTGCTTAACAATATTACGTTTTACAAAAATAGTAATATTGGGGCAAATATAGATGAGTTATGTTGCAAGAGAACTCAGTCAAAGGAACAAGCTTTTACTCGGCTTGTGTTCTTTCCTGATACCCATTTTGATTTGGTGTGCCGTCAGCTATTTACCGTTTATTTGGCATCCACAGGTACAGATTACCGATTCAGGCAGCGTGACCTATTTACAAGTGGGCAGTCGTGTCGATAAAAACACTTTCTATAGTGAAGCGCAAAATGCAGTGAATGCCGGATTAGCCCCACCACAAGGAAAATTGGTCAACCCAATTTATTTACCTGCACCCCATGAAGTTGCCAAAGCCTTAGTCACTGCATTTGTTACACCACCACTACAAGCGGATGCTCCCTGGTTTTATCAAAGCTTATGGCACAGTATTAAAATTGTCTTTACTGCTTTTTTTATTGCCTCATTGATTGGTATTCCACTGGGAATTTTATGCGGTTTTTCATCCACTATTTCACAGCTGACCGAACCCTTTGTTGAATTTTTCCGTTATTTGCCTGCTCCCGCTTTTGGTGCCTTGGCCGTTGCCATTTTAGGGATCAACGATGCACCAAAAATTGCCATCATTGTGATTGGAACTTTATTCCAGCAAATTTTAATTATTGCCAATACAACAAGGATGGTCGATCGGGGTCTGATTGAAGCCGGATATACTTTAGGAACCAATAAACTTAAAAGTCTATTTCATGTGGTGATTCCTGCTGCATTACCTGATATTTACCGAGATTTACGCGTGCTTTTGGGATGGGCATGGACCTACCTGATTGTATCTGAGCTGATTGGTACAACTTCAGGGATCACCTGGTTTATTACCCAACAAGCACGTTATCAAAACTTCGCCAATGTCTATGCTGCGATTTTGATTATTGGGGTGATTGGACTGTTATGCGATGTGATTTTAATGAAACTCGGACAACGCATGTTTAAGTGGAAAGCGGGAGCAAAATAATGACAACAGAATTAAAGTCACAACAATTTGATGCACAGCAATATTTCGAGCGCATCTATGCCCGCCCGGTTATTTTAGAAGCAAAAAAACTCAGCCAAGTGTTTGGAACAGCTAAAGCAAAGCGCACTGTTTTAAATCAACTCGATTTAAAGATTCATAAGCGCGAATTTATTTGTGTGATTGGGCCATCGGGCTGCGGAAAATCAACCTTTAGCCGTGTCGTGGCGGGGCTTGATGACTATAGCAGTGGTGAACTTTTGGTCGATGGCCAGCCGATTCATGGTCCAAGTCCAGAGCGTGGCATGGTCTTTCAGGGCTACACGCTCTTTCCATGGAAAACGGTAAAAGAAAATGTCATGTTTGGCCCGGAGATGAAAGGTCAAAGTTATGCTAGTGCTGAAGCGCGCGCACGCGAATGGATCAATATTATTGGTCTGGAAAAATATGAAAACCATTATCCGAATGCACTGTCTGGCGGAATGAAACAACGGGTTGCGATTGCCCGTGCTTTGGTCAATGAACCGAAGATTTTATTAATGGATGAACCTTTTGGTGCACTTGACCCGCATACACGGCAAAAAATGCAACGTCATTTAATGGATCTTTGGCAAAACATCGACATCACCATTATTTTTGTCACCCACGATATGGATGAAGCGATTTTACTGGCTGACCGTATTGTAGCGCTCAAAGCTAATCCGGGTGAAATCAAGGAAATCATTGAAGTGGATTTACCGCGTCCGCGTTCGCCCGAACTGTTACTTACCCCAGAATTTAAACGCTTACGTGAACGTGTCGACTTTCTGGTGCATGCACAAGAAGAACAACTTGATCCTGCACTGGAAGATTTACCGGTTATTCCACGTATGACCAAAGTTAGCACCACAAAATAAATCTTCAAGGCCTATGGGACGACCCAAAGGTTTTCACGCTGTGTTGGACGACCAACAATTGAGGTGATTGCGATGCAAACGCACTATGTACTCCCCCTTGTTGATATATCAAAACTGCAAAGTTCTGCACGCTCCGATCGGCTTGAAGTCGCGGCAGCTCTGGATAAAGCCTGTAAAGACACCGGTTTTTTATATTTAACGGGTGAACAGTTTAATTTTGAATATGCTCAAGATTTAATTCAGATGGCTAAAGCGTATTTTAAGCAAGATCTTGAAGTTAAAATGCAGCGTTATATTGGTTTATCGGAAAATCATAGCGGTTATGTACCGATTGGAGAAGAACAGTTCTCTGGCCAGAGTTATGATTTAAAGGAAGCCTTTGATGTTAATTATGATTATCAAGGTGCAAAAAGCGACTGTCCACTACTCGGGCCTACCCTTTGGCCCGATAATGCACAATTTAAGTGCATCGTGAGTCAGTATTACCAGCATTTACGGGGTATTAGCCAACAGATTTTCCGCAGTTTTGCTTTAGCATTGGGTGTCAATGAAGATTTCTTTGATGCCAAAATTACTGATGCGCCGAGCCAGTTGCGCTTAATTCATTATCCCTACAATCCCGAGATCAAGGATGCCGCAGGAATTGGGGCACATACCGATTATGAGTGCTTTACCTTGCTTTTACCGACGGCGCCGGGTTTACAAGTATTGAATAAACAAGGTGAATGGCTGGATATTCCGCTCATTGAAAATACCCTGGTGATGAATATTGGCGACATGATGGAAATTTTGTCCAATGGTAAATATTTGGCCACCAAGCATCGGGTTAAAAAAGTCGGTGAAGAGCGTTATTCCTTCCCGCTGTTTTGTGCCTGCAATTACGACACCGTGATTGAGCCTATTGTGGAAACAGATGTTCCTCGATATTCCGCTTTAATTGGGGGTGAGCATTTATTTAATCAAACGGCGCAAACCTTTCAATATTTGAAGCAACGGATTGCCTCGGGTGAACTGGTATTAAAAAATGCAGTACCGCTGTCTTCATTCGGTTTAGATGAAAAAGCGGAGCAAATGGCATGAACCTGTTCGAAATTTTGCAACACATACCTGAAAGCCAAATGACTGGTGGCCCAATCCCAGCTTACCTATATGGGGCATTCAGACGGAAGAGTATTAGTTTTTTTAATGGCCTGACTGATGAAGACACCTTGGTATATTGGTTTCAATCACGCAGTTTCACCATCGATTTACGCTTAAAACATCGTACCGAAACCCCTGTCCATGAACGTCAGGGCTGGATTGGTAATACGCTCTGGGATGAGGCGCAAGCCCTGCTTTTATGGCAGGTCGCTGACAGCTCAAATTACCAGAACCATGTGCAATGGCCTGAGCCAGCTAGGTTACATGCTATTGGCAACTGTATTTTGGAGTTTTCACCCAGCAATGTATATGTGGAAGACTGGCGTCAGCAAGTCCATTCAGGTCTGTATTTAGGCTTAAGATTAAAAACGGCAGTTGATGTTGAAACAGGTCAACAGCTCAAAATGGATGGGGGCTTGATCATTTGCGATCAGCATGTGGCTTATACGCTGACACGTTTGCCGGAAATACAAAACATTGTGTGTCATTTGGATCTAGCTGCAGATGGTCTGGAAACCCATACTATTGAACAGATTGAAAGCTTTGAAGTGTCTATAGGCACCGATGGTCACACAAAATCTTATTCAACCTCATCCGGGCAAAGCGATCAGCCATTTAACTTTGACGGTTTTGACTGCATCGATGATTCAACTTTAAAGCAAGGTATCTGGTTAAACGGACGTCAAATTGATTTGATTTTTGACATTGATCTCTATCAGTCAAATTACCTGTTTCAAAAGCAGACCCTCACTACACCCGACAGTGAACACTGGTTAAAGTCGGAACAAAGTCACCTTTTGCATCATGCTAAATTAACCCTGTAGGTGGCCTATGTCTTTTATTTATTTATCTATTGCGATTATTGCAGAAGTCATTGCAACGTCTGCATTAAAAGCATCGAATGGATTTAGCATTTTCTGGCCTGCGATGGCCACGATTATTGGTTATGCCATCGCCCTGTTTTTCCTGTCTTTAACCATGAAAACCATTCCAATGGGTATCGCCTATGCCATCTGGTCAGGTGCCGGCATTATTTTAATCTCGACAGTAGGTTTGCTGGTCTATAAGCAACACCTTGATATTCCTGCCTTCATTGGTTTGGCTTTTATGATTGTGGGCATTATCATTATTAATGTCTTTTCCAAAAGTACACAACTCTAAGCTTTTTATGTAAATAAAAAAAATCCCCGGATCGGGGATTTTTTAGCTCAAGCACTTAAGGCTTCAGGTCATGCCTATTTCAGTTCTTGCACCAAAGTGGGCACAATCAGGCTGTCAACATTCATTTCGGTGGTGTAAATACCATTGCTGACGTTGAATTTATTGACGTGATAACTTGAGCCATAAATTGAATCAAATCCGGTTCCCGGGGTAAATACTTTTTTGTTTGCTTCCAGGTCGAGCAAGTGCGTGCCATTAATAAATTGTTCATAGACTTTTGCATCTACACCGACCCGTTTAGACATAATTGCAGCCGCATCCGCACGCGTTGCGGGGTCGTTAATATATTTAACGGTTTTATCCCATATCTGGATGATTTTTTTCCATTGTTCTTTATTGGCTTCTAAGTGTGAAGGATTGACCGTTAAGGTATCGTAAATTAAACCCGGTTTATCTTTAGAGCTAAAAATTACTTTGCCACCTGCCACTGCGCCCAACGCCTGATTGGCAACCGGTTGCCAAACTGCAATCGCATCAATATCCCCTGTGGCAAAGACCTGAGGCAATTCATTGGTCATGGTATTGACCAGTTTTACATCCTTTAAACTAATTTTTGCATCATCTAAAGCGGTCGATAATAGCAAGTGATCGACTAAGCCTTTTTCAGTGGCAATGGTTTTGCCTTTTAAATCCTGAATGGAGTTAATGCCATTTTTCGCAATGATGACATCATTTCCCGAAGAATAATCCGTTGCCATGATCATCACGCCTTTGGTGCCCCCAGAACCTGTGACCAAGTTATCGCCGTTGGTGACCATGACTGCATCCAGTTGATTCGCTGCAAAAGCAGCCAGTGACGCCGAGTAATCAAACCATTTGAAGTCTGCATTGACACCTGCCTCCTTCAACCAGCCCTTTTCAATCGCGACTTGCCAAGCCACCCAACCCGGCCAGTCACTATAACCAATGGTAATCGGTTTAGTGTTCACACTACCTTCAGCGTTGGCTTGAGATACAGGAATTTTTGCAGTGTTGTCGCAGCCGGTAAAAAATACAGTGCTCAGTACGGCAACTGAAATAAAAGATTTTTTAATCATTGTGATACTTCCCCGATACAAGTGCATTTAAATTTGGTGTTGGTCATTTTGACCGATTGAATATAGTCACGCCATCCGCCGAAATGACTGATATCTGTTGCATCTGCCAAGGCATAACCCTCGCAAATAAAGCCTTTCACCCAAGTTCCATCCGTCAGTTGCACATTCCCAATGCCCAGTGGTGCAGGCACTTCCGCCACAATTTGTCCAAATAAGGCAAACGGAATATCCCAGACCTCAACTTCAATGGCTTGACTGCCCTTTTGAGTGCATTGCAAGCCTGGTTTTGGCGGCGTGGTATTTTTTAGTGCATACAGTTTGTAGTTGGATGCCGTTTTGGTTTTCTGCAATAAAGTGCCACCGCGGCTGCTGAGCTGAAAATTCAGCGGCATACCACTAAGATGGGCACCCACGACTGCCAGTTTGACTGAATGTTGAGAAGCTATATTTTGAATTTTTTCATAGTGCAGATTGGATGTGCCCAGTGGTAGATTTAGCGCCTGTTGCCAGGTTTGACCAAAATGCGCCAGAGCCTGATCCATCCATGCCTGAGCAATAAAGGTGACACCGCTGGGTAAGCCATCTTCTCGAATTACATTGGGTAAAGCTAAGGCAGAAAGATCTGCGAAATTCACAAAGTTGGTATAGGCACCCATATGTGAGTTTTTCACAATTGGATGGGCTTCAACCTCAGCAATGGTATAGATGGTCGGTGCAGTGGGCACCATCAAGGCATCAAAATCTGATAACACCAGATTAATCTGGCGCGCCAATTGCGCCCGTTCATATTCAGCCTCAATCATATCTACAGCAGTAAACTGATCTGCCTGAGCAATGATTTGGGCAATCACAGGATGTGCCTGTTCACGTGGCACCATTTTTTCTACGGCACTGGTACGCTCAGCCACCCAGGCTTTGTTATACAGTGCGGATGCCAGTTGATTAAAAACACTAAAATCAATTGCTTCAACTGCATAACCCAATGATTGGGCGTGTTTTACAGCCAGTTCAAAAGCTTTTTGGCTGTCGACATCACCATAAAATTCAAGTTGTGCCGGAATGGCAATTTTTCTTTTTGAAAACTGGCTCGATACATTCTGAGGATGTACCCGGGAATATTCATCGGTTTCGTCATAACCTTGCATGACTTGAGCAACTTGCCATGCATCATCGACAGTCAATGCAAAAATCGAAATTACATCAATGCTACGGCAAGCCGGAATTAAACCTGTCGTTGAGAACCAGCCTTTGGTTGGCTTTAGTCCGACAATATTGTTGTGTCCGGCCGGGACACGACCTGAACCTGCGGTGTCTGTGCCTAAACTAAATGGCACCTGACCATTGGCCACTGCCACAGAAGATCCTGAGCTTGAACCGCCACTGATATATTCCGGATTAAAACTGTTTTTTACTGCACCAAAAGGTGAACGTACACCGACTAAACCTGTGGCAAATTGATCGAGATTGGTTTTACCCACCACAATTGCCCCGGCGGCTTTTAAGCGAGCGACCACACTGGCATCTGCTGTTGCCAAATAAGCGGCTTCTTTACAGGCGGCAGTGGTATGAAAACCTGCAACATCAATATTGTCTTTGACAGCAAAAGGAATACCGTAGAGTGGTAAATTTTGTGCAGATTGATCTTTTAAGGCATCAATTTGTGCCTGAATATGTGCGGCTGAAGCAATTTCAATCCAGGCATGATCATCGTTATTAAATGTTTCGACATACTGAATTAAATCGCTGAGTTGCATCTTTTGCGTTAAATACGCGGTTTTCCAATCCTGAAGGGTCCATAACTTTGACATGGTCAGTCTTCCTTATTTTTCATCATTTTGTGGAATGGGCGGCATCACGGCATCCATCATCTCCAAATGCCCTTTGATGACCCCTTTTAAAGCAATAAACTGTTGGCTGATGTGCTGTAGTTGATCACTGACACCCTGCATCAGCATCACTTGTAAAATTTTTTCGTCATCGAGCTGAATATGCAGTGAACTAATGACTTGGGATAAAAACTGTTGTTGCAGGTCAATCAGTTGTGTACGCAAGGGCTTTAGGCTCACGTCATAAAGTAAGGTCAAGGTGCCGACCATCACCGCGTTATGTTGGATATGATCGGCAATTAAATGCTTATTGATCATGTCGACAATGGCTTGTGAACGGCTTTCATAATGCTGCTCTACAAATTTTTGATCGAGAGCACTCAGCGTTTGTTCAGGCACGGTAATACTGATGCGTGCCAGTTTCTGTTTTGGCACAGTGTTATCCTCTCGGGTGATCCTGTTTCACGTATAAACCGGCGCGTGCCGTTAAAAGTTCAATTAAAAATTGTTTCCATGGATGCAAGGCTTTTTTCTGTTTGGTAGCGTTCATGTGCATCTCCTGTGGGGTATTACCAAAACTTCGTTTTGTATTACTTAATGAAATGCAGAAAGCGTGCCAGTTTTGGCTTTTATTATTGGAATGGAAAACTTGGATAAAATGGCAAAAAAAAAGCCCCACTACGCTGAGCTGGGGCTTGCTTGGAATTAAGCTGAGTTGATTAACTCACCGGTTATTTCATTTTATTGTTCATGTACTTTAATTCTTTTATACATGATGGGTTAACCGATGATTGTAGTTGAGTGATCAAATGAATGGCTCTCCTCTATTATGTTGTATATAAATAAAAGCAGAAAGCATGCCAAAATATAAAATTAAGTGAATTAAGTCACAATGGCATATAAAAAGCCCCACCGAAGCGAGATTGGAAAGAATGAGGGCTATTTTCATCGCTCAAAAGTGCCTAAAAATTGTACTCCATTGCACCATTCAGGTTCACTAGTGCATCAAAGCGTGGCTATATTTTATTCCGCTTTGGTTTATTACTATTAGTTTTGTAAGTTTGCTTTGTGCAAATGGAATGTCACTGGCAATGGGTGCAGCGCGTGAACACGCGGGTATGGGGGGCGGCACTGCTGGTATTTGTCAGTTTGGTTTAGCTTTTCTAGCGTCGAGCTATGGATTTGGGTGGTAGTCATAGTGCTTTGCCAATGAGTTTGGGAGCTTTAATTCCGGCTATGGTAGCGTTGGTGATTTGGATAATTGGTAAAAAATAATTGAAGTATTAAAAGACCGTTAAAAAACAGTCTTTTAATTGGATAACAACCTATTTAAATATTTACTCTTTTTGGTCAAGTAAAACTGGGCTAATTAAGCTATCTACTTCCAATTGCTTCGTATAGGCTCCCTGTTCTAAATTAAATTGATTTACATGATAACTAGAGCCATATATTGAAGTTAGGTTCTCACCTTTTTTGAATACTTCCTGATTCTCTTTAATATTTAAGAAATCTGTACCATTCACATATTCACTATATTGTTTTGCAGACACACCTGCTTTATTTGCCATAATTTGAATAGCTTCATCACGTGTCTTTGGATCTTCGATATAGGCAACTACACGATCCCAAATCTGTATGATTTTTTTCCATTCTTTCTGATTACGCATTAGGTTTTCAGAATTAACAGTTAATGCGCCATAAATAATGCCCGGTTTATTTGCAGCAGAATAGATAATTTTAGAGCCAGGTACATTTTTCAACGCCTGATTCGCACTTGGCTGCCATAATGCAGCAACCTGTACATCAGGAGAGGTAAATACTTGTGGAATTTCATTGGTGGCAGTATTCACCAAATTCACTTCTGTATTTTTAATATTTAAATCTTTTAGTGCACTGTCTAAGAGTAAATGATCTACAAGACCCTTTTCTACAGCAATTTTCTTTCCTTTTAAATCTTTAAGCTCAACACCCGGTTTTGCAATGATTAAATCATTGGTCTTACCTAAGTCAGTCGCTAAGACAAGAATACCATTCACACCACTTGCTGCAACCATTAAGTTATCACCATGTGCGATCGTTACAGCATCAATTTGTTTGGCACTAAAAGCATTTAACGAAGCAGAATAATCAAACCATTCAAAATCGACATCCAGTCCTTCTTCTTTGAACCAACCCTTATCAATGGCAATCTGCCATGCCACCCAGCCTGGATAATCACTATAGCCAATTTTAATTTTAGGGCTAACTTCAGCAGCTGATTTGTTAGCCGCTTCACTTGGGAGATTTTGTTTATTACCGCTATCACACGCAACAAGTAAGATACTTGCAAGAACAGAGAATAAAATAGATTTTGCCTTAGACATACTTACAACCCCTTAAATCAATATTACTTTATTTAAAATTCGTAATATTGATTTAAGCAAAATCTATTCCACAACCTGTTTTAATTTAAATTAATTTTAATGGGAAAAATTCAGAATATTTTCAGTAGCCATTACCTGCCCAAATATTCCATTTTCGACTTCAATCATTTTGAGTGCAGCCTGATGTAAATCTTCATTTGCCGAAGCACATGCATCTTGAACGGTGATGCAATAAAAACCTAAATCGGTCGCTTGCCTAAAGGTGCTCGACACACAAACTTCCGTCGTCACACCTGTAATCATTAAATTTTTAATATCACGGTTTTTTAATATTAGTTCCAAATCTGTATAAGCAAATGCCGAATACCCTGGCTTATCAATAATAGGCTCTCCAGAAATGGGTTTAATTTCATCAATAATGTCATGCCCATATTCACCTCTGAGCATTAACTTGCCCATAGGTCCCACAGCTCCTATTTCCGATTTTAACCCTGATGTTCTTTGTTTCTTCAGGGGATATAAATCTGTTAAATCTGTACGGTGGCCTTCACGGGTGTGCACAACTAAAAGCTGATGTTGTCGCGCCCAAGTCAGTAACTTTTGAATATTGGCAATTGGCTTTCTCAGAATTTCAACATCTAAGCCCATATGATCGGCATAGCCATTCTTCTCACAGAAATCTCTCTGCATATCAATAATAATCAATGCCGTACACTTTAAATCAATCATAGAAAAACCAAAAAATATTTGAAAAATACTTAAAATTAAGAGTATTGAATCGTTAGGCCACTTTTAAAAATGATGTCTGTATAGATACAAATACGTTCATCAACACAATGGCGTTTGCCCTCACGCACTAAGATAGAGGGTTCCACTTTTCTCACCTCTGCCTCACCACGTACAATGGCTTGCATGACCTGTAAGGTGAGTTCTAACTCTGCCATGCGAATTTGAGGGATGTGAGAGGTCACAAAAGGATGTGCACCAAAGAATAGTGTTTCTGAATTGGTGAGCGTTTGGATATATACAAGCGATTTTTCATAATCGCTGATATTGCCCACATATAATTCGCTAGGATAGAGCACATCCCCAAGCAAACAGATATTTAAACGTTCACTATATAAAATGATAGAATCTTGTGAGTGTCCCGGTGCATGTAGCAACTTAAAGGATATTCCACCTAAATCGATGACATCACCCACACTTAACAGTCGTGTTATTTGAATCGGGGCCGGCTGAAAGCCATCAATACTGCCCAAATGAAATTCATCAGGAATTTGATAAAGACCCGCATCATCTTTAAAGCATATTAAACACGCTAAATCTGGTAAATAAATTTGATCAAAAAACTTCAATCCCCCGATATGATCAAAATGTAAATGTGAAGGTATCACTGCAAATGGTTTATCGGTCAGCCGTTTGATGACCTGAGTCATGTCATGTTGATGACTGGCACCAGCATCAAACATTAACGCCTGTTCAGTACCAATCAACAAGTAGGAAAAATTGCCCTGATAATAAGAAGGCTCTTCGATGGCATATAAATAGTCTTTAATCTGATGTACTACAAAATATTCATCTTGATCTTGCTGTTTGATTGAATCCATAGAAAAGCCCCCACGTTTATGCTTCAGCCGAAATAGGCGCCAAGGTAAACAACACCTGCCCCGTTTTCACCGTTTGCCCTTTTTCAATGGTAATAGCATCTACACGCATACGTTCAGGTGCAATAATTGGAATCTCGATCTTCATCGCTTCAATCACAGCCAAAGTTGAACCTTCTTCCACAATATCACCCGACTGACATTCAATTTTCCAGATCGAACCCGGCATATGCGACTCAACAGCACAACCGCCTTCAGGCACTTCCACACCTTCACCATCATCCACAGCATCAAGGCTCTCAGAGACATATTCTGCAAGACCGGCTTCATGCCAGCGACGACGTTCAGCATCAAAGTTGGCTTGTTGCACGGCTTTAAAGGCAGAAATTGATTCCTGATTTTCGGTTAAGAAGTCGTTGTATTCGTTCAGGTTCAATACACCATCTTCAATGCGCAGTTTTAAACGACCCGCTTTAAAATCCTCACGCATCTGCATCAGTTCTTCTTCAGAGACTTCATAAAACTTGATTTGGTCAAAGAAGCGCAGTAACCACGGTTTGCCTTGTTCAAAATCGGCATTTTTACGGTAGCGTGACCACATTTGCGTGGTACGCCCGACAAACTGATAACCGCCCGGGCCTTCCATTCCGTATACACACATATACGCGCCGCCAATACCCACGGCATTTTCAGGTGTCCATGTGCGTGCAGGGTTATATTTGGTGGTCACCAAACGCTGACGCGGATCAAGTGGCGTTGCCACAGGCGCACCCAAGTACACATCGCCCAAGCCCATGACCAAATAACTTGCGTCATAGACCACATCTTTCACGGCTTGTTTGTCTTTTAAGCCATTAATACGGCGGATAAATTCGATATTGTCCGGACACCACGGCGCATCCGGGCGAACAGTTTGCATATAACGTTCAGTCGCCAGTTGCGTTTGAGAGTCTTCCCATGCTAGTGGTAAATATACGGTACGAGATGGCACTTGCATTTGGGTAACATCAGGCAGTTCTGCTTCCGCCACTTGAAGTAAACGTAATAAATCTGTTTGATCAAGCTTGATGGAATCAACATGGATTTGCAGGGAACGAATGCCCGGAGTCAGGTCAATAATGCCTTGGATATTTTGCTCTTTGACCCATTGCATCAGGGCGTGAATACGGAAGCGTAAATTCAGATCTAATACCAACTCACCATATTCGACCAACATATAGTTGTTGCCGGCTGGACGATACACCACATCAGGTACACCATTTTCACCTTTTAAGGTGTCGAGTACCGCATTTTTTAAGGTTGAAAGTTCAGGATAGAACGATTCATCAAATGTGATTTCTTTAGTATCTGATGCTTTTAATTGCGCATGATATTTTTCATTCAAAATTTTGGCTTGGTGATAGCTGACTGGCACAAATTTGACTTTATCACCGGCTTTGAGTTGACCCAGTTTCCACAGTTCAGAATTGATCACCACCGCAGGGCAGACGAAACCGCCCAGGCTTGGACCGTCTGGCCCGAGAATAATCGGCATATCACCGGTAAAGTCGATTGCGCCAATGGCATAGGCATTGTCATGAATATTGGATGGATGCAGACCGGCTTCACCGCCGTCTTCACGTGCCCATTCCGGTTTAGGACCAATCAGGCGGATACCGGTACGGCTGGAGTTAAAGTGAATCTCAAAGGTATGGGCAAAGAAAGTATCAATATCACGTTTGGTAAAGAAATCTGGCGCACCATGTGGGCCATACATCACCGCAATTTCCCATGTATTTGAGAACGTCGGGATTTGACCTTCTGCTAATGCTTTGACTTCATTCGATGTAAATGCCGTGATTGGAAGCATATCGCCAATCAGTAAGTTACGCCCTGCATGACCGCCAAACTGACCTAAAGTAAAGGTTGCTTGTGAACCCAAATATTCAGGTACATTCAGCCCGCCTTTGATGCCAATGTAAGTACGGCAACCTGTGGCGATCTTGCCACATTTTAATACCTGACCTTTACACACATTTACGGTTTGCCACATTGGCACAGCCACACCATCCAGAGTCGATGGCATATCACCACCGGCAAGGACAATCTGGCTGTCACAATGGAATTTTAAAGTCGGACCTTGCAGGGTACATTCAAGCCCTGCGGTGTTATACGCATTGCCTAAAAGTTGGTTGGCAACATTTAACGACAATGGATCAATCGCACCAGATGGTGGCACACCGACATTCCAATAGCCCAAACGCCCTGTCACATCCTGCACCGCAGTTTGAATACCAGCTTGCAGGACTTCAATTTTTTGGGTTTTCCATTCAAAAGTATTTAAAAAGCGTGTGGTTTGTGTACCTGCTTTAAATACCTCACCATCGATGATGTTTTGTAGATATTCAAGGTTGGTTTCGATACCTGCAACTGAGGTTTTTGCCAAAGTATCGGTCATGGCTTGAATCGCAGACGCACGATCATCAGCAGTCACAATGATCTTTGCAATCATCGGGTCATAGAATGACGATACATTTGAACCCGTTTCCACCCATGTTTCATTACGGGCATTGGCATCAAACTCTACATGCGTTAGCAAGCCTGCGCTTGGTTGGAAGTTTTTGATTGGATCTTCGGCATATAAACGCACTTGAATCGAATGCCCTTTCGACTCTAATTTATCAGTTGGTGCAGTCCAATCACCGCTGGCAAGCGTCACCATCCATTCCACCAGGTCCACACCAAAGACTTGCTCAGTCACGCCGTGCTCAACTTGGAGACGGGTATTCACTTCCAGGAAATAGAATTCTTCGGTGTCGGTATCCATCACAAATTCTACTGTTCCCGCAGAACGGTAATTCACCGATTGCATCAATTGAATCGCGACATTTTGGATATAGGCACGTTGCTCATCATTAATATGCGGTGCAGGAGTTTCCTCAATCACTTTCTGGTTACGACGTTGTACCGAACAATCACGTTCACCGAGTGCAATCACCTGACCTTGACCATCACCAAAAATTTGTACTTCAATGTGACGGGCATTTTGTACAAATTTCTCAAGATACAAACCCGCATCTTTAAAGTTGGCTTGCGCTAAATACGATACCGTTGCATAGGCATCTTTCAGTTCTGCTTCGTTCCACACCAGACGCATACCGATTCCACCACCACCGGCAGTACTTTTCAGCATCACTGGATAACCAATACGTTCTGCTTCCGTTAATGCTTCTGCTTCATCAGCAAGTAACTGGCTGCCCGGAAGTAACGGCACATTGGCTTGAATCGCAAGTTCACGTGCGGTGTGCTTTAAACCAAACTCCCGCATTTGATTTGAATTTGGACCAATAAAAGCAATTCCCTGTGATTCACATAGGTCGCAGAATTCAGCATTTTCAGACAGGAAGCCATAACCCGGATGAATCGCTTGTGCGCCGGTTTGTTTCGCCACTTCCAGGATTTTTTCAATGTTTAAGTAACTTTGGCTGGCTGGTGCTTCACCGATATACACCGCTTCATCCGCTAAAGTGACATGCAAAGAATCACGATCGGCTTCTGAATAGACAGCTACAGACTGGATACCGAGTTTTTTTAATGTGCGGATGACACGACACGCGATTGCACCACGGTTGGCGATGAGAACTTTGTTAAACATGGCTTATTCCTCGCCTTCACGGATGATCAATTGAATTTTGGTTGGGTTATAAGCATTACATGGGTTATTCAACTGCGGACAGTTTGAGATCAGTACGATCAAGTCCATCTCGGCTTTGACTTCTACGAATTTACCCGGTGCAGAAATACCATCATCAAATTTCAGATGGCCATCACGGGTCACAGGTACATTCATAAAGAAGTTAATGTTTGGACCAATATGACGCACATTTAATCCATGCTTTTTTGCGATGGGATGTTGCGATAGCGCAATCATGAAATTATTACGGCAACTGTGCATCGGGAATGTATCATGCGCATAACGAACCGTATTGCTCTCACATGAGCAGGCACCACCTAAAGTGTCATGGCGACCGCAGTTATCATCATGGATGGTGGCAATTTTATTGCCGAAGTTAGTGTATAAAGCCGTGCCTTTTTCTAAATAAATCTGTTGGTTAATTGCCAAAGTGTCGGTTGCGCTATAACGCTCCTCAGGGGTGGTTGCTGAGATAAATAGCGTATCCACTGCCTGGTTGCCTTCTAGGTCGACAATACGGAAATACTGGCCTTTTTTGACTTCGCACATCCATGCTTCACCGGCAGGACAGATTTCGCTGAGTACTGATTTTTCTAGATCTTGTTTTAAATTGGCTAATGCAGTCATGATGATTCCCCTTAAGCAGTCAAAGCGTAGTAACGATTGTTGTTTTGGAAGGCACGCTGATTTTGCGGGCATGAATCACGGCAGACATCTGTCTCACCTAAAGGCAGAGCTTTAAACAGGGATAATTCAATATCAGCAGGTGCATATTTAAAACTGTTGTCGAGTGCATGTGGTGCTGAAGAAAGAAACACCAAACAGTCCATCTCAAAGCGCAGTTCAATCACTTGATCAGTATTGTCGGATTTCACATAAGATAAATTGCCGTTGTCGTCAGGGGCAACTTTAGAGAATAGATTTACAGTACTGCTGAGATCAGTTGCAGATAGTCCAAACTTGGTCATCTCAAGTAACAAGCTGTCTTTGCCGCTACGGTACATGTCGTTACGGGCAGCTTGGAAAGTCTTTATACCGAATTGCTTTTCGATTTGCTGTACCGTGCTTGGTGCACAAAAGGCATCATTCCAGCCATGGTCATCTTTCACGATAGAGATCATGGCACGACCAAGATCGGAAGCGAGGATATGTCCTGTACTTAAAAATGCTGTATGTTGACCTTTTAAACTGTCTGGCATGTTGTAGCGTTCAAGTTTATCTTCACTGTTCACGCAGTACAGTGCCACATTGGCATTTTCGCCCAAGGATTGAAGTTGTAAGACTGCACCACGCTGGATACGTGCAGACCAGTGATGGCCACCCGGTAAAAGTTCAGTCCACAGTGCGGAATCTTCGTGATATATCGTGTTCATATGCCTCTGCCTTAATGCTTAACTATTTACCTCCCGGGCTTTTATCCCTCCGTGTAGCTTTGGTTTTAACAAACCTAGCCGTGAACTCTCGGTCTCTGACACAGTATTAAAAAAATCACTGCCGGAACCCTAGATCACTTTATGCTGGTTAAATAAATGCAAAGGACGTGCCAATTTAGTAATACGTTTTTTGGTTTTAGTCATACTGTTTTGGTTCAAAATGATGCATTTAATATGCTTTGTTAAAATGAATGCATCATGGTGAGTCAATTTATTCCCAGATTGACTGATTCTATTTTTAACGGTAAATTATTAATCATAGAGCGGACCTTATTAGGCTTTTCCCTAGGCGGTCCGCTTTTTAAATCAAGACTGGTTACATCGGGCTATTCCCTGACAAACCAGTCTTTTTTTTATGCCTTGATTTTAAAATCCGCCATAAAGCCGTTGTTTATTCTGTCTACCGCTGATAAAGATTTTTTTAGGACGACAAAGTACCACTACATTATGATTTTCTATACAAGCGGGATCTATTGACGTTGCATAAAAGATAGCGCCAACAGAGCCTAATCAAATCTTAAGATTTTTCACGCTGTAACTCATTCACCACTTTTTCCTGCTTGGCAAACCATTGATCACGACGCTGAAACAAGCGTGGTGCAGCTTGATTGACTTGATCAATCAGTGCCTGTAAATCCGCATGTACCAAGCAGCCATTTTCCACCACGACTTGTCCTGCAACCATGGTCATCAGTACGTCCTGCCCTTGTACCGCATGCACCAGGTTAGTGTGCACATTGAACAAGCGACCCTGATCAATCAGTGGAGTCATGCGTGGGGTATCCAGTTTTACTGCAATCAGATCCGCCTGTTTGCCCACTTCCAGTGAACCGATCTCATGCTGCATACCCAAGGCTTTCGCTCCGGTGGTGGTTGCCATCTGGCACACCGACCAAGCATCGAGGGCAGCCGCATCGAGGTTCGAGAATTTAGCCAATAATGAGGCCGTTTTCATTTCTTCAAACATATCCAGATTATTGTTTTCTTTTTCTCCATCAGTACCTAGACCCACCGCAACGCCTTGGTGCAACATCTCGACTATGGGCGCTGCACCCGATGCCAATTTCATATTGGAAATCGGGTTATGTGCTACACCGACTGCATGCTGTTTTAAAATTTGAATTTCATGGGGATCCGCCCAGACACAGTGCGCCAGTAAAGTTTTCGGTACATCCAGCAAACCAAGCTGTTGTAAACTTTCGATTGGACGCATGCCGGAACGACGCAGGTTTTCTTGTACATCAAACTGGCTTTCATTGCTGTGGGTATGAAACCCGGTTTGATAGTCATGACACAGCTTTTCAATGCGTTTTAATGCTGAATCCTCGGCATAAAACAGGTGTTCTAAACCGACCCAGACTTGAATTCGCCCATTGGCTTGCTGATGCCAGCGGTTGATTAAGGCTTCATTGCTTCTTAAGGTTTCAAAATAATGGTGATCCGGATGCTCCGCCACATACGGCACCAAAACAGCACGAATTCCCAAGGCTTTCGCTGCCTCGGCACTGCCGTCCATATAACGCCACATATCGACAATGGTGGTGGTCCCCGACAAAAGCGCCTCGGCATAGCACAAGTAAGATGCAATTTTGGCATCTTCAGGATTGAGTACACGGTGCATCGGGTCAATAAACTGCTGTAACCAGTCCCAAACCGCTAAACCTTCTGCTGTACCGCGCAATAAACCGGAATGGCAATGGGTATTGATCAGGCCTGGCATCAGCAGGGTTTGTGGGTAATGCTCAATGCGTACCTCTGGATAGCGCTGGGTTAACTGCGCGAGTGTATCCACCGCTTTAATGCGGTCGCCATCAATCAGTACCGCGCCATTTTGAATACATTGGTTCTGCGCATTCATGGTCAGGACATAGGCCGCAGTTAAAATTTTCATTGTTTCTACTCACCTCTATTATTCTGTTTGTTCATTTATCTATAGGTACACTTATGGCACAAAGGTTCTACCCAAAGAGGCAGGTAGATTCATTTTCAGTAATTTTTTATCGCGTGAAATCATCACCAACACCACAATGGTGGCTACATACGGCAATGCAGCAAGAAACTCATTCGGCACATTGATCCCCAAGGCTTGCGCATGAAATTGCAAAATGGTCACGCCGCCAAACAAATAGGCACCCAGCATTAAACGGGTCGGTTTCCATACCGCAAAGACCACCAAAGCAATGGCAATCCAGCCACGCCCGGCAACCATATTTTCAATCCACATCGGGGTATACACAGTCGATAGAAATGCCCCGCCAATACCCGCCATCATGCCGCCAAAAAGGACCGCGCCATAACGAATCGCCAACACGTGATAACCCATGGCGTGTGCGCTTTCAGGCGATTCACCGACCGCTTTAAGCAGCAGACCCAAACGGGTTTTTGCCAAAACAAACCATACGGCAAAAAAGGCCAAAATAGACAGATACACCGCATAGTTTTGCTGGAATAACACCGGGCCAAGTACCGGAATATCCGCCAGCAGGGGAATATTGAAATTGGCGAGACCCGGTAATGCAGTACTGACATAGTTCTGCCCCAAAAATGCGGAAATCCCGAGGCCAAAAATGGTTAAAGCCAAACCACATGCCGATTGATTAGTACTTAAGGATAGGGTGAAAAAGGCGAAAATCAGTGCCATCAGCATGCCTGCCAAACCACCGATCAGCAGCGCGCTAAACACGCTGGCATCGTATTGTGCGGCAAAGGCAAAGCCGGCAATTGCGCCCACCAGCATCATGCCTTCAACCCCCAAATTAATGACACCACTGCGCTGTGTGACCAACTCCCCCAAACCGGCAAATATCAGCGGTGTTGCTGCTGCAACAGTACCTGCAAGGATTGCGGTTAATTCTAAAGCCATATCATGCTTCCTTTTTGGTATACAACCTGGGTTTAAGGATGGGTCGCGGCGACTTGCGCAGGTGGTACAGTTTTTCTGGAAAAACGGTAACGGTTCTCAATGAGAGCATCAGAAGCCAGCAGGAAAAACAGCAATAAGCCCTGAAAAATCCCGGTAATAGCGACCGGCAATTGCAGTTGCATTTGTGCCATTTCACCGCCCAGATAAATCAGTGCCATAAAGCAGCCTGACAGCACAATACCGATCGGATTAAGACGCCCTAAATACGCTACAATGATGGCTGCATAGCCATAACCTGGCGACAGATTCGGATTGAGTTGCCCAATCGGACCGGCCACTTCACAAATACCGGCAATGCCTGCCATGGTGCCGGAAATGACCAGACTCATCCAAATGGCTTTCGAGGAGGAAAAACCAGCATATTTTGCCGCCAAAGGTGCTTGTCCACTGACTTCCAGTGTATAAGCCGTCAAACTTTTACGCATAAACAGCCAAAACAGCACGACGGCAAAAAGCGTAATAAAAAGTGATGCGTTAATGCGGGTCCCTTCCATAATCAACGGTAGCGTAGCACTGTCATTAAACATCACTGATTGTGGGAAATTCATGCCGTCCGAATCGCGCCAAGGTCCATTGACCAGATACAGCAGCACAAACAGCGCGATATAGTTCATCATTAAGGTGGTCAGGGTTTCTTCAGCATTAAAGTGGGTCTTCAGCAAGGCCGGAATCGCGCCCCAGAATGCCCCGCCCAATGCACCCATCATTACCATCAGGGGTAAAATCCATCCACCCATTTGCTCGTGGAATAAAATGGCAATACCCCCACCAAAAATCGCACCCATGGTGAGCTGACCTTCGGCCCCAATATTGAATAATTTGGCCCGAAAGCCGACCGCCAGACCCAAGGCAATCAAGATCAATGGACCGGCTTTGACTGCCAGTTCACTCCAGCCATAAGAAGATGCCAGTGGTTCAATAAAAAAGATGTACATGGCTTTGGCAGGATCGACGCCCAACATTAAAAATAAAATGCTGCCGACAATCAGCATGGCCACAAGTGCAATCACAGGAGAAAGCCACTTCATCATTTTAGATGGATGTTCACGCGGTTCTAATAAATGCATTGCATCCTCCTGTAGACATCAATAGAGAGGAAAAGCGTATTAAGCATGAATTTGCTCCTCTACACTTGGTTCTGTTGCCAGCGGACGGCCAAGTCCCGACATTAGCATCCCAATAGTTTCCGTATGGGTCTCATCGGTATTGACCGGTTCAGATAATTCGCCATTGGCAAGCACACAGAGCCGGTCGCTCATTTCAAACAATTCTTCAAGTTCTTCTGAAATCACTAAAATGGCAACGCCTTGCCGTGATAAATCAATCAGGGTTTGTCGAATAAATACTGAGGCGCCTACATCCACGCCCCATGTAGGCTGTGCCACGATTAAAAATTTTGGATTTTGCAGAATTTCCCGGCCGACAATAAATTTCTGTAAATTCCCGCCGGATAAGGCGCGTGCTTCGGCTTCCGCGCCCCTGGCTTTGACGCCAAATTTTTCGATACATTGCTCGGCAAAGGCTTTGCATTGGTCAAATTTAATCAACCCCCAACGGGTCAAGTTTTGTCGAAATGCGGTAAGTAAGGCATTTTGCGATAGGGTCATATTGGGTACCGCACCACGACCCAAACGTTCTTCAGGTACAAAGCCCAGTCCTAGGTCACGGCGCTGCCCTGCGCTGCATGCTGAAATATCCTGTTGGACTAAATAGATTTTTCCGCTTTTCAAGCGTTGTTCACCCGACAGCAAAGCCAGCAGTTCTGCTTGACCATTGCCCGAAATACCGGCAATGCCGACAATTTCACCTGCCTGAATAGTTAAATTGATATTTTTCAGTGACGCTCCAAATGGGTCATCGGACTGATAATCCAGATTTTCGACTTGGAATAAGATCTGTTTCGCGCCTGAATATTCTTGGCGAACATAGGCGGGTAAATCACGACCAATCATTAAACGCGCTAAATCACTGGTACTGTTTTTTTTGGGATCGACATTTCCGCTGACACGGCCATTGCGCAAGATGGTCGCTTCATCACAGAGTTGTTTAATTTCATGCAGTTTATGACTGATATATAAAATCGAAACGCCCTGCGATGCCAATAAGCGTAAAGTTTTAAACAGTTGACGTACCGCGTGTGGCGTTAATACCGAAGTTGGCTCATCTAAAATAATTAAAGCGGGATTTTGTAAAAGACAGCGAATAATTTCGACGCGTTGCCGTTCACCCACAGACAGGGAATACACCTCACGCCTTGGATCGACCGGTAAACCGTATTGTTCAGAGACTTCAATAATTTTTTGACTGAGCACGGCTAAATCAATTTTTTCATCCAAACCCAGTGAAATATTTTCCACCACAGTCAGGGTTTCAAACAAAGAAAAATGCTGATATACCATGCCAATACCGAGTTTTCTTGCCATCGATGGATTGTCGATTTTGACTTCTTTACCGTTCCAGAGTATTTCGCCCTGATTGGCTTGGGTTGCACCATAAATGATTTTCATCAGGGTGCTTTTTCCGGCGCCATTTTCTCCCAGGATGGCATGAATTTGTCCAGGTTGAACCGTTAAATGTATCTGGTCATTGGCTTTTAAGGAATTGTAATTTTTACAGATATTGATGAGCTGTAAACGCGGTACCTTCGAAGTAGATCCTGCGTTCCTCTCTCGCATATGAGCAGATATATTGTGTGGAGAAGTCATCATAGGCACTCTATTTAATGCTGTGATAGTGTGCATCCACCTGAAGTGCATCGTGTATTCAGATGGATGAAAAATAAAATCAATCGCGTGAATTCAAGGTCATTTAATTGCTGAATCTCGACCCCGTTATTTCGGTAAAGCCCCTTCTACGCCTTTAACGTAATAGTTCATTTTGCTTAAAGCAGCGTCATCTAATGATTTGCCCTTAGCCAACACCAAACTGCCATCCTGCTTGTAAATTGGACCTGCAAATGGATGTAAGCTACCTTTAAAAATGGCATCACGCACGCTTAGGGCTTTGGTTTTTACTGCTGTGGGTACCGATGGACCAAAGCTTTCAATATCCACCGCTTTTTGTTTTACGCCGTACCACATTGAACTGGGTTTCCAAGTTTTATTGCTCACTTGTGTCATTACTGGGGTATAAATTTTTTCCCAATGTAAAACCGATGCAGCAAGATGGGCTTTTGGACCAAATTTACTCATGTTGGAATCCCAACCAAAGGCAAAGACGCCTTTTTGTTCTGCTGCTTGCACCACCGCTGGAGAATCGGTGTTTTGCATCAGTACATCTGCACCTTGAGCAATCAGTGCCAATGCTGCGTCCCGTTCTTTGCCCGGGTTAAACCAGGAATTGACCCAAATCACTTTGGTTGTAATTTTTGGATTGACACTTTGCGCGCCCAAGGTATAGGCATTGATGTTACGTACCACTTCTGGGATCGGGAACGATGCCACCACGCCCAATACATTGTTTTTGGTTTTTTGACCTGCAACGACACCCAGCATATACGCACCTTCATAGGTGCGTACGTCATATACTCCTAAATTTTTCCCTTGTTTATAACCGGTTGCATGCATAAACACAGTATTAGGAAATTGCTTGGATACTTTTTCCATCGCATTCATATAACCGAAAGAGGTGGCAAAGATCACCTTGTTGCCCTGCTGTGCCAAGTTACGGATCACGCGTTCAGCATCTGCTGTTTCTGGTACATTCTCGATATAGGAGGTTTTATATTTAGCAGCGAGTGTTTTTTCAGTTTTAATACGACCCTGGTCATGAGAGTAGGTCCAGCCATGGTCACTGGTCGGTCCAATATAGACAAATGCGGCTTTATCTTGGGCTTGAACATTGGCTACAGCCGCAATGCTCATCATACCGCTGGCCATTAATACCCCAACTAATTTTTTGAATCCTGTTTTCAATGCATTTTTTTCTTTCATTCTGGTCTGCTCTTGCTGTTCTCTGTGTCCGCTGACACACGCCTTTAAAATGGCTTCACTCGAATGAGCTCAGTCTGTTCAATATATAATTAGCAATAAGTATTCCAACTTTTAAACAAAATAATAAATAGGGATGATTTAAATAAAATATTTTTTTTTAAACATTGAATTAAGCATTTTTATATTAATTTTAGACAATTTAAGCTTATATTTTTTATTTAATAAAAAATTATAAATAAATTTAAAATAGATTTATTTTAATTATGTTTATCATTGGTGCAGTAAAATAAAATGCATTAAATTTGAGCATTTAATAAGTGGCTGTCAATATTGAATAACAAGAAGCAGATATTAAAAATCCCTCTGCGTGAACAGAAGGATAAGATAATGCAGGCAGATGGATTAAAATAATTTAGCGTTCTGTCCAGAAGGCCTGTTGTAATGCCGCTGTTTGTTCTTCAATTTCTGCAACTGGACCGATCAAATCAATATTTTTCTGACCATGGGCAAAGACATAAGCAGATGACACACTCATGGTCGGATTTTCCTGATGATTTCCCGTACATTCTAATAGCCGTTGTTCGGTCATGCCATACACCACGCGGCCAATATTGGCCCAATAAATCGTTCCGGCGCACATGCAGCAAGGCTCTACCGCGGTATACAAGGTACATTGCCATAAATATTCGGCCGGATAATTACTGGCGGCAATGCGTGCCAAGGTTGACTCGGCATGATTTACCGTATCAATATTACACTGGGTGAACAGCACGGTTTGATGATCCGGTCCAACCAATACTGCACCAAAAGGGTGATGCCCCAAAGCCATCGCCCTTCGTCCCACCTCATTGGATAAGCTTAAAAACTGGATGATTTGGGCTTGATTGGGTCGATCCATTTTATTCATTTCCCTCTACTGTTTTCAGTCTGCAGCTATTATTAAACAGCTCATTTAAAATGATACTTAAATTTAAAATATAATAAAGATAAAAAACTTAAATTATAAAATCTAGAATTTATATTTTAAGCTTTAACTTATATTGATTAAATTAAAACAGATTAAACAATATAACGTTTGCTTAAGCCCCATTCGGCTAATATTCGACGGTAGGTGGTTGAGGAGCGATCTGCTTCAAAGTGTGCTTCCATAGAAATATCAAGGGGAAGCTCTTCGGGTTTTTGACTTTCCACCATTTCCTGATCTTCCGCAAAAATTTGTGCATTAAAGTCATACACGGCTTGTAAATCACCGGTGGTATCGAAGTTGCGCGTCAGCGGCACGAATAAACGGGTTTTATTATGTGAAACCGGACAACAGGCATTGAGGATTTTTAACAGCCCTTGTTCAGGGAAATGTACCGTCAACACCGCAGAAAATGGCGGATAGACATCAAATACCCGTTTCCACAAGAAATCTTCCGGCGCCAAATGTTGCATCCCATGTGGATAGTTGCTGACATCACTGAGATATTCGCTATGTAAACCATACTCGGTCCGTTGTGTTGAATATTTTGGCACCACTGGATTTTCACGATCTGCAAATGAACCCTGATGCACCCAAGCAAAATGCGCCACATCAATAAAACCTTCCAGCTGACGGCCACTAGAGCCGCTAATATCAACAAACGGCGGTAAGATCGATTGTTGTCCTGCAGTATCCCAGGTCTCCAGTTCAGGAAAATTGGCTTTCGATGCATCACGGCTAAAAATACTGGTCCAGATTAAACCGTATTTTTCGACCACTGGAAATTTAGTCAAGGAAAAGCGTTCAGAAATCTTGGTCAGCTCAGGTTGCGCCGGAATTTTGATACATTGCCCTTCAGCATTGTAATGCAGGCCATGATAGGGACAGACAATATTTTCACCCGATACCCAGCCTTTGGTCAATGGGACACCGCGGTGTGGGCAGAGATCACGAACCAGTTGAATAGCGCCACTTTCTGTTTTATAGAGTGCCAGTTTGACATCAAGCAGCATCACTTGTTGCGGTTGGGTCGAAACGTCCTGAATACGTGCAACCGGATACCAGTGATGTGCCAGAATGTCCCAGTCCTGATCATCAAACTGGCTATAACAAGGCTTGTTGAATAAATTGGTGACTGGAATTGCGTTCATATCAGACCTATCTTATTTCTTGATGTCATGTCTTTTTACAGGCCTTAAAACTGCATATCCATACAATTCTGGCTTTGCTTATAATTGAAATTACTTAATTTTTTATCATTCTGTCTATTAGAATGTTTGGTATAAATCATTCTAAAAATTAGAACACTTCAATGTTATGGGGATGTATTTATGCAGAAAACATCATCATTTGGCATAAAACTCGCATAAGGACGTTTATCTAAAATGTTGATATGAAAAAAAGTGGGTTGCAAGCTTTGACTAAATTGATGAATACGCCTTTTTCCCGATTTTCAGAATATTTTATGGCTGTAGCGAAAACGGGCAGCCTACGCAAAGCCGCGGATCAATTATTTATTTCCGTGTCTGCGGTACATCGGCAAATTGCTTTGGCTGAAGAAGAGCTGGGCATTATTTTGTTTGAGCGTTTGCCGAGCGGCTTAAAACTGACTCTTGCCGGTGAATTACTCTATGCCGATGTCTTGAAATGGCAAAAAGAATTCCAGCAAACCCGGATCCGTTTTGATGAAATTCAGGGACTCACGCGTGGAACCATCGAATTTGGTTTAATCTCTGCCTTAAGTGATGGTTTTGTCATGCAATCGGTGCAATATATGTATCAAAACTACCCATGGATCAATTTTAATATTCGGGTCGCAGACAGTGAGATTATCGCCAAGAAGATCATGGAGGCAGAATTGGATTTTGGTTTAATCCTGAATCCAAAGGCACATCAACACCTTGAAGTGGTTCATTTTTTAGAATTGCCCTTAGGTTTTGTGATGGGAAAATCACATCCACTTGCAGAAGCCGAAAAGATTTATTTTTCAGATACCTTAAACGACAATCATTTTATTCCGGCAGAACCTTTGATTATTCATGACTATGTGCAAGCCATGTATAAACACCATAAATTTACCCCTACGCGTAAAACTGAATCGAATGATATTCGCTTGATGAATAACTTAATCAGAGCCAATGCCGGCATCGGAATTTTAAGTTATTTGGACGTTTTTCCTGAGCTTGAAGGTGATAAATTAATTTTTAAGCCCATTTTAGACAAAGGTCTGCATCCGCTGACCATTGCATTATGTGTTGCGCCGAAACGACAAATTTCACGCGTTTCGCAGTTAATGATTAAAAATATTATTGAACAAATGGAAGAATTAAAAAACAAGGTGAAAGCTATTCTGGATGCCTAACCTTGGTATTGGTATTGCTGTTTTGATAGAAATTTCAATTGTTAAGGCAAAGCTATGTTGACTATCTCAATTAAACAGCTACCCTCACTTTTAATCGGGATGAAATTCAGCGCTTAGGACAAGCGGACCTCGGGGTGGGTCATTGTCCACAGAGGGCTGGCCTCAGGGATTTGCCCGCTATGGATTTAAGCCAAGCGGGTGCAACTATTGGTTTAGGAGATGGTTCTACTGATGAGGCATCCACCCTGATTTTAGAAGTCCGACAAGCCATGTATTTGCAAGGTCTAAAATAGGGTGCAGCAAAAGTCATTACTGAATTGGCATTGGACCACCCAAGGTGCGGCCAAATTACGCGGACGCGCCGAAAATTTAGGTGAAATTGCTGTCCATCCCTGCTTTAAATCAAAAAGCTTAAAAGTCAGGCCCAGATCACCAGCATCGCGGCAACCACCACCAGTAATAATCCTCCATGTTCTGATTTGGTCAGTTTTTCTTTAAAAAAATATGCAGAAATTAACAGACTAAATAGAATTTCAATCTGTCCCAAGGTTTTTACAATCGCCACAGACTGCATGCTCATGGCAGTGAACCATCCCAAGGAGGCAATAAAACTGCACAGACTGACTTTAAAAGTGAGGCCTAACCTGACCCACATCGCCTTTAAGGTCTGGCGGCTAAATAAACCTAAGTACATCAGCATACTGATACACTGAAAGCCGATAATGCTGAGCAATACCCATGCCGCCCGATGAATAAATGGTAGTTGCGGCAATTCCAGACTGGCTTCACGAACCAGAAGCGAGGTAATGGCAAAGCACAGACCACTGCCTATACCAATGCATAAGGTACTTAGGGAAAGCTTTTCTGTTCTTGGCCCTTTACTGAGTAAAAAGACGGCCCAGCCACCTAAGGCCACCCCGAACCAGCCGAGTACAGTTAAATGCTCACTCAGCAATGAAGCCCCGATCAGCGCGGCTAAAACGGCTTCACTCTTGGCCAGACCCACACCAATAGCATAGTTTTTTTGTTTAAATAACTGCACCATTAATACCGTTGCAGCAATCTGACTGATCCCGGCAATGACAATATAAATGACATAACGTGGGGTAAAGCTAAGCTGGAGTGGCATGGACTGACTATAATGCAGAAAGGTCAAATAAAGAATGGCCAGGGGAAAACCGAAAAGAAACCGCGCTAGCGTTACGCCATAAACATCAACAGTGGTACTCAGCTGCTTTTGAAATGCATTCCGCCAAGCCTGCATAAATGCAGCCATCAGCGTAAACAGAATCCATGTGGATGCCATTACTTGACCTTATTAAAGCTATAAAATGCAAGTAATTTACTCCTTCATTACTGAATTAACGACTCATTTTTCAAAAAGGTTTTAATGATTAAAATTTTTATGGTCTATGCTCATAAAAACCCTTCATGGCGAAGGGTTCTTCAGCTAATCGGTTCAACTAAAGATCAATCCAGTGGATTACCGACAATATTACTGATAATGCCTTTCATAATATGAAGACCTTGCTCTTTTCGCAGGTCGTCATACCAAGCCTGGGTAATCTGCTCATCTTTCATATGTGTTACATCACAACGCTTACGCGCACGCAGGACCAATTCATTGGCACGTTCATTCCGCTTATTTTGATACCGCTTTAAAGCATCCTCCAAGCCCAAGGTATTAATTTGCAAGGCACGAGATAAATAAATCGAATCTTCCATCGCCTGGCAGCCCCCTTGTCCAATATCAGGTGTGGTGCTATGTGCGGCATCCCCTAAAATCACGACACGTCCCTTATAGAACTGGGTAAAGGGTTCAATATCGTGAATTTCGACCCGATTGGTTTTCTGTTCATCAATGCTGTCAATCAGGTGTTGAACCTGTGGGCACCAACCGGAAAAATACTGCTTCAATAAGGTCTTATATTCTGACCGGTTATTCTCTAAACCCACAGGCAAGGGCACATCAAAGAAGAAATAAAAGCGCTGGTCTGCCACAGGCATAAGCGATGCGCGCTTGCCCTCACCCACAAACGTTGTCCACTGTTTTGCCGGCGCTAAATCCTCAGATATTTCAACCAGGCCATTCCAGTTCACATAGCCTGCATAACGGCGTTCAACTTGCTCACCGAGCACATATTGACGTGTCATCGAGTGAGTACCATCCGCGCCAATCAACAGCTCTGCACGGGCACTGCTGCCATCCTGGAAACCAATTTCGACATATTGGCCATTATCCGCAATCGACACCATTTTTTTACCGAGCTGAATCTTCTGCCGGCCAAACTCATCCATTAACATATTTTGTAATTCAGCACGTGATACTGGATATGGACGTTGACCAACTTCTTCAATTAAAGGCGTCAAGCTAAATTGGGTCATGATCTCGCCACTCAAGCCGTCGATATAGGCCAAATCATCCATTTGGCCACCCAGCTTTGCCACCTGCTCAGTCAAACCTAAATAATTTAGACATTTCACTCCATTCGACCACAAAGAAATTGCAGCACCGACAGGTAAAATTTGTTCTGCTTGCTCATAGATGGTAACTTGATGACCGAACTTTTTTAGTGCAATTCCTGCGGTTAAACCACCCATTCCTGCCCCAATAATTGCAATCTCCATCTATAACTCCTTTATATATTTAAGTATCTGCACCACAAAATGCTAAAAACGTGCCATTTTTTAGATAACGCACTTAAAAATTTCAAAAGTTGGCACAAGCTGTGCTTCTAAACATATGTAAAAGCTTGTTTTTATCGATTATTCAAAATGAATCACCCAATAAAACAAGTCTATTCATTTGATTAATAAAGTTAATGGAAGATATTTATGGCAACTTTGTTTGCACCAATTTTTGATTTTCCTCACCATATACAGCAGTTAACCAATCTGGCAGATGCTCGAATTGGTGCAGAAATTCTTGAATGTTCGGATGAGTTTTTTGCTGAAGCAAAACGGATGTTGCAATTTGATGCACCGGTTTTTGTTGAAGACAAGTTTGATGAGCATGGTAAATGGATGGATGGTTGGGAAACGCGCCGCAAGCGCTTTGCAGGCTATGACTGGGCCATTATCAAACTGGCGGTTGCGGGTCAAATTCAGGCACTGGATATTGATACGACTTTTTTTAGCGGTAATTATCCGTCCTCTGCTTCTGTTGAAGCATGCTATGCACCAGATGGAAATATCGAAGCAGCAGAATGGATCAGTATTTTAGAAAATAATGTCCTTGGACCTAGCCAGCACCATATTTTCTCGATTTCAACAAGCCAGACATTTACCCATGTCCGCTTGAATATTTATCCCGATGGCGGTGTTGCACGCTTTAAAGTATATGGCAGTGTAAAAATTGATCTTCACGATCATGATCAAATCCTGGATGTATTGGCACTGGAAAATGGCGGCCGTGTGATTGCCTATAGCGATGCGCATTTTGGTCACCCACGTAATTTGATTAATCCGGGGCGCGGTATCAACATGGGCGATGGCTGGGAAACAAAACGTCGCCGTGCCCCCGGTTTTGACTGGTGTATTTTAGCTTTAGGCGCAAATGCCCGAATTGAAAAAATTGATATTGATACCGCACATTTTAAAGGCAACTATCCAGCTGAAGTTTCTATTCAAGCCATTTATATTGAAGATGCGACTGATCTACAACTCATTCCACAAAGTATGTTCTGGCCCTTTTTATTAGAGGCACAGCCCATGCAAATGGATCATATCCATCATTACATAGATGAAATTTTACAGCACGAAAAAATTTCGCATATCCGTGTGAATATGATCCCGGACGGCGGGATCAGCCGGATTCGCTTATGGGGAAAAATGGTTTAAAGCTGATGGAGACTTTGAACATGCAAACTGTA
Organism: Acinetobacter sp.; assembly: GCF_045628685.1. Lineage (GTDB taxonomy): Bacteria > Pseudomonadota > Gammaproteobacteria > Pseudomonadales > Moraxellaceae > Acinetobacter. The sequence continues at coordinate 78,025 of NZ_JAZQPV010000053.1, forward strand.
AAAATCCAGCCTTTAACGGCTGGAGCTTTTCTGCCTTATGGTGAGGTTATTGCCTGTCAGGGTAATCATTATTTTCATATCAATGAGCAGCAGACTGAGCGTTATCATGCCTTGGCAGAGGTAGAAACTGATGCAAAAGCTGGACTCAGTATATTCAGGAACATTCAGGCCACGGCAATCCCTTTTGAAATTTCAATGCTAGAAAGGCATCCTCTCGGTTCACAAACTTTTATTCCTATGCAGGGTCAGCAATTTTTGATTATTGTTGCCCCTGCTCTTAATCATGAGCAACCCGATCTCGGTCAGATTCAGGTATTTATGAGTGACGGTTCGCAAGGCATAAATTATCGTGCCGGTACCTGGCATCATCCCTTGCTGACGCTTGAAGTACCGAGTGATTTTGTGGTGGTAGATCGGATTGGAACTGGACCGAACTGCGATGTTTATACGTTTCCTCAAAAAACTTCTATAGTCTTTTAATGAATAAAAAAGCCCTTATTTTTAAGGGCTTTTAATTTTTTTGGGAACTGATTTGCTTAAAAATGATATTTCACTAAAGCACTGACATTGTTTTCATCCGCATCTGGAATGCTATATTTATTGTTCCAGATTGAATGCTCAATACCTACATATAAGCGTGTGTCTGGAGAAATGTGTTTACCGAGATTCCATTTCCACTGTGTGGTCCAGTTCATTTCACTGGCGTGATTTTCACCTTCATCAGTAGACCAATCCAGGAAACCATCAATCAAGAAATCTTCCGAACCTAATTTCACTGGAATACCATAAACAAAGGTCAACTGGTAATCATCTTCAATCGAGTCATTATTCGCACGGTATACATTCACTTGTGCATACTGGAAATATGGAATTGCCAAGTCAACACCTACCCCATACAAATAGTTATTAAAACCAGTGCCTCCTTCCCAGGTGGTGGCCAGCAAAACATCTTTAATCGGTCCAAGCTCGAGTTTTTGACCCGTAACTGCACCTAGACTTAAGCGGGGCGAGGCTTCAAAATAAGTCTCTTTACCACTGACGTCATTGTCGGTACGGTCAGCAAAACCAAAGAAATCCCCATATTTTAATTTTGCAGTATATTCAAAGGTCACGGTTGACTGTTCATCTTCACGTGCAATCAGTTCATAGTTATTACCATACAGGCCTGAAATACTGAAGTCTTGCCAGATCGGTGCGGCTTGAGCACCAATGGCGGTGGTTGCCAATGCAGTAGCAGTCAATAATTGTGTTAATTTCATAAAAACCTGACCCCAAAAGAAAGAAAATAATTACAGGATTAATTAAGCAAAAATGAAGCCAATTTTTTAATTCTTGGTATAAAAAAGTCCATCGCTATGGGCTGGAATGTCGCGTATACCTCTACAGAATTAATGCTGTGTATCTATCGCTGCTTTAGAGCTGACAGATGGATTCCCTTTAAACACATTCAGGTGATTAAACAGAAGATTAAGAATAATCGCCATCAAGCAGGTGGAGCTAATCCCTGAATGAAATAAAGTTTGCACCCATTTGGGGAAGTTTGCATAAAATGAATGATCAATAATCGGGATCATGCCAGCAGCAATCGCGGTTGCCACAATAATCAGGTTTTTTTGTTCGTTATAATCAATTTTAGCCAAGGTACGAATTCCACTCGCCGCCACTGTCCCAAAAAGAACCAAGCCCGCACCGCCCAGTACAGGTACAGGAATCGCGGCAATCAAACGCCCCATAATCGGCAGTAATCCCAAAACCACTAAAATCATACCGCCGGCAGCAACAACAAAACGGCTTTTTACCCCTGTGATTGCGACCAAACCAACATTTTGTGCAAAAGCACTCTGCATAAAGGAGCCAAATACCGGAGCTACCGCACTTGATAACATATCGGCACGCAAGCCATCAGAAATACGAGTCGAATCTACTTTAGTCCCTACAATCTCACCGACTGCAATAATATCTGCTGTGGTCTCAGTCATAATGACCAGAGTAACAATCAGCATGGAAATGATCGCGGTCAATTCAAAAGTCGGTAGCCCAAAAGCAAAGAAGCTTGGAACTTGTATCCATGTACCACTTGCCACTTTAGAGAAATCACCAAAACCAAATAAATAGGCCAATACCGAGCCGAATACAATCGCCAGTAAAATTGACAAGCGACGGATAGCTGCATGTCGGCTTAAATTCAAGCAAATCACCAGGCCTAAGGTCATCAGTGCCAGACCAATATTTTCAACACTTCCCCATTCAGGTGCATTTTTATTGCCACCCATCATCCAGCGTACAGCCACAGGCAACAAGGACAGACCAATCACGGTAATTACACAGCCGGTTACGACAGGCGGAAAGAAGCGGATAATTTTGGAAAAATAAGGCGCTATAAAGAAACCAATCAGTGATGCGACAATAACGGCGCCATAGACTGCTTGCAAACCGCCACCTGTGGTAACAATCGCCACCATGGTCGCAACGCCGGCAAAAGAAACCCCTTGTACTAAAGGTAATTTGGCCCCGATATACTTCACACCAATGGTTTGTAATATCGTGGCTAAACCGCCTACAAATAGTGCTGCTGCAATCAATAATCCAATTTGATAGGCGTCCAGACCTGCTGCTGTTCCCACGATCAAAGGGGGTGCAATAATACCGCCGTACATGGTCAATACGTGCTGTAGGCCATAGGCCACACTTTTTCCTGCACCCAGATATTCATGTTCTGGTGAAAGTGTTTGCTTTTCTTCTGTCATTCTTTTTAGCTCCCCAAAGTCAAAAAATAAAATCAGCTGCCGCGATATGTGGAGTACGCGAATGGGCTGATCAGCAAAGGAATATGAAAATGCTGTGATGCATCTTTTACATAGAAATGAATGACAGCTTTAGGAAAAAAGGTATCTAATCCCAAGCTTTCAAAATAACCAGAAGTGGCAAACTCCAGACTGTAATTTCCTGCTTTAAATTCGGTTAAACCGAAATCTACCACCCGGCCATCCGTGTTGGTCAAGGCTTCACCGAGCAAGCTTCCGTCTTCTGAAAAAAGTTTAATCTTCACCTGTGCCGCAGGTTTACCCAGATGTGTATCTAAAATATGAGTGCTGATCATGGCTGAAGCTCCTGAGACAGTCTTAACAAGGCAATTTCCGCCAATTGATTGTGGACAATACGTTTTTCAATCTCTGGATCATTGACCAAACGATATTTCAGCGCTTGAAGGACATCTTCACTGCTCAGTCCTGAAGCTTTAATCAGAAAGATAAATCCATATTTTTTTTCGTAGGCAATATTGCCTTTAAGCAAAGCGAGCTGGGTTTCTTCATCCGCTGTAATGGAGGATTGTTCCCGGTTAGAAAAGCTCTTTTCGATTTCACTCAATTCAGCCTGTGCCTTTTTCTCACCAATCCGCGGGTGATTATCCAAAGCTGTTTTAATTTCATCCCAGGTCCAGCTCGCTGCTTGTTGTGCGGCTGTGTTCAGGACGTCTTCAACCGATACATAAGGACGCTTGGCTGCAATCTGGGTTGACCAGCTGGGTATTTGCACACAGTGCTTTAAAAAGCGAATGGCATCTGGTGAGGATGCTTGATTAAATTCAACGAGTTGCACTATTAAATCGCCTGATTATATTGAATGTTTATTCCAAACTGGTTTTGCAATAACAATGCCAAAGCTGATTTGTCTATTATTTTATAAAGGATATAAATCAAAAAAAGAGAACCCAAGGCTCTCTTTTTAAATAGATTATTTTGATTATGGTGCATAGTGTTTATACCAGTGTTCGGCAATATCGCCACGTCGGCAAATCCAGACTTGGTCATGACCTTGAATATAGTCCAGGAACCTTTGTAGTGCCTTAAACCGTCCTGGTCGCCCTAAAATACGACAGTGCATCCCAATAGACAGCATTTTGGGGGCAGTTTCCCCTTCTGCATAGAGCACATCAAAAGCATCTTTAAGGTATTGATAGAACTGCTCCCCACTGTTAAAACCACCTGGTGAGCTAAATTTCATATCATTGTTATCTAAAGTATATGGAATGATCAAATGAGGGCGTGTTTCACCTGCCTGATTAGTTAATATGCTCCAAAATGGCAAGTCATCGCCATAGGAGTCGCTGTCATATTGAATCTGTGGGAACTCCGCTAACAATTGACGCGTATTGGGACTGTCGCGACCGGTATACCAACCCAGAGGTGCTTTGCCAAAAAGTGCCTGTAATACGCTGATGGCTTGGTCCATATGCTGGCGTTCAGTTTCAATATCCATGTTTTGGTAATGCAGCCAACGCTGACCATGCGAGACCACATCATAATTGGCCTTTTTGATTGCTGCGACAACATAGGGATTGCGGATTAATGCCATGCCAACCCCAAAAATAGTCATCGGTAGATCACGTTTCTGAAACTCCTGATGAATCCGCCAAAAACCTGCACGTGAGCCATATTCGTACATAGAGTCCATCGACATATGTTTGTCTTGAAAACTTGCAGCACCAATAATGTCCGATAAGAACTGTTCCGAGCCGGCATCGCCATGCTCGACGTGGTTTTCGCCACCTTCTTCATAGTTCAGTACAAACTGCACTGCGACGCGCGCCTGGTCTGGCCATTCTACTTTGGGAGGTTCGCCGTGGTAGCCAATCAGGTCACGTGAATAGGGTGCGCCGCGAATGTCATCAATGAGTGCTTGGCCGCGTAGATACGTAGTTGTCACGTTTAATCCCTGAGATCTTATAACAATAAAATTTATTAAACGTGACAAGCAATTTATGCGCCAAAAAGATTCATTTAATTCTTTCTAAAGACATCCACCATTTTGGCCAATTGTTCCATACCATTAAATGTAGTTAGAATCTTGTCATCCGATGAAACCAATGGTGAAAAGATAATATCTTCAAACTTTTCAAAGCCTGCTGCATTTTTCTTATGAATTTTTTCAGAAGGCACTGTTGCAAATAGAGATCTGAGTCGATGATATTCCCCTTAAAAAATGCCTAGAGACCGAAAACTCTATTCACCAGATACACTTCACCCTGAGGCTGGCCATAATAAAATGATGAAGCTTGTCCTTTACGTAGTGCACGCATGACTTCAATATCTTTAATTTTGGCATAAGCCGTCTTTATGGATTTGAATCCTAAGGTGGCCCTGATGATCCGCTTTAGCTTGCCATGATCACATTCGATCACGTTATTTTTGTATTTAATCTGCCTGTGCTCAAGGTCTGGTGGGCATTTTTCTTCCCGTTTTAACCGTGATAAAGCACCTGCATATGTGGGTGCTTTATCCGTGCTGATCAATTGTGGAATTTGCCACTTCTTCATATTATTTAAAATTTTTCCAAGAAAACAATAGGCTGATTTGGTATTACGTCTAGAAGAAAGGTAAAAATCAAGGGTATAGCCACGTTGATCGACTGCACGCTACAGATAAGACCATCATCCATTCACTTTTAAATAAGTTTCATCAATATGCCATGAGCTCAGATCTGTAGGATTACGCCAATACCAGCGTAAACGTTTTTCCATTTCAGGAGCATAATGCTGAACCCAGCGATAAATTGTGGTGTGATCAACATTCACACCACGTTCGGCAAGCATTTCCTGAAGTTCACGATAGCTAATGCCATATTTACAATACCAGCGCACAGCCCAAAGAATGATTTTGCCCTGAAAATGCCGACCATGGAAAGGATTCATATGCTGCACCTTTAGCTAAAACAGTCTTCAGCTTACCATTCGTGGTTATTTGCAACAGTGCCCCAAATCAAAAACTCACGGTAATAAATTAGATAGTAAAACAGCAGAAGGTTATGTTTTAGTTAACAGAAATGGACGGACCGTTAAAATTGGTGAAACTACCCGAGGTGAAGATAAATTTGGTGTTGGTAAACAGCAACGATATCCTCAGCGCTTCCTTAAAGAAAATAATCTTGACTATGTAAAAGAGGCTTCTGGAACAAAGATAGATATGCATAAATGGCAAAATCAAAAAATTATAGAATTTACAAATATTTTTGGTTCTAGGCCTCTTTTAAACAAGTCTAATTACTAGGATGTATTTATGAAAATATGGTTAGGTGGTGAGTTAAGTAAAGAAGTTTTAACAGAGGAGCAAATTCAAAATGTATTTAAGGCACGTAATTACATTATGGATACCTTAAACCAGAGGCTAAATGATATATCCTATAATATTCCGTTAGATAGTTGGGATTGTATAATCATTATAATGGGTGAAGATAGTTTTGAAGAACGTATCTATTATTCTATTAAACGCAAAAATATGGATTTTCGATTAAGAATTGATCCGACAAGTTTTAAAGCAACAGATGACTTGGGCCGAAAAAAACTTATTTTTTCTATGCTTTTAAGGAGTTTAGATTTATTAAAAGTTAAGTTTGGAAAAATTCGTCCGAAACTTGATTCAAAGGTTTTTGAAGAGTTAGAAAGACTTAAATCTGATGCATTAAGTATAGCAAAAGAAGAAAGCTGGATTTAGATAATTCATCTGAATAAAAATATAATTTTTTAAGCACTTTTTGTATAAAAAGTGCTTTTTTAATATTAAAAAATTATTTTTATAATAGAATTATATTAATTATTTGTACTAGCTCAAACCTGATCTGACAGTTACCCATTTTTTTATTGTGCCTGTCAGGTTAAATTTGAGCTAAATTCTTCTCAGCCCAAATTCGTTTTCCATCAAGTAAAGTTTCAAATGGTGTACGACCACAGCACATTTTTCCTTGATGAGTCCGTTCAGTATTATAGAATTTTAGCCAATCGTCTAGATCCACTTGTAATTCTTCCAACGAGCTATAAAGCTTCTTCCTAAAGGTAATTTGATAGAACTCTTGCAATATCGTCTTATGGAAACGCTCACATATACCATTCGTTTGTGGTGAAGCAGCTTTTGTCTTCGTATGATCAATGTCATTGAGGCTAGATACAACTCATAGTCATGTTGCTCCACCTTACCGCATGAGCAGCACTGCTGCGCAAGGGTGCCTCTGTCTGTAAGAATCCGAAGCATTGGTAAATCCTGGGATTGATAGAAAGGCAATACACGAGGCACTGTTGCAAATAGGGATCTGAGTCGATGATATTCCCTTTAAAAAGCTTAGAGACCGAAAACTCTATTCACGAGATACACTTCACCCTGAGGCTGGCCATAATAAAATAACGAAGCTTGTCCTTTACGTAGTGCACGCATGGCCTCAATCCCTTTAATTGTGGCATAAGCCGTCTTTATGGATTTGAATCCTAAGGTGGCCCTGATGATCCGCTTTAGCTTGCCATGATCACATTCGATCACGTTGTTTTTGTGCTTAACCTGCCTGTGCTCAAGGTCGGGTGGACATTTTCCTTCCCGTTTTAACCGTGACAAAGCACCTGCATATGTGGGTGCTTTATCCGTGTTGATCACCCGTGGAATTTGCCACTTCTTCACATTATTTAAAATTTTTCCCAGAAAACAATAGGCTGATTTGGTATTCCGTCTAGAAGAAAAATAGAAATCAATAGTATGACCACGTTGGTCAACTGCACGGTACAGATAAGCCCATTGTCCATTTACTACTTTTACATACGTTTCATCAATATGCCATGAGCTTAAATCTGTAGGGTTACGCCAATACCAGCGTAAGCGTTTTTCTATTTCAGGAGCATAGCATTGAACCCAACGATAAATGGTAGTGTGATCAAAATTCACACCACGTTCAGCAAGCATTTCCTGAAGTTCACGATAGCTAATGCCATATTTACAATACCAGCGCACAGCCCAAAGAATGATTTCGCCCTGAAAATGCTGACCATGAAAGGGATTCATATGCTGCAATTTTAGCTAAAAGAGCGTTCAGCTTACCATGAGTGGTTAT
>NZ_JAZQPV010000054.1:0-108380 GCF_045628685.1 Acinetobacter sp.
CAGTGCAATTGACCGTAATGCCGATGGTTTGATTGATCATCTATATTTTGGTGATTTGGGCGGTCAAGTTTTCCGTGCAGATTTAAATAATACAGTAGGCACAACCACAACGAATTTTGGAAAGCGCGTGGTACGTTTGGCAAACTTGGCAACAACTTCAACTGGGGCAGCATTAACCAACGGTAAAAATCCACGTTTCTATGAAGCGCCAACCGTGACGATTCATGACCAAGGTGCAACGACCTTTATGTTGATTGGTATTGCAGCAGGTAACCGTAGTACACCATTAGATGTCTATCCTATTATTGGTCGTGATGGTATGTCACCATCAACCGCACTAAATGATCGTCTGGTCAATAATGTATACGGTATTATCGATCGTGACTTTATCAAAAGAAATCTGTTTACTGAGGCAAATAATTCAGATGGAACAGCTTTCGCTTTGTCGACTGAAAACATTGATTTAAGCACTTTGCAAAAAGACCCTCAAACCTTGTCAGGTAATATTCCAAGTCTGTTTATCGGAACCTCCACAACAATCAAAAATGGTTGGTATCGTTCACTCTCCAGTAACAGTGCAGGAACCGAGAGAGCAGATAATAGTTTCCGTATAACCGGCGGTATGAAAGCATTTGAAGAGCCAATTGCATTAACGGGTAATCTGATTGTTCCTGTTTATGACCCGCAAGGGACAGGGATTGCACCCCAGAATCCATGTTTGCCACGTGTGGTCGGCGAAACCAACCGTCAACGTTATTGCTTGCCATTTGGTGTCTGTTTGAATTCAGATGGCTCAAAAAATAATAGTGATGAAGATGATACTGGCTTTAAGACCAAAACCATAGGCTGCCCAGCTGGTGTAACTGAATGTAATGATAATACCCTTGGTGCTGGTATTGTGGGGATTACACCTGCCCCAATAACGGAACCGACAGATGGTTCATGTCCTGATTTTACGATCGCGGGTAATGAAAAAGGGACTGGAAAATGGCAATGTATTCCAACCATTAATCCAACGCGGTGGTATGAACGATGGAAATAATAATTAAACAACAAATTTGTGTAATTTCTCCTATAACTTGTAGAAGTCATAGGAGAGGGGCTGTGCGAGGATTCACCTTAATTGAATTAATGATCGTGGTCGTAATTATCGCGATCCTTGCGGCAATCGCTATACCAAGTTATCAAGAATATGCACGACGCTCGAATGCATCTATGGCACAACAGGAAATGCAAAAAATTGCCGAGCAATTGGAGCGCCATAAAGCAAAGAATTTTACTTATCGAGACTTTGATCCAAACTACCTATATGGTCAAACTGGGGCAATGACTTCAGTGACATTACCGAGAGGAGCGATAGGCTCAGCAATTAAGTATACGATTACTATTCGAGATGCAGAAGAACCCACGAAATTGTTAACTGATACCACTATTAGAGCACGTGGTTGGGCAATGCAAGCCGTCACTACAGATAGGGGGAACTATAATTTATTAATGACAAGTGCAGGATTGCGTTGTAAGAATAAGTCTTCAAATTTAGTAACTTATATAAATTGTGGAACTCCATCTACTGGAAGTGAGGAATGGTAATGAAAAAATATACCTCAAGCATTCAAGCAAAGCTCTATTTTGCTAATCCTCGCTCAGGTTTTACACTGATAGAATTAATGATTGTTGTTGCGATCATTGGTATTTTAGCGGCAATCGCCTATCCAGCCTATGGACAATATAAAGTTCGAGTTAATCGGACAGATGCTCAAGCAGAAATGATGCAAGTAGCGCATCGTTTAACGAATTTTAAAATGGCGAATCAGACTTTTACAGGTCGAACTGCTACAAATACTTATGGGGCGACAACAATACCAAGAACTCAACCTTTGTACGATATCGTATTAACAGATGTAGATGGTCTTGAATTAACAAATGCGAGCGCAAAAGTACGCACATGGCGACTTGTTGCCACGCCCAAGACAGGTACATCACAAGCAGGAGATGGCATTATTTGTCTAAACGATCAAGGTCAAAAATTTTGGGCTAAAGCGGCAACTGCCTGTGTACTGTCAACCACCTCAAACTGGGACGGTCGCTAAGATAAATTCAAACTTGTGGATAACCTAAAATTTGATCTTTCTTTCACAACAAATATAACGTAAAATATTGCCCTCTATGAAAGGGGTTTGAAATGCTGCCGATGGTCGGCACAGGGATAATCCGTAAAAACTATAAGGTTGTATCATGGTCGTAATTCGTCTAGCACGCGGTGGTGCTAAAAAACGTCCGTTCTATCAAGTTATTGTAACTGATAGCCGCAATGCGCGTGACGGTCGTTTCATCGAACGTATTGGTTTCTTTAACCCTACAGCTCAAGGTCAAGCAGAAAAACTTCGTTTAGATGCTGACCGTTTTGCTCATTGGGTTGCTCAAGGCGCTCAACCGTCTGAACGTGTTGCTTCTTTAGCTGCTCAAGCTAAGAAAGCTGCTGCAGCTACTGCATAATTTATTGCGAATTAAGTAGTAGGTAACCCATGACACCAACACAGAATGTTCCCGAAGATCGTATTCAGATTGGACAGCTACGTTCAGCATATGGATTAAATGGGTGGCTTTGGGTCTATTCCAATACAGAACCCATGAGCAACATCTTTGACTATCTTCCCTGGTACATTGAGACCAAAGAAGGTTGGCAAACAATAGATGTAAAACGCTGGAAACCGCATGGTAAAGGCCTGGTTGTTTCGCTAAAAGGTGTGAGCGATCGCACTGCAGCGGATAGCCTGGTTGGCACAAATGTCTGGATTTCAAAATCGCAACTTCCGAAAGCAGGAATGGATGAGTTTTACTGGACAGATTTGAAAGGCTTAACAGTGTTAGGTTTGGATGATACTGAACAAGAAGTAAATCTCGGTAAAATCCATGAATTGTTTGAGACCGGTGCCAATGATGTGATGGTGGTTCACGCAACACCAGACAGCGTTGATGCTGAAGAGCGCATGATTCCATGGCATAAAGATGTGGTGCAGCGCGTTGATCTTGAAGCTGGTCGTATCTACGTTAATTGGGGCGTAGATTATTAATCCTTTAAGGATGAACGCAGCAGGAAAATAGAGGAGTCTGCGATGTTTTTTGCAGTCATTACGCTTTTTCCTGAAATGTTTGAAGCGATTACAGCCTACGGTATTAGCGGGCGTGCGGCAAAACGTGAAATAGTACAAGTTACTTGTATTAATCCACGCGATTTTGCAACGGGCAACTACAAAAGGGTGGATGAACGTCCATTTGGTGGAGGTCCGGGTATGGTGATGATGGCTGAGCCTTTGTCTCAGGCAATTCAGCATGCCAAAGAGCTTGCAGTGCAAGCGGGTTGTGTTCAGGTTCCTGTGGTGTATATGTCGCCACAAGGAAAAACCTTAAATGAACCAGCAGTACAGCAGTTTGTTAAATATGATGGATTGATTGTGCTGTGTGGTCGTTATGAAGGTGTCGATGAACGTTTGATCCAGCAATATGTTGATCAGGAATGGTCCATTGGTGATTATGTTCTGTCGGGTGGGGAACTTCCTGCGATGGTTTTATTGGATAGTATTATCCGGAGACTTCCGGGTGCAATGTCAGATGAACAATCAGCCATACAAGACTCATTTGTGGATGGTCTTTTAGACTGCCCGCAATATACCAAGCCAGACCAGTTTGAAGGTTTGGATGTGCCTGAGGTGTTAAAGTCTGGGCATCATGCAAACATTGAAAAATGGCGGTTTTTGCAGCGCTATCAACGAACCCTCGATCGCAGGCCTGAGCTTGTTGAGAAAGTTGAGTTGACCAAGCAGCAAAAAAAATGGCTAAAAGATTCGAATACTTAAAGTCGACTTTAAGTATTTTTAAACAGGCTCTTTATCGACCGAAGTGAAGACTAAGGTGGTAAAGGGAAAGATAAACGGGTCGATATGCGCTTTAGCCTCTGTCCCCAGCGGTAACAGGCCTCTTCTGTCCGCACATTGGAGATTCCCACATGAGTGGTAAACATCCTTTAGTTCAAATTATTGAAAACGCTCAATTGCGTACTGATCTTCCTGCATTTGCACCAGGTGATACAGTAGTTGTATCTGTAAAAGTTAAAGAGGGCGACCGTGAGCGTCTTCAGGCTTTTGAAGGTGTTGTAATTGCGATTAAAAACCGTGGCTTAAACTCTGCGTTTACAGTACGTAAAATTTCTAGCGGTGTTGGTGTTGAGCGTGTATTCCAAACTCACTCTCCAATTGTAGCTAAAGTTGAAGTTAAACGTCGTGGTGACGTTCGTCGTGCTAAACTTTACTACCTACGTGAATTGTCTGGTAAAGCTGCACGTATTCGTGAAAAATTACCAGCTCGTAAAGTTAAAGCTTAATTTTAAGTTTTATCTCGAGTTAAAAAATGCGCCTTTAGGCGCATTTTTTATGTTTGAATCTTTTTTGTTTATAAACCTTGCAGTTTTAGACGGTTGGCATGTTGACGATAGACATCCACCGGATCAGGTGCAAACAGTGATTTCAGACCGAGTACCTGATTCACTTCATCTAAATGATTCCAGTTATAGTCATCACGGATGGTTTTACCAAACTTGGCACTGCAACGAGATACGAGGCCATCATTTTCTTTACCATTATTGATCAGTAAACTGGTAATTTTTAAAGCACCGTCAGGATCCAGTAAATTGGTCACTGTACCTACACCGGTAAAAGAATAGTTAAAAATTCCTTTATCTTCGAATTTGCCTTCACCACAGGCCGTGAGTGGTATACCAATCGGATATTGGGCATTAAATAATGCCGAGCCTGCCGCGGTTAAACTTTTTCCACCTGCAAATGAATCATGCGGGAAGCTTTTTGGATCCAGCCCTTGCGCCCAAGTAATGGCTTTGGAAATCAAATTGATTGCGCCCACGAGAGGATTTTCAAGAGCTGTACCTTCAGCAGATAAAATTAAATCTGCAACAGGAGAGCCTTTGTTTGGCGCACCGACTGCGGTCAATGAGGCCACATGCTCAGGATCAATGTTTGCAACATAACGGATGGTTGGACCACCATGAGAATGGCCTATTAGATTCACTTTTGTAGCACCGGTCAAAGCACGGATTTCTTCAACTTGCTGTAACAGTTGCTCACCACGAATTTCGGTTGAATTAAATGGGGAAACACGTGTCGCCCAAACATTGGCGCCATTACGTGCCAAGTCTGGTAGAATTTGATACCAGTAATCGAGGCCAAACTTGTCAGTACCTACAGTGATAAAACCTGCCATCCCATGACTGAACACAATCGGGTATTTGGTTTTTGCATAGCTTGATGTTGCTTTAGCTGTCACTTGTGATGTGTTGGATGCCTGAGCAGTATTAAAGAGTGCAGCTGTCATTAAGCTGGCAATTAATAATCCATATTTCATAGAAATTCCTCATTTTTTATTTTGTTGATGCTTTTAATTGTAGACAATTTCCATTGTCATCATGATTATTCAACAGCGAAGAATGAAATAATGAGAAGTACTCGATCAAAGTAGATTATTGATGTAACAAATGTTTGGAATGTTAAAATTCATAAGAGAATGCATCTCTTATGAATATAATTGTTATAAACCTTGTAATTTTAAACGGTTGGCATGTTGACGGTAAATTGAAACTGGATCAGGTGCCAAGAAAGCAGTTAAGCCAAAGAACTGGTTAATTGCATCCAGATGATTCCAGTTATAGTTGTCACGAATAGTTTTACCGTATTTCGCGCTACAACGACCGACAAGTCCATCATTATCGCCTTTAGGATCGGTCAGCTTTGCAGTAATACCCAACAGCATGTCAGGGTCAAGTGGATTGGTGACCGTACCTGTACCGGAGAATGAATAAAAAGAAATCCCTTTTTCAGTTGCAGGACCTTCGCCACAGGTTGTCTTTGGCATACCCAGTGGATAGCGTTTTTGGAAGTCAGTTGAGCCGGCCACACTTAAACTCTTACCCGCACCCAATGAGTCATGCGGGAAGGAATTTGGATCAAGCCCTTGTGCCCATACCAACATTTTAGAAGCAAAGTTGACCACACTGACTAAAGGACCTTCTAGGGTCGTACCTTCAGCTGCAATAATATAATCCGCAACCTTAGAGCCTTTGAGCGGGCTCGAAACGGCAGTTGATGAAGCTACCTTTGTGGGTACAATATTGGAAACATAGGCAATACTATGCCCACCATGGCTATGTCCCAATAAATTGACTTTTTTTGCGCCAGTCAGCGCTAAAATCTCATCCACTTGTTGTAATAGCTGCTCACCACGAACTTCGGAGCTATTAAAGGGGGTGACACGCGTTGCCCAAACATTTGCGCCGTTACGTGCCAAATCGGGCAATATTTGATACCAATAATCGATACCGAGTTCATCGGTTCCTGCACGAATCCATCCGCCCATACCATGTGCAAATACCAGAGGATATTTGGTTTTTGCATAACTGGATGCCACTTTGCCCGTGATCTGTGAAGCCTGACCTGCGGATACCATTTGAGGTAATGTAATTGCCGTGCTCGCTAATATTGTGCACATGAGTGCATTTGAGTTCCATTTCATTGTATTTATCTCGCTTTTTTATTTTTAAACCGCTATTGAGTATTCTCCAACTTTTTATTCATAGCAGTTGCATAAATCAGATAATCAATCCAATCATCTGATGGCTACATTGCGATTACTCGCCATATGGTAATTTTCCTCCCTGATCATGAACGGATTCAAAAGTTCCTACCCGGAGTTGTTCTTCTGGTTTACTAAAATGCTGTGTCCTTAATTGTTGAACAGCTTTTTGCTTGGCCTCATCACTCATGCCGCTTTTTATAATATTGTCACGTTCTTTCAGATAGTCATCGACCTGGTTTTTCCAGTCACGGCGTTGTCCATCTAAGCTTTCTAAACGCTGTGTGGCCTCAGGACCGACCAGATTCATCCGCATTTGATGAATTTCTTCTGCTGAACCACCGCGTGCTTTAATGTCTGCGGTCAGTTTGCGCAAGTCTTCAAGTTTATTGAGCTGCTCTAGATTTTCTTTCCAGTCCTGGGGTAATTGATTAAACAGGTCTTTTAATTTTTGTGCTTTTTGCGCTTCAGTTAAGCTTTTGTCATCCATCACCGTCATGCGGCTTAAGGTATATTCATGGTAAATATCTTCAGTACCGAATAAGCCTTCAATTTCGTAATCCGAGAAAAGTTGTTTGCGCAAATTTTTCATATTGGCAAAGATGCTTTGATAATATTTCGGATCTTCTTTATCAATATTGGGTGCCTGCAAATCACCCAGTTTTTCACGGTAATCGATATAGCGGTTCCACAAATCTAGAATTTGTGCGCGGGCAGGCTCTTTATAGGCTTGCTGGATATAAGCCTTAAAATCATGTTTGATCTGCTGGATATCTTTTTCCCCATACTGGGTAATGAAATATTCAAAACAGTTGCGTGTTTGCTCATTCACAATTAAACGGTTGGCACCATTAAGGCGCAACTGACAGTTCACTTCAGTGTCCTGTTGGCTTTTACTCATAAAAGCCCCGCCTTGAACTAAGCTTGCTGGCGTATTTTCGGCTAAGATGTTTCCTTGAGGATGAGCAGTTTGTGCGGTAGGTGTTTTTTCTGCACTCGATTGCGAGGGGGCCAGCCAAAATAATAGCGCACCAATCCCCACAAGAATAAGCGCCAAAATAATCCATAACTTATATTTCTGCATTTCCTATGCAACCTTGTTGTTTTGTTTTTATAAGTTTAAAAATAGGACTTAAATTTGCCATTAAAGACGTAAATGCAACGTGGATAAGTTGTAAAGAATGGTGAGCGGTTGTTAACATGTCACCCGTTTCAACTTGCTTGATCTTTCGCTATGAAAAAGACTTCACCTAAGATTCAACGCCGGCACATTAGCGGTGTATTTTTACTGAATAAGCCTTTGGGAATTAGTTCTAATGCAGCCTTACAAAGAGTGCGTGGCTTATATCGGGCACAAAAAGGGGGACATACCGGTGCTTTAGACCCTTTAGCATCCGGATTATTGCCAATCTGTTTAGGTGAGGCGACTAAATTTTCCCACTATTTATTAGATTCGACCAAGCGTTATCAAACGACCATCCATTTAGGTCATAGCACAACGACAGGTGATGTCGAAGGTGAAGTATTGTTGCAACAAGCTGTTCCTGTGCTGACTAAAGAAAATATTGGGCAGGTTTTGGTACGCTTTTTAGGCGAGATTCAGCAAGTTCCACCGATGTATTCCGCTTTGAAAAAGGAAGGACGCCCATTATATGAATTGGCGCGTCAAGGCATTGAGATTGAACGTGAAGCACGCCCCATTACCATTGAAGCGATTGAATTATTGTCCTTTACTGAAAATAGCCTGACTTTAGATATTACCTGTTCTAAAGGGACTTATATTCGGGTACTGGGTGAAGATATTGCCAAAGCACTCGGTACTTTTGGACATCTGACTTATCTGCACCGGATTAAAACCGGTCAGTTTGACCTGATTCCAAGCTATACCATTGAGTATTTGGAGAGCTTAACTGAATTGCAGCGTGAAGCATTATTACTCCCAGTATTTGCACCAGTCGAGCATTTCCCGAGGGTTCAGATTCCTGAAGGGCGTGCAGAATATTTCGGGCATGGTATGGAAAGCAATATTGAACATGAAGCAGTCGCAGAAGTGTTGGTGTTTGACGGTGATAAATGTTTAGGCTTGGCTGAAATTACCGATAAAAAGCGTTTGGTACCGAAACGTGTATTAAATCTCTAACCCTTATTTCAAGGTAGATCAAAAGCCATATGGACATCGATATCATCATTAGCCTGCTGTTTTTTGCCTTCTTTGCCGGTGCAATTGATGCGGCAGTTGGTGGTGGAGGTCTGATTCAGATTCCGGCCTTGATGAATACTTTTCCACATATGGGTACAGCCACTCTATTTGGCACCAATAAAATGGCATCGATTTGTGGTACGGCCTCAGCAGCATGGTCGTATTTACATCGGGTTAAAATTGTCTGGAAGTTACTGGTGGTGATTGGCGTGGCTGCCTTTATCAGCTCTTTTGCCGGGGCTGCTTGTGTAACCCTGATTCCTCAAGCAGTACTCAGACCTTTTGTGCTCTTTATGCTGATCGTGATTGCTGCTTATACCTTTATGAAGAAGCAGTTCGGTCAAGTACATTTTCAGCAAAGTATGACCAGAAAAACCTTAATTCTGGCCGCTATTGGTGGGTTGGTCATTGGATTTTATGATGGTATTTTTGGACCCGGTACCGGTAGTTTCTTTATTTTTTATTTTATCCGCTATTTAAAAGTTGATTTTTTACATGCGTCTGCCTTATCTAAGATTGGCAATTTTATGACCAATTTTGCAGCCTTAAGTTTCTTTATTCCCACCGGTCATGTGCTGTTTAGTTTGGGTTTGATGATGGCGGTTGCTAATGTTGCAGGTTCACTGGTCGGGGTGAAAATGGCCCTAAAATACGGGAGTAGCTTTATCAGGATCCTCTTTTTAATCTTGGTTTCTGTTTTGATTTTACGCTTAAGTTATCAGATTTTTTTTGTAAGTTAATAAAAACATTCACAAAAATTAACAGTTTTTTCGAATCTTCTGGCATAAGAATAAGATATCTACAAAGGGGTAATTCGCCTTTTTATGTAAATTTTGTCGCGATCATATAGCCAATAGCCAGAGGTCATTAAAATAATGAATATATTTGAAGCATTACGTGAAAGTCATGAAATCCAACGTGATCTGTCAGAAAAATTACTGCAAACTTCTGGGGATAGTCCAGAACGCCATGCGTTGTTTAAACAACTAAAGAATGAATTATTTGCCCATGAAGCGGCTGAAGACCGTTATTTTTATATTCCGCTCATGATGACAGATTCTGGGCTGAATATTACCCGTCATGCCTTGGCAGAACATCATGAAATGGATGAGATGATTGAAGAACTGAGTGAAACTGATTTCAGCAATCCTGGCTGGATCGCAATAGCCAAAAAGCTTTCTGATAAGGTGCATCATCATCTGAAAGAGGAAGAGCACAGTTTTTTTCAGCAGGCCGGAAAAATTCTGGGAGAGGAGCAGAAAACAGCTTTAGCCGTGCAGTACAAGAATGAATATCAGCGTTATAAAGATATGAAAAAAGATATGCTGGTACAAAGTTAAAATTTAAATTCGAGATTGCATGATAAAAAAGATGGCATTATTGCCATCTTTTTTATGCTGAACTACTGATTATTCAGGGTGAAGCTCTTTATTTTTACTGGCTCTAAATGTCACACCCACCGAAGCAATCATGATGCAAAGTAAGGCAATACTCTGTAGAACTGTGATCTGTTCTTTGAGCAAGAACCAGCCGGCTAAAGCACCGAGGGCCGGAGATAGACTGGATAGTGTGCCATAACTGAGTTTGCTTAACTGCTTCAGTGCCATCAGGTCTAAAGCATATGGAATCGCGGTTGCAAGCAGGGCAATGACCAGGGCCTGTCCCCAATATTGGGTCTGAATGAGTGCGGTAGGATTATGCACTGCACTGATTGGTAACATCACCATGGCGGACAGCATAATGGCAATACTCAGCGCATGCATGCCAATATTTTGCCGCACTACACGTTGCCCGAAATAAATATAAATCGCCCAGCAGATACCGGCACCTAAAGCGAAGGCTGCTCCTAAATAAGAAAAGTTGCCGGCTGAGGTATCTTGCCATGGCACCATCAGCGCAACGCCTAAAATAGCCAGACAGACCCAAAGATAATCCGTTCTTTGTTTAATCGAAAGCAGTGCCAGCGTCAGTGGTCCCAGAAATTCCAAACCGACTGCAATCCCTTGCGGCAACTTGCCTAAAGATGCATAAAACAACACATTCATTAAACAGACCGAGCCACTATAAAACAGCAAGTCTTTCCACTTTAAATACGGTAAGCGTTTAATGATTTTCCAAGAGCGGAACATCAGCACAATTAAAATGGAGGCAAAGGAGAGGCGTAAAGTCACCACGGTGAGTGGGTCAAGTACTTCAAACAGTTGCTTGGCAAATGAGGCACTGATCTGATATGCCACCATGGATAAAACCATGAACAGGACAGCAGTAAGTTGTGAATTAGGCATGCGACACGCAGGATCACCGAGTCAGGTGAATCCACTGGAAAAGATGGCGCCAGTATAGCAATTCTGTTTAATTTTTGAGGGATTGAACGGTCTTAAGCGCTTTAAATTTAAAACTTTAAATTTAAAAAATCAGCGCGTAAATTTAGTCTAATTAATTTGAATTTAAATGAGGTATTTTCTAATTATCTTTAGCCTTGTTCTTGGCTTGTTGTGTGGTATAGGTACAGCCAATGGATGCGGCAATAATGGTCGCAAGTGCTAACCATTGATTCCATAACAACTGCTCGCCTAAAAATATAAACCCTGATAATGCTGCAATCGCAGGTTCCATACTCATTAAAGTACCGAAACTGAGTGCGGTTAAATTACGTAGTGCAATCATTTCCAGAGTAAAAGGCAGGGCACTGGCAAGTACAGCCAAGACAACAAAATAAATTAAATGGGAAGGTTCAAAAACGTTAGGTGACATTCCTGATAATAGGGCGATTGGCATCAAGCACAGCATGCCGATAAACATGCCCAAGCACACAGTATGATTACCTGAAATACCGGAAGGTTTTTGTCCGGCAATGATATATAGCGCCCAGCAAGCCCCTGCACCCAAGGCAAAAGCAATCCCGATTAAATCCAGGCTTTGTGAAACCTGATCAAAGGGAAACAATAGAATTAAACCCAGAATAGCTAGTCCCACCCAGACAAAATCAAATTTTTGTCGTGCGTAATACAGCGCGACGCTGAGTGGACCAATGAATTCAAAAGAAACGGCAATGCCGAGGGGAAGGCGATTAATGGACAGGTAAAACATGGCATTCATACCAGCAAGCGCAATGCCATAACTGATAATGGCTTTCCATTTCACCTGTTTAAAATTGATTTGCCAAATTTTAAAAATAAATGCCAAGATTACAGCGCCAAGTAACAGACGCATAGCAGCAACGGTCAGAATGGGAAATTGACCGAACAGGATTTTGGCAAGCGAACCACTACTCTGCACGCTGATCATTGCAATCAGCAATAACAGCAGTGCCTGAACATGGGGCGTATTTTTAAAATTCAACATGCACTAAATTTGTTTCAATTTCTCGAATAGCGGGAGAGAAGCAAAGGCTTAATAAATATTTCCGAATATGAGTGAAATAATAGAGGAACGACGGTATTTTAGCATTGAGATGCTTATTTCATCTTTAGCTTATTGTTACTTTGGTTTTGTCCGGAGAAGCATTGCTTCGTAAGACCAAAGCCACCTTACGAACATTTGAAACATGTTTAAAATGTTCTCATCGCAGAACTCGACAGATTGAGATATTTAAATAAATTGTTCGCAGAAACATTCATTATTTAATCTCGGTCTGCCTCGAACAGCTGAGAAGGGCGAAATCGCGGAACCGATATCTTTTACATTCAAATTGCGGAATTTAAAAAAATAAAAAACCACAGCACGAATGCTGTGGTTTTTTTAAAATCTTAAATTAGAACAATACGCGAACTCGGATGGTACCTTCAACTTCCTGAAGTGTATCCAGCGCTTCTTTAGAAGCAGTTGCGTCAACGTCCATGACCAAGTAACCAACGTCACCTTTAGTCATCAATGATTGACCAGAGATGTTGATGCCGTGTTCAGCAAACAGGTTGTTGATTTTAGAAAGAACGCCAGGAATGTTTTTGTGAATGTGAAGTAAACGGTGTTTACCTTCAGTCAACGGCAATGCGATTTCCGGGAAGTTCACAGCAGATAAAGTCATACCTTTATCTGAGTAAGCCACAAATTTCTCTGCAACTTCTAAACCGATGTTCGCTTGTGCTTCCATAGTCGAACCACCCACGTGAGGAGTCAAAATCACGTTGTCCAAGCCACGAAGTGGAGAAACAAATTCTTCACCGTTGGCTTTAGGTTCTTTAGGGAATACGTCAATTGCAGCACCTGCAATGTGACCCGATTTAATTGCATCAGCCAAATCTTCAATAAGCACACATGTACCACGTGCAGCATTGATGAAGATCGAACCTTCTTTCATTTGCGCAAATTGGTCTTTGCCAAAGAAGTTACGTGTTGATGGAACGTCTGGAACATGTAGAGATACAACGTCAGCGTTTGCAAGTAACTCGGCAAGAGAACCGACTTGACGTGCATTACCCATAGGAAGCTTAGTTACTGCATCGTAATAAATAACGTGCATGCCCATGCTTTCAGCAAGCACTGAAAGTTGAGAACCGATTGAGCCGTAACCCACGATACCTAAAGTTTTACCACGAGTCTCAAACGAACCTACTGCAGATTTGTTCCAGCCACCACGGTGAGTAGAAGCAGATTTCGCAGGAACACCACGAAGCAAAAGAATGGCTTCAGCAAGGACAAGTTCAGCAACTGAACGGGTATTTGAATACGGTGCGTTAAATACTGGAATACCACGAATCATCGCAGCATCAAGATTAACCTGATTGGTACCGATACAAAAACAGCCAACAGCGATCAGCTTGTTGGCTGCTTCAAATACTTCTTCAGTCAGTTGAGTACGTGAACGAATACCGATGAAGTGAGCATCTTTAACCGCTTCTTTCAACGCTTCACCCTCAAGCGCAGTTTTACGGTAATCGATGTTGGTATATCCAGCAGCATTTAATGTGTCGATTGCGTTTTGGTGAACGCCTTCCAACAACAAGAAACGAATTTTATCTTTAGGTAGAGAAAGATGTTGGCTCATTACGGCTCCGCTACAAAGGCCAAATTTAGTCGCGATATGATAACATACGAGAACGGTCTATATACATTTCCTTTATGACGCAGAGGATAGGTATTTTTCTCATACATACTGCCGTACATTACAGATTTTGGTCTAACTAAGGCTGTAATATTTAAGGCGAGATTGTCAAAATACTTATTTCCGCAGGGTTTCAGTGGGAAATGCCTTATAATGCTGCGCAGTGAAAACCACCACAGCCATGCTGCTGGTTTTGTGTTCACGGTCAGTCTAAGACACCATTGCATTGTTATCTTTTTACAAATGAATGATCTATAGGCCATCCACCACTTGTATATTTCTTGCTAGGTCTGCAAACGATGAATGCTCCAGTCGCTTTAACACCTGAGTTATTAAACCAATTGACAGCCATTGTCGGTGAAAACCGCATTAAAACTGATGCGGATAGCCTTCAAAATTGGGGTCGAGATCACACGAAACATTTCGATCCAAATCCATCGATCATTGTTTTTCCATCTAGCACGGAACAAGTGCAACAGATTGTTAAACTGGCGAATCAATTTAATGTTGCGATTACCCCATCTGGCGGTCGTACCGGTTTATCTGCCGGTGCTGTTGCATCGAACGGTGAAATTGTCGTTAGCATGGAAAAGATGAACCAGATTCTTGAGTTCTTCCCTGCAGACCGTATGGTACGTGTACAAGCAGGTGTAGTGACTGAACAATTGCAGAATTATGCTGAAGAACAAGGTATGTATTACCCGGTCGATTTTGCATCTTCAGGTTCTTCACAAATTGGCGGCAACATTGGTACCAATGCAGGCGGTATTAAAGTTATTAAATACGGTATGACACGTAACTGGGTACTGGGTTTAACGGTTGTGACCGGTAAAGGTGACATCCTGCGCCTGAACAAAGGCATGATTAAAAATGCGACCGGTTATGCGTTACATCATTTATTTATTGGCGGTGAAGGAACTTTAGGTTTGGTGACTGAAGCGGAAATAAAGCTTGAGCGTCAACCACATGATTTACAAGTGATGGTACTGGGTGTACCTGACTTTGATGCAATCATGCCGGTACTGCATGCATTCCAGAAGAAAATTGATTTAACTGCATTCGAATTCTTTGGTGAATTGGCCATGCAGAAAGTACTGGATAATGGTCATGTGCAACGTCCATTTGAAACGGCTTGTCCTTTCTATGTATTGCTTGAATTTGAAGCACCATTTGAACCAATCATGGATGCTGCGATGGAAATCTTCGAGCATTGCATGGAGCAGGGTTGGGTGCTTGATGGCGTGATGAGCCAAAACCTGGACCAAGTGCATAGCTTATGGCGTTTGCGTGAAGATATCTCTGAATCAATCGCGCCGTTTACACCATACAAAAATGACATTTCAGTGCTCATTACTCACGTTCCTGCATTTATTAAAGAAATTGATGCGATTGTGGAAGCGAATTACCCTGACTTTGAAATTTGCTGGTTCGGTCATATCGGTGACGGTAACTTGCACTTGAACATCTTGAAACCTGCTGACCTAAGTAAAGATGAATTCTTTGCCAAATGTCAGGTGGTGAATAAATACGTGTTCGAAACCGTGAAAAAATATGATGGTTCGATTTCTGCGGAACACGGTGTGGGTATGACCAAAAAGCCATATCTTGACTACACCCGTTCTGAAGAAGAAATTGGCTACATGAAAGCCTTGAAACAGGTATTCGATCCAAACGGTATTATGAACCCGGGTAAATTATTCGATTTATAGTCCTTGATCGAATTTAATGCCAGAAAGGCACATTGAAAAATGTGCCTTTTTTATGATTTTAAAAAATTAATAATAAATTCAAAATATTATAAGATATTGTATGATTACTAAAAAAATAATCATATATTTTTATGAGGGGTTTATGAGTTTACAACAATGTCCAGATTGTTTAAAAGAATATAGTTTAAGAGCGCCATCCTGTATTCATTGCGGTGCACCAAACGAGCATTTTCAAGCAGTTGCACAGCCTGTAGCCGCAGAAAAAGATGATGATAATTCGGTATTGGGATGGATTCTTGCCATTATTGTTGGTGTGGGTACGGTTCTAGCGATGGTACCCGATTTACGAGTTGAAGTTTTGAGGATGTTTGACCCCAATACTGATGTGGTCACTGAAAATGAAATGCGTTCATGTGATTCAAAAGGGGCGAAAAATCAAATGAAATCGGCTTTTGACCAAAGCCAATATGCCATGACCCTGAATTTAAAAGCGGTCACAGTTCAAAGCACAACTTTAGAAACTGAATCAGGTAATGTATTGACCTGCCAAGCAGAAATGATGCTGAATAATAGTGAAACGGTACATTATATTTTTAACTTTACCGAGCAAGGCGATCAATACTTAATTAGTGGCCGTCCATCGTAAATAAATTATAATCTAAGCTTTATACGGTGTTATACCGATGACTACATAACTGTTATCGAGTAAGAAAAAAAGGCATGGCATCATAGATGTAGTGCCTTTTTTTATGGGGGAAATTTCTTAATGTTACGTCTACTCTCTGCCTCAGTCATTTGTTTAGGATTAATGTCGGGCTGTGCTACGACACAAAAATTAGCCTCTAAAGTGAATATTGGTTCATCCGATACGCCATTGCAACAAGTCTTAAAGGCCCGTCCTGATTTGCGTAAAAATTCGGCAACGGTCGAGATTCGTCAATACTTTAACAGTGCCGAGTCGCCTACTGCTGCACAGGTAAAAGTAACCGAAACTGGTTTAAAAGATGATTCGGTACGTTCGATTCGTACCACGTACAGTTTTAAAAATGTAGATGGTGACTGGAAGAAAACAGGTACGCAAACGGAGTATCAATGTATGCGCAATAAAAACAAGAAGTCTTTCCAAAAAGCAAAATGTTCTTAATGAATATTTGATTTGTAATTGAAAATTAGGCTGTAAAGCCTCATAAAAAGCGTATCAATTGATGCGCTTTTTTTACGTTTGGGGGAATAAGAACAATGAATATTTTGATTGTCGGCAACGGTTTCGATTTGTCGCATTACTTGCCGACTAAATATGATCATTTTATGGTGGCGATGCAAGCTATTGAGAATTGGGATGAGTCAAAAGCGGAGATGGGATTTGATGATCTTTTTGGATCGCTGTATCAAAAAGAAGATTATTTTTTCGGTTATACCAAAGCAATGTATAAGACTGAGGAAATAAAAATTTCAATTGAACAGATTAAAGAATTAAAAAATCAATTAATAGAAAATGTTTGGTATCAATATTTTTTGGATCACTTAAGAATGGTTGATACATGGATTGATTTTGAAAATCAGATAAAAAAAGCTACTCCGATTAGTAGCAAATGTTGGGCAAGAATTAGAGAAAATTTATAATACACATGAAAGAATAGATCAAACAATATATGGACTATATGTAGAAAGTATAGCTGGAAGAAATTATAGATGTGGTAGTAATTCAAGTAATGCATTAAAAAAATTAGAAATTATTGTTGAACAGGAAGATGCATTCGGAAATCCTGAACTGATGTTTCCCGAAGCATACTATAGAAATAATGATAAAAACTTAGATATTAATATAAGCTTAATATTTTCAAAATTAGAGAAATCACTTAGAAAGTTTATAGAAATTTTTAATTGGTATTTAGTAAGTATTATTCAATCCTTACATTTAAAGAGTGAATTAATAAAAAATACTTTAGGAGTTTCTGATGAAAATATAAGAATTTATTCTTTTAACTATACGTCTACTTTTAAAAGGCTTTATCGTAAAGAAATGAAAATTGAATTTTTACATGGCCAATGCGGGAAAAGCCAAAATATCGTTCTGGGAATTTCAGACCTTAAAAATGATTTATTAAAAAAATATAAAAATTATGGTTTTACTAAATATCACCAAAAACTATTAAAAAATACAAATTATGTTTTTTTGAGAGAAGATAAACATTTAATAGATATTGTTGAGTCAAAAGGAATAGGGGCAACAGAAATTAATATTTTTATTTGGGGGCATTCTCTGGCAGATTCTGATGAAAATTATATTCAAGAAATTTTCTCATTTAATGAAACACGAAATGTAAAATTTATTTTGACTGTCTTTTATTATGGAAGTGATGATTTTAGTTTACTGAATAATTTACTTGATATTTTAGATAAAGAAAAAGTCGAAAAATGGATGAAAAAAGGTTGGCTTAAATTTGAGAAAAACCCTGATATTGCCAAACTTAATAATATTCAACCAATAGAATTACCAAAATTTGAAGAAGCCTAATTTCTCTCTTTTTATTGTCTCTGCTAAACTACACCTACTCAACCAAGTGGGTGTAGGTGTTTGAGACAAATATTTATCACGAAACACTTTTATCTTTTCAGACATCTTGTGAATACGGTATTTTAAGTCACTTATAACCAAGTGCATTTCCCAAACTTTAATTTAAACACTCAATGCTTGTCATTGGGCTGACGCTTCTCTCCCTAAAAATAGTGCGTAGTCCTAAAAAGCCTATTCAAAAATAGTAGAAAACAATGCAAAAAGTTAAAACAGCTACTTTAAACCGTGCCACGTTGATGTTCCCCCTGGCATTGGTCCTGTTTGAATTTTCCGTCTATATCGGCAACGACTTGGTCCAACCCGCCATGCTCGCCATTACCAAAGACTTTGGCGTGAGCAGTTCATGGGCACCATCCTCCATGTCGTTTTACCTGTTGGGTGGGGCATGTGTGGCGTGGTTACTGGGACCATTGTCCGACCGCTTGGGACGCAGAAAAGTATTACTCTCGGGTGTGCTGTTCTTTGTACTGTGCTGCTTGCTGATTTTATTCACCCAAAATATTGAAAGCTTTTTAGCGCTGCGCTTTTTACAGGGGATTGGTCTCACGGTCATCTCCGCTGTCGGTTATGCCGCTATTCAGGAAACTTTTGAAGAACGTGACGCGATTAAAGTCATGGCGCTGATGGCAAATATTTCCTTGCTTGCACCCTTACTCGGTCCTGTCGTCGGTGCATTCCTGATCGATCATGTGTCATGGCATTGGGGTTTTATTGGTATCGCATTTTTAGCATTTTTAAGCTGGTTTGGTTTAAACGCCAAAATGCCGGACACGAAATTAAGCATTCCGAAACAGCCGCTGAGTTATATTTTAGATGACTTTAAACAGGTCTATAAAAACAAACGTTTTTTAGGCATGACTTTAGCCCTCCCTATGGTCAGTATGCCGCTGATGCTGTGGATTGCGCTTTCACCTGTGATATTGGTGGAAGAGCTGGGTTTTAGCAGCATGCAATATGGCTTGGCACAATTTCCGGTATTGGGCGGATTAATCCTTGGCAATATCGTGCTGATCAAAATTATCGACAAGTTGGCTTTGGGTAAATCGGTACTGATCGGTTTGCCGATTATGTTGCTGGGAACAGTGGTCTTAATTGCCGGTGTGATCTGGACGGATTATCTAATCTGGTGCTTAATTGCAGGCATGACCTTGATCAGCTTTGGTGAAGGCATCAGTTTTTCGGTGCTTTACCGTTTTGCACTGATGTCATCAGAAATATCTAAAGGAACAGTCGCAGCAGCCGTGTCGATGCTGTTGATGTTCAGCTTCTTTATTATTATTGAACTGGTCAGGATCATGTATGAGCAATACCATCTTTGGGCATATAGCATAGCGTGTTTTGTTTTAATTGCGCTGTGGTTTAGTTTTCCCCGAAGCATGCTTAAACAGATTTTAAAAGAACGTGTAGAGCAGGGAAGGTTTTAATATGTCTGGACAGCTTTCTCCCCGCTAATCACAAGACAATTTGCAGAAAAGCACCATGTATTTAACCCACATCTGCTAAAGGGCAGGTGGGGGTTGAAGATGACCCAGGATATTTTATTCAGCAATTGGCTGCTGAAAAGTCTTTAATTTTCGATCGAAAACAAAAGTGCCGAACGGTAAAATGGATGCGATTAAACCCAGAATAAACATATAAATCGACCATTTCTGTTTTTCACATACCGTAAACAACACGATTAAAAACAGCATGAACAGTACGCCGTGCCCCATGCCGACATATTTTACCAAGACGGGATTATCCAGTATATATTTCATCGGCATTGCGATAAACAAAAGCAGCAGAAAGGAAAGTCCTTCCAAAAGACCAATGATACGTAAAGTTTGAATATTCATGCTTATGCTTAAATTAATGAAAATCAAGCATGAGTTTACTGAATATTGCAGCAGCAGGGAATTAAAAACAAATATATTTATAAAATATATCAAATACTTATAACCAACCATTTAACTCGGATTATTTAATTTCCTGCGCCCATAATTCGGTTCTTAAATTTAGCAATTCAGGCAGCGTTTCCAGTAATAAGCTGATCTGTTTCAGTGCCAATAATAAATTTTCAGACAGATTTTCCTGTGTGCTCATCTGTTGAATGTCGTGCAGCTTGTCCTGAATTTTGTCCATATCCAGCGCTTGTTGCTGTAACAGCACGGCGAATAAAGTATCTTTACACCACAGCATCAAATCCAGCACTTGCGCATCTTGTACCTGTTCACGGTGACTGCCCAAAGCCGAAACATAACTGAGTTGACTGTGACTATAGACCAGATAACGAAAAGCAGAATGAATCAGCGCCTGATTTGGATTCGGTTCGGTACTTAAACTGGAAATCATGCTCGACAGTTCAATTTGTGCATTGTGTGCGGTGCGACGTGCCCGACGGTAATCCAGACTATTGTTTTTACCAAACTGATATTGCTTCACTACCGCATCGAAATAATCCAATGTGGCTTGGTTGCTTTTCTTGATGGTGCTAGAAATATTGCGGAAGTTCCAGTCGGGCCAGATAAAGCTGACCGCAAACCATGCAATCAGACAGCCTAAAAGGGTATCAACAATTCGCGGCAAAATAATGGCATAACCTGCTCCTTTTAAATTAAAAATTAGCAACACCATTAAGGTTACCATCAATGTGGCCAAGGCATATTTTTTTGAACGAAGATAGAAAAAACATACGCCAGAAATAATGGTCAGAACCAGTTGTCCTTCAATACTCGGAACAAAATATAAAACCGGTATGCCCAAAAGAACACCTAAAATAGTGCCTAAAGTACGCAGTTTTAAACGGCTTTTGGTGGCGAAATAACTGATTTGACAGACGAATAAACTGGTCAATAAAATCCAGTAACCATTTTTAGCAAATGGCATTAATGAAATGGCATAACCTACGGCAAATACAAAGGCAATCCGTACCGCATGACGAAACAGCGCTGAATTGGGTGTAAGATGTTGTTTCAGTTTTAGCCATAAGTCAGGGAAATCCTGAATATCATCATCGAGCAGATTGATATTTTCCTGATGCTGGAGATAATTTTGACGATAATTATTTTGTTCATGACTCAAATTTAAAAACTGTTCCTGAATTTTTTTCAGATTGCGCAAAATCAGCAACAGGTTTTTCACTTCCAGATTCTGCGGATTTTCTTCAATCCATAAATGAATTGAACTTTCCAGATTGGCAATGGCAATATCCGTGTCTGGATTGGATTGATAGCTTTGATGGGTGAGAATATTTTGCGCCAGTTTCTGGCAGGATAAAGCATGTAGTTTTACATTCTTTTGAATGCGGAAAATCAAGTCGGTACGGCTAAAGTTTTTGTGAATATTTTCGTAATGCAGATAATTGGATGTCGCCTGTTCATGAATATCTTGCGCTAAAAAATAAAGATTAAGCCAGTAAATGGTATGTTTATTGGCGCGAGAGGCTTTTAAACGGGTGAGCAAAGATGCCTTGGTTATATTCAGGCTCTGTACTACTTCACTATTTTTTAATGAAAGTTCATATAGTAAGGGTTCAATATTGTCGGTATTATCCGGATCAAACAAACGGGCTTTGGCCAACAGTAAGTCGGCAATCGCATTGAAATTGGCTGCCAAATTGTCTTGGACGGCTTGGGTCGGTTTGAGCAAATAAAAGATAATCGACGTCAGTCCATACCACAGCGCGCCCAGTACAAAATAGCTCGGTTGCTGATACCACTGGCTGTATTCACCCAGTCCAAACATGGTGTAAATGGACAGTAAAATCGTGCCAAAAGAAATGGTGGCATAACGTTGTCCCAGTGCACCCATTAAAATAAAAGCGGCACTCGACAACGATAAATACAGAATAAAAAGCAGTTTATAAGGATAGAGGAATTCAAGAATACTGCTGACGCCAAAAAACAGAATACAGACATAGACCAGATTGCGCAGTCGAATACTCAGGCGATCATCAAAGTCGGTCAGGGCAGTAGCAATGGCACCTAAAGTCACCGGAACAATTAAGGATTCATAGCCTAAAAACAGCAGGCCTAAGGTGGTTCCAGTCAGGACAATAAAAATTTGCAGACAATAGATTAAAATGGAATTGGATTTAAAGCGTTGAATTAAGTCTTTCAGGCTATTCACGATTTTTCTAAAGTAAAATTATTGTTCCTACAGCCTGAACTTTTTTAGATGTGCTGTCAATTTTTGCAGTATCAAGTTGCTTAAAGAGCTTTATATTCAAAGCTATTTTTAGGTTTTTTATTTAAAACTTAGATCAGCGGATAGTTATCAAAAAAGCAGACTTCATATCTGCTTTTTATTTTTAAGTGATCATTAATTGATTACACCACACGCAATTCGCTCTCCGCCACCGCCTAGAGGTTTTGGCTGATCGGCATAGTTATCGCCACCGGCATGAACCATAATCGCTAAACCTTGCACATCGGCCAGTTTTAAACGTGGGGCAACCAAAGTCACCTTCGCCTGACCTTGAGCATCCACATTTAACACGGGTAAATCACCTAAATGACCGGTAAGTGGGGTTCCGTGATGAGGCGCTTGGTTCGGGTTAAAGTGACCACCCGCTGCCATTGCCGCACCGATTTCCCCATCTTTTTTAGCTGGGTCACAGGAACCTTTTTCATGAATATGAAAACCGTGTGGACCCGGTGGCAGTTCAGCCAAGTCAGTAATAAGTACTAAGCCGGCTGGACTGTCTTTGAATTGGATGGTACCAATGGCTTTGCCTACGCCTTGAGCCGATACGGTATGAACAGTCGCCTGATGTTGAGTATGATGAGATGAGGTGGGCGAGTTTGCGCAGCCCATCATGGCAAAGCTGCTAACCGCACCTAGCGTCGTTAATTTAAATAGGGAAGACCACATTATATTGCATCCTTTACTTTTATTTTGACCTTGTCCATTCAAACAAGGCATCAGATGCAATTCAATAATGATTAAGTATTTGAATGTATGAGTTTCTTAAACCAGAAGCTCAGCTTTTATCTGGATTGGGTTGGTCTTTATCATCTTCCAGATCATAAGCCATAGTGGTTTTTGGCAGCATGAGAGGGCCAAATTCATTGGTTTCATGTAGCCATTCACGCCAAATCGCCAACAACACCGCAAGAATCACCGGACCAATAAACAGGCCGACCAGACCAAAACTTGCAATACCTCCCAATACCCCGAACATAATCAGCAAGAACGGAATTTGTGTAGCACCGGAAATGACCAGTGGACGAATCACATTATCCGAGGTACTAACAATACACACCCCCCAGGCGACCACCCCAATCGCTTCAACAGTCTGTCCTTGCGAGAATAGCCATAATGCAACTGAGCCATAAGCAATGGGGGTTCCAAAAGGAATCAGTGCCAATAAGAAGGTCACAATGGTGAGTACCATTGGGTTGGGTACACCCGCAACGAAATAGCTTAAACCGGCTAAAACAGCCTGTGCCACTGCGGTTAAGCCCACACCATAAACCACAGCACGAGTTGTTTCAGAAATGGTATCTAGATAATGATGGACACGTGGACCAATAATCATTTCCAAGGCTTTGCTGACCTGGTTCAGAATGATTTGACCGTCACGGTAGAAAAAGAACAGTGACAATACGGCAAAACATAGCTTGACGATATTTTTACCAATTTCATTTAAAACGAAACGCCCGTAATTGAGATGACCCTGAATCCAACTGGAAACGGTTTGCACAATACTGTTCGGGTCAGTATTGATGTCATGTAAAGTACGGTTAATTTCCTTGCCTATAAACGGTAAGTCGCGAATAAATTGCGGAACATTTAAATGACCCGAGAACACCTGTTTTTGCAATTCATAATATAAATTTCGACCTTCATGTTGCAGCATGAAAATGCCAAAGGTCAGCGGAATACCAATCAGCAAAATGATTAGGCTGATCATGATGGTCGCACTCAGCGTGGCACGTGAGCCAGACTTGCGATAAATCCATTGATACCAAGGCCAGGTCATATAAGCAATAATGGCTGCCCAAAGTACAGGCACAATAAAATATTTGAGAACGTTCCAGCTCAAAAAAATGAGGATGAAAAATAATCCAAATAATAATACTTTTTGTAATGTTGGCGCGTACTGTTGCACTGCATTCACTGATTTGTTTCTAAGGTCCATGCCATCTTAACTGAAAAAAAAGCTCGCGAAAATGAAAGCCGAGTAAGTTCTAGTGAATAATGAATAAACAAATTCAGTTTCTAGGCTTGAAGGCATAGCCTAGATGAGGCTAAAACCATTTAGTCGGATCATCAATAATGGCATTTAAAACCGGCTGCCACTGATTTTGCATGCTTAAATAATTTTTTTGAGTTTTATCAAACACAGTTAGACCTTGCATCGCCAACTGACTATAAGCCGTCCGTTCAGAAATCCAGGCGACAGGTTGCTGTTCAATTTTGTTGAAAAACTCCTGAATCTCTTTAGCACCGGCACTATTGGCTTTAACGCGATTAGCTAAAAGCAATATTTGTACTTTACCTTTACGAATACGTTTGATGTCTTGTAAATGTTTTAAGAAGCGGCGCGTACTATCGATATCGAAAAATGAGGGTTGTAATGGGGTAATAATAGCGTGCGCTTCCCCAATCAGTTGTTCTGAATGCTCACCAGAAAGTGCTCCGGGCGCATCAATAATCAGATACTCTAAATTTTTAGGTACATTATCCATGGATTTTCCTGGACGCCAGTCCAGACTTTGAATTGGAGCAGCATCTTCAGGGCGGTGTTTAAGCCATTGCAAAGTTGATTTCTGGTTATCGGCATCCGCCAATGCAATACGGTAACCTTTTTGTGCTAACGCGGCAGCAAGGCTAATTGCGGTAATGGTCTTGCCACATCCACCTTTCTGATTTGCAATTAAGATTGTTTTCATGACCCTGACGATTTTATTCTGCTCAGTCCTAGCATATCATTGTTTGATGCGACGAATATGACACATGACAAAAGTCTTAAAGACCCATGTGGCGGTACTTTTTTGGATTAGGAAAAAATAATGTCCATCTGGATGGCAATGTTGATTGGTGCATGTATTGGTGTGGTATTGACCACCCTAATTTTAAGCAATACCCGTAATGGGCGGGTCAAAGCAGAGTATGAACAATACATTGCCGAACTGGAGCTAGAACATCAGCAGGCTTTAACCAGTGCGCAAAAGCGCAGTGTGAATACCAGTCGGGCGGTGTTAAAAGGCAAAATGGCAGAGCAGCTGGCTCCCATTATGCCCGAATTTCAATATTTGCCCAGTGATGCCAAATTCTTGGGTGATCCAGTCGATTATATTGTGTTTGATGGCTATACCGACTTACGCGATGGGGAAGGGCGAGCTGAGGATATTGAAGTGGTGCTGATTGATATTAAAAGTGGCGGGGCACGACTCACCAAAGGACAACAGGCGATTGCTCAAGCGATTCGAGAGGGACGAGTACGTTTTGAAACCGTTCGCATCAACT
This sequence comes from Acinetobacter sp., assembly GCF_045628685.1. GTDB lineage: Bacteria > Pseudomonadota > Gammaproteobacteria > Pseudomonadales > Moraxellaceae > Acinetobacter. The sequence continues at coordinate 25,623 of NZ_JAZQPV010000054.1, forward strand.
TCGATGATTAATGGGTTTTAATTGATCAATTTTCTGACTTAATCTGGATAACAGATGGATTGAGAAGAGGGTTGAGTTTAAGTAAATTCAACCCTTATGCTTTTTCAGCACGGGCAAAGAACATGTGACTGCCGATTTTAGGAATACCAGCCGCATCAAAATAATGTTGTTCTTTAAAGCTGAAATTTGCATCTGACAGGACTTGTTCAATATTACGGTTTAGGTGACAGCCATCCGACAAACGTTTTTGAATTGGGGTCAGTAAATTCTGCAAATGTTTAAGGGTTTTGTTGTCCTGATACTGAACATGTTCAACCAAATGCAAAGTACCGGTCGGTTTCAGCACACGGTGCAATTCAGTCAAAGCCTGCGGTAAATTTTCAATACTGCATAGAGTCCAGGTACTGACAATGTGCTCGATACTATTATCGGCAAAAGGCAGCTTTTCTGCACTGGCCTGAACATGTTGGACATGGATCGCACTTTCATGCACGCGTTTGACTGCCAGTTGATAAACATCCGGATTCGGTTCGAGTGCGTATAGCGTATCAACATTTTGATAAAAAGGCAGATTCACACCTGTACCAAAACCAATTTCTAAAACTTCACCTGAAATCGGGAGCAGTAATTCGCGACGCTGATCCATCAGGCTAGCTGTTTGCATCACCTGATTGAGTAAATGCGGGAAAATATGTTGCTGATAAAATTTATAAATCATTGTTTGCTTAATTTTTCTTTATAGGTCGTTAGTTTAATAGATATTTCAGTCAATTAATAAGACAAAAAAGTGACTGAATATATCTATATTGTTACCAAGTCCATATGGTGATTTAAGTTTCATGACTTAAGATAAAAGTTGAAAATAAAGAAATTCGTTTTGAGGTACACAGATGACTAGACAATTATTATTCAGTGCTTTACTTGCAACCAGCATGTTACAAGTAAGTGCCAGCGCATCTGTCGATTATAATATTGCTAAAGGTTTGGCGCCGCTTTCTAAAGATCAATCCATTAAAAAGCTGCAAACTTTTAAAGGTGATTTTCGGATTTTAGGCTCGAAAATTTATACTCATGATCAGCAGGCCAAATTTTCACCGATTGATTATGCCGTGAGCTGGGGCTTATTTGCTGAACCTGAAATTGCACGACATATTTCCGTGAATCAATATGACCGCTATTTAAACTGGAAAATTGATCGCCTGCCTGTGCCGAAAGAGCAAGCCATGCAAATGGTCTCGAATATGCACATCATTCCTGCAAACCCACAAATCGCCAAGCAAATTAAAAACGTAAAACGTGGTGATCTGGTGCGTTTAAAAGGTGAGTTGGTTGAAATTAAAGATAAAGATTTGGTCTGGACCTCATCATTAACTCCAACAGATACTGGCGATGGCGCATGTGAGTTATTCCGTGTCAGTTCAATTCAGTGGATTGAAAAAGTAAAAAGTTAATTTTTTCAAAATTTAGAAGAGTTGAGAGATGAAAGGTTTAGTGGCAGTGTGTATTGCACTAATGGGAGTGCTAGTGGCTGGATGTAGCAGCATGAGTCCAACCGTGGATGGCAAAACGCATGTTTATTCACTGGAGCAAGAATGTCCGACTTTACTGGAAATGGATGTAGGACAAACACTGGAATTGACCCTGCCAGAAAATCCGACTACAGGTTATCTCTGGCAAGTCGACAAGCCGCAGAGCCTCTTAAAAGTTGAAGAAATTTATCGGCAAGATGTGCTTAAAAGTCAGCAAGTGATGGTAGGTGTAGGAGGCGCAAAGGTATTTCGTTTTACTGCACTACAACCCGGGGAAGCATGGGTTCACGTGAAACATGCTCGTCCGTGGGAACAAAAGGCAATTGAAGAATGGTCGTGTCGGGTAAGGGTTTCTTGATTTTTTAATTCCTCCCAACCTCATTTCTTCTAAGGAAGGAGCAAAAAGCCCACTTTAATAAAGCGGGCTTTTTATTGCTAAGACTTAGATAGGAAATTATTTTGCAGTTAAAGCTTTGTTTTCAAAATGAATGCCATCCCAGCCATTTTGCATAAACTGGCGAATATTCTGGTGGTCAGTGGCTTCTGGAGTGGCTAATACCGCAGCATAGTGTTCAGCGAATAAACTTAAAGTTTGCGCCTGATCTAGACCATTCAGTTGAGCAAATGAAAAGACTTTGGCACTGCCTTGATTTTCAGTCGCAGCATTGGTTTGTTGCCCATTTTTAAATGCGGTTGGCACGTGATTATAACGTGCTTCAATATATGCAATCACATCTGCAAATTTCGCTTTGCCTGCTTGAAGCTGTGCCAATAAATCTTGAGCCATAATTTTCTCAATCCCTAGAAATAGTGAATTTAACCGCAAGACTATAACAATTTTTATGTATTTTATTCAGCATTATTTCTTTGTAAAAAATACAGATTCATGCAAAAGTATGGGCTTAATCATGACAAGGTTGTGGATAAAAGACATGTTGTACACGACCTGTATTGGACGAAATAAATGAGCTGGTTATGGGTGGCGATGGGTGGTGCAATTGGCGCAAGTTTGCGTTATGGCGCAGGCATATTTTTGCTTAAACCGACAAGCATGTTTCCTTGGGCGACATGGTGGGTGAATATTTTTGGCTGTTTGCTGGCAGGGATTTTCTTTGCCTATAGCCAAAAATTTCCGAGCTTGCAAAATGAAGCGCGGCTATTTTTGATGGTAGGTATTTTAGGCGGCTTTACCACATTTTCGAGTTTTGGTCTGGAAACCTTTCAACTCTTAAAACATGGTCAAACTACACTCGCTTTGGGTTATGTGATTTCCAGTGTGCTCATGGGTGTAATGGTTTTAGCATTGGGTTTTTATCTGTTCCAATGGTTGTTACAAACTAAATAAATCTGGATAGTTTTAAAATATAAATATAAAAAGAAGCCCAAGCTGGAGGAATATGCTTGGGCTTTTCAAGTTTTAAGACTAACGCTTAAATCTTAAGACAATATGAAGTTCATGTTAACGTTTGAAACGTGCAAAACGTTTATTGAAACTTGCTACACGACCTTCATTGCTCGCTTGACGTTGTTCACCGGTATAAAACGGATGAGATGCACTTGAAACATCTAAAGTCACATAAGGGTAGTCCTGACCTTGATAATTTTTGCTTTGCTGGGTTTGCAAGGTACTGCCAATAATGAAATAGACATCTGCATTGGTATCATGGAATAAAACTTCACGATATTCTGGATGGATATTCGCGCGCATGATGGACTCCAAAATTATTGTTAATATAGATATGTTATAACATAACAATAGTTTTGACAAATAAAATAATTTGGAAAATAAAATAGTTTGGTAAATAGCACCCAAATTAGAAGCTATATTTGGGTGTCATGAAGGATTTATTGACGCGGTGGCACCAGTTCATCAAACAGGTCATTGAGATTGTCATGCATTTTTAAATGAATCATGTTCCAGTAATGACCTGAAATGGTCCGATTCACCATCAAGGTCTCTGGTGAAGGTTTAAATATATCCCAATATTTGAGTGAAGATTTAAGCAGTTCCATGCCATCATGATGGGCTGAGTTTTTTTCAAAATCATACATGGTTGTGAGTGGACGCATCAGTACTTCTAACCACTGCTTATAGAGTTCAGCCGGGAATTTCCCTTGTTCTGAAATGGCATGTAAGGCATCCAGCTGTTGTTCCATCTCGGCAATATTGCCTTCGCGGGCAGACTGAACCAAATGTTTAAAGTGCTGCACAGTTTCACTCGATAATGTTTTTACACCACCGTAATCGTAAATAATTACCGAACCATCTTCACGAAAAGCAAAGTTGCCCGGATGAGGGTCACAATGGAATCGTTTCAAATAGAAAATCTCTTGCCCAATGGCACGGAATAAACGGCGACCCAGTTCATTGCGGATATCTTGAGACCAGGTACTCGCAGTTTCAATACTTTCACCCTGTTCTAGGCTCAAGGTTAAAATATGCCGAGAAGAATAGTCTTTATACACGTGTGGAATAATAATTTTACTGTCTAATGTCTCATGGAATGTACGCGCAATGTCTAAGTTTTGCGCTTCAATTTCATAATTCAACTCATTGTCCAGACTTTCCTGAATTTCCTTGAACAGTTGATCTTGCAGTTTGCGATCAACTTTCAATACACCCATTAAACGCAAAGCCAAACGCACCTGTTTCAGATCACTTTCGCAGGCTTCATCCACACCCGGATATTGGACTTTAACTACTACTTGTTGCCCATTCGGCAAGAAAGCTTTATGCACCTGTCCAATAGAAGCAGCAGCAAAAGGCTGTTCCTCAAAATGTTTAAAGATTTGATTGAGCGGTTTACCCAGCTCTTTTTCGACTTGAGCTTTAATTTCAGCAAAAGGCATCGCAGGAGCTTGGCGTTGTAATTTACTAATAGCACGAGCGACTTCAGGCGGAAAAATATCTTTATATTGTGAAGCAATTTGCCCCACTTTCATGACTGCCCCCTTCATTTCGCCAAGGGTATCTGCAATTTGTAGACCTATATCTTGAAAAAGTTTACTGCGCGAGGCATTTTTTTGTTCTTCATCGGCATTAAAATTTTTGATCGAGTTTGAGACAGTTTTAGTTGCAATGCTCGCCGTCATACTGGCAAGTTTCATAAAGCGACGACCGGGTGTGCTAGCCGTTTTTGCCATGCGATATTCCTCAAGATCATCAAAGATGGGTTTCAATGATCATAGGCGTTAAACTTGATATTGCCTACTTTAAATTGTTAAAAGCTACATTTTTACTGTTCGATTTTAAGCATTAAAAAACATTTTTTGAAGCTTAAATGAATGAAGTGATTGTGATTATTTTTTATTCATTTTGTTGTTTATCTCATTCCTTTTTCATGAGAAAAAGGAATGAGATCGAGATATTTAAGCAGTTTTGATCCGGTTATTCATCATAAATAAACGGATCAATAACAGCACACAGGCAACAGTTAAACCCACAATCAAGCCGACCCAAACACCAGCCGCTTTCATTTCTGTAAAGCGTGCCAAGTAAAGTCCAACAGGGAAGGCAATTACCCAATAGGCGATCATGGTGATCCACATTGGACCTTTGGTGTCCTGCATGCCACGCAGGCAACCTGCGGCACTGACTTGCCATGCATCCATCAACTGATAGGCAATTGCAAATAACAACAGGTACATGGCCACTTGTGCCACGTCATAATCTGAAGTGTAAATCGAAACAATTTCAGGCCGGAAGAACCAAATCAATGCCATGGTGGCAACCGCTAAAATCGTACCGGTCAGTAATCCCAGGAACTGGACTTTACGCATTGCCAGCCAGTTTTTTTCACCATAATAAGTGCCTATGCGAATGGTGAGTGCGATCGCAAGTGACATCGGAATCATAAACAATTGAGAGGTGACAGAAATGGCAATCTGATGTGCTGCCACCAAGGTTTCACCGAGTGGACTTAAAACAATCGCTGCGGTACTAAAAATACTGACTTCAAAAAAGATCGCTAAACCAATCGGGAAACCGAGCTGTAAAATTCGTTTTACCCAATACGGATCAATTTTTTCCCATGCAGCAAAGACTTGAGTCTTGCGGTAAGCCGTACCTTTAAATACATAAGTTGCCAAAGCAATAAACATCAGCCATTGCAAAATAGCCGTGGCAAACCCGCAGCCTGCGCTGCCCAGTTCAGGAATCGGGCCTAAGCCATACATAAAAATAAAGTTCAGGGGAATCAGTGCGACGAGTGCAATCAGACTAATGACAGTAACCGGGCGTGGATAACCAAGTGCTTCCGAGTAGCCACGTAGCGCTGCATACATCGTCACTGCTGGCATACCCAATCCAATAGCATGCAAGAACAAGCTAGCTTTAGGCAGCAAGGCTTCAGGTACACCCAAAACAGGCAATAAGAACGGCATAACCTGTAAAATCAGTGCAGCAATAATACCTAGAATAAACGCCACCCAAAGTGACTGCCGTGCAATGGTGGCAATTTTTTCAGGGGTACGTGCGCCGTTGGCTTCGGCAACCAAAGGTGTAGTTGCGATCATGATGCCACTGAATAACAACATCACTGGAATCCATAAACCTACCCCAACTGCAATGGCAGCAAGGTCGGTTGGGGAGAGATGTCCAGCCATAATGGTATCAATCAAACCCAAACCTGCTTGGGCAAATTGGGTGATTAAAATAGGAATCATCAAATGAAAGAGTTGCTTTAATTCAAAGCGGGTGGTTGTTGTTAAAGCAGTGACATTAGACACAAAAAATACTCATTATTTATTAATAAAGATCATGATCTTTAGCGTTGCAAAGTGAGCAGTACGCCAACAAAAATAACCATACTTCCTAAAAGGCGTTGCCAGTTAATCGGGGTTTTTTCAGCACCAAACCAGCCAAAATGATCCAGTAACATCGACATGGTGATTTGCCCAAAAACAACCAGTCCAGTCAGGATGAGAAAACCCAGTTTAGGTACGGCATAAATACTTAAACTGATGGCATAAACACCTAAAAAACCACCTAACCAGAGAAACCAGGGAATCTGGATTAAAGTTGTAAAATGCGGTTTTTCTGCTGACTGAAAAAAAACCAGGATGGCAAGCACTATTGTACCAACCAAAAAAGATAAAAGGGCAGCTTGTAAGGGAGAATGCAAATATTCACGTAATTGGTTGTTTAAGGCATTTTGCAGACTCATGGCAATCCCGATTCCCATCGCCAGCGGTAACAGCAAGAGCATTTGACTGGATATTTTCATCATATTAAGTATGTATTCTTGTTGAGTTTTTCTCAGTCTAAAACAATCATTAGCAGTATTCCTTAGCGTCTTGATGCAGTCATGTTAAAATATATTTCCTGTTTTTTGTTGTTTTGAGCTTAATCCTTGGCTGAATTAAATCCTGCGCTTGTTCCCTTGTCTTTATATATTCATATGCCGTGGTGTGTGCGGAAATGTCCGTATTGCGACTTTAATTCGCATGCCGTACCTGATGGAAAACTGTCTTTAGATTTAGAGCAGGAATATTTACAGGCTTTGGTTGCAGACTTTAAAACCCAAGTTGAATTTGCCCAAGGTCGCCAAATTCATAGTGTCTTTATTGGTGGCGGCACGCCATCACTGATTTCTGCCAAAGGTTATGTGTGGCTGTTCAAGCAACTAAAAAGCATTATTGCCTTTGAAGATGGCTGTGAAATTACTTTAGAAGCCAATCCGGGAACGGTAGAACACGATCCTTTTGCGGGATATTTAGAAGCAGGGATTAACCGCCTTTCCATTGGTGTGCAAAGTTTCAATACAGAGCACCTGAAAAAATTAGGTCGTATTCACAGTAATGATGATGCAATTAATGCCATTCATTTGGCCCGTGATGCAGGCTTTGAAAGAATCAATGTTGATTTGATGCATGGCTTGCCAGAACAGACTTTAGAGCAGGCTTTACTTGACTTAAAACTGGCGATAGAAAATGGCGCAACCCATGTGTCGTGGTATCAGTTGACCATTGAACCGAATACAGTGTTTTTCCGTACTCAACCAGTTTTACCTGTAGAAGACGTACTTGAAGATATTCAGGAACAGGGCGAAGCCTATTTAAAGGTCAATGGTTTTGTGAATTATGAAGTTTCGGCCTGGCGTAAGGAAAAACCATCTGCTCATAATTTAAATTACTGGCAATTTGGTGATTATCTGGCAATTGGTGCAGGCGCACACGGTAAAGTGACACGGCCTGATGGTATCTATCGTTTCCAGAAAACCCGTTTACCGAAAGACTATTTAGCTAAAGTACCGGCAGAGCATTTACAGTTTAAGCACATTGAAGATGAAGACATGCCGTTTGAATTTATGATGAATGCCTTACGTCTAAATGAGGGCGTAGAAGCAAAACTTTATGCTGAGCGTACAGGTTTGAGTTTAGAAGGTTTGAATAAGCTATTAACGTCGTTACGTTCTCGAAAGTTGATGGTTGAAGACTACAACCGGTTGTCCTGTACAGAGCAGGGACATGTGTTTTTAAATTCAGTGTTGGAAGAGTTTCTTTAGTAATGAAGATAAGACTTTAAAAGAACTAAAAAATTTTGCCATTCACCAAAGCTTTTCTATTTCTTCAATTGAATAATTCGCTCGCAAAAATATGAGTTTCAAATTTAGGATAGGTTATCAATGACATTGATGCGTATCAATTTAATAAAATAAAGGATATGGGTTAAAAATTACAATCTCGATCACTCATGCATTGTGAAACCGAAATCCTGAGTTTAATAAAAAAGAGCGCCGAAGCGCTCTTTTTTATTAACGATGTTTAGGTGGCATTTTGTGATGCGGACCTGCGTTATGTTTCATGTCATGATGGAACGGTGCTTTATGGTCTACTTTTTTAAAGTGATGCGCTGGCACTTTATGCTGAGGCCCATGATGCAAGCCATGTTTAGGTGGCATTGGTTTTTTATTAAAATGATGAGGAGCAGGTGAATGCTTATGATCAAATGATGGGGCTGCCATTGCAGACATGGTCGCTGTTGCAGCAATAAGACCGATCATCAGTGTAGAAATCATTTTTTTCATGGGGATGCCCTTAATTTTTCAATGAGGTCATCATAGGGGGAGTTTGTGGAGATTTCGTGGACTTACCTATAGGGATTTTGTAAAAGTGCTAAATTATCTTAATGTGATATTTTAACTTAATGTTTTTATTTGAAATAGTCATTCCCTTAGAATTGTTTTTAAGCTAAATTTAAAAATTAAATGATTGTTTATTCATCCGATTTGTTCATAAACCCTTCATACTTTTTACAAAGTACCATAAATATCTAATAAATATATCTTGGGTGGAAATGAAATGAATTTTCCTCATTAGAGATAAAGTATGGATAGATAACTTCAGGTGAAATTATTAAGCGATTTTGCTCTTTTTGAATGGTCAGTTTATTGAAGAATATTCAACTTTTATTAAATTTATTTTTTATATCAATTAATTTTCATTCGATAAATACGGCCCAAGAATTGTCCGGTATTTCCTATGGTATATAAAATGTAAAGTTGATGGTTTAGACTGTCTACAGTTAGACCTTCTGGCTCCCAATATTGGATGGCTTGATTGGATAAGGAGTCAAAATGACCGAGTGTCACCTGATCCATTTTCTGAATCAATTTGCCGGTTAAGTCATAAACATACATTCTTTTAGGGCCTTTATTTTTATTTCCGCTTAATAAATATACATAAGTCCCATCGGTGGAGAGGCCTTGAAATGCTGATTTGTCATGAGTGAAACTTGAATCAATCGGCCATTCCTCTTCATATAAAAAACAAATATTGGTTAAGTTTTTTTGGGTAATCAAATCTAATTTAAAAATACGGATGACATTGATTTTATTTTTATTGCCCCGTACCAGCAGATATTTTCCATCCGGTGTGATTGAGGGCATGGTGTTGGTAATTGTATTGTAGGTTTTATCAAATACCTGAATGACTTGGATCTGACTGGGCGCAGCATTGGGTATGTATTGAAATTTGACCATATACAAACCCTTATTGGGAATGCCAGCTCCTGCAGAAGCAAAAATAAAGTCACGCTGGGGATCAACTGAAATACCTTGATGACCAATAAGTGAGGAAGGTTTTTGGGCATCTTGTGCAGTCCATAAATTGGAGCTGTGGATTTTAAATCTGTTAATCACGCCTTGCTCAGGATTGCCCGTAACATGCGTAGTGTACAAAAAATTGTGTGTATGATTGAGTGCTAATCCCTGAACAATATGATCATTCCCCAGTCCTGTTCTGATCAGGGTAATTGGCTGGGCAGCATCGCCGAAGTTGGCAGGTTCAGGAGAATCCAAATCTTGCTCAAGGTGATAAGTATTTAACGGGGCAGTTTTAGAATGCACCGTATAAAAATGACTGAGAAACGAAAGTAATTTTTTCATCTTTAATGCCACCAGATTGATTTTTTATTATTCTATGCGGTTAAAAACCAAGTGTGCATTGAGATTATTGTAGCGCATAAAAAAGAGCACCGAAGTGCTCTTTTTTACTTCAGACTTTACCGATTAGTAGTCAAAGCTAAAGTGTTCCGGTGCTAAAGAAATCATGGTTTTCGATGGATTCACCATGGCTTCGGCATGACCCTGGGTGCGCGGCAATAATCGCTCAAAGTAAAAATCCGCAACTTTAATTTTTGCCTTATAAAATTCAGGTGTTTCTGCGCCGTTGCCTGATTCCAGTTTTTCAGAAGCGACCGCAGCCTGTTGTGCCCAATAGTAAGCCATCATCGCATAACCAGAGAACATCAAATAGTCTGTAGATGCTGAAGAAACAATATCGCGGTCTTTACGTGCTGCGAGCATGATGCGTACAGTTAAAGCATTCCATTGTGCACAAATCTTGGTTAAGTCCCATGCAAAACGGCGCATGTATTTGTTACGTGCATGACGACCGCAGAAACGTAAGATTTCCGCAGTATAGTCACGAACCACTTTGCCTTTAGAAGACAGCAATACTTTACGTCCAATCAGGTCAAGTGCCTGAACACCGGTAGTTCCTTCATAGAGTGTTGCAATACGTGCATCACGGGCAATTTGTTCCATGCCATGTTCTTTAATATAACCATGACCACCAAACACTTGCATACCGTGGTTGGCCGCTTCAAGACCCAGTTCAGTCAAGAAACCTTTTAGAATGGGGGTATAGAAACCCAGTTTGTCATCATATTCTTCAAATTTGGTCTGGTCGCCCTGAGTAAGCGCATCGGTCATTTTATCCGCAAGTTGTGCAGCATGATAAATCATGGCACGACCACCTTCGGCAATGGCTTTTTGCGTCAGCAACATACGGCGCACGTCTGCATGGTGAATAATCGCATCTGCCACTTGTTCAGGGTCTTTCTTGCCTGATAGGGCACGCATAGACATACGCTCTTTAGCATACGGCAAGGCACCTTGGAAAGACAATTCTGCATGGGCAATACCTTGAACCGCTGTACCAATACGTGCAGTGTTCATAAAGGTAAACATGGCATGTAAACCTTTGTGCTGTTCACCGATCAGGTAACCAGTCGCAGCATCAAAGTTTAAAACTGCAGTTGCAGAAGCGCGAATCCCCATTTTGTGTTCAATTGAACCACAGTTCACAGGGTTGCGTTCACCCACGCCACCATCAGCAGTCGGGATGAATTTAGGTACGATAAATAGTGAAATACCGCGAGTACCTGCAGGTGCATCCGGGAGGCGAGCAAGCACAATATGGACAATATTTTCAGTCAGGTCGTGTTCACCTGCAGAAATGAAGATCTTGGTTCCTGTGATTTTATAGGTACCATCCGCTTGTGGTTCAGCTTTGGTTTTGACTTGTCCCAAGTCGGTACCACATTGTGGTTCAGTCAAACACATGGTGCCCGACCAGGTTCCCGTAGTTAAATGTGGCATGTAGGTATTTTTTTGTTCTTCAGTGCCGAACTGCATGATGGTATTCATACAACCCATGCTCAAACCTGGATACATGGTGAATGACCAGTTGGCTGTCCCCATCATTTCAGATTTGATCAGGTTAAGCGACATTGGCAAGCCTTGACCGCCAAACTCTTCAGGATAAGACAGACCTTGCCAGCCACCTTGCACGAATTGGTCATAGGCTTCTTTAAAGCCTTTTGGTGTTTTAACTTCGCCATTTTCAAAATGACAGCCTTCTTCATCACCCGACTGGTTTAAAGGAGAGAGGATGTTCTCACAAAAATCTGCTGCACCTTCAAGAATCATGTCTACAGTATCAGCATCGGCCAATTCGCCATTAGACAAAGTTTTATAATGTTCTGGGTAATCAAAAACTTCATTCATTAAAAAGCGAATGTCGTGTAAAGGGGCTTTATAAGCTGGCATAGTGTTAATCCTAATTTAGAAATAGTTTTGGATTATCCGAATCGATAGTTTGATTATTCACATTGTTCATCAAAATACATTGATGGTGGAGCCTGGGAAAAATGTCAGAAAGGCGAATTTTAAGTAGATCAATTTAGTTATCAATGTAACTGATTATAAGGTGTGGTTCATATTTATTAATGTATTTGATGGAAATATATAATATAAAAAATAATTAAATTAAGGTCTTACTGTATATCTTGAGTTTTAGATAGATGAATAATTTAATAATTTCAGGCAGTTTAATCCATAAATCATGCTGTCATTAAATCCAATTCAAAGATATTTTTTGGAAGAATGTTGAAAAGAAGCAGGTATTTACTCCTTTTCAATCGCTTTATTTCATGTAGTTAAAGAAAATCTTTCAAGACCGGCTTTATCCCATTCCAGATCGAGAAAGATTCAATGGCTTGACCCACCAGCATGCTATAACCTTCTGAAGTTGGAATGCCGCGAGCTTTGGCTTGATCTAAAAAGCTGGACGGTTTTCCATAAGCCATTTCATAGGCATGTTTAAATTGTAAAGATTCAGGTAAAACTAAGACATCGCCACTTAGGCTGGCAGAGGTTGCATTAATCACAAGATCAAACTCACCTGCCAAATCGTCTAAAGAAATTGCAGTAAGTGTTGCCTGGGGAACCGCATCTTTTAAATCGCTAATCAGCTGTTCAGCACGGCTAAGAGTACGATTGGCAATCACGATTTTGCTCACACCAGCCTGAACCAAAGGGTAGACTACACCACGTGTTGCACCACCTGCACCGATAATTAAAAGATCAGTATTGTCCAGGTTCCAGTTCAGGGCCTGAATTGCATCAACCAAGCCTTGACCATCCGTATTATCACCGTGCAGCTTGCCGTCTTGCATCCACAGGGTATTTACCGCTTTGGCAATTTTGGCTCGTTCAGTCAGGACTTCGCATTGTGCAAACGCTTGTTCTTTAAAAGGCACGGTCACGTTCAGGCCTATGCCTCCCTCAGTAAAGAATTCTTTGATATTGGCTTCAAAACCCTCAAGAGGAGCAAGACGCTTGCTGTAATTCAGGTCAATGCCTGTCTTTTGTGCAAAAGCATGATGAAGTTCTGGCGAGCGTGACTGTTCAATTGGATGACCAACCACTGCAAATTGTTTGCTCATTTCACAAGATCCATGTGCGGAAATGGCATTCAATATACGTCATTTTTAGACTGGGCTAAAGTCAGAAGAAGGGAGAAAATAAAAGTTAAAGGATTATAAAAAGTAAGGGGTTAAATTTAAAAAATTAAATTGGACTGAAATAGGATTATGGATTACAAATTTCGTGAACCCTATCTTCTAGCCACATGGCTGCAGTAAAAAACAAGGCAAATCCTGCAAATACAGTAAAGGTAATCGATAAACTATCCGAAAGGGTGTTGTCGGATGATAGGGTGATAATGATGGAACAGAGGATCATGGTGAAAATGGACCAAAATAGAATCACCTTATGGTTTAAAATTTTATCTAACATTGTTGCTTTCCTAAAGCACGATTTTTTTAATTGAGATGTGCTGTTTAAATATGTGTGAATAGTAAATTGAATTTATCAGTCTAAACGATTTTATAAAATCTATAGAGTGTTGTGCTGTAAGGAAATATGTCTGTAGAATTCTGCTAAATATAACATGATGAATCTTTTTTAATGTAAGGTATTGATTTAATAATTTTTATAATTCTAAGCGGGTGAATTTTCAATTTAAAAAATAATGAAGATAAATAAATCCCTCTATCCAGGAATGGAAAAGGGATTGAAAATTTTAAATGTATTCTTAATTACTGAAGTTCAGTCAACCAGTCCTGCGGTTTTAAATAATAGTCAGTTAAACGTTTTTCAGCAGAATCCTCATCCCATTCCGGACGATACGACCACGCGGCAAGTGGCGGCATACTGACTAGGATGGATTCAATCCGTCCCCCGGTTTGCAGACCAAACAGGGTGCCACGGTCATATACCAAGTTATATTCCACATAACGACCGCGACGGTACAGTTGGAAGTCACGTTGCGCTTTGGTATAGGGTTGATTTTGATGGTGCTGGAAAATCGGTAAGATCGCTTCTAAATAACCATTGCCGACCGCCTGGATATATTTAAAGCAGGTTTCGAAATCCCACTGATTTAAATCATCAAAGAATAATCCACCGACACCACGTTGTTCATCGCGATGTTTTAAATAGAAGTAGTCATCACACCATTTTTTGTGTTCCGTATAAACTGTATCACCAAATGGTGCGCAAAGATCATGGGCTTTTTGGTGCCAGTCCAATACATCTTGATCATCGGGATAGAAGGGAGTTAAGTCAAAACCGCCACCAAACCACCATACTGGATCTTGCCCTTCAGGCTCTGCCACAAACAAACGCACATTGGCATGTGAAGTCGGAACATTAGGGTTCTTCGGATGAATCACCAAAGATACACCCAGAGCTTGTGCTTTTGCACCGGCAATCTGTGGATGACGTTCAGTTGCAGATGCAGGCAATTTGGAAATATTGATGTGAGAAAACATCACACCACCTTTTTCAATCACGCTGCCATTTTGCAAAACACGTGAACGGCCGCCACCCCCTTCAGGGCGTTCCCAATCATCAATCTCAAAATGAGCAGTGCCGCCACTCTCTAGTTCTCTTTGTTCTAAAGCTGCACAAATACGGGCTTGCAGGTCGAGGAGAAATTCGCGAACGCGTTGAATATCAGCTGAAGTTGGGTTCTGCATAGATGACCTCTATCGCATGATTTTAAGGACTGAATACATCAAAACATAAAGTCATAAAAAAAGTAAGGGATTTTTTAACATCTTGTAAAAAATCCCTGAATACTATGATTTATAAGGCTTTGTAAAGTGAATTAGAAGTCACCTTTTTTATACATGTGTGCCATACGTTCATGTTTGGTTTTGAGATATTCTGCATTGAAAGGATTTAAGCCGACAGTGAGGGGAACACGATCAACCACATCAATACCCAGTTCTTCTAATGCAGCAATTTTTGAAGGGTTATTAGTGACCAGTTTAACTTGCTTGATCTTTAAATGCTCAAGCATGATGGTGCACATGTCATAACGTCGTGCATCGGCAGGTAAATTCAACATCAGATTGGCGTCCACGGTATCATGTCCCTGATCTTGCAGGGCATAGGCGCGAATTTTATTAGTCAGGCCAATCCCGCGGCCTTCTTGGCGCAAGTATAGAACCACACCTTGACCGACATTGTTAATCAACTTGAGAGTTGCTTGAAGCTGCGGTCCACAATCACATTTTAGTGAGGCAAAGGCATCCCCAGTTAAACATTCAGAGTGGATACGAACCAGTACTGGAGCAGTAGGTGGAGTATCGAGTCCTTTAGAAAGTGCGACATGTTCTTCACCGGTTTGAGGATCTTGGAATACAGTGATTTTAAATTCACCAAAAGCGGTTGGTAATCTTGATGTTGCGACAAATTCTATAGGCACTGCTTAACCCGTCAAATAGTTCATTAATTGATTAAAGTATAGCGTAATGCTTGGACATTGGTAGAATTGCTATGATGAAATTATGCAGAAGATTTTCTTTTTTGTATAAAGCGAACGATAATAGTTGATAAATAGTAAGATTATTCAGGATAATCTCGCTCATGAACAAACACCCAGTGTAGAGACCTGCCTCTCTAAACTGCATCGCTAGAAATGTGGCTGATTTAAAGGTGATACAATTCGGTACTTGCTTGTCTCGAATAACCCATTTACCTAGCTTAGGATTTGCCAGGCTTTAGAAGGCTTTGCCATTTATGTTGTATACAGAAATACCGACTCATCGCCCTGTAACACCGTTGCTGGATGCGATTGATCATCCACAACAATTAAGATTGCTCGAGCGTAGCCAATTAGAAAAAGTGGCGGATGAATTACGTCAGTACATTTTGTATGCAGCAGGACAAAGTGGGGGGCATTTTGGTGCC
Organism: Acinetobacter sp.; assembly: GCF_045628685.1. Lineage (GTDB taxonomy): Bacteria > Pseudomonadota > Gammaproteobacteria > Pseudomonadales > Moraxellaceae > Acinetobacter. Next base: position 41,479 of record NZ_JAZQPV010000054.1, read on the forward strand.
AATCTGGGTGTGATCGAACTGACCGTGGCCTTGCATTATTGTTTCAATACACCGCATGACCGTTTAATTTGGGATGTCGGTCATCAGGCTTATCCACATAAGGTTTTAACCGGTCGCCGTGAACAACTCACTACTATCCGTGCCAAAGATGGCTTGGCCGCTTTTCCATCCCGTGAAGAATCGGTATTTGATACTTTTGGAGTAGGCCATTCCTCAACAGCAATTTCTGCTGGACTGGGTATGGCGCTGGCACGTCGTTATCAAAAAGATCCGTGTGAAGTGGTTTCCATTATTGGGGATGGCGCCATGACTGCAGGGATGGCTTTTGAAGCGATGAATGATGCGGTGGCACATAATGCAGATTTAATTGTAGTGCTGAATGACAACGATATGTCGATTTCACGCAGTACCGGCGGTTTTGCCAAGCACTTGGCTGCCATCTGGGAAAGTGGTCAATCGGTTAATATTTCAGAGACAGGCGAGGCTTTTGTTCAGCCACATCCTGAATGGTTATATAACTCGCGTTTGCACAGTGCAGCAACGGATGCCGCGGATAACTTATTTAAAGCTATTGGTTTTGACTACTTTGGTCCTTTTGACGGCCATGATGTCAAGCAACTGGTACAAGTTTTTGATGGGCTGAAAAAACGTAAAGGTCCACGTTTAATTCATGTCTATACCAAAAAAGGTAAGGGCTTTGCTCCTGCTGAAGCAGATCAAATTAAATATCACGCGATTAGTAAAATAAATTCAACACCTCCGGTAAATACTGCGCCTAAATATTCGGATGTATTTGGACAATGGCTATGTGACGAAGCAGCACAAGATGACCGCTTACTCGCAATTACACCGGCGATGTGTGAAGGTTCAGGCATGGTGCAGTTCGCCAAACAGTTCCCTGAGCGCTTTTTTGATGTCGCGATTGCTGAACAGCATGCAGTCACTTTGGCTGCCGGTATGGCATGTGAAGGTTTGAAACCGGTTGTTGCCATTTACTCGACCTTCTTGCAACGAGGTTATGATCAGCTCATTCACGATGTGGCCTTGCAAAATCTGGATGTGACCTTCGGGATCGACCGTGCCGGTTTGGTGGGTGAGGATGGCCCGACCCATGCCGGTGCCTATGACTATGCCTTTATGCGCACTGTACCGAATATGGTGATTATGGCGCCTAAAGATGAAAATGAATGTCGCCAGATGTTGCATACAGCTTATCAATTCAACGGTCCTGCAGCCGTACGTTATCCGCGTGGCAATGGAATTGGCGTTGAAATTCAAGCCCAACTGACTGCGCTAGAGATTGGTAAAGCAGAAATTGTAGCCAGTTTCAATGAGCAGCAAGATGAACACATTAGTATTTTAGCTTTTGGTAGCCGTGTCACTGTGGCAATTGATGCTGCACAAGTATTGGCACAAGGACATGATGTGGGTGTTCGCGTCGTCAACATGCGTTTTGTGAAACCTTTAGATGAACAGATGATTGCAGATCTTGCAAACTCTACCAGCTTATTTGTGACGGTCGAAGAACATGCGGTTATGGCAGGCGCGGGTAGTGCGGTAAATGAGTATCTGGCTCACGCACAAATTGTTAAACCGACTTTAAATTTAGGTTTGCCCGATATTTTCATGCACCAGGCTTCACATGCACAAATGTTGCAACAGGCCGGGCTTGATGCCAAAGGCATTGAAAAATCGATTGAATTAGCATGGCTAAAGCTTGTGCAAACCGTTTCATCATGATGAGTTAAATTTTTAAAAACATTTTTCCCCTAAAAGCCCTCATGTTTGCTAAAATATGAGGGCTTTTAGGCATTATTCTTTATCAGTATCTTCAAATTTGTAGTGGGTGTTCAATGGAACCTATGGTGGTTATGGCTGCGCGTGCGGCTCAATTAGTTGGTCAAGAGCTTTTAAAAGCGCATCAAAATCGTCATAAACTCGATCTACAAGTCGAAGAAAAAGGAATTGATGGTCCAGTAACGCGTGTAGATCGTTACTTGGAACAGTTGACTATCGATACTCTACGTAAAAGCTACAAAAACCACAGCTTCCTTGGTGAAGAGTTTGGTATGCAAGAAGGTAATGGTCACGACGCTGATTGGTGTTGGGTGATCGATCCTTTGGACGGTACTTTAAACTTCATTAATGGCTTTCCACATTTCTGTATCTCAATTGCAGTTCAGCATAAAGGCGTAACTCAACACGGTGTTATTTATGATCCTGTGAAAGATGAGCTTTTCTCTGCAAGTCGTGGCCGCGGTGCCATGATGAATCAACGTCGTATTCGCGTAAATATTAAAGACAGCCTAGACAATACGTTCTTGGGTGTAGGTCATGCTTACCGTAATAAACGTAACGGTGAGGTGGTTTCTTATGCGAAAAATCATTTTGATTCATTATTAAACGTGACTGAAGCAGGCGCACAATTCCGTCGTTCAGGTTCTGCTGCGTTAGATTTGGCGTATGTTGCTGCAGGTCGTCTTGATGGTTACTTCGAACTCGGTTTGAAACCTTGGGATATCGCTGTAGGCGAGTTACTCGTAAAAGAAGCAGGTGGTACTGTAGTGGATGCACGTGGTGGTTCCGATTCTATGGATAATGGTCAAGTCATTGCTTGCTCTATGAAAATGCTCAAACCTCTTATGCAAGCTGTCGTTCCAGCTTGGGGTGAAGCCGCAAAGTAAGACCGATTTAATCGAGTGATATGACAAAGAAAAAGCTCTCCATGCGAGGGCTTTTTTATTGCCAGAAAAAAGAGAAATTTGATACTTATCTTTAATATGGGTTTAAATCGCTTTTAACGTAATTTTTTAAACAGTGTAATGATGAATGAAAAATACGCTTAAAAAATAAACAAAATTAAATTAAAAAATAGAGTGTTACTGAAAAAAACAGTACCATGTCTTAATTCAATCGAAAAAAATGATTACTTTTTAAAATTATTCTGTTATTATGCTGCTACGCACTTAATTTTCCGTTCTTTACCTGAACATTATCTTCTAATCATTGTATGCGCGTTCTGTCCATAGAGAGGACATATCCTTCGCGCCCCAATCGCTTAAGCGATTCCCTTCAGGTTTGCGGCCGTAATCATATACGTGCGTTATATCCACATCGTCGTTATTCGGATCGCTGCTGAATCCTAAATTTTCAGCTCTATTTGCTGTGCCGCTTTTTGCCGATGTCCATATTGTAATTTATTTAATGGAGCACCCACTTCAGGGTGAACACTCTCTATGAGCAAAACTTTTGCTGATTTTTCCCTCGATGCGTCTTTAATCCAAGCAATCGAAGGTTTAGGCTTTACTACGCCAACTCCTGTACAAGAACAAGCAATTCCAGCTGCACTTGAAGGTAAAGACCTTCTAGTATCAAGCCAAACAGGTTCTGGTAAAACTGCTGCATTCTTGTTACCTACTTTAAATGCTTTAGCAAATCAAGATTCGCTTATCTCATTTAAAGACCGCATGAAAGCGGTAACTCAACCGAATATCCTAGTGATTTCTCCTACTCGTGAATTAGCACAACAAGTATGTCAAGATGCGATTGCATTGGTTCGTCATATGAAAGGTGTTCGTGTTGCTGCGATCATGGGTGGTATGCCTTTCGGTAAACAAATTCAACAATTAAAAGGTGCACAAGTTGTAGTTGCGACTCCAGGTCGTTTACTTGATCTTGTAAACCGTCGTCAACTTAAACTTGACATGGTTGATGCATTAATCGTCGATGAAGCTGACCGTATGCTTGACTTGGGCTTCTCTGAAGACCTAGAAGCAATTGGTGAATTGGCAGCTAACCGTAAACAAACATTGATGTTCTCTGCGACTTTTGCACCGCGTATTGTTACGCTTGCTGAACGCATGATGAATGATCCTATGCGTATTGCGATCGAAACTGGTCACTCTACCAACACAGACATCACTCAAACATTGCATTGGACTGATGGCTTTGAACACAAGAAAAAATTGCTTACTCACTGGTTATCTGATGAATCAGTAGATCAGGCAGTTGTGTTTGCAAGCACTCAAGAAGATACAGATATGCTGGCTGAAGAACTGGCTGAAGCAGGTCTATCAGTTGTAGCACTTCATGGTGCTATGCCACAGACTGTTCGTAACCGTCGTTTACGCAGTATCCGTGAAGGCCGTGCAAAGATCTTAGTTGCAACTGACGTTGCTGCTCGTGGTCTTGACGTACCAACAATTTCTCACGTAATTAACTTCGGTCTTCCAATGAAGAACGAAGACTATGTACACCGTATTGGCCGTACAGGTCGTGCCGGTCGTACAGGTAACGCGATTACTTTAGCGACTTACCGTGAACGCGGTAAAATTCGTGCGCTTGAAGACTTCTTGGATGCACGTTTAAATGTGTCTGAAATTGAAGGTCTTGAGCCATCTCCACCTCCTGCACGCGGTGCTCGTGATGGTGCTGGTCGTGGTCGTGATGGCGGTCGTGGCGGTTTCGGCGGTGGTCGTGGTCGTGATGGCGGTCGTAGTTTCGGCGGCGGTCGTGGTGGTGATCGTCCACAACGTAGCTTCGATGATAAACCACGTGGCGAACGTCCTTCTTATGGCGATGATCGTCCTAAGCGTGATTTTGGTGATCGTCCAGCTCCACGTCGTGAAGGCGGTTTCGGTGATCGTCCACAACGTTCTTTTGATGATCGTCCTAAGCGTGATTTTGGTGATCGTCCAGCTCCACGTCGTGAAGGCGGTTTTGGTGATCGTCCACAACGTTCTTTTGATGATCGTCCAAAACGTGATTTCGGTGATCGTCCAGCTCCACGTCGCGAAGGCGGTTTTGGTGATCGTCCACAACGTTCGTTTGCTGACAAACCACGTTCGGCTGATGACAACCGTGGCAATCGTGTAGATTACAAACCAGCGCGTGAAGGCGATCGTTCAGCTCCACGTCGTGATTACGGTGATCGTCCAGCTCCACGTCGTGAAGGCGGTTTCGGTGATCGTCCACAACGTTCTTTCAGCGATGATCGTCCTAAGCGTACGTTTGGTGGTGAAGATCGTCCACGTCGTAGCTTTGATGATAAACCACGTGGTGAGCGTCCAGCTTTTGGTGGCGAAGAACGTCCACGTCGTAAATTTAACGACTAATTTAATCGTTAGATTTAGATAGAAAAAACCGGTGGAAACACCGGTTTTTTTATGGATTAATCTTTGAACTTATAAGATTAAAATGTATACTCAATCATGTTTTGTTTTAAAATCGTTAAATATGAACAATGAATCTGCTCATTATATTTGGAATTTTAATCAAGAGGTGATTATGCCTTATATTGGTTTGGCCTTATTGTTATGTAATATTGCGTACTATCTTTATAATGTTTTTCTGTAACGTAGCGTCCTGTTTTATATCTGCTTTTTATAAAAAATAGAATTACAATTAAATTCATTAGAAAATTCACTGGATTCATCGCTTTTTATCTAAAAGTGACATTTTAAGCTTTAATCCTTTATAGTATGCATGCTGAAAAAATGTAGGAAAACGCTCAGCTATGAATAATCAAATACCCTCTCAATCTCAGTTTTTAATTGAGATTAAAAATCTGAGCTTTAAACGAGGGGAACGTATCATTTATGACAATGTCAGCCTGACGATTCGTCGGGGGCAAATCACTGCCATTATGGGGCCTTCAGGTACAGGTAAGACAACCTTACTGCGTCTGATCGGTGGGCAGCTCGTTCCAGACCAAGGACAAGTTCTACTGGATGGAAAAGACATTGCCACGATGTCGCGCTCTGACTTATTTGCTGCACGTGCACGTATGGGCATGCTTTTTCAAAGTGGGGCACTCTTTACCGATATGACCACCTATGAAAATGTGGCATTTCCACTTCGGGCGCATACAAAGTTACCTGAACATCTCATCGCTGAAATTGTGGCATTGAAATTAGAGTCTGTAGGTTTGCGCGGTGCAGAACAACTGATGCCGTCCGAGCTATCGGGGGGGATGAACCGTCGTGTCGCATTGGCGCGTGCCATTGCCCTTGATCCAGAACTGATTATGTATGATGAGCCATTCGCAGGCCAAGATCCGATTGTGATGGGTGTTTTGAGCCGTTTAATTCGCTCACTACGTGAAGCGCTGGATTTAACCACTATTATTGTCTCGCATGATGTGGCAGAAACGTTGTCGATAGCCGATTATATTTATGTCGTTGCAGAAGGCAAAATTCAGGGAGAAGGCACGCCTGCTGAACTCAGAGAACATGCCTCACCCTTTGTTCGTCAATTTCTCACTGGGTCAATAGAAGGTCCGGTCGATTATCAATTTAGCCATCAAGCTTATTTAAGTGATGAGGTGCGTTCATGAATGCCATTGCCTTATTAGGTAGACGCGTTATTGAACGTGTACGGGGTATCGGCGTGGCAACAGTGATGTTGCTGCAAATTTTATTTTCCATGCCGACCAGACTGGGCGTAACGTTATTTATTTATCAAATGCACCGTATTGGGGTCATGTCTTTATTGATCATTGGTGTGTCTGGTTTATTTATTGGCTTGGTGCTGGGGCTGCAAGGTTATTCCATTCTGGTGAATGTAGGTTCTGAAGCCATGCTCGGAACCATGGTATCGCTGACTTTACTACGTGAACTTGCACCTGTAGTTGCAGCCTTGTTATTTGCCGGACGTGCAGGTTCAGCACTGACTGCTGAAATTGGTTTAATGAAAGCCACCGAACAGCTTTCCAGTATGGAAATGATTGGTGTAGATCCGCTAAAACGTATTGTTTCACCACGGTTGTGGGCAGGTATTGTCAGTTTGCCTATGCTGACGGTGATTTTTGCTGCTATTGGTATTTTGGGCGGTAAAATGGTGGGTGTAGATTTTTTAGGTGTTGATGAAGGTTCTTACTGGAGCGGCATGCAAAGTTCCGTTCAGTTTGGGCATGATGTGGTAAATGGTATTATAAAAAGTATTGTTTTTGCCCTGATTTGTACCTGGATTGCGGTATATCAAGGTTATGCCTGTGAGCCAACCTCCGAAGGGATTGCAACATCGACAACCCGTACAGTGGTTTATTCGTCATTATGTGTATTAGGCTTTGATTTTGTGTTGACTGCGGTCATGTTTGGAGGGGTTCAATGAAATCACGTACAAGTGAGCTGACCGTAGGTATTTTTGTCATTATCTTCGGTGTGGCGTTATTTTTCTTAGCCATGAAAGTGAGTGGATTGTCGGGCACCAATTTACGTGATGCTTATAACATGACTGCACAATTTGACAATGTAAATGGTTTAAAGCCGCGTGCTAAAGTCACCATGAGTGGCGTAACGATTGGTCGGGTCACCGATATTACCCTTGACCCTGTATCACGTTTAGCCACTGTTCATTTTGAACTGGATGGCAAGCTGACTTCATTTAATAAAGAACAGCTTAAAACAGTTAAAACCAATGCCTTAGAAGAATTGCGCTATAGCACAGAATATACTGAAGCGACACCGGCCCAACAAAAAGAAATGGAAAAACAACTTGTGGATAACATGAGCTCCATCACCAGCATTGATGAGGATGCTTATATTATGGTCGCCACCAATGGTTTATTGGGTGAAAAATACTTAAAAGTAGTACCGGGTGGTGGTTTGAACTACGTGAAACGTGGTGAAAGTATTGCCAATACTCAAGGTACGATGGACCTTGAAGATTTGATTAGTAAGTTTATTACTGGTGGTGCGGGTAAATCATCAGAAAAAGCGGCAGATGCAAAAACATCAGGTGAATCGGCAGATGCAGAAGCATCATTTGTTGAATAATTTGGAGAGGAAATTTTAGTGAATACTTTAGTTAAATATACACTTACAGCGACTGTTTTATCAGCAATGATGGCATCTACTGCATTTGCAGCACCAGCAGAAGCACCCCCTGCTTTTGTTAAAAAAGTTGCGGATGGCCTGATTTCACGCTTAAAAGCAGATCATGCGAAATTGCAAGATAATCCAGCTGCAGTAAAAACCATTGTACGTCAAAATCTTGACCCGTATATTGATTCGCAATCCTTTACCCGTATTGTGATGGGTACCTATGCGACCAATCAATACAGTACTGCGGCTCAGCGTGCTCAATTTGAACGTAACTTCCGTGAAACTTTAATTGAAAATTACGGTAGTGCATTTGCGAAGTTTTCCAATCAGTCATATAGCCTTCGTCCATACAAAGAGACCAACAGTAAAAACCCTGTTGTGACCATGGACTTTAGTAACAAAGGTGAAAAAATTCCTGTATCTTTCCAGTTGGTAGATAAAGGTAACCAATGGAAAATCCGCAACATGAATGTTTCAGGCATTGATTTAGGTTTACAGTTCCGCAATCAGTTTGCTGCAACCGTAAAACGTAATGGTGGCAGCTTGGATAAAGCAATTGCAAACTTCCAGCCAGATGCAGAGGCAGCTGTTAATAAAAAATAATTGAGTAGGTGTTCAGTGATTGAAATCATTAATCAGGAAGTGCAGGTTTCTGGAAAAATAGATTATCTAAATGCTGAAAGCTATTACCAGCAGGGTTTGAAACTGATTCAATCTCGAAATCAGTTTCCCTTAGTGGTAAATTTGGCACAGTTGGAGCAGGGTAGTACTTTGGCTTTGGCTGTATTGGTACGCTGGTTACGCCAGACTCCGAAAGCACAAGGGTTACAGTTTAAAGCTGTGCCTGAAAAGATGATGAAAATTATTCAGGCCTGTCATTTACAAAATGATCTGCACTTGATTGCCTGAACACTGAAATATAAAAAAAGCACCGAAAGGTGCTTTTTTATTGTCTGCAAATAGGTATTTATCAAATCGGGAGCGTTTCTTGCGCTTCGCTTTGAAGCAGTGCTTCAAAGCTTGCTCAAATCCATTTTTTCCAGCGGAAATAAACCAATGGTCCAATAAAGAACGCGAGTAAAATAATACCGACCATAATGAAGCTGGTTGTTCCTCTGGCAAAAGGCAATACATCGGTATTCATGCCATAAATACTGGCAACCAGCATCGGTGGGGCGAGCATACTTGGCAAGATCGAGAATCGACGAATCGTGTCATTCTGTTCGGTGTTAATAAATCCCGATGTGGTATCGAGCAAGAATCGAACCTTTTGGAATAAGAAGGCATCATGTTCCACCAGCGAACGCACGTCCTCACTCAGCTCTCGAATATCTGCATCATAAATATGACTGCCCAACGCACGTGGACGAGACAAGAAAGTCAACACACGGCGTAAGTCGATTAAACACAATTGCGCTTTTCCAAGCATGTCTTCTAGTTGCGCCAAGCGGGTAATCATGTCGTCCAGATCGAGCATCTGTTCACGATGTCGGTTGTTTAATACCTCAGTGGAATATTTTTCCAGGTCTTTGTGGATATCTTCCAAGATATCCGCAAGTTCGTCCAGTTTGGCTTCAAGTAGCCCTAGTAATACCCAGGTAGGGTCTTTATAGTCAATTTCATAATCATTACGACGGGCGCGGGCACGAAAGGCACGGAATGCAACCAGCTTTTCACCACGTAAAGTAAATAAGTGTTGTTTGTGCAGAATAAAAGCAACGGTTTGTACAGTGGCTAAAATACTCGAATCATCATCTGTTTCGCCATCGACCTGAAAGTTTTTATTTTTCGTTAAAAAGTAGGTGCTGATATGTAAAATACCGTCATCATCACGGTAAAATCGTGCTGATGAGGAAATGTCTTCTAATGACTTTAGCGTGGGTAGGTTCTGTTTATAAGCATCTAATACCCACTGTTGTTCTTCTTGTGAGGGGGCAATTAAATCAATCCACACCAAATCTTGATGGAGATCAAAGCCTCCGTTAATGGTGGCATCTTCCAAACTACCGCGCTCTGTGGCGTAAAAGGCTTCAAGCATGCTGTCTTTTCCCTGCGGCAGTATAGGTTAATCAATGGGTGTATTTTAGACAAGGAATTGAATAAAAACACTGATTGAATCGCTTTTTTATGAAAAATCTCCTGAATATTTAATTTATTAGGATGATATCTTCAAAACATGGTGAAAAAATGACGAAATCAATTGCAATTTTTTGTGGTTCAGCAGTGGGGACGGATACCATTTTCTTAGATACTGCACAGAAAACAGGTCGAACAATTGCCGAGCAAGGCAAAACACTGGTATATGGGGGTGGTCGTTCCGGTTTGATGGGGATTGTTGCCGATAGTGCCTTACAGGCGGGCGGTAAAGTCATAGGCGTGATTCCAAATGCATTGGTCGACCGTGAGCTTGCACATCCCCATTTAACAGAATTGCATGTAGTTGCAAATATGCATGAGCGCAAAACCAAGATGTCGGAACTATCTGATGCTTTTATTGCTTTACCCGGTGGTGCTGGAACTTTGGAAGAGATTTTTGAGCAGTGGACTTGGGCACAATTGGGCATTCATTTGAAGCCGTGTGCATTTTTTAATGTGGCAGGTTTTTATGATGATTTGCTGAAATTTATCCAGTTGACCACAGTAAAAGGTTTTACTCATCCCCGCTTTTCCGACAGCATTATTGCTTCAGATTCAGTCGAAGAAATTTTACAGCAATTTGATGCTTTTCAAGCCCCACAACCGAAATGGGGCATGGCCGATCAGCAAGCATTGGTGAACTAAACATGAAAGTGATTACCGTTGCAGCAGCCATTATTTTAAATGATGAAGACCAGCTTTTAGTGGTTCGTAAACAGAATACCTGCTGTTTTATGCAGGTGGGTGGAAAGCTTGAACCGAATGAATCCCCTGAACACACCATGTTGCGTGAAATTCAGGAAGAAATAGGTTGTGCGGCGACTATTAAGCAATTTGTGGGTCGTTTTGAAACGGCAACGGCCAATGAGCCAGATCACTTATTGGTGAGTTATGTGTATGTGGTGACTTTGGATCATGCACCGAAAATTGATGCAGAAATTGCAGAAATGAAGTGGGTCGATTTGGATGATCAAAACACTAAGCTTGCACCATTGACCACAGAAATTGTGATGCCATGGGTCAATCAATTTTTAACAGAAAGCACCATTTTTTAGGTCGGTTTTAAATAAGGGGTTAAATTTATACTTAGCGCTTATGAAATATTTCTTATCTTTTTAAAGTAGAGAAATTATTAAGTCTCCGCACTCGCAATGCAGGCAGCATAAATTTTCTGACAATCTAATTCTTCAAGCTTTTGTTTTAATGCGTAAATGGAGCTGCCTGTGGTCACGACATCATCCAGAATCAGTACACGGCGATAACGAAGTTTTGATGTGGTGTTGATCTGAAACTGTTGTTCAATCTGATCAATGCGCTCTAACCGGCTTAAGCCTTTTTGTGAATGCTGGTGTAAACGGGTAATAGGTTGCCATATGGGAATATTCAGCTGTTTGGCCATAATTTTAGCCAGGATCAGAGACTGATTGTAACCGCGTTCTAGTAGTCGTTGTGTTGATATCGGCATCGGGATGATGGCCTGGATTTTGGGTAGGCGAAGTTGCAATAATGTCCCTGCAAGCACATTCTGAAAATGCAGTTGCTGCTCATATTTGAATTTCTGGATAATGCGATCAATCGGGTAGTCATAATGACAAGCCACCTGAATATCCATTTCCTGACGCTGGACTGTACTTTTAGACCACGGCAATTGTTGCCAGCAATCTTTACAGAGTGAATGGTGGTGGTATCGGTCAACTCCACAAAGTATGCAGGGGAAAATGTTATAGATCGTTTGGCGAACTAATGGATAAATAAATTGCAGCATGGTTTGATTCTTCTTGTTATTTGGCGTTAATTTTACACAGTGTGTATGAAGGCTCAAGAGTTTTTATTGGATTTAATCACTCATTTTTGAAATCAATAAAGCGTATAGCGACTCTTGTCAGGACAGCATCCATGCTGTCTACCTCATAGTAAATATCTGAATAGATTTTTTATTTTTATCTTTGTTATTAAAAGTATTCTTTTGAAATGATGCTCTACACATAAGCATAGCGTGGGGCTTCAGGCAGCCAGCGTTTGAGTAAAGCTTTGGCATTCTCTGGATAGTTTTTGAGAATTTGCTGTGCCACATAATGCGCTTGATCCAGCAGATGATCATCTCGTTCCAGTTTGGCAACCCGAAAACCCATATCACCGGTTTGCTTGGTGCCAAGTAGCTCACCCGGACCGCGAATTTCCAGATCTTTTTCTGCAATCACAAACCCATCATTACTTTCACGCAAAATACGTAAGCGTTCCTGGCCATTTTGAGACAAAGGATTTTTATAAAGCAGGGCACAGAAACTGGCGGTTGCACCACGTCCAACCCGTCCACGCAACTGATGTAATTGTGAAAGCCCTAAGCGTTCAGCATTTTCAATCACCATAATTGAGGCATTCGGCACATCAACCCCAACTTCAATTACGGTGGTGGCAATGAGGAGTTGCAGCTGATTGTCTTTAAATTGCTGCATCACCAACTGCTTTTCATCGGCTTTCATTTTGCCATGTACCAGACCAATATTGATATGTGGAAAGCGTTCTTTAATTTCCTGATAAGTGGCTTCTGCAGCTTGAGCATCTAAAGTTTCCGATTGTTCCACCAAGGTACAAACCCAATAAGCTTGCTTGCCTTCAGCACAGTTTGTAGCAATCCGGACTAACACTTCTTCACGGCGGTCTAAAGGAATGGTGACAGTTTGAATCGGGGTACGACCCGGAGGAAGTTCATCAATCACTGAGGTATCCAGATCGCCATAAGCAGACATCGCCAGTGTGCGAGGAATCGGGGTAGCAGTCATGACCAATTGATGGGGTGTCATGTTGTTGGCCCCTTTATTACGTAGCGCCAGCCGTTGATCGACCCCGAAGCGATGCTGTTCATCAATAATCACCAAACCCAATTTGGCAAATCCGACATTTTCCTGAAATAGTGCATGGGTACCGACCACTAAATTTGCGGTGCCTTCTTTGATGCCTTGTTCTGCAGCTGCGCGTGCTTTACCTTTTTGTTTCCCTGAAAGCCAAGAAACATTAAGTCCTAATGGTTCAAACCATTTTTTAAAATTTAAATAATGCTGTTCAGCCAAAATTTCAGTCGGTGCCATCAGCGCTACTTGCCATCCTTCTTCCAAGGCATGACATGCTGCAACACCCGCAACTAAAGTTTTACCTGCACCGACATCACCCTGGACTAAACGCAGCATCGGTTTGTTTTGTTTTAAATCCTGCACAATTTCTTTGGAGACACGTTTTTGCGCACCGGTCAGGCTAAAGGGTAAGCTGGTTAATAACTGTTTGGCAAAGTTTTTACTCGGTGAAAAAGAAGGGGCTTCAATTTGCTGAATATAAGCACGGCGTGAAAGCAGACTAATCTGGTGCGCGACCAGTTCTTCAAAGATTAAGCGTTGCTGGGCAGGATGCGAGCCTTGTGCCAGTTGCAACATGTTGGCATTCAGTGGCGGTTCATGAATATATTCCAGTGCCTGTTTTAGCGCATAACCATTGGTAAATTTTTCTGGCAATAACTCAGGCAGGTCATCACTGTGCTGTTTCAGGGCCTGTTTAACATAATCTCGCAGTTTGGCTTGGGTTAAACCTTCGGTGGCGGGATAAATGGCGGTCAGTTCAGTTTTAGGTAAGGGTGTGTGTTGAGTGATGAGCTGAATTTCAGGATGATAAAGCTCTAAACCACGTGCACCGACACGGACTTCACCAAAGATACGCAATTGATTGCCCAATTTGGCACGATCGGTCAGGGCCTTATAGACATGGTAAAAACGCAAGGTGACTTTGCCGAAATCATCCTCTAAGAGCACCGCCATCGATTTGCGCTTACCTGGTGGGAAATCCACCCCTTTGACTACGCCTTCTAGCAAATAGCTGCGCCCCACGATCAATTGGTTCATGGGGATGATCGTGCTACGATCTTCATAATCACGCGGCAGATGGAACAGCAGATCATCTGTGGTGAAAATATTCAGTTTTTCCAGTAAAGCAGCAGAGGCATTTCCTAACCCTTGCAATTGATGGACGGCAGCCATTTACCCTCAACTTAGATTATGTAATCAGGTGTTTAATGCATATATTATTTATTGGTTATGGTAAAACATCTTGGCGTGTTGCTAAACAGTTATTTGAGCAAGGCCACCAAATTACCACAATTAGCCAGAGTCTGAAAACCGATGAATTTGCGACGCATCTGATTCAGGATGTTCATCAACTGGATTTAGCTCATGTTCCAGCCATCGATTGGGTTTATGTTTTACTGTCACCTTCACAAAGCACTATAGAAGGGTATCAACAGACTTATGTCGATTCTGTTGCTCCCATTGTAGCAGCGTTAAAACAGCATCCAGTTCAAAAGATTGTGGTGGTGTCATCTACTCGTGTGTATGGTGAAAATAAGGGTGAGCGTATTGATGATGAGTCATGTATTCAACCTATTGATGAACAGGGCCAATTACTCTTAAAGATGGAGCAGTTGTATCAGCAGGCTTTCCCCAATCAATGCATTATCATTCGTCCAACAGGTATTTATGGTACGTCAGTTGCCCGAATGATCAAACTTGCTGAAATGACTCAAAGCTATTCTAAAGTACACTATAGCAATCGTATTCACATCAATGATCTAGCCCGATTCCTTGCACAATTGATTCACGTGGAACATCCAGAAAATTCGTATATTGTCAGCAATAATCAGCCGATCCCTTTGCATGAAATTATTCAATGGTTTCAAAGACAGCTAAATTTACCTGAACTGGTTTTAGAAAATGGCGAACAGTCAGGAAAAAGGATTTATGCAACGCGGATGAAGGAAGTGGGGTTTAAGTTGGAACATGAAGATTGTTTGGGGGATTATAAAAAGCTATTAGCCCAAATGGGATAATAAAAGTTCCCTCTCCTTGAGGAGAGGGTTAGGGAGAGGTATTTTTAAATAATCAAATATTAAATTTTAATCTCACCCTCATCCCAACCTTCTCCCAGAGGGAGAAGGGGCTAAAATAAAATTATTTCTTTTTACGTTTCAAACGACGTTTCGCCTGTTGGGCAGCAACTGCATCCAAAGCTTCTTTTAACTCTTCATCGCTGAAAGTGGTAATGTGTTGAAGCATCTGCAAAGTCACATCATCTAGAACAAGATTGGCATACTGCGCCACATTCTGGAAGTTCTCGTCAAACACAATGGCATTGTCTTCATTGTTGCGAATATAGCCCTGTTGAGTCAGTACCTTAATAAAGCTTTGGAATAGGGCTTTATCGAAGAATTCTGGTGAATTGAATTCATAAAGTACTGACAAACGCTGACCGACCAGATGACTGAGTTCTTCCACCTGACGGGTTGAAATGTTGCCTGAACCGCGCTGAGTGATCAGCGCTAAGGTCATGTAGTAACGTTCAAGACTTTGCATTACAGGAGCAGCCAGAACCACAAGTTGATTATGATCTTCTGAGTTTGGCGCTGGAGACACCAAGTTGCCATCTGCATCTTCAGAAATCAATTTTGCCTTAATTAAGGCTTCAACATAGGCACATATCTGGTCTTTGAGATCATCATCTTGCCATTTCAAGAACAATTCAGCTTTCAAGAATGGATACAGCGTGCGAATCACATTGATCAAATCACCACGACGGATTGAACCGTTATGCTCAACCAGGGCAGAAATTAAAGACGGCAATACAAAGGCATGCAGAATGTTATTGCGGAAGTAAGTCAGTAAAACTGCTTGATTGTCTTCAATCGCAATAATATCGCCCAACACATGCTTGATGCGTTTAATCAGTTTCAGTTTCAGACCGTAGGCAATAATTTCTTTGCCTGAAAGCGGTGTGACTTGGGTACGTTCATCATAAGGTAAGGCGGTGACCAAATTACGGTATGCATCGAGTTGTTTAATGCAGATCTCTTCATCTAGTGTATGTTTTGGTGTGGCGAGTAGAATCAAGGAAAGCAGTGAAACAGGATTAATCACTACAGCACGGTTAATATTTTCTAAAATTGCATGTGCTGAACTGTTGACTGCATCGGACACTTCTTGCGGAACAGGATCGTCATTCTTTTCAATCTTGATTTGATCTGCACCGTGTTTTTTCAGCATGTCATCTAAAAACACCGGCTCACCGAAGTTCACATGCACTTTACCGAAAATGCGCTCGATTTTACGCAAGGTTTTTAAAATACCAATAATCGACTCAGATTCTTTCGGCTTGCCTTGCATTTCACCGACATAGGTTGAGCCTTCCATCAGACGTTCATAACCAATATACGTTGGCAAAAACACGATCGGTTTTGATCGACCACGCAAATGACTATGTACGGTCATCGCAAGCATGCCGGTTTTCGCTGGCAGCAAACGGCCTGTACGTGAACGGCCACCTTCAATAAAGTATTCAAGTGGCGTGTTACGCGACAAAATGCTGTACAGGTATTCTTTAAATACCGTGGTATATAAGCCATTGCCACGGAAGGTACGACGAATAAAGAATGCACCGCCACCACGTAATAATTGACCTACAAACGGCATATTCAGGTTATCGCCCGCAGCAATGTACGGCACCATCATGCCACGCTTATAAATCACATAAGATAGCAACAAGTAGTCGATGTGGCTGCGGTGACATGGGGTGTAGATGATCTCGTAGTCTTTGGCAAGTTCGCGCACCGTACTGAAGTTATGCACTTCTACGCCGTCATACAGCTGCGTCCATAAACGGGTCAGCGCCATATCGGCAAAATGCACCGCAGAATGTGAATAATCAGAGACGATTTCGTTCAAATACCCAATTGCTCGACGTTCAGATTCAATCATGCTGACTTTGCTGCGGATACTTTCACGGCGAATCGCTTCTTGTACATCTGTAGATTTGATCAGTGAATGCATGACATTACGACGGTCTGACAGGTCGGGACCGAGCACAACTTCGCGCTGACCATCTAAATAGTTATTCAGCGTATTGAGGATATACGTCGCAGGGGACAAGTTTGGATGGGTCTTTTTGGCAAAGTCGATCAGCGCACGCAAGGATTGTCCTTGATGGAATTCCAGATAAGACTGACGACCATGCAAGCCGATATTTACCAATTGCTTGATTGTACCCGGAGTTGCCCATGTATCCGTAAACAGTAGCTTAAACCAGGAATCTTCTTTATCGGGTGAGCGTCCCCACAGCACAGTCACGGGAATAAGCTCGATATCTACTTCAGGATGATTTTCTAAAATATCAATTAAGCGGAGTAAACGTGGCGGAAAAGCATGTGGCGGAGGATTAAGTAAATTATTTTCATTATGATGCTGTAAAAACAGCACCGATGCTTTTTCTTTCTGGTTCCCGACCACTAACGGGTCTAAGGCAGGGGGAAGGTTGAGACGTCGTGTTTCACCATCGACAATCAGTGCATTGCTGCGTGAGTAATTTTGTAGAACATAACAGATAATTTTCTGCTTAACCATTTGTTCTGTTGAGTTATTTTCTTCTGTAATTGTCGGTTCAGCAGGAACCTCACCAAGAACATGTGGGGTTACCACGAGGTCAAGCAGCTTACTTGAAAGCTGACGATACATTTGACCAAAGCCACTCTTGGACATATACACTCCTACTTAATGACCGAAACCACAGATTTTCTGAGGGGGAAATTGATTTGCATCATTGTAATTTAAAACAGTATGGCATTTTCTGACAAAATGCATATTCAATGTTAAATTTTATCGTTAAAAAACGTATTTTTAGCCAATCTGTACCAAAAAAATCTGACAGGCCAGTCAGTCTAACTCTAGGGGTTTGGTCGGGATTTATGGCAAAATAGCTTCAATAGTTTATCTGATCGATTTAAATTTTTCGCCTACATTTCAGGTATCCCCAGTAAAATAGGTCATTTATGAATGCGTTAACCCAAGAACTGGTTGAATTACTTAGCCTTGAAAAAATTGAAGAGAATGTCTACCGAGGCATAAGCCGAAACTTGGTTGGAAAACGCGTTTTCGGTGGTCAGGTGTTAGGGCAGGCATTGCGTGCGGCATCCTATACTACCGATCGTCCTGCACATTCATTGCATGCTTACTTTTTGTATGGTGGCGATGTCAATGCCCCTATTCTGTATCAAGTTGACCGTTTGCGTGATGGGAAAAGTTTTGTCAGTCGCCAAGTGCGCGCCATTCAACATGGTCGTACCATTTTTACCGCGATGATTTCTTTTGCTCATCCAGAAGAAGGGTTAAATTACCAGATTGGTGAACCTGAATATCCGGCTCCAGAGCAGGTGAAATCAGAAGCTGAACTGAAAAAAATGTTTGTGGAATTTGTGCCGGAAAATGTGCGTGCCAGCTTTATGCGCGATCGTTACATTGATATCCGTCCGATCGAACCCAGCAACCCATTTCAGCCGCAGCCTGAAGCACCCTCTTATGCACACTATTTACGTACCCATGATAAAATTTCGTCAGATGTAGATGAAATATCCTTACATCAAGCCATTGCCGCATTTTATTCAGACTTTACCTTAATGACCACGGCGCTTCGTCCACATGGTTTAAGTTATTTGTCGCCAAGTTTGCAATGTGCCAGTATCGACCATGCCATGTATTTCCATAAACCGTTTCGTGTTGATGAATGGATGCTATACGACATGGATGCAACCGTGAGTGCAAGTTCACGCGGCCTGAACTTTGGTCGCATGTGGCAAAACGGTGAGCTGGTATGTAGTACTACTCAAGAAGGTTTAATTCGTATCCGCGAAATTGAAACCCAGTAACAAATCATAGTTGTTTAAAAAAAACCGGACATAGGGTCCGGTTTTTTTATGAGGTTATTTTAGTGGCAGCGCGGAATATCTTCGGATACATCTTTATGGCAGCCATGAGCAGAATGAGCAAAAGCTGTTCCCATATTGAATATGAGCGTGGTGATAAGAATTATTTTTTTCATATGGGTACTCTTTTAATTATTTGTAGAGGCGTAGTAATTCAAAAGCAGATTTTATGCCATTTATTTAGCAAGTCTTAGCTGATTTAGACAAAGTGAAAATTATGTTTTTTCATATTTATGCTGAACTTGTGACAAAAAATTCCTCGATTCTAAAAGTAGGGCATGGCATAGTGCCTGCAAGACTTGACAATAAACACATGTAGAGATGAGCTTAAATACACAAATTTTAATTGCGGCAATTTTAGGTGTGGCTTTTGGTTTTATTCTGAATCTTTATCCCAACAGCGCATTTTTTGATGCCAGTTTATATGGCTTGGGAATTGCCAGCAGTATTTTTATTGGCTTGTTAAAGATGCTGTTAATTCCGCTAATTTTTAGTTCAATTGTGGTTGGTGTATCCAATTTGCAATCGGGTGGACAGTTAGGCAAGGTCTGGAAAATCACTTTGGCCTGCTGCGTGACCACAACCACTCTGGCTTTAATTTTAGGGATTGGCTGTGCGCATCTGTTTGATGTCGGCAAGGGCGTAGACATCGCCATGTTCCAGGAAGCGATGAATACCCATCAAACCCCAGACACTTTAACACCCACCTCATTTTTGACCAATTTTATTCAAAATACCTTAATCAATCCCTTTAAAGCCTTTTCTGAAGGCAATGTGCTTGCTGTTGTAGTGTTTGCTTTATTTTTTGGTGTGGCCTTGGTACATGGTGGTGAGCGCTTTAAAACCGTACGTCAGGTCAGCCAGCAGTTTTTCGACATGATGATGTTCATGATCATCTGGGTGATGCGACTGGCACCGATTGGTATTTTTGCCTTACTCGCGAAACTGATTTCAACCGAAGATATTTCGGTACTGGGTCGTCTGGTGGAGTTTGCTGCTGTGGTGACCGGCACCACCATTTTCCATGGTGTTGTGGTTTTGCCGCTGTTACTGTGGGTTTTCGGCAAGATGAATCCAATCATCTTTTTTAGAGGGGCGCGTAGCGCACTGATTACGGCTTTTGCCACCAGTTCCAGTTCTGCCACTATGCCACTGTCCCTGAAGTGTGCCCAGGAAAACTTGGGTGTACGTTCGGCAACAGCAGGTTTTGTGATTCCTCTTGGAACACAACTCAACATGGATGGTACGGCACTTTATGAAGCTGCCGCGGCATTATTTGTTGCCAACCTGATGGGTCTGGATTTAACAATTGGCCAGCAGCTTATTGTTTGCGCGACTGCAATGATCGCGTCACTCGGTGCACCGGGTATTCCAAGTGCGGGTATGGTCACCATGATTATGGTATTGCAATCAGTCGGTTTGCCGGCCGAAGCGATTGCGATTTTATTACCGATCGATCGTTTGCTGGATACGGTGCGTACTGTGGTTAATGTGCAAGGTGACATGATGATTAGTGTAGTGGTCGACCGTCATAGCCGTGAAGATGAAATTGCAACTTAATCATTTTCCCAACACGGATTCCATACCACTTCCCATACATGTCCATTCGGATCTTGAAAGTAGCCTGCGTATCCACCATAAAATGTGGCTTGTGCAGGCTTGATAATTTCAGCCCCTGCACGCGCTGCTTGTGTCAAGACCTGATCTACTTCTAGTGGGCTATAGACATTATGTCCTAGTGTTATCTGGGTCGGGCACATAGGGCTGATTTCTAGACCCGTATCATGCTGAATACTTTGCTGTGGCCATAAGGCAAGTTTTAAATCTGATTGCAGTTCTATAAAAGCGACTGCGCCAAACTCAAAGTCTTGCCCCAGAATACCTCGGCTATGTAAGCCTAAACCTTCACAATAAAATTTTAGGGATTGCTCTAAATCCTTAACCGCAAGCGTAATGACCGAAATATAGGGTTTCATTTTTTATCCTTATCTTTTTTATCTGGATTTATTCTAGTGCAAATAAAAGTAGGGCATAAAGCCCTACTGTTTGGTATTTGTGTGATTGTCTTAAGCAACTTTGAGTATGGCCCGTTTTGCGGCAGGCGAGTGATCTAGATAGGCAATCGCATCTTCGGTTTTAGCTTCATGTACTGGATCGTACCAAGGCATTAAATAACCCAGTTGTTGGGAAACCAGCCAGAGTGGGTTGGGCATCAAGCGGTTATCTTGTTGTGAAAG
Organism: Acinetobacter sp.; assembly: GCF_045628685.1. Lineage (GTDB taxonomy): Bacteria > Pseudomonadota > Gammaproteobacteria > Pseudomonadales > Moraxellaceae > Acinetobacter. Next base: position 62,463 of record NZ_JAZQPV010000054.1, read on the forward strand.
GCGATACCATTCACGCCAAATCCATGGTTTAAACACACTTGGTCGAACTGATTTAAAACGTTCATCCTGCTGTATGATATGCGCTGTACCATCCACCCATAAGCCCAACACACCTGCGATGACCACTACACTTAAATAATAACGTGCAATATATCCGCCACCAAGATGACGATATAAATCAAACGCGACGGTACGGTGTTCTATTTCTTCTGCGCCGTGCCATTTGACCAGGTCGAGCATGCTGGGATCGGCGCCAAGCTGTTCCCAATATTGGTTATACAACACATATTTTCCAAGCACGCAGGTCATATGCTCAACTGTGGCAATAATGCCGAGACGAAATAAGTCCCACTGATGTTCGAGCGATTTTGGTACATTTAAACCGAGTGGTTGGTCTGCGAGCAACTTGCCGAAGAGAAAATCCATCAGTTTAAGATTGCGGGCTACATCGATATTGCGCACCGAGAGATATTCTTTATTGGCTGAAGCATGTGCCTGTGCATGCATGGCTTCCTGACGGATAAAGGCCTTTACATCCTGTTTGAGCTTTTCATCGCTAATTTGTGGCAAAACTTTGTTATACAGGCGACAAAACCAGAATTCACCGGCAGGTAAAATCATATTAATTTCGTTAACGAAATAACTGACAAAGGGCTGATTCGGAATCCAGTCGATAGGGGTTTGCTGCCATTCAAATTTGACTTTACGCGGCTTGATTTGGTACTGAATTGAAGAGCCAATTTTAGACTTTTTCAATAACGATAAAAGCTTCATCATCCTGTCCTTGTTTTGTCTGTGATCAGGTTATTTTGTCTAGGATTAAGGCCACATTGACTTAAGAATCAGTATAAAAAAATGCCCTCAATTGTGGTTAGCAATAGAGGACATTCAGATATCAATAGATGATGACTTTTGTCAGACCATGGGTATTAGTCAGCTTGTCGGCTTTCATCGGTGGCATCTTCAGCAATTTCAATTTCTGCCTCATCATCTGCATCCATCGATTCTAAAGGTTCCTCAATATCGCTGGCATTCACTTCCGGAATGTTGTCTAAATCAAATTTGGTTGATTGGTCCAAGGTGAAATTCAGACGCCCACCCATGACACTGGCAAGTTCTTCCAAACCTTGTTTGTTCATTGATGAGAACAATTGAATGGAGAAGTCCAGTTTCATTTTTTTCAATGCCGCTTTAACTTCCTGAAGTACTTTAGAGGCGGGACCGCGGTTGAGTTTATCTGATTTAGTTAACAGGACATGGACAAATAAATGACGTGAATATGCCCATTCCAGCATCATCACATCAAAGTGTTGCAGCGGATGGCGAATATCCATGAGGAGCACCAAGCCTTGTAAGCTTTGGCGATGAATCAGATAATTTTCCAGTTCTTTTTGCCAAACAATTTTCATGGCTTCAGGTACGGCTGCATAACCATAACCCGGTAAATCGACCAGACGCTGATCTGGATTACCCAAGCTGAAAAAGTTGATCATCTGGGTACGACCCGGCTTTTTCGATGCACGTGCCAATTGTTTCTGATTGGTTAGGGCATTGATGGCACTGGATTTACCGGCATTTGAACGGCCGGCAAAAGCAATTTCATAACCTGTGTCTTCTACACACAGGCTGAGCTTTGGCGCACTCATCAAGAATTCGGCTTGGCGTAACCAGTTGAGTGAACGCACGGAATATTCAGTAATGGCAGAATCAACTTTTTTCTCATAGCTGATCTTTTGCTTAGGCGCATTGGCTGTCTTACTGTTTTTGGATTTTCCTCTGCTGTGGTGCATAACTCAACTTCAATAAATGATCTACAAAGAAACATTATAGAGGAAGTCTTCTAGGCAAGCGACCTTTGCATTTTGAAAGCTGGAAAACTTCGGTGGGTGATTTAAAGATTAATCAGCGTAATGGGGGAGGATGTTGCAACTTTTGCGGAACTGTTGGTATCCAGTACATCACCTAAACAATAGTGATCCAGAGATTGATAAAAATGCTCAAGTGCTTGATCTAAAATACCTTTAAGGCCACAGTGGCTGCGCAGTACGCAGGGCGGAGTATTGCATTCCACAATCTGGTTATTTCCTTGCAGGATACGCACAATTTGACCCAGATTTAAATTTAAAGTTTTTGCATTTAAGCGAATCCCACCGCCTTTTCCGCGTGTGGTAATGATCCAATCCTGTTTTCCTATGAAATGGACAATTTTTACCAGATGATTTTGAGAGACATGCAAATCTTGTGCGATTTCTGCAATGGTATACGGGATGTCTCTGGGTCTAGAGATGTACATCAATAGACGCAAGGCATAATCAGTAAATTTATTGAGTTGCATAGGGTCTTTAAAATGTGGGGAAGATGAATAGCGTAGCGTGAAAGTCCCTCGAAGGGAACTTTCAATAACAAACAATTAATGACTTATTAAGTATTTAGCCTTTAACTGGTGCAGAAACCTGAACCAGATCGCCTGCTTTATAGTTTTCTAGCAAGATGTTGGCAACAGAATATTCTGTATGGTTTTCTTCAGGTTTTACATCAAAAGTAAACTGATCTGCGGATTGGCCTTCAGCAAAAGTAAATTGTTGCGGCTGTTGAAGGTCATGTCCAGGCACTTGAACCTTAACGGAAATATAGCTGCCTGTTTCAGCAGCAACGACCGGTTTGCCATCTTGTGCTTTTAAAGTAAAGCGTTTACCGGCATCGGTTGCTTCAACTGCAGTTATTTCAAAGCTACGCCATCCAGCCCACCCCCCATTTTGTGCAGCCAAACTTTCATATTTCTGTTTTTCTACCCCAGCCAAGATGCCTGCCAATTGCATATAGGCTTCTTTCCAGGCAGCAATCAGGTCAGATTCAAAAGGTACATTTAAAACTTCGCTGATAGAGTGCAACAGGTTGTCACCCACAATGGCATAATGATCAGGCTGGATATCCAGACTCACATGTTTGGTTGTAATGTGCTCAATTGCTTTAGCCAATACACTCGGGTTTTCAATATGTTCTGCATAAGCCAATACTGCAGCAGCCAAGGCGCGTGGCTGACGACCGGTACTTTGGTGATCTAAGTTAAAGACATTTTTTAATTCTGGATTGTTGTTCAGCATGCGTTTATAGAAATAGCTGGTTAGTGCGACACCATTTTCCCGAAGTATAGGGACAGTTGATTTAACAAGTTCGATATGTTGTGGGGTCATGGCTAGAACATCTTTTGTCGTGGCTATAAGATATATTTAAAATACATCTTATAAAAAATATTGTAAATACATTGTTTTAAAAAAACCATAAAAAAATATGGAATATCTCATCATGTTGGAAATCTTGATAGACTAAAAAGTGCTATTTTCTGCCAAAGAGAGAACCGAGCAAACCACGGACAATTTTCTGTCTGGGACTGCTACTTAAACTGCGTGCCGCACTTTTGGTAAACGTCCCAACTATGTTCTGAGTCATTTTTTCGCGTTGTTTTGATGCGCACTCTGCTTCTTTCTGCTGTTCGTGAGCAATATGTTGCTAAGGCTTCTTGCTGTTTTGCGGTTTTCTCGGCAATGGCTTGTTGCTGATGCTATGCGACTTTTTGCCGCAACATTTCATAGGCACTTTCGCGGTCAATAGGTTGCTCATAAGCCCCAGCAACAATACTTTGATTCATTAATATCTTACGCTCATCGGCGCTAATTGGACTAAATGAAGAGTAGGGCGGCATCACCCAGCTCCGTTGTACAATTTATGGAATACCTTGTTCATCCAGACAGTTAATTAAGGCTTCACCGACACCCAGTTCGGTAATGGCTTGATCGACTTTAAATTCAGGGTTGGCCCGAAAGGTATCGGCTGCTGTTTTTACCGCTTTTTGATCTTTTGGAGTGAAGGTACGCAAGGTATGTTGGACTTTATTGCCGAGTTGTCCTAAAACGCTTTCATGCAGATCGAGTGGATTCTGGGTCACAAAGTAAATGCCGACCCCCCTTTGGAGCGAATTAAACGCACCACCTGTTCAATTTTTTCCTCTAGCGCTGCGCTGGCATTATCAAATAACACGTGTGCTTCATTGAAGAAGAACACCAGTTTGGGCTTATCCATATCGCCCACTTCAGGCAATTGTTCAAAGAGTTCCCATAACATCCAAAGCAAGAAGTGGTGTAAAGTTTAGGTGTATTCATCAGCTTGTCTGCAGCAAGCAAATTGATATTGCCCCGTCCTTGGCTGTCAGTTTGAATGAAATCTAGAATATTTAAACTCGGCTCACCAAAAAACTGATCGCCACCTTGGTCTGCAAGCGCTAATAAATTACGTTGAATGGGGCCTAAACTGGTAGGGAAAAGGTTGTCGTATTCCGCCAGAAATTCTGCAGCATGTTCAGAAACATAAGCGAGGATTAATTTTAAATTCTTAAAATTAATCCGCAGTAAACCCTGATCATCGGCAATCCGGAAAACTGCCGAAAGTACCCCTTCCTAGGTATCATTCAGATTGAACATTTGTGCTAATAATAACGCACCAATCTCTGAAACCGTAGTACGAATCGGATGACCTTGTTGGCCAAACAAATCCCAAAACACCACGGGTGATCCCGCAAAAGGAATCGCATCAATATTTAAGACTTTAAGGCGTTCCTCAAATTTAGCATTGCTTGAGTCTGCTTTGGCTAGACTGGAAACATCACCTTTGGTATCGGCTAAACTAAAAATACGAGTACACCAATGCGGGAAAAGTTTTCTGCAAGGACTTTTAAGGTCACTGTTTTACCTGTTCCGGTTGCACCTGTAATTAGGCCATGAGGGTTGGCAACTGTGAATGTAAAACAATCTCTTGGTCTGTATTTGAGGTTTTCTTGGCAATAACGATAGGTGTACCCATATCTATTCCTGTTTTACGTTCTTGTATCTTCAGTTATTCGAGTTGTGGGGTATTCAATTGTTTTAATGCATTTTCTATATCTTGAATCAAATCTGCTGGATGTTCCAGTCCGATACAAAAACGAACCAATAATCCTGGCTGTAAATGTGCATGCTCAAGTACACGCATCTCTTTTAAGTTGTATAGCATGACCAGGCTGACAGAACCACCCCAGCTAAAACCAAGCTTAAACAGTTCTAATGCATCACAGAATTTGCGGATATCTGCAAGCGTATATTCAGGTTTAAAAATAACACTCACCAAACCTGCACTTTGACCTGTAGGGCAAACTTGCTTCCAGTAATCATGTCCAGCAGATGATTCATCGGCAGGATGTAGCACCTGGACAAATTCTTTTTGTTGTTTTAGCCAGCCTAGCAGTTTTAAAGTGCTGTGTGATTGATGGGTATAACGAATTTGCATGGATGCTAAACTACGCTGAACCTGAGCGGCATCATCCCCTGAAATGGAAATACCTTGAATGGCGTGCATACGAAACAGTTTGTGATGTAGGTTTTTATCACGTGTCACCACCGAACCCATCAAGATATCACCTCCACCACTTGGATATTTCGTCAGCGCATGCACGGTCAGATCAACACTTAAATGCTGATCAGAAAAATCAAAGGCATCAAAGGCAAGGCCTGCCCCCCAGGTATTATCCAGTGCAGTCAAGACATTGGCTTGTTTGGCTTTATTCACCAACTCTACCAAGTTTGGAAATTCTAAAGTCACAGAACCTGCAGCCTCTAGCCAAATCAGTTTGGCTTTATTTGTGGGCTGGAAACTCTCAACATCTATTGCATTGTAAACCTTAACGGTTATGCCATAACGCGTTTCCAGATTGCGCAAATGTTCCATGTTTGGACCATAGATATTATCTGCAACCCAAACTTCATCTCCATGCGCCAAAAAGCATGAATTCACCAGGTTGATGGCGGACAAGCCACTCGGTGCCAACAGGCAATATTTCCCACCTTCAATCTGGGCGATGTTGTCACCTAATGTGAAAGTGGTTGGGGTACCGTGGGTACCATAACTATAGTCATAGTCATCTGTCCAATGGCGATTAAACAGGGCATCGGTGTTCTCAAAAATAATGGTCGATGCACGAAACAGGGGAGGTTGAACCGTAGGAATGTATTGTGGAGCTTTTCGTGGTGCATGAATTAGTTCTGTTTGTAGATTTTTTTTCAAGGTTCTGCCCTAAATCGTATCAAAATTAGCTTTAGCTTAAGAGAAACGCGCAGATTAGGCTATATAAATGCCCAAATGTATAGAAACGTTAATCTGCACATAAAGTTGGCTTCATTTTTGCTAAACCTATATTAGAGCACAACAATAGGTGGGAGCGAATGAAGTCGCATTTAAAAGTACATTATTTTCAGCATATTGCTGGTGAAGGGTTCGGTAGTTGCCATACATTTTTAAAACAGCATCATGCTAAAATTACCGCAACGGAGTTCTTTGCATTACCTGTAGACCGTCCTTTGGATATAGAGGCTTTGCCGCATGTGGAAGATGTGGATTTACTCATTATTATGGGGGGCACGATGAGCGTAAACGATGAAGCGAATTATCCCTGGTTAACCGTTGAAAAACGTTGGTTACGACGTTATTTATCGATGGGGAAACCTGCAATCGGTTTGTGTTTGGGGGGGCAGCTTATTGCGAATGCACTGGGTGGAGCAGTCCGCCGCAATGAAAAACAAGAACTCGGCTGGACGGTAGTACGTAAAGTTAATCATGTACCTGAAGCGTGTTTTGAGTTGCCGGCACAATTTAATGTGATGCAATGGCATAGCGAAACCTTTGAAATTCCCAAAGGAGCAATTCATCTGGCGGAAAATGATGTTTGTCGAAACCAGATGTACCAAATCGGAAAAAATGTCTTGGGATTCCAGTTTCATCCAGAAATCACCCCAGAAACATTGAAGCTATTTTTAGAAAATGATGAAGAGCTAGTAAATTTTTCCGGAGAGCATGTTCAATCTGAACAACAATTAAAAAATTCGCCAAAAAATAATTTTATTCAAGGAAATCAAATATTAAAACAAGCAATAGAGTATGTTTTACATAAAACTGCAAGTTGATTTATTTTTAAACAATGTTGCAAATTCATGAGCTGAGAAAGATGCTAAAAAGTTGAAAAGAGATTTGCTTAAGCGTTAAACAATAGCTATAATGAGCGGCCCCTTAATAAAAGGGGTTAACTACGAATAAAGTAGTTAATATCGTGACAGTCGTGGCATCGATCATGACCTTAGTGATTTTCACTGCCTTTGACACTTACCAATAGGGTGAGATGCGTCAGAGGTGATTCTTTATATTTTTGGCTTGGAGTTTACTGGTATGTCTAACCAGAGAATCCGTATCCGTTTGAAGTCTTTTGATCATCGTCTGATTGATCAATCTGCTCAAGAGATCGTAGAAACAGCAAAACGTACTGGCGCACAAGTTTGTGGTCCTATTCCGATGCCTACACGCATCGAACGTTTTAACGTTCTAACTTCACCGCACGTTAATAAAGACGCGCGTGATCAGTATGAAATCCGCACTTACAAGCGTTTGATCGATATCGTTCAACCAACAGACAAAACTGTTGATGCGTTGATGAAATTGGATCTTGCAGCTGGTGTTGATGTTCAGATCGCATTGGGTTAAGGCTTTCGGGTTAATTAACACTCTAAGTTAATTAAGCCGCTTTTTTAGAGGTTTATGCACATGGCTATTGGTTTAGTCGGTCGCAAGTGCGGTATGACACGTATCTTTACAGATGCTGGTGTTTCTGTACCTGTTACGGTGATTGAGGTTGATCCTAACCGCATCACTCAAATCAAAACGCTTGAAACTGATGGTTATCAAGCAATTCAAATCACTACTGGTGAACGTCGCGAATCTCGCGTAACTAACGCTCAGAAAGGTCACTTCGCTAAAGCGGGTGTTGCTGCTGGTCGTCTGGTTAAAGAATTCCGCGTTACAGAAGCTGATCTTGAAGGTCGTGAAGTTGGTGGAACTATCGGTGTTGACTTGTTTACAGTTGGTCAAGTAATTGACGTAACTGGTCAGTCTAAAGGTAAAGGTTTCCAAGGTGGTGTTAAGCGTTGGAACTTCCGTACTCAAGACGCTACCCATGGTAACTCATTGTCTCACCGTGCTGTAGGTTCTACAGGTCAAAACCAGACTCCTGGTCGCGTGTTCAAAGGCAAAAAAATGCCTGGTCACTTAGGTGATGATCGCGTAACAGTACAGGGTCTTGAAGTTGTATCTATCGACATGGAACGTTCAATTCTTGTTGTTAAAGGTGCAATCCCTGGTTCAACTGGTGGCGACGTTATCGTTCGTCCAACGATCAAGGCCTGAGGGGAAATATTGTGAATTTAAATACTGTTTCCGGCTCTGCTGTTGAATTGTCTGAAGTTGCTTTCGGACGTGAGTTTAACGAAGCTCTTGTACACCAAGTTGTTACAGCTTACTTAGCTGGTGGTCGTCAAGGTTCTAAAGCTCAAAAATCACGTGGCGATGTATCTGGCGGTGGTAAAAAACCATTCCGTCAAAAAGGTACTGGCCGTGCGCGTGCTGGTTCTATTCGTAGCCCAATCTGGGTTGGTGGTGGTAAAACTTTTGCTGCCCGTCCACAAGATTGGTCTCAAAAAGTTAACCGTAAAATGTACCGCGGTGCTATGCAATGCATCTTAGCTGAACTTGTTCGTCAAGATCGCTTGGTATTGGTTGAAGAGTTTGCTGTTGCTGCTCCTAAAACTAAAGAATTGCTTGCTAAACTTAACGACTTAAATGCTGTTCGCGCATTAATCGTTACGGATGCTGTAGATGAGAATCTATATCTTGCTGCACGTAACCTTCCGCATGTAGATGTGGTTGATGCTGCTGCAATTGATCCTGTTAGCTTGATCGCGTTCGACAAAGTTGTTATGTCTGTAGCTGCTGCTAAGAAAATTGAGGTAGAACTCGGATGAACAACGAACGTATCTATCAAGTCCTACAAGGACCTGTATTCTCAGAAAAAGCACAAGTTCTAGGTGAAGCTGCTGGTGTTCAAGTTTTTAAAGTTGCTATTAACGCAACTAAACTTGAAATCAAAAAAGCAGTGGAACAACTCTTTGGTGTTCAAGTTGTTAAAGTTAACACAACGATCACTAAAGGTAAGACTAAACGCTTTGGTAAAACATTAGGACGTCGTTCTGATGTTAAAAAAGCATACGTCACCCTGAAAGCTGGCCAAGATGTTGAAATGGCTGACTTGGGCGATACCGCTGAAAGCGCAGCGGAATAAGGACGAGAATTATGCCTATTCAAAAATGTAAGCCAACGTCACCAGGACGTCGCTTTGTAGAGAAAGTCGTTCACGACCATCTTCACAAAGGCGCACCTTATGCACCGTTGGTTGAAGCTAAAAAACGTACTGGTGGTCGTAACAATAACGGTCACATTACGACTCGTCACGTTGGTGGCGGTCATAAGCAGCACTACCGTTTAGTTGACTTTAAACGTAACAAAGATGGTATCCCTGCGACTGTAGAGCGTATCGAATACGATCCTAACCGTACTGCACACATTGCTTTGGTTTTGTATGCTGATGGTGAGCGTCGTTATATCATCGCTCCTAAAGGTTTGCGTGCTGGTGATAAAGTACAATCTGGTAACGATGCTCCAATTCGTCCAGGTAACTGCTTACCACTTCGTAACATGCCTATCGGTTCTACTCTTCACAACATCGAACTTAAAATCGGTAAAGGCGCGCAATTAGCTCGTTCAGCTGGTACTTCTGTTCAGTTGTTGGGTCGTGACGGTTCTTACGCAATTGTTCGTCTACGTTCTGGCGAAATGCGTAAAATTCACGTTGAATGCCGTGCTGTACTTGGTGAAGTTTCTAACCAGGAAAGCAACCTTCGTTCACTCGGTAAAGCGGGTGCTTCACGCTGGCGTGGCGTTCGTCCTACCGTACGTGGTATGGCTATGAACCCAGTTGACCATCCACATGGTGGTGGTGAAGGGCGTAATAAAGGTATTCAACCTGTAAGCCCATGGGGTCAAAAAGCTAAGGGGTACAAAACACGTACCAACAAGCGTACGACTAAGATGATCATTCGCGACCGTCGCGTTAAGTAACAAGTAAAGGAATCTGACAATGCCTCGTTCTCTGAAAAAAGGCCCATTCGTCGATGCGCACTTGTTCGCTAAGGTTGAAGCGGCTATCGCGGCTAATAACCGTAAGCCGATCAAAACTTGGTCGCGTCGTTCGATGATACTCCCAGATTTTGTTGGTTTAACAATTTCTGTTCATAATGGTCGTAACCATGTTCCGGTAATCGTATCTGAACATATGGTTGGTCATAAACTCGGTGAATTCGCGCCAACTCGTACCTATCGTGGTCACGGTGTTGACAAGAAATCTAAACGTTAAGGTGCTATGATGGAAGTTACTGCTAAATTACGCGGTGCCGCTATCTCGGCACAAAAAGCACGTTTGGTTGCAGATTTGATTCGTGGCAAATCTATTGCTCACGCTTTAAACATCTTGAACTTCAGCAATAAAAAAGCTGCAGTTTTAGTGAAAAAAGCGTTGGAATCTGCAATTGCAAACGCTGAACATAATAACAGTTTAGATGTAGACGACCTTAAAGTTGCTACGATTTACGTTGATGAAGGTGTAAGCCTTAAACGTATTATGCCACGTGCTAAAGGCCGTGCAGATCGTATCACTAAGCGTACTTGTCACATCACCGTTAAGGTAGGGGTTTGATATGGGTCAGAAGGTTCATCCAATCGGTATCCGCCTAGGTGTTGTGAAACGTCATAACGCTAACTGGTATGCGAGTCCGAAACAATACGCTGAATATTTGCTTAAAGATCTTCAAGTTCGTGAGTTTTTAACTAAAAAACTTAAAAACGCGATGGTCAGCAAAATTCTTATCGAACGTCCTACAGGCGCTGCTAAAATTACAATTAGCACTGCTCGTCCAGGTATCGTAATCGGTAAAAAAGGCGAAGATATTGAGAAATTACAACGCGAATTAACATCTATTATGGGTGTTCCTGCGCAAGTAAGCATCAACGAAATCGATCGCCCAGACTTAGACGCTCGTCTAGTTGCTGAAGCTATCGCTTCTCAATTGGAAAAACGTGTAATGTTCCGTCGTGCTATGAAGCGTGCGGTTCAGAACTCTATGCGTGCTGGTGCTAAAGGTATCAAAGTTGAAGTTTCTGGTCGTTTAGGTGGTGCAGAGATTGCCCGTACTGAATGGTATCGTGAAGGTCGTGTACCTTTGCATACACTTCGTGCTGACATCGATTACTCATCTGTACGTGCTGAAACTACTTACGGTACGATTGGTGTTAAAGTTTGGGTATTCCGTGGCGAGATCTTAGGTGGCATGAAACAAGTCATGAACCCTGCTCCTGCTGAAGAACGTCCAGCTAAACGCGGTCGCGGTCGTGGTGAAGGTCAAGAGCGTCGTGGTCGTCGCAATGATCGTTCTGCTGAAAAAGGAGAATAATCCATGTTGCAACCTAAACGTACTAAGTTCCGTAAGGTACAAAAAGGCCGTAACACTGGTCTAGCGCATCGTGGTAGCACTGTATCTTTCGGTACTATCGCACTTAAATCTCTCGAGCGTGGTCAAATGACTGCTCGTCAAATTGAAGCTGCGCGTCGTACAATTAGCCGTCGTGTAAAACGTGGTGGTAAGATCTTTATCCGTGTTTTCCCAGACAAACCAATTACTGAAAAACCATTAGAAGTTCGTATGGGTAAAGGTAAAGGTTCTGTGGAATACTGGGTTTGCCAAATCAAACCAGGTAAGATCTTGTACGAAATGGATGGTGTTAGCGAAGAATTGGCACGTGAAGCGTTTACGCTTGCAGCTGCTAAGCTTCCGTTTAAAACCACTATCGTTACTAAGACGGTGATGTAATGAAAACTAATGATCTACGTGAAAAATCGGTAGAAGAGTTGACAGCTTTGCTTGATGAGCAACAGCTTAACCAATTCCGTCTTCGTATGGCTAAAGCAACTGGTCAATTGGGTAAATCGCATGAAGTTGCGCTTACTCGTAAGACTATTGCTCGTATTAAGACACTCCTTACCGAAAAACAGGGGAACGGACAATGAGTGAACAAACAGTTCGCACGTTAACCGGCAAGGTCGTAAGCGACAAAATGGACAAGTCTATTGTTGTGCTTATTGAACGCCGCGTTCAACACCCGTTGTATGGCAAATTAATCCGCCGTTCAACTAAATTACACGCTCATGATGAGAACAATGTTGCTAAAACCGGCGACTTGGTAACCATTAAAGAAAGCCGCCCAATTTCTAAAACTAAAGCTTGGGCTTTAGTGGAAGTTATTGAAGCTGCTGCTGAGTAATTAGACGTTCTTGTTGCATCATCGGTTAATTTCGAGTACTCTTTGAGCCTTTCGAAATTGTAACCGGTGATGCTCGGTTTTGGAGTAGGGCAATGATTCAAACCGAAAGTATGCTCGACGTAGCAGACAACAGTGGTGCTCGCCGCGTACAATGTATTAAAGTACTTGGTGGTTCACACCGTCGTTATGCTTCTGTTGGCGATATTATTAAAGTTACTGTAAAAGAAGCTATTCCTCGCGGTCGTGTTAAAAAAGGCGACGTGATGAATGCTGTGGTTGTACGTACGAAATTCGGTGTACGTCGTCCGGATGGTTCTATCATCCGTTTTGATGACAATGCTGCTGTGATTTTGAACAACAACAAAGCGCCGATTGCAACTCGTATTTTCGGACCAGTGACTCGTGAACTTCGTACTGAACAGTTCATGAAAATCATTTCATTGGCTCCTGAAGTTCTATAAGAGGCACTCATGGCTAAGATTAAAAAAGGCGATCAAATTATTGTGATCGCAGGTAAAGAAAAAGGCAAACAGGGAACTGTTCTGTCTGTTTCAAATGACCGTGTTAAGGTTGAAGGCCTTAACTTGGTGAAGAAGCATCAAAAGCCGAACCGAGCTACTGGCGCTGAAGGCAGCATCGTAACTCAGGAAGCTACGCTTCATATCTCAAACGTGGCAGTTTTTAATGCTACAACCCAAAAGGCTGACCGTGTTGGTTACCAATTTGATGCTGAAGGCGCGAAAATTCGCGTATTCAAATCAAATGGTGAATCAGTGGCGGTAGCGAAGTAATAGGTTGATATAGGCCATGGCCAGACTTAAAACACGTTACAATGAAGAACTTAAAGCTCAATTGTTAGAAACATTGGGCGTTAAGAATGTGATGGAAATTCCACGCATTACAAAAATCACCATCAACATGGGTGTTGGTGCTGCATCAGCTGACAAGAAATTGTTAGACGGCGCTCTTTCTGATATGCAAGCAATTGCTGGTCAAAAACCAGTACTTACTTTAGCTCGCAAATCTATCGCTGGTTTTAAAATCCGTGATGGTTGGCCGATCGGTTGTAAAGTTACTTTACGCGGCGAACGTATGTACGAATTCTTAGACCGTTTGATCTCTATTGCGATCCCTCGTATCCGTGACTTCCGTGGTTTTTCTGCGAAATCATTTGACGGCCGTGGGAACTACTCAATGGGTTTGAAGGAACAGATTATGTTCCCTGAAATCGATTTTGATAAGATTGATCGTATTCGTGGTATGGATATTACCGTTACTACGACTGCTCGCACCGATGACGAAGGCCGTGCGCTATTGCGTGCATTCGGCTTCCCGTTTAAATAAGAGGTCGATATGGCTAAGAAAGGTATGATTAATCGCGAATTGAAACGCGAAAAGACTGTTGCTAAATACGCTGCAAAACGTGCTGAATTAAAAGCTATTATTGCAAATGTAAATGCATCAGACGAAGAACGTTTCGAAGCGATGATGAAATTTCAGGCATTACCACGTAATGCGTCTCCAGTACGTCTTCGTAACCGTTGTGGTTTAACTGGTCGTCCTCATGGTTACTTCCGTAAGTTCGGCCTAAGCCGTAACAAATTACGTGAAACTGTCATGCAAGGTGATGTACCGGGCATGGTTAAGGCAAGCTGGTAAGGAGCGACTATAATGAGTATGCAAGATACCGTTGCCGACATGCTAACCCGTGTTCGTAACGCACAAATGGCGAAGAAACAAACTGTTTCTATGCCTAACTCTAAGTTGAAGGTTGCTATTGCTAACGTTCTTCAACAAGAGGGTTACATTTCTGACGTAGAAGTTGCTGATGCTGAAGGCAAACCAACTTTAACAATTACGTTAAAATATTTTGAAGGCAAACCAGTTATCGAAACTGTGAAACGCGTAAGCCGTCCAGGTCTACGCCAGTATCGCGGTAAAGATGCACTTCCAAGCGTTAAGCAAGGTTTAGGTATTGCAATTGTTTCTACAAGCAAAGGCATCATGACTGATCGCGCAGCACGTTCTGCTGGTATCGGTGGTGAAGTTATTGCTTTTGTTTCTTAATAGGTGAATCCTCATGTCTCGTGTGGCTAAAGCCCCAGTAACTGTGCCTAACGGTGTTACAGTTACTCAGAACGGCCGGCAGGTCGAAGTGAAAGGCAATAAAGGTACATTGTCTTTCAACCTGCATGCGCTGGTCGAGCTAAAACAGGAAGAAGGTCAGCTTCATATTGCTCCAGTTAAAGAATCTAAAGATTCGTGGATGCAAGCTGGTACTGCTCGCGCTGTTCTTAACAACCTTGTGAAAGGTGTTAACGAAGGTTTCGAACGTAAGTTACAACTAATCGGTGTTGGTTATAAAGCTGCGGTTAAAGGTGATGTTGTTCATCTTAACCTAGGTTTTTCACATCCTATCGATTATAAACTTCCTGAAGGTGTAACTGCTGAAACTCCAACTGCTACTGAAATCGTTTTGAAATCAGCAAGCAAACATATGTTGGGTCAAGTAGCTGCAGATATCCGTTCATATCGTGAACCAGAGCCTTATAAAGGTAAAGGTGTTCGTTATTCGGATGAAGTTGTTCTTCGTAAAGAAGCTAAGAAGAAATAGGGCGCGAGGTTCTTATGAACGAAAAGAAACAATCCCGTTTGCGTCGTGCGAAAAGCACACGCTTGCACATCCGTGCATTGGGTGCGACTCGCTTGTGTGTAAACCGCACTCCGCGTCACATCTATGCTCAAGTTATTTCAGCAGATGGTGGCAAAGTTTTAGCGCAAGCTTCAACTTTAGATGCTACTTTACGTGCTGGCACAACTGGTAACGTTGAAGCAGCTCAAAAAGTAGGTGCTTTAATCGCAGAACGTGCTAAAGCAGCTGGTGTAACAAAAGTTGCATTTGACCGTTCTGGTTTTAAATATCATGGTCGTATCAAAGCCTTGGCTGATGCTGCTCGTGAAAACGGCTTGGAGTTCTAATCATGGCTAAAGTTGAACAAAACGAAGGTCTTGTTGAAAAGCTGGTTGCCGTTGATCGTGTAGCCAAAGTTGTTAAGGGTGGTCGTATCTTCTCTTTCACAGCATTAACTGTTGTGGGTGATGGTAATGGTCGCGTAGGTTTTGGTCGTGGTAAAGCACGTGAAGTTCCAGCTGCTATTTCTAAGGCACTTGAAGCTGCACGTCGTAACATGATTACTGTTGATCTTGTTAACGGTACTGTACAACACCCTATTAATGCTCGTCACGGTGCAAGCCGCGTTTACATGCAGCCTGCTTCTGAAGGTACTGGTGTAATTGCTGGTGGTGCTATGCGTGCAGTTCTAGAAGCTGTTGGCGTACATAACGTATTGACAAAATGCTATGGTTCTACAAATGCTGCTAACGTAGTTAACGCAACTTTTAAAGGTTTGCGTGATATGACTTCTCCTGAGAAAGTCGCTGCGAAACGTGGTCTTTCAGTAGCACAAATTCAAGGGTAATCAATCATGAAAACGATTAAAGTTACCCAGACTAAATCTTCATCGCATCGCTTGAAAAATCACAAGCTTAGCCTGCAAGGTTTAGGTCTGCGTCGTATTGGTCATACAGTAGAAGTTGTTGATACTCCTTCTAACCGCGGTATGATCAACCAAGTCTACTATATGGTTAGTGTAGAGGAATAAGCCATGACTCTGCGTTTAAATACTATTGCACCTGCAGAAGGTGCTAAACGTGACAACCTTCGTCTAGGCCGTGGTATCGGTTCTGGTGTTGGTAAGACCGGTGGCCGTGGTGTCAAAGGTCAGAACTCACGTAAGAGCGGTGGTACTCGTCCAGGATTTGAAGGTGGTCAAACTGCGTTATATCGTCGTTTGCCTAAATTCGGTTTTACTAGCCAACTCGCTTTAAAAACTGCTGAAGTACGTTTATCAGAGCTTGCTAAAGTTGAGGGTGATATTGTTTCACTTGAAACTTTGAAAGCCGCGAATGTTGTACGTAGAGATATGACTCGTGCTCGTATCGTACTTTCTGGTGATATTACTCGTGCATTCACTATTCAAGGTGTTGCATTGACTAAAGGCGCTAAAGCTGCTGTTGAAGCTGCTGGCGGCAAAGTCGAGGAGTAATCGCTAGTGTCTATGTCTCCTAGTTCTTCAGGTCATGTCAACATGATGAAAGGGCAGCCATTTCATGTGAAATATCGTGAAATTATTCGCCGAATGATGTTCCTTATTGGTGCATTAATGGTCTTTCGACTAGGAGCACATATTCCAGTACCAGGCATTAATAATGCTGCACTTGAAAATCTTTTTAATGCAAACTCGGGAACAATCCTGGGTTTGTTTAACATGTTTTCAGGTGGTGCATTAGAGCGGATGTCAATTCTTGCCTTAGGGATCATGCCTTACATTTCTGCTTCAATTATTGTGCAGTTAATGTCTACGGTTGTTCCTTCGCTGGAAGCTTTAAAGAAAGAAGGCGAACAAGGTAAGCGTAAGATAAATCAATATACGCGACAAGGTACATTGTTGCTTGCACTTGTGCAGTCTGTCGGGATGTGTGCAGGACTTATTAGTCAAGGGATCACTTTGACTGGAGGCTTGGCATTTTACATTCCTGCGGTGACTTCACTGGTCGCGGGTACCATGTTCTTGATGTGGTTGGGTGAACAGATTACTGAACGTGGAGTTGGGAATGGTATATCCATGATCATCTTCGCCGGTATTGTTGCGGGATTGCCGAATTTAATTATGCAATCTCTATCATCCGTGGATAATGGTCAAACCAGTCTTATTGGCTTGGTAATCTTTGGCTTGCTTTCCATTGGTGTATTGGCTGCGATTGTGTTTATTGAAAAAGCACAACGTCGCATACCAGTCAACTATGCTCAAAAACAACAAGGCCGTCGTGTATTTACTGCACAACAGACACATTTGCCATTAAAAATTAATATGGCGGGTGTGATTCCGGCAATTTTTGCCAGTTCATTGCTTTTGTTCCCTGCGAGCTTAGGTCAGTGGGTGGGTAGTGCTGATCCTAGTGCAGGAATTATCAAACGTAGCTTGCAAGATTTGGCGCTCGTGTTGTCTCCTGGACAGCCGTTGTATTTGGTGCTCTTTGGTGCGTTAATTATCTTTTTCTGTTATTTCTATACTGCGCTAGTATTTAGCCCTAAAGAAGTGTCAGAGAACTTGAAACGCAGCGGAGCTTATGTGCCTGGTATTCGTCCAGGTGAGCAAACTGCTCGTTACTTAGATCATATTCTCAATCGTTTGACCTTTATTGGCGCGATTTATATCACAGTGATTTGTTTAATGCCGATGGTATTACAGAGCTCATTTGGTATTCCATTCTCTTTGGGTGGTACCTCTTTGCTGATCGTTGTGGTAGTCGTGATGGACTTTATGGCTCAGCTACAAGCACATCTCACCTCGCATCAATACGATAATCAAACGTTAATGAGAAAAACGACTGCTCATCCTAAGGGATAAGCGCACTTGAGGTTTCATCATGAAAGTACAAGCTTCTGTTAAAAAAATTTGTGGTAGCTGTAAAGTTATCCGTCGTAATGGGGTTATCCGCGTGATTTGTAGCGCAGAACCTCGTCATAAACAGCGTCAAGGTTAATCTAATCAAGACCTGTTGATTTCAGTAGGCGAATTGGGTTAATATCCGCCCCTCAAGGTTTTTGTCGGGCGGTTGATTATCTCTACTGCCTTTTTGGAGAAAGTGAATGGCTCGTATTGCCGGTGTAAACATTCCGGATAACAAGCATGCTGTTATCTCCCTCACGTATATCTTTGGTATCGGTCGCCACACTGCTAAGAACATCTTAGCTGCTGTAGGTATTCCAACTACTACTAAGATCCGTGAATTGGATGATGCTCAGCTTGATGCGATTCGTGCAGAAATTACTAAGGTTCCGACCGAAGGTGATTTACGTCGCGAAATTTCCATGAACATTAAACGTTTAATGGATTTAGGCTGCTACCGTGGTCTTCGTCATCGTCGCAGCTTGCCTGTCCGTGGACAACGCACCAAAACTAACGCACGTACCCGTAAAGGTCCGCGCAAACCTATTAAGAAATAAGATTTCTGGAAGCTAAAAGATGGCTAAAGATACTCGCACACGCAAGAAGGTCACTCGTACCGTCTCTGAAGGTGTTGCACACATTCACGCTTCTTTTAATAACACCATTGTTACTATTACCGATCGTCAAGGTAATGCATTGGCTTGGGCCACTTCAGGTGGACAAGGCTTCCGTGGATCACGTAAATCAACTCCGTTCGCTGCTCAGGTAGCTGCTGAAGTTGCTGGTAAAGCTGCTTTAGATTACGGTTTGAAAAACTTGGACGTCCTTGTAAAAGGTCCTGGTCCTGGTCGTGAATCTGCGGTTCGTGCTTTAGGTGCAGTGGGTTATAAAATTAACAGCATTACCGATGTGACGCCAATCCCGCACAACGGTTGTCGTCCACCTAAAAAACGTCGCGTGTAAGGAGAAACATTCATGGCTCGTTATATTGGTCCAAAATGCAAACTCTCTCGCCGCGAAGGGACAGACCTGCAACTTAAATCAGGCGTTAAACCGTTTGACGTTAAGACAAAAAAACATGCGAAAGCTCCTGGCCAACATGGTCAAAGCCGCGCAAAACAATCTGAGTACTCACTACAATTACGTGAAAAACAAAAAGTACGTCGTACGTATGGTGTGTTAGAACGTCAATTTAGTAATTACTATAAAGAAGCTGCTCGTGTTAAAGGCGCAACAGGTGAAAACTTGTTGAAATTGCTTGAAAGCCGTCTGGATAACGTTGTTTATCGCATGGGTTTTGGTTCTACACGTGCAGAAGCTCGTCAGCTTGTATCTCACCGTTCAATCACTTTAAATGGTCGTCGCGTTAATATCGCTTCAATCCAAGTTAAAGCGGGTGACGTGGTTGCAGTTCACGAAGGTGCTAAACAACAATTGCGTATTAAAGGCGCAATCGAGTTAGCTACTCAACGTGGTATTCCTTCTTGGATGGAAGTTGACCATTCTAAATTGGAAGGTACGTTTAAAGCTGCACCGGATCGTTCTGATTTACCTGCTGAAATCAACGAAAGCTTGATTGTAGAATTGTATTCTAAATAATCCCTTGAGGTAGCAATAATGACGCGTACTGCAAATGAGTTTCTAACTCCGCAAGCGATCAAGGTCGAAGCGGCTAGCGGGACCTCGGCAAAAGTGATTCTAGAACCCTTAGAGCGTGGCTTTGGTCATACTTTGGGTAATGCTTTACGTCGTATCCTTCTTTCTTCTTTACCTGGCGCTGCTGTGGTTGAAGTTGAAATAGAAGGGGTTGAGCACGAGTACAGTACCTTGGAAGGCTTGCAGCAGGACATCGTCGAGCTCTTGCTGAACCTAAAAGGATTGTCGATTAAGCTGTTCGATCAAAACGAAGCATATTTGACATTAGAAAAACAAGGTCCTGGCGACGTAACAGCCGCTGATCTTCGTTTACCTCATAATGTTGAAGTGGTAAACCCTGAGCATTTGATCGGCACGTTAAGTGCTTCAGGCTCATTAAAAATGCGCCTGAAAGTTTCTCAAGGCCGTGGCTACGAGACTTCTGACTCACGTTTCCCAGAAGGCGAAACTCGCCCAGTGGGTCGTTTACAGTTAGATGCTTCTTATAGCCCGATCAAACGCGTGTCTTACACAGTTGAAAATGCTCGTGTAGAACAACGTACTGACCTTGATAAATTGATCATTGATCTTGAAACCAATGGTACAGTTGATCCAGAAGAAGCGATCCGCAAAGCGGCAACAATCTTGCAACAACAAATTGCAATTTTTGTTGATCTTCAGAAAGATCAAGCTCCTGTTGCTCAAGAGCCTCGCGAAGAAGTGGATCCAATCTTGCTTCGTCCAGTAGATGATCTAGAGCTTACTGTTCGTTCTGCTAACTGTTTGAAAGCAGAAAATATTTACTACATCGGTGACTTGGTTCAACGTACTGAAGTTGAGTTGTTAAAAACTCCTAACTTAGGTAAAAAATCGTTAACTGAAATCAAAGATGTTCTGGCGTCGAAAGGCTTGCAATTGGGCATGCGTTTAGAGAACTGGCCACCGGCTAGCCTCCGCATGGACGATCGCTTTGCTTATCGTAGCCGTTAATTAAGTAGGACTATCACCATGCGTCATCGTAATAGTGGTGTGAAATTAGGCCGTACAAGCAGTCATCGTAAAGCGATGTTCCAAAACATGGCTAATTCTTTGTTCGAACATGAGTTAATTAAAACTACTGTTCCTAAAGCAAAAGAATTACGTCGTGTTGCTGAGCCTTTAATCACTTTAGCTAAAGTCGATTCTGTAGCAAACCGTCGTTTGGCGTTTGCTCGTACTCGTTCAGCTGCAACTGTAGGTAAATTATTTACAGTTCTTGGCCCTCGTTACAAAGAACGTAACGGCGGCTATCTACGTGTTCTTAAAGCGGGCTTCCGTGCAGGTGATGCTGCACCGATGGCTTATGTTGAGCTAGTAGATCGCGAAGTTAAATAATTTCGCAAAAGAACTTCAGTTGTTCGAAAAAGACCGGTGTTTCACCGGTCTTTTTTTATGCCTGATTATTTTTCATAGTTGGATAATTTTAGATTTTGGTCTGAACTGATATATTTTTTGTCAGATTTATTGAAACTTGACATTGTGTATTGTCAGAATTATGGTTTAATAAAATAAAGTTCAACAAGGTTATAAAAAGAATATGGAAAAGCACATTGATATTTTGATTGTGGGCGCAGGTATTTCAGGTATTGGTCTTGCTGCACATCTTTCAAAAAATTGTCCACAACGTCAATTTGATATTATTGAACGTCGTGAAAGTTTCGGTGGAACATGGGATTTATTTAAATATCCCGGAATTCGTTCGGACTCTGATATGTCGACCTTTGGCTTTAACTTTAAGCCGTGGCAAAAAGCCAATGTCCTCGCAGATGGGGCATCCATTAAAGGTTATTTGTCTGAAGTCGTGGATGAATACCAATTAAAAAACAAAATTCATTTTAAGCATCGTGTGCTAGCTGCCAATTATGATTCTTCAATCAGTAAGTGGGTGGTACAAATTGAAGATGCAAATCAGAAACAACAGACCTGGATTGCTAATTTTGTACTAGGCTGTACGGGTTATTATAACTATGACCAAGGTTTCCAACCGGATTTTCCAAATCAGCAGGCATTTAAAGGACAATTGATTCATCCACAATTTTGGCCGGATCATTTAGATTATGCGGACAAAAAAGTGGTGATTATTGGTAGTGGTGCAACCGCCATTACACTGGTTCCAGCCTTGGCGAAAGGGGGAGCAGCGCACGTTACCATGCTGCAGCGTTCTCCAACTTATATCGCTTCTGTTCCATCGATTGATTTTGTATATGACAAAATGCGTAAGGTCTTGCCTGAAGCCCTTGCTTACAAGCTGACGCGTGCACGGAATATCGGGATGCAACGTGGAATTTATGCACTTGCGCAAAAACAGCCGAAATTACTGCGTAAACTGTTACTCAAATCCATTGAGATGCAGCTCAAGGGTAAAGTGGATATGAAGCACTTTACACCTTCTTATAATCCATGGGATCAACGTCTATGTGTGGTACCTGATGGGGACTTATTCAAGATTTTACGCTCAGGCAAGGCGAGTGTAGAAACAGATCAAATTGAGAAGTTTACTGAAACGGGTATTCAGCTGAAATCAGGTCAGCATTTGGATGCTGATATTATTGTTTCGGCAACAGGTTTGCAGATTCAAATTCTAGGTGGTATTAAAGCGACCATTGACGGAAAACCTATGGATACTTCTAAACATATGTTGTATCAGGGGATTATGGTCAGTGATGTACCAAATATGGCCATGATCATTGGTTATATCAACGCGTCCTGGACACTTAAAGTTGATATTGCGGCTGATTATATTTGTCGTCTGATTAATTATATGGACAAGAACGGCTATGACCAGGTGATTGCTCAGGGTGATCAGACCGAATTGATGGAAGATACTGTGATGGGTAGCTTATCTTCAGGTTATATCGCCCGTGCAGCGGATGTCATGCCGAAACAAGGTAAACATGCGCCTTGGAATGTGACCAATAATTATCTGGCTGATCGTAAAACATTAAAAAATGCCAGATTTGAGGATAGTGTACTGAAATTTCAGAAGCGTAATACACAAGTTTCATCCAAGCCTAAATTAGTTTCTTAATTAAAAACGTTATATAAAAAAGGAGTCTTAGAGACTCCTTTTTTAATTTTTTAATTTATTTAGAGGGAACGGGAAATTAACTCTTTCATAATCTCATTGGTACCTGCATAAATCCGATTTGCCCGGTTATCGATATAAGCCCGTGCAATCGGGTATTCCATCATGTAACCATAACCACCATGCAATTGAAGACATTCATCGACTACTTCAGAGAACATCTCTGAGATTTTGTATTTCGCAGCCGCCGCAGCATCAATGCCAAGTTTTCCTTCAAGCTGTAATTCCATGCAGCGGTCTAAATAGGCACGGCAGAAATCAATTTCGGTACGTAATTCAGCAAGCTTAAAACGGGTGTTTTGAAAAGCGCTGATCGGTTTGCCAAATGCTTGGCGCTGTTTGGTATATTGCACAGTATGAGCGAAAGCGGCTTCTGCGCCCGCTTGGCAGATAATGGCAACCAACATGCGTTCCCAGGCCAACTCTTTCATCAGCATCATAAAGCCCATGCCTTGCATGCCCAGCAAATTTTCTTTGGGTACGCGGACATTATCGAAGAACAATTCACAGGTATCTTGGCCCTTCATACCAATTTTATTTAAAGGTTTGCCTTTGCTAAAACCTGCTTGATCCGCTTCAACAATGAGTAAGGATAAATTGGCAGAACCTTTATCTTCCCTGCCCGTTTTGCAGACCACAATGACCATATCGCATAAATAGCCATTGGTAATAAAGATTTTTGAGCCATTAATGACATAGTCATCACCTTCCAACACAGCAGTTGTCCGTACTGCTTGCAGGTCTGATCCTGTGCCGGGTTCAGTCATGGCAATGGCTGTAACGACTTCACCAGTTGCCATTTTAGGTAACCATTTTAATTTCTGGCTTTCATTGCCAAAATTATTTAAGTAGTTAGCAACAATATCCGAGTGCAGGGAAAAGCCTGTGGAGGAATCCATGGCATAAGCCTGTTCCTCAATCAAAATCATGCTGTAAAGACGGTCAACGCCTGAACCACCATATTCTTCTGGCATGGTAGCGCAGAGCAGTCCCATTGCACCGGCTTTGTTCCATAAATCACGGTCGACATGCTGTTGTTTCTCATATTTTTCTATATGAGGAACCACTTCTTTTTCATAAAACTTGCGTACGGTTTCTCGGAATGCCTCATGCTCTGCTGTGAATAGATTACGCGCTAACATATTGGCGATTGGTCGGATTGCAGCTGATTGCATTTTTATTCTGTCCATTTTTAGAGTCATGATGGTTAGAAAGTAAAAGATCTATCAACATGCGGCAATGTGCTGAATGCTCAAATATAGCAAGTAAATGATGAATTTGGTCAATTGCAGGAAATGGCTCGAAACTTGCGGTACTGATAGGGTAAACTAGCAAAAATTTGACATTGTTGGGGAATGCAGTGAGTGAAGAGATGAGCTTGGAAGAACGCAAAGTAATTTATCGTGCCCGTCGTGGTTTAAAAGAAATTGATGTGTACTTTGATCCCTACGTAAAAAATTATTATTTAAATGCTGAGGCTGCAGAAAAAGAAGTGTTTGCAGAGTTAGTGGCACAAGAAGATCCAGATTTACTGGATTGGTTTATGGAAGTGTCTGAACCGCCAC
Organism: Acinetobacter sp.; assembly: GCF_045628685.1. Taxonomy (GTDB): domain Bacteria; phylum Pseudomonadota; class Gammaproteobacteria; order Pseudomonadales; family Moraxellaceae; genus Acinetobacter. The sequence goes on from NZ_JAZQPV010000054.1 coordinate 86,582, forward strand.
GTCCAGAAATGAAAGATCTGATTGTTAAATTGAAACATTACATCCATGGCTAATCGATCTTTTCAACTGAAACGCAGCCGTTTGGCCTTCGTGTTTCAGTTGAGCATTTTTACCCTGCTGATTGTGCTTTTGCAGCAACTCTTGTCGCCATGGCTGTGGTTGATTGTAGTTCTGTTGGGCGTGATTGCCTATGTTTATGGTTTGAAAGTACCTCAACCGATGTGTTTTGAGCATCTGGATGCCCGAGAATGGTCACTTTCAAGTACAAAATCCTCGTCCATCAAACGTGTTTCTATCAGTCATATTATTGATCATAAACTTTATATTGTGGTTTATTTCCAGCATTTTCAGGAAAAACCGTTACTGATTTGGATCGATCAACTGCCACTACAACAATGGAAAGCATTAAAAAAATTGGCGAAATTAATCTAATTGTTAGACAATTTTAGCTTTTGTAATGTTAATAAAATTTTAATAATCAATAGTATAGGTATTTTTAACTCATCTTTGTAAGACAACTTAAGTATAAAATGATGAAATATTTCAATTGTCAGACAATGTGCCCCCTTAATTGTTTACGCTAAATGTACATTAAATTCACCAACAGCAAATGAGGAAATCATGATGGTGATTCCAACTTGGATGTTTCTGGTAGTAGCAACTGTTTTGGCAATTGTTATTGGACGACTAGGAACCGTGCTGAAGGATCAATTTGCACAACATGAAAGCCGTTAGGCTTTTACCCCTTAATAAGTAGCATGTGCCGAACCGTCGCAATGCTACTTTTTTTTGCCCAAAAAATATAACTTCATTCTATCCAGTCAATTTTCTAAACCTCATTTCATGGCAAAGTAGCTGATCTGATTAGAGTAAATACTCTTTTATTCGGATTTCGCATCTGATATGTTTAGTTGCTATGGACATAAACACAATTATAGAGGACAGGAAAATGTCAAGAGTCCAAAAAATATGCCAGGGTATGGCAGTTATTGCAGTTGCAAGTTCTTTATTATCAGGGTGTTCCCAAGTAGTTAAAACGGGGGCAAATGTTGCACTGGGTTTTAGTGAGAAACATATTGTACCGCCTATTTTGGCAATGGATGATGCTGATATGGCGTGTAATTCCGGGAATGCATTAACTCCAGCCATTATGTCAACCAAGGATATGGGCGCAGATCCAACCCGTATTGCAGTTCTTTTATATGCTTCATCGGGAATTTGTGCGGAAAATCAGGCACTCGAATCAGAGTTGCGTTATTTGCGTGCTTCTAAAGCGGGGCAAGTTTCAGAAGCCCAAGATGCCCGTATAAAACAAAAACGATGGTCGGCGATTGCTGCACAGCGTCAATATACAGGTTATCAGCTTTTGGAAAATCGTTGGGAAGCAAAATATAACAAGAAACTGGGCGAAGGCTGCCCGAAAATGAAGAGTGATCTGGATCAAACCGTTTATTTGATGGGGATGATTAGTGGTTTGCAAGCCATGACCAATGACATTAATTCTGGCGGCGCAATCAATGTGCCAAAAGATATTGCGGCAGTGGTTGAACGTGGCATGACCTGTTTAGACAATGCCAAATTCTGGGGTGCACCAAATGCAGCACGTGCTGTGATTTGGACGCTATTGCCGGGTGCTGGAGATGGCAAACCTGATCCTTACCAAACTCTAAAAGAATCAGTGCAATTGGGCGAACAAAAAGGGGTGCGCCTGTCACATGCCTTGTATGCCGTGGCTGCGCAAGCCAGTGGTGATGATGGCAAAATTCGTGACGCACTAAAAACATTTGCTGCTTCACGGTCAGAAGAAAAACCTGTGAATCCCCAATTTAAGCTGGTTGATAGCATGGCAGAAAATATGGTGCAGAGCATTTCAGACCGCTATTGGACGGAACATACCGGTATCCGTACGAGCGATGAGGGTATGCAGCGTTTCTGGGATGATAAAGAGGATACTGCAGAACTAGATGATTTATTTAATGAAGAGGTTACTGCGCAATCCTAAGTTGAGCTTAGTTAAAAAAGGATTTTAATTGGTCTAATTGGATGATTTTAATCTTTGATAAGTCATTTTCTAAGTAGAGGGCATGTCAATGAAAGACCAATTTCTCACACGGAAAATTGTTTTTATTGCAATAGTGGTGTCATTTTCGGCATGCCTTCAAGTTTTTGCAGACACCTTTATTTATTGGCAAGCAGGCTTATTTAAAGAGTTTTGGCGTATCTGGACCGGGCATTGGGTACATGTCGGATGGATTCATTATGTACTGAACATGCTGGCTTTTGCCTGTTTGCCTTTCATTTTTCCCCGGGTTAAAGTCTGGCATTTTGTTGCTTTGCTTGTTTTGCTTTCCTTATTTATTAGCCTTTGTTTTTACTATTTTTTTCCTGATATTGAAGCCTATGCAGGATTATCAGGAGTCTTGCACGGCGCTTATGTCGCGATTGCCTGTGTACACTTGCTCTATAAGAAAGAACGTAATTTTGCAGCATTTGTCTTGTTTATTATTCTGGCTAAATTGATTTGGGAAAATACCATTGGCAGTGTAGGAACGGCTGAACTGATTGGCAGTCCGGTATTGGTTGAGGCCCATTTATTAGGAGTCATTGGTGGGGTCATTATCGCAATGATTTATATTTTATGGGATTATTTTTTTGAAGATGAATGAGATTGACATTTAAAACCTAAAAGAAAATACATATTGTCATTATCATTAATACAGAATTGATGCAGATTTGTTTATAACAATAAAGATATTGAATAGAGAAAGGATATTTTCTATTCGAAAAAAGGAAAATTGGTATTGCTGAACCCGTTGCAATGACCAAAATAAAAAATAGGAATGCACATGCAAAATGATGAAAATAACAGATCAGGATTAGGTCTGTTACGTTATATATGGACAGAGTGGATCTCGACTTTTGTCGTTCTCGTTTTACTTTTGCTGACTTTGGTTATTGGTACCGGTGAAATGATTCATGGGCAGCTGTTACGTATGGGTGAACGTCTGTATGGCGATCCGGCTACCGGGATGCAATATTCATTTCTACGTGCTGAGCCGAGTTCACCCACATGTGAACGCAATATCAATGTCGATAATAAAGTCCAACAACAGATGAAGGCCGATGCAGCCGATGAGTATGCTGATTTTTTCGGCGTACGCTCAGAAGCTGATGTTCGTTCCGCGATATTACAAGCGCAACAGGTTTGTGAAGAGTCTTATCAGTTTTATGATAAAGCGGTTGCCCATACTCAGGCTCATCCGAGTATTCGCGCATATCGTACATTTGAAACGTCTTTCTTTGGTATATTCAAGTTTGGTACTGAAAACCGTGCCCTGTTACTGGTCATCATGGTGGTATTCGCAGCGATCAGTGCAACGCTGAAAACCCATCATATCGGTTTGCGTAGTCCTGCAACACGTATCGACTTTAAGGTCTATTCGATAGCAATGCTGATTGGTAATGCTTTTCTGGCATTCTCGTCTTATAGCCAATATATGTCGATGCTGAATTCTGGCGTCCCGATCGGAGACATGAAGTATATTTACTGGCTGTGGATGATTCTGTTCAGTACGCTGACCTTGATCAGCCTGTATCAAATATTCAGACAGCCCGAGCCGACACAGGAGGGTGGTAGCTTTGGAATGGCCTTTCTGAGTGTGCCGCTCTATGGTTATATGGCCATCATTACCGGGATTAATTTTACCTTCTTGATGGATTACCCTATGGGCCAAGGGATTTACCTCGGTCAGTTGGTAGAATTTTCGAGCATTTTCCTGAACCTGGCATTGTTTATCTGGGCCGGTATGTTGCTGAAACAGACCCGTGTCGTGGATATGTTCCTGAATATCCTGCGTCCATGGAATCTGGCACCTGAAACCTTGACCTGGTTGATCTTGGTGGCAGCTGCATTGCCAACCGCCTATACCGGAGCATCGGGGATTTTCGTGATCGCAGCAGGTGCGATTATCTATAAAGAAGTCTGGAATGCGGGTGGGCGCCGTCAGTTTGCATTGGCAGCAACAGCAATGTCCGGTTCTCTGGGTGTGGTGTTGCGTCCATGTCTATTGATTGTCGTGGTTGCTTCTCTGAATAAGGAAGTCACGACCGACTTGCTGTATCAGTATGGTGTGTATGTATTTCTAATCACTTCAACGTTATTTCTGGTCATTTCGCTGTTCCTGGCCGAGACTAAATTCCGTATTGCGGCACCTGGTGTGGCGGCGCCTCAATCTGCCCGTGCTTTGGTTGCCATTGTTCCTTATGTGGTGATTTTTATTCTGATCTGGTTGTTCTACAAATATGCATTGTCGACCGATTTGAATGAATTTACTGCACCTGTGATGATGCCGGTCATTCTGTTGCTGGTTGTGCTTTTTGACAAGTTACGCCATGAGCCTGCACCTTTACCACCGGTGGGACATTGGGATGAAACCCTGACTGCCCAACTCAATTCGAGAGCGATGCCTGAACTGGCGACTGTCGGTACTGTCACGAATGCCGAATACCGTGAAGCAGAGCATCGTGATCAGCAGAGCAAAGAATTGTCAGTAGACCATGGAGTAAAGCATTCTACTTATGGAGAAAGTTTACGGAATGTCGGATTCTGGAAATCGCTGCATATTTCTACCAGTGAAACGGTGGGGCATATTGGTGCCCTGGTGATCTTGATGGCACTTTCTGTCAGCGTGGGTGGTTTACTGGAGCGTATGCAAGTCATGGAGGCTTTCCCGACGGATATCAGCAGCACTATTCTGGTGATTACTTTGATTGTCGGGCTGATGGTCTTCGTGGGCATGATTATGGACCCATTTGGCGCAGTCATTCTGATTTCTGCTACGGTGGCTCCAGTGGCCTATCAATACGGCATTCATCCGGTACATTTCTGGATGATTACCCTGATTGGTTTTGAGCTTGGTTATGTCACACCGCCTGTAGCGCTAAACCATCTTCTGGCCCGGCAGTCTATCGGAGATGCCGAGGTAGCCGAAGCTGATGCAGAAGTTCGTCATCTATCCTTCTACTATCGTTATGAACGCTGGATTTTACCAGTGATCGTGATGCTACCTGCCATGTTGATCATCGCTTATATTCCTTATGTGTTTAAGCTGTTCGGCTGGTATCAATAATTTTTAACCAATAAGGAAAAAGCACCTTCGGGTGCTTTTTTGATGGCAGGTTGTTTTTGCTTATTGTACCGAGCGTTTTTGTACTAAAGGGCTACATAGCACAATCGCTGTAAGAATCAGTACAAAGCCCATCAAACTATATTGATCAGGGGTTTCTCGCCAAAACATGAAACCCCAAATGCCGGCAAATATAATCGCTATATAATTCACCGGCCCAATCTGTCCTGCAGGTGCAAGTTTATAGGCATTCGACATGAAAATTTGACTGATATTCGCCAATAAGCCGGCACAAATCAGGAAACCCAGTTCAGTCCATGAGTAGGGTCGCCATAGCCAAAACATCGGAATCATGGAAATAAGTGTGCCGATCAAGCAGAAATAGAACACGATTTTTTCAGGCGACTCGGTACTGGTCAGTGCTCGAACGGTGACAAATGCCATGGCAGCCAAAAAGCTTGCACCCAACCCAATCACCGACATTTGATTAAACATGCCTGCATCCGGCTTGGCGACAAATATCACGCCGATTAAACCAATCGCTGCAGCAAGAAACATGGAATTAGTAATTTTTTCTTTGAGGAATAGCCAGGCAATCAGCGGAATAAAAATTGGGGAAGAGTAGGTGAAAACCATGGCATTGGAAAGCTTTAAATGTGCAATGGCATAGAAGAAGCCATACATTGCAATCAGTCCAATAACTGCACGCCAAGTATGCATCCAGATTTTTTCAGTTTTAAAAAATCCTGTCCCTTGTTTAAGAATGAAGGGTAAGAAAATGAATAAGCCAACAAAATTTCGGAAAAAGACAATGGTGGGATTGTCGACTGTATGCGATGCATAACGAATGCATACGCCCATCAGGGAAAACAGAAAAGCAGAGCAGGTGAGTAAAGCAAGCGCTTTAAATAAGTTGCAATTGTTTGTAGCTATAGGCATGAAAAAAATCAGCTAGAATATTTGCTGATATTTTAGCTGAATCTCTCATTCTAAAATTATTGTTTTTGAGCCAATTGGGCTTCAAGTAATTTAATCTGCTCTTCTTTGAGGGCAACTAAATCGTCGGCATCTGCATGTTGTGCTTTCAACATGGCTTCCTGATCCTTCAATTGCATTTGAATATCTTTCAGTTTGACCACTTCTTCTTTGGCTAAGGATTGATTCTCTGGAACAGCTGCCTTCAGAATTTGTTCATCGACCAATTGAATGGTTTTTTCATCTGTCGCAACTTCGGGTTCAGCTAGTTTTGCTTCAGCAGAAACTACAGGCTTTGCCGGCGTATTTAAGCTTGCTGCTTCATGTTCAGGAAGTATTTCGTTTGAGGTTGCAAAAAACCATTGATATGCCAAAAAAAGCACAATGATTGAAACCATTCCCCCCGTAATGCCCAATAAAATTTTTGGACTATTTCTTTGATCTAACGTCATGTGTTGAACCTGTTTTTTATTTTGGCTGACGAGGTTTGAATTGAATGACGCCAATCTCATCCGGCACTTCCGGCATTTGTGGTTCATCAATATGTGTCGGGCGGTTTTCTGTATAACCGCACTCGACACATTCAATCCATTCATCTTCACCGGAGCTAAGCATGACCACTCTATCTAGCGCTTCACATTTAGGACATTTTGCACCTGCAATGAAACGACGTTTAATAGCCATCATACTTACCTTCTGATCAATCTAAGATGCCTAGTTTAAGCGTTTTTAGAGGGGTTCGTCCAACCTTGATGACGTAATAAAGCATCTATTTTAGGCTCGCGTCCACGGAAATTGATAAACGCATCAAGTGCTGTGTCTTTTCCGCCAACTGCTAGAATAAATTCACGAAATTCTTTTCCGGTCTGAACATTAAACACGCCTTCTTTTTCGAAACGATCGAAAGCATCACTGGCCAAAACTTCTGCCCATTTATACGAGTAATAACCTGCTGCATAGCCACCGGCAAAAATATGGCTAAAACTATGCTGGAAACGGTTATAACTTGGCGTTGGTGCGACCGCATATTTTTGACGAATATCATCTAAAGTGGCTTGGACTTGTTCTGCATTTAAAGCTGAACTGTGCTTGTGAATCGACAAGTCAAACAAGGCAAATTCGATCTGACGCAAGGTTTGCATACCCGACTGGAAGAAACGGGCATCCAGTAACGCTTTGAGCAAATCTTGAGGAAGGGGCTGTTTAGTCTCGATATGTTCACTGAGCAGATCCAGACTTTCGGTATCCCAAGTCCAGAATTCCATAAACTGGCTTGGAAGCTCGACCGCATCCCAGTCTACACCGTGGGTTCCTGCTACAGCAATATGGTCAACTTCTGTCAGCATGTGATGCAAGCCATGACCAAATTCATGGAATAAAGTATTCACTTCATCATGAGTAAGCAGGGCAGGTTGATCACCGACCGCAGGAGTGAAGTTACACACCATGTAGCAGATCGGTTTTTGTAAACCTTCTTTGGTTTGCATGCGTGAACGGAAGCCACTCATCCATGCACCACCGCGTTTGCCACTGCGAGCGTACAGGTCAAAGTAAAAACCGCCTACCACCGTGCCTTGATCTTCCAGTTCAAAATAGCGTACATCGGGATGCCAAACAGGTGCTTCACGTTCCACAATATTGATGCCGTAAAGACGATTCACAATACTGAACAGGCCTTGAAGAATTTTTGGTGCCGGGAAATAGGGTTTTAATGATTCCTGGGATAAATTGAATTTCTGAACTTTAAGCTTTTCAGCATAGTAACCCGTATCCCAAGCCTGTAAATCTTGAATACCATCTTCAGATGCGATGGCCTTGAGTTCGGCAATTTCTTTAGTTGCAGGTGCACGTGCATGTTCGGCCAAGTCGACCAGAAATTTATCGACAGTTTCAACGTCAGGTGCCATTTTACTGGCCAGTGAAAGCTCAGCATAGTTTTTAAAACCTAGCAGCTGTGCCATTTCATGACGCAAGCTTAAGATTTCTTCGATGACTTTAGTATTGTCAAACTCTGTATGTTCAGACTGGTCCGATGCACGGGTGGTGTAGGCTTTATATAGCTCTTCACGTAAGCCACGGTCATCTGCATAAGTCATAATGGCAAGATAAGACGGAATATCTAAAGTGGCCACTGCCTGTTCAAGTTCGCGTTGCTGACCATACTGCTTTAATAGCTCGACGCTGCTTTGCGGTAAGCCTTTAAGTTGCTTTTCAGTGAGTGGCTTAAAATAAGCTTGGGTCGCATCAAGCACATGATTTGAGAAGTCAGATGAAAGCTGAGATAAGCGTGCAGAAATTTCTGCATAACGTGTTTTGGCTTCGCCTTCTAAAGCGACCCCAGAAAGTTTAAAGTCACGCAGTGCCAGTTTAATCGCACTCTGGTGTGCTGCAGGTAGAGTATTAAACACGGATGCATCATGCACCTGTTGATAAGTTTGATATAACACCGTGTGCTGACCCAGTTGGGTATAGTATTCGCTTAAAGCCGGAAGAAGGGATTGATAGAGCTCGCGGGTTTCTGCATTGTTCATCACTGCATTCAGGTGTGACAGCACTCCCCAAGATTCGCTCATATTATTTTCGAGGGTATCGACTTGATCCAATACGGCCTGTTGTGCCTGAACACCTGCAGGAACTTCGGTTAAATCATTTAGAAAGTTTTGTCCTTGTTGAATGGCTTGTTCAATCTGTTGTTTTAAATCTGCAAGTTGAATTTGATCAAATTGTGGAACAGGCAAAGTCGCCTTTTCTAAAGTCATTTCTATACGCCATATCATTTATAAACTTAATAATAGATGTAGGGCTTAGGTATAAGGAAATCAAGGTCTAGGTTTATTTTAAGTCGGTAAATAGCTATGAATATCACTGATCAATAAAAAGGCCCTACCGAAGTAGGGCTTAATTTTTAAAATTAATCTATTTTAGGTTTTGCATTGGCCTTTTTCTTTTTAAGCTTAGACTTTTTCTTCACTTTGTCTTTCTCTTTGGCTTTTAGGTCTGATTTAGCCGCAGGCTTTTTATCTGACTTTTTAGCAAAAGCATCTGACTTGGTTTTTGGCTTTTTCTTGCGAATCGGCTGTTCACCATCTTCACTGACGACAGCTTTAGCACGAGGCTTATACACCTCTTCTTGCACTGTCGTTTTGGCAACACGCGGTGCTCGGCTACGAATCACACGACCTGCATGGGTCATTTGCTGCAACAGTTCAAAGTCAATCTTGCGATCTTCCAGATTCACACCTGCCACTTTAATTTTGACTTCATCGCCCAGACTAAAGGTCTGACCCCGGCTTTGACCGACCAGACTTTGGCTGGCTTGATCATAAACAAAGAAGTCATCACCCAGTTGGCTGACGTGAATCATGCCATCGACATAGAGGTCTTTAAGGGTGACGAATAAACCAAATTCAGCGACTGCACTGATGATGCCCACGAATTCTTCACCTAAATGCTGCTGCATATAGTGACATTTCAACCAGGTGGTCACTGAACGGGATGCTTCATCTGCACGGCGTTCAGTTTGAGAGAAATGTTCGCCCGCATCATCTAAAGCGGCACCTGAAAGTGCAAAAGGCTTCTGTTTCAAATGGGCTTTGATGGCACGGTGCAACAACAAGTCAGGGTAACGACGAATGGGTGAGGTGAAGTGTGTATAGGCATCATACGCCAAACCAAAATGCCCGGCGTTGTTTGCGCCGTAATAGGCCTGCATCATTGAGCGTAACAACACGGCATGAATACTTGGCGCGTCAATACGGTCTTTGGTCGCATCAATCACCGCTTGGTAATCTTTTTGTGTCGGCTGTTCAGGGAATGGCAAGCCGAGTAATTTCACATACTCACGAACTTTCTGGATACGTGAAAATTCAGGGGGCTCATGCACACGGTACAACATTGGAATGTCGTTTTCTAATGCATATTCTGCTGCTGCAACGTTGGCCAGCAACATACATTCTTCAATCAGCTTATGCGCTTCATTACGTGAACGTGGCAAAATTTCATTAATTCCGCCCAACTCATCAAACGTCATATAGGTTTCGACGGTTTCGAATTCCATCGCATGGCGCTGTGAACGTAAACCTTTGAGAATCTGATAAAGCTGGAACAGGGTATTCAATGACTTGTGCACATTGCGGTCATCGGGAATCGCATCGCTGTCACCATCAAAATATTTCGCAACCTGAGTATAGGTTAGACGTGCTTTTGAATGCATGACCGATGGATAGAACTGGAAGCCAGTGACTTTACCCGCGCGAGACAAGGTCAAATCACACACCATACATAGACGGTCTACGTGTGGATTGAGCGAGCACAGACCATTGGAAAGTGCTTCAGGCAACATCGGCAAAACATAGTGCGGGAAATACACCGAGGTACCACGTTCTTTTGCTTCCTCATCCAGCGGATGATCATTACGCACATAATGACTGACGTCCGCAATCGCTACCACCACGCGGTAACCACCACCTGGACGTTTCTCTGCATATACGGCATCGTCAAAGTCGCGCGCATCTTCACCATCAATGGTTACTAAGGCTAAATCACGCAAATCGATACGACCCTGGAGATCCTGTTCGTTGGGTTCCTTAAAGCTTTCTGCTTCACGAACCACTTCTTCCGGAAACTCATACGGTAAACCAAACTCTAAAATAGTTTGCGGAATAATGATTTCAGTGTCGGCCTTGTCCGCCATCGATTGTACGATGTGACCTGTAGGTAACTCTTCACGGGTCGGGTAGTCATCAATGGCAACACGAACAGAATCACCGACTTTGACTTGAGCATGCTCAATCAGTTCTTTTTCTAAGGTAATCGGCTGATGTGCATTTGGGTTTGCGGGCTGAATAAAGTATTCGCCGTCATAAACCGCAACTTTGCCAATAATCTGTTTTACACGATGCTGTACAACTTCAGTAATAAAACCCCAAGGTTTACCCTTGCGGTCCACAGAAGTCTGACGAACTTTAACGCGGTCACCATTAAAGACCAAACGCAGTTCACGTTCAGGCAATAAAATATCATCATGACCGGAAATGTTTGCCGTACCTAAACCTTTAGAGTTGATGTATACGGTTGCTTCATGAATCGGCTGGCTGGTTGCGAGCACGAACTTAAATCCATCCTTCATCAACTGACCATCGCGTACCATGGCACTTAAACGATGGCTGAGTGCTTCTATGCTTCTTTCATCTGCAAGATTAAAGTGTTCCACTAAATCTGCATGAGATTGTGGTGCTTGTAATTTTTCAATCGTTTCTGAAATGAGAATACGGCTTGGAATAGGATTGTCATAACGTTCGGCTTCAGCCTTGGCTTCAGGATCGACCCAATTTTTCATAATGTCTTTGGCTTCATGTCAGAAGATAGGATTAGCATAAGTCATGCAGCATGATACTGCACGAAAATGATTGCAATATTGTGTTTTCAATTCTGATTTTACAGGGAAGTGGTACATTTCACACGAGCAACGGTCGAAAAAGCGGGGAAAGGGGCGCAATAAAGCCGGAAATCGTTTAAAAAATAGATGATTGATTAAAAATATCGGAATTTTTTGAAATGTGACTTGAAGAAGTAGAGTTTAGTTTGTATTATGGCGGCTCGTTACGGTGAGGTGGCCGAGTGGCTGAAGGTACTCCCCTGCTAAGGGAGCGTGGGTCTTAAAGCCCACCGAGGGTTCGAATCCCTCTCTCACCGCCACGAATAACTTGAAATGCGCTCATAGCTCAGCTGGATAGAGCACTTGGCTACGAACTAAGGGGTCGGGAGTTCGAATCTCTCTGAGCGCACCAATCAAGTTAAATGTGGTAGTTTTTTATAGTAACGATGTCGAAAGACAACTCAAGTACGCGCTCATAGCTCAGCTGGATAGAGCACTTGGCTACGAACTAAGGGGTCGGGAGTTCGAATCTCTCTGAGCGCACCAACTTGAACACATCGACAGATGTAAAATTGGAAGAAACCGCACATGTTGCGGTTTTTTTGCGTCTGAAATTTATAGCATATAAATAAATTGATTGATAAAAATAAGCTGCAGGTTGCAGAATAAATAAAATCAAGTGCTCGGGTAGAGGAATTAAAAAAGCTCAAAACCTCAGGAGAGGGAGATCGTAAAGTTTATGACAGTGCTCATAGGGCACAGACGTTTTTAAACATGATCTGGTGGAGAAACTTTGTATGATGACTTTTCCTATTATATTGGGTGCAGATAAACGTTTATTTTTCAGGGATCAACTGCCACGGCTTTTGAATGAAAGGAGTCACCTCAAGTGGGAGTGTGTTCACTTATTAAAATCGGGGCAGGAAAAGTAAAACGGGCACGTTGGGCTAATATGAATCACGTAATTCTTTTGATCAGCAGGATTACTTACAGACTGTAGATATAGTGTGGCAGGACTAAATTAACTTTTTCGTTTAAAAAATAGATGAAAAATCAATTTTCGTCCAATAACTGTCCACTTGATTATGGATTTGTTAAAAAGCACTTAACAGAGAGTTAAAAACGCGTATAATGCAGCACATCAAGACGTCGCGCTCATAGCTCAGCTGGATAGAGCACTTGGCTACGAACTAAGGGGTCGGGAGTTCGAATCTCTCTGGGCGCACCAGCTTGATCACATCGACAGATGTAAAAATGGAAGAAACCGCTTAATTGCGGTTTTTTTGTGCTTGAACTTTTTTATAGAATTAAAATAATTAAAAATATTAAAGCATTATTTCATCTTCTGCTTAATCTTTAATGCCAATACGGTATTGCCACCCAAGGCAGGCAACATGTCGTGATAAGGCATACTGCGTATTGCCCGAAGCAGGAATGGCGCTTTGTCGTGAATTTTCATGGCGCTGGTGACATTTAAAAGCGTACCGTTGCCTTGAGGAATTAGCTGCATTCCACCTTTGACAAATTTTAAATCACCGCCGACAGCCTGAAATTCATTTTCTAAGCTGTTGGGGTAATCAAAACGCAGTTTAAAATCGAATGGAATATTAATCACGCCCAAGCCGACTGAAATTTTATAATCAGCATCAAAGGTATTGAGATCAATTTTTTTAATGTCGATGTCTTTAATTTGGCGTGGAAAAAGTTCCTGATAGGCAGGAGCACTAAGCCAATGCTGTAACTGTTGCGGACTTTTGGCAAAATATTGATAACTACTACTAAAACGCAAGCTTTCCAGACCATGCTGATAAGGCACTTTATTGGAGGGCAAGATAAAGGAAACCGGTTCTTGGGATTGTTGACTCAGCGCTGCAATTTTTTGAACTTGGCTCGAGTTCAAATGGGTTTCAGGTAACTCTCCGGCTTTTAATGTTTGATAGGTAGGCGTTTTAAAATGCTGTTGCAAGGCTTCGAGTAAAAAAGCATTGGTGCCCGAGGGAATGCCGAGTTTGGCCTCTGGAATGGCATTCAAAATGGTACTGAATAAAAAGCCTTTGGGCTGATTTAAATCGCCCCATTGGGTAATGGTAATTAAAGTTTTATTAGCGCCTAGGTCAAACCATTCAATTTTGCCCGCGCCATAAGGAATGGGCGCATCCAGCACAAGGGTGGAAATGCTATTGGCAGTTAAATGATGCTGCATGACTACATTTTCTTTAAAGTTTAAGATGGGAATAGGAGTGGGAATATGCACCTGATATTTCATCTGGGTAATGCTACCTTGTTGCTCCAGGAGCTTTGCAGATTTCAATACCGGAAATAGTCCATTGTAGCCGCTGTAGTTACTTAAAAGTCTGGCCACATTTTGGCTGTTGGTGGGTACAACCACCGCACCGGTATAAAACTTGCCTGTCGTATTTTGCGGATTTTTGAAGGTCGGTAAGCTAATGGATTGTGCAGGATGGGCATAAATCAAAATACGGTTTGCAGTTAAGTCTGCCAGTGGCTGAGCCTTGCCTTGAAATGCACTTAAGCTGCTGGGAATTTGTTCTTTCCAAGGAATGATTTTTGCCGAAACTGGCATCGCAATCAGGCAGCATAGAATCAACAGGCTGCATCTGTGGTTATTGTTTTGCATATTACATCCTGTTTATGCTTTTTATGAAGGTGTGCTGATGTTTTAATCAATTTCCTCGCAATTGTGAAGCAAACTTATGTAATTTAGGCCGGCAAAAACAATAAGGAAAAGCTCGAATCTGGTGTAATATCTAGCGCAATTGTTGTAATAATTTGATGATCAATTATGTCAGAGACCAAGCCGGCGCTAGCGCTACGTTATTCCTTAAACCTGGAAGAATCACAAGATGGTTTTGCCCTTGCGACTTTTGGTAAAAAGCAATTAACCCGTTTTATTACGCCTCTGGTGAGTGTCGGGATTATTGTCTGGGGTTTTTACCTCGGCTTTAATGGGGTGGGTCGCTATTATGTTGCGCTGGGTGCTTTCTTTTTAATCTTGCAATTGATTATGCGTTACTGGTTTTTACCGATGATGTTTAAACGTCAATTTGTAAAATACCAGTTTGGCAAAAGTGAACAGGGTATTGAATTATTTCAGGATTATGCAGAAATTTATGCCAATGGCCGTAAGCAAGTTTTTAACTATAACGAAGTGCAAAACTTTGCTGTAGGTAAATTAACCTACATGATTGAACTGAAAAATCGTACGGTCATTATTGTACCGAAACGTGCTTTTGAGCATGCTGCGGATCAAATCGTATTTGAAAATACATTCAAAAAGTAAGCCTTAAAATATTTAAAAGTGAAATAAAAAGGGAAGATCATGAGTACACGTCCATCTAAAATTGTCTGTGTCGGTCGTAGCTATGCAGACCATGCCAAAGAATTGGGAAATGCCATTCCTGATCGTCCGGTTTTATTTATCAAGCCGCCCAGCAGTCTGGCAAGTTTAGAGCAAGGCATTTCATGGAATCCGGCGTGGGGCAATTGCCACTATGAATGTGAACTCAGCTTGCGGATCGACCGTACTTTAAAAGCAGAAACTGACCCAGCCAAAGCTTTAGAAGCGGTGGGCGCGGTGACTTTAGGTCTGGACTTGACCCTGCGAGATTTACAAGATGACTTGAAAAAGAAAGGTCAGCCTTGGGAACGTGCCAAAGCCTATGATGGTTCGTGTGTGTTGGCGGACTGGGTCGAGCTTTCAGAAGTGAAAGACTGGAAAGATGTCCATTACACTTTGCATGTTAATGACGAGCTGCGTCAAAGCGGCGATACTGCGTTACTGATTTTTGATATTGCGACTTTACTTGCTGACATTAGCCAAGTCTTTACTTTAGAACCGGGTGATGTGGTGATGACCGGTACGCCAGCAGGTGTGGCGGCATTAAAAGCAAGGGATCAATTGACCATGACGTTACAAGGCCAAACCCAGGATTTTGTCTGGAAAACCTTTGTTCAGGCTTAAACTTTGACTGAATAGAAAGGGGCTGCTTTAGCCGTCCCTTTTTTATATATAAGGCTGCAAAATATTTTTTAGATTTTTCTCATCGTCTGAAATTTAAGTTTTATTAATATCCCTTCCTCTTTTAAGGAGGAAGGGTAAATATTTCTATCTTAGGTCAAATTTTTGAATAATTGGCGAAATGAGAGAAATAGAGTTTTATTTCTGTTCCAGAATTTTGGATAAGGGAATTGCCAGTTTTGCTGACAGGTAGTCATCTGTTTCAATCAATGCGGGTCCAAGTTTCTGCATCCATTCATCGTCAGTGTGAAGGTTGCCCATATCCTGACGGCGTGGCAGTGGATAGGGTAACTGAGTATAGAAACTCCAGAAATCAACTTGATCCAGATTGCGCGCTAAAACAAACTCGTCATTGTCAGTACGTTTGACCAGGTTTTGTTGCTCGAGCATCAGCACATAAGAAGGCCAGCGTCCAATTTCTTCACGTCCCAAAATACCCAAAGCTTCTTCATCAGAGACAGTTTCGCCTTTTAGCTGTTTTTTATAAAACAGCTCCAGTAAATCCAGCAGCATAATCACAGGATGGCGCTTCCGTTCTTTGCCTGAATAAAAAGCGGTTAGTGCATAACTGATTTCAACCCCCAATAAGACAATGTTCCAGGACAAGAAAATCCATAACAGGAAAATTGGCACGGCGGCAAAAGCCCCATAGACAATTTCATAACTGGTGAAATTGGTCATGATTATGCCAAACAGATTTTTTAATAATTCAAAAACCACCGCACTGAATGTACCTGCAATCAAAGCTGCCTTGACGGGAACACTACGGTTGGGAATGGTCCAATTTAAAATAAAAAAGCCCAGAATGGTCAGGGCAAAAGAAATACCCCAAAAAATAAACTCACCATCTAATTCATAACCAGCAAAATTATTGCTCAGCACATTTAAAGAGGCCACAGCAGATGAAATAACGAAGGCACTGCCCAATACAATTGGACCGAGGGAGATAATGGTCCAATAACGCATGAATCCAATAATACCGCCACGCGTTTCACGGACACGCCAAATCCGGTTAAATGCCGTCTCGATACTGGTCAGCATCATCACTGTGGTGATAAATAGAAATAAAATTCCGATGATGGTCAGATTGCTGGATTTATCGGTAAAGGCATTAAAGGCTTTATCAAAGGCAATCGTGGTTCTGGGTAAGAAATTACTATAAATCAGTTGTTGTAATTGTTGCCTTGCCGGCTCCAGTGCTTTAATGGAAGAAATGATGACCAGGAACACAGTCAGCATGGGCACTACTGCAAATAGCGTGGTATAGGTCAATGAACCGGCCTGTTCACGGCAATGATCGGCTTCAAAACGTCTTATGACAAATAAAACAAACTGAAACCAAGTCTTGTCATAAAAAGGGAGTTTTTTTAAATACTTTTCTAACATAGCTATAAAGTCTCAATTTTTTTAATCATCTTTATGAATTTTCATCATCAAGCTTAACCAAAAAATGGGAAAAATACCGTATAGTTTTCTTTTTTAGCTTTGTTAATAAAAATTATGCAGCCTTATGTCCTTGTTTTATATTACAGCAAATATGGTTCAACGAAAGAAATGGCCTATTTAATTGCTAACGGGATTGAATCTACAGGTATGGCTGTAAAAATCCGCACTGTTCCCAATTTATCGACAGTGGTCAAAGAAGCCGAACCAAGTATTCCTGCCGAAGGGGATATTTATTGTACTCTGGATGATTTGGCAAACTGTTCAGGTTTGGCTTTAGGCTCTCCAACCCGTTTTGGCAATATGGCATCTGAGATGAAATATTTTTGGGATCAGACCACAAGTCTCTGGCTGAATGGCGCTTTACATCAGAAACCAGCTTGTGTCTTTACTTCATCAGGTTCCATGCACGGTGGTCAGGAAAGTACCTTGCTCACTATGCTTCCACCCTTGTTCCACCATGGCATGATGATTATGGGGTTACCGAATGCCAATCCGGCCTTATCCAATACTAAATCGGGTGGTACGCCGTATGGTGCAAGCCATGTCAGTGGTCCGCGTCATGATTTAAGCCTAAGCCAAGATGAAAAAGTCTTGTGTGAAGAGCAGGGCAAACGCCTCGGTGATGTGGTTAATAAATTACATGCAAATTCATGATATTTAATGAGATTGATGCGGAGTATGTGAAAATAGTTGGCTCATCGAGGCAAAATTTTGAAGTTCTATACATGCAGAAAAAAGACCATTCATTGTAGAGTGGTCTTTTTAATGAAGTTAAAAATTTAAAAGTTGAGTCGTTATACTTTTTCTTTAAAACGATGATTGCACTTTAGGCATTTGTAATCCAAGAACACATTTTTATCGATAATTACACCGGCCTTTTTGCCAAAGATATTACCTAAAACACCTCCGGTAACTCCTACTGCAATTGCACCCACGAAAGTCCCGACCGTTCCACCAAAAATCACACCTAAGGGGCCGGCAATTGCGCCAATGGCTGCTCCAGTTGATGCACCAGTTGCAGCCCCTCCAACTGTTCCGGCTGTTGCGCCTGCAGAAGTAAGCAGGATTCCGCTTATGGTCTTGATGTTTTTCTCATGATCTCGTTTTTCAATTTCCGGAGATCCACATTTAGGACATTGCATAGATTTTTCCATCAACTATTTATCCTTGAGTTATCTTAAAATAAAGCCACTGGATGACTTTAGAAAGATAAGAGGTCGTTACAATTTACCATGACAGTATGTATTTTCTAATGCACTATGTCAGGAACATTTCATACCAACTTGATTCTAGCCGATTGAAAGTCATAGAAGTTTATTTTAGTTGTAAACATATATACTTCAATATTTAATTCATAATATTAAAAATAAAATATCAATTTTTCTTCTATCAAGACATTTTAAAGTATAAGATCGAAATTTTCACTTTGAGTAAATGACTTTTAAATTAAACTAAATTTAATAGGTATTTTGTTAATAAGGTTTATTGGTAATCATTGTATTTATTTAGTGGGCGAAGTGAATTTTAATTAAAAATAATTTTAATCATTAAAAAACTTACTCTCATTCAAATCAATATAATCAATTCAGAAAATTTTAATTTAAATAAGAGTAAGAATTTATTTATATACTAAAGAATACTTATCTTGAGACAAACCGTCCATATTCATCTCTTTTTCTATCATTGTTATTATTCTGACCTCGACCACTTGAACGACTGCGATCGTCATCATCATCACGGCTGCGGCCCCGACCACCTGAGCGGCCCCGATCATCATCATCACGACCGCGACCATCTGAATTATTATCATTTATATGGCTACGTGCACCCGCTCTACGCTTCTTCTGAAGTAAATTCATGCGCATTTCCACTTCTATGAGCAGCTTGACCTGCTGCCCGTGCTTCTTCCGACGAAAATTCATGAGCATGGCCACTTTCATGCGCGGCATGTCCACCCTTACTCGCTATTTCACGTTGCTTATCTGGATCCATACTTGCAAATCCACGATTTGAAGTATCATTTTCATTATCTTGAATAGCCATAGTGATATTTTCCTATTTTTATTTAGCTGAGTGTTTTGATTTAAATAAACCACCTAAGCATGATAGAAGGAGTAAATTTAAAAAGGAACACACAAGTTGTTTCTATTTTTGTTAATGTAAAAATAGTATTAAATTTTATTTATAATGGTCTGTAATTTAATAAATTAATAATTAAATTTTTTATATTTTTATTAACATTTTACTACCTGATTTTACTATAAGAAAATAAATATTAATTAATAAATTATAGAATTTAAATAAGTGATTTTTATTTTAATGATTTGACAAGAATGAAAGCATGTCAATTGTAGTATTAAAATATAAAGTTCTACTTTAAATAAAAAATATCAACTATTTAATTAAAGATAAACATCTAAGTTGTATCCTTGAAATTCAGTCCGAGACCCAGTCGTGAGTACCTGCAACCGTATCATTCCCCCCCTTAGAGGTTGCCCGCGTTAAAGATTAGACACGAGATAATTTTTAGCACGTAACCAAGGGCGACCTGGCTGTAAAATCTTTTGATCCCAGATCCACGACTTCAGCTTTCATTCCTTAGATACATCAGATTCCTAGGCCTTAAAACGGCTGCTGCCAAATCTCTACAGTTCGGTCCCAATTTCTTTGCAACAAATCTCAATGGTGATCGGTTAATTGTATTTTTAATAAATTGTGACATGGACCGGATTTAAACAGGCGGTTTAATAAAGTCAAATTTTACAGCTTCATAAAACTAAAGCACTGAGACAGTTTTAATTTTTCTGCATTAAAATTTTCATTCTTTTTAATATAAAAAATATATTAACTTAATTAAATAGTTTATGTGAATTTTAAAATTTAAATATTTTTATATAATGATTTCTTACAATTAAATAATAAATAATAAGTAAAAAAATTAACAATAAAAACAGATAGATGTTTTTTTCTTTGCAGGAGAGAAGTAGGTGAATGGTGATGAGTTTGGCATTTTATTTTTTTTATGTGATTTAATATTTATTAGATAAGTTAAACAATAAACATCCTGGATCCAAGGATATTAAAGATTATGAAAATATCAGTGATTAATGTTGGTTTATTTTGTTTATGTTTTCTGAGCCAGGCTTATGCAACCTCTGACGAATGGAGTCAGCGCTGGAAACCATCAATTAGCCGTTCTAATGAGAATTTAGTCCAAGCAAACCTGATTGAGCTCAAGGAGTCGGATTATTATTCCGGATTAGGAAAAACCACAGTACACAACACCTCAACAAGTTCTATCGGGACGGTGAATACCCCGACCAACAATATCAGCATCGATGGTTCCGGCAACACCGTAGACATTACCAGTGAACTGCTGAATGAGGCGCCGGTCAGTTCCAATACCAATCAGAATCAGCAGAAATGTCCTAACTTAAGCACCCAAAAGGGAGAGTCAGTATGCTGAATTTCCCATTAAATAGAAAAAAAATATCTTTTGTGGGCATCTCGATCATTTTTGGTCAGCTTCTGACAGGCTGTACCGGCTTGGCACCTTCCAACAGGAAGCCTGTCAAACTGGTGGAAGGTCCACCCATCACCGATATTTTTACTCCTTTTGACATGGCCCTGTCCTGCCTGAAAGGGCAATTACGGAGTGATGTCAGTTTCTCGGTGGGCGCAATTTTGGACCAGACCGGCAAAGATGTGGTGACCAATGGCGGTAGCGGAAAAATGGTTACCCAGGGTGCCGGGGATATGGTGCAGTCTGCCCTGTTTCAGGCGGGGGTCAGCTTAATGAACCGGCGTGATCCGCGCATTATCGAAAGTGAAGCCAAATGGGGGATTCGTGACCCCAAGCAGATTCAGGCCTCTGATTATTATGTCACCGGCAGCATTAACAGCCTGGATTTTATTCCGGGTGGCGGTTTTGACATGCAGATTGCAGGGGTCGGCCCGAATTACAGTCAAACCCGGATTATGGTCGGTTTGGACTTATCGCTGACCGATACGCGCAGCAGTAGGGTCGTTGGCAATGTTTCGCTGCAGAAACAAATTGCTGCACAGGATTACGGGATCGGTGCGGGCAGGTTTGCCGGACGTACATTACTCAATATTCAGATCGGGAAAGGAGAGCGGGAGGCCACCAATTTTGCCTTGCGGCAAATGCTGAATCTGGCAACTTTTGAATTGCTCAGCCAGGTCGTGC
Source organism: Acinetobacter sp. (assembly GCF_045628685.1). GTDB lineage: Bacteria > Pseudomonadota > Gammaproteobacteria > Pseudomonadales > Moraxellaceae > Acinetobacter. The sequence goes on from NZ_JAZQPV010000054.1 coordinate 107,752, forward strand.
CACCGCCAGTATTTCAAAGCTGCCGGGCGGAAATACCGCCTGAGTTTGGTCAATTGAACTTAACCCGCAGTTCTGTTGCTCTGCATAAATACAAGAAAAGCCAGCAACAACAAAATACAGCATCCAACAGTTCGGCTCAAGAATCGACCTCGTCTCAGGCAGATTCATCGAATAAAAAAAACAAATCCACCAACACACCCAGTAAAGATACCAAGCCGCCCAAGAACAAAGAATCTGAGGTGATTCAAAATCCTGAAGCGGAGCCTGAAATGAGCAAGCAGGACCTGATTAAATATATCAGCAAGAACAAGCGTTCATCTTCGACAAGCAAAGTGAATGACAAAAAAGAGATTCAAGAAAAAGCTGACAAAGAAAAAGACGAGGAGAAGTCATCCAGCTTATGGGATGTCAATCCGGAAGTCGTAGAAAATTACTGGTCCAGCTCTCAACGAGATTAATGGGTCAGTAACGACGGGCTCGCTCCCTTGATTAAAAAGAAGTGCCGGGCGAGGGGTGCTTCAAAACTAGAAAAGGAAAAACAAAGATGAAAAACACGATCAAAACACTAGCTTTATCCGTCACCCTGCTCTCTGGTGCAGGTATGGCCTATGCTGCTGACGGTGATACAG
>NZ_JAZQPV010000055.1:0-3628 GCF_045628685.1 Acinetobacter sp.
CTATTGATCATGTGGAGAGCAGGTTTGCTTTTGTGGAAGAATTACCGTTATATCAGGATTTATAATAGTGATTTTAAGGTAGAGGGTAGTTATTAGTTTGTGCGGAGCGCAGTAAAGTGCTAATTGAAAGGTTAGAATGAATAAATTTGTTTCTTACATCGTTTAAGTAAACGACCCGTTTTTTTGATAAAATGCAGTTTACAATAAAGTGTGCACATTAATTCAATTTTAAATAATTTGGCGTATTTAGTAAATAGCTTCCTCAGTTAATATTACAGGATTATTTTTAGATGTATTAAAAGTTCTAACTTATTAGACCTATATGTCCAGATTGGGTGGATATTTTTCCATTCGTTGGAACGGTGATAAGTGTAAAACGACGTTTCGTGATGACGTGAAAAAATTCTATGGTTTCGAAAAATAATACGTCTGGACCAAAAGCCTTTTAAAGAATTTCGATGGAATATAATATTGAACTCTTATTACATTATAGACGATACAGAAGTAGCTAAGAAGTCATTTTATATATCATTATAATGAAATCGGCATTGGACAATCGCACACTGTTGGTCTTTGCCTTTGGATCCAGATATCTGGTAAACTAGGCGATGCTCACCCGTAATACGTCTGGACCAAAAGCCTTTTAAATTATGCTTCAAAGCTTCAGGTTTTCCCATGCCATGGAAAGGAGTTCTTTTAATTTCTTTTAACAACTCTCTAATCTTGTTTGCAGCCTCTTCATCATTGTCCATCCAATACTCGAAATCTTCATAAGCTTCATGTGTAAAAACCAGATTCATACCTTATGCTTTCACTGGAACTTCGTCTTCTGGCGTAAACAATTTGGTATTACCTTGCTTTAAATGATCAATAGACCGCTCAAGACGTCTACGATTAGCATCAGTTGACATTAGATGTGAAGTTTCAGTAAGGGCATTATATTCTTTAATAGAAATTACCACAACAGCATCATCCTCTTTATTATTACGTGGAATAATCAAAATATCTTCTGTTGCACTTACTTCATCAAAGTAATTTTTCATGTTTGTCCTCAAGGACGAGATAGTCACCACTTTCATAAACTTAATTATTAAGTACTTATAAATGTACGTCAAGTTGTACATAATATCAATTATACTTTCAGAAATATAATTATTTGGCTAATAGTAGCTCTCAATTGTGATGTGACCAACTCTTAATAAGAGATATATTGTATTATCATTTTTTCACGGTTTTTTGTAATGTGGACGAGTAGATGAGTACCTAATCAAATATTAAAAATATTCTGCTCTTGGTGTAAGTTTTCTAAAATACGAACAACTAATAGTTGAAAAATCATATATGAGAAGTTTACTACTTTTGTTGGCTGTTTCAATAAGCGCCACATCTTGCGGACCCAATTAATCTCCTGAGAAGCGAATGAATATTAAGAATCAGAAACTTAGTCAAAAAGCTGAAGTGATTTTTAAACAGCAACAGATCTTAAGAGACAGTATATTAATCCTGAAAAAGGAAATCGACGCCATTAAAAATAAATGACCATGGCTTCAAACAAAATACCGTGAACGTAAAGGATGGCGATGTGATAAAACAAGGGCGGCGCATTTGTGTAAATTACAAAATCATTGAAGATCATTCCCCTATAAAAGGAGTAAGAATAGATAATACCAAACATTAGTAATGAGCGAAAGGGAATTTCTAACAATCATAAAGGATAACCAAGGCATCATCCATAAGATATGCCGGATTTACCGCAATAGCACTGAAGACCGGGAAGATCTTTTTCAGGAAGTTATTTTCCAGCTTTGGAGGTCATATCCCTCATTCAGCGGTGGTTCTAAGAGTTCGACATGGCTTTATCGTGTTGCGCTGAACACAGCTATGGCATCATTCAGAAAAACTCTACTCAGCTTCGTACGGTTTGCTTATGAAGAAAAAAAAAGTAGCCAAGATCGGCACCGAATGCCTGTCGATACTCAGTTTGATGGTACAAATTTGAGCCTATTTTATGCCCATATACTTATACAGATTCCTGTAATACTTACCATTATTCCTGATTATGAGCTCAGTAGGCTGTACCAATGAAATCTTGTTGTAATTTTGAATGGAAATAAAAATTACGCTGTGGAACTAAGTAAAAAACTAGAGAGTGTTACTCAATTTAATTCCGAAAGAGGCCAACAAACATTACATCCGCTTGTCACGGTGCTGGACCAGTCGAAATCACAACCGATAAGGGTAAAAAAGTTCATCTCTGAACTATATGTGATTTTTTTAAAGGATGAAAAATGTGCTGACCTCCGTTATGGGCGTAATCATTATGATTACCAGGAGGACTCCCTTATCTTTATATCACCTGGACAAGAGGCGGGTTTTGAAGTAGACAATGGTACAACCATTCAGCCCAACGGTTGGGCACTTGCTTTTCATCCTGACCTGATCAGAGGGACCATGCTTGGTATAATGATTAAAGATTACCATTACTTTTCATATGATGTTAAAGAGTCTCTGCATGTGTCTGCCCGTGAAAAAGAACTGCTACTGGAATGCTTTGGCAAAATTAGCTATGAACTGCAACATCCCATTGATAAACACAGCCGCAAGCTTATCGTCAGCACAATTGAATTATTGCTTAGTTACTGCGAACGCTTTTACGACAGGCAGTTTATTACAAGAAAACACATTAATAAGGATGTGCTGACACGGTTCGAAGAACTGTTAGATAACTATTTTAAATCTGATAAGCCCGGACAAATTGGCTTACCTTCAGTAGGTTATTGTGCAGACGCACTTAATCTATCGGCCAAATATTTCGGAGACCTTATTAAAAAGAAGACCGGGCAATCGGCACAGGATTATTTGCAGGGAAAGGTCATTGATGTTGCCAAAGAGCGGATGTTTGATCCAAATAAGTCAATAAGTGAGATTGCATATGATATGGGATTTAAATACCCACAACACTTTACCCGGTTATTTAAACAACGGGTGGGACAGTCGCCTCATGACTACAGGATAATGAATTAGAAGTATCTTAAAGACATTGACATGAATAAGAGAATATTAGCTAGCAGTGGTTTAGAAGTCTCGGCTCTTGGTTTGGGGTGTATGGGAATGAGCTGGTCATATGGGGCGGCAAAAGATAAAAAGGAAATGATCACTTTGATCAGGTCTGCTTTTGAAAAAGGCATTACGTTTTTTGATACAGCAGAAGTATACGGGCCATACACAAACGAAGAATTGCTTGGAGAGGCGCTTGAGCCTTTCCGTAAGGATGTGATAATTGCCACTAAATTTGGTTTTAAGCCTGCAGCTGAAGCAGAGGCGGGCACACGATGGTCTGCTTTAAGCAGCCGTCCTGAGCACATTAGAAGAGTGATTGAAGGTTCGCTTAAAAGGCTTCGAACTGACGTGATTGATTTATATTATCAGCACCGCGTCGATCCGGATGTTCCAATCGAAGATGTTGCGGGCGCTATAAAAAATTTAATTCAGCAAGGAAAAGTAAAGCATTTCGGACTTTCAGAAGCCGGTGCAGGCACCATACGTAGGGCGCATGCAGTTCAGCCCGTTGCCGCACTCCAAAGTGAATACTCCCTTTGGTGGCGTGAACCAGAAATCGAGATCCTAC
>NZ_JAZQPV010000056.1:0-20461 GCF_045628685.1 Acinetobacter sp.
AGATCCACCGCTTCAACAAAGCTGTCAAGTCTTATTTAAATCAATTACTTACAAGACTAATTGTGCAAATATTTGGGCTTCCCCATTGTTTCGCATGGGGGAAGCATGGCTGATTTGTTCTCTCAAGAGCCTCAAGCGCCATTGGCAGAAGAGCTTCGTCCAAAGACCTTGGACGAGGTGGTTGGACAGTCTCACTTGCTCGGTGAGGGCAAACCTTTAAGGCTGGCTTTTCAGTCGGGCAAGCCGCATTCCATGATTTTTTGGGGGCCGCCCGGAGTAGGGAAAACGACTTTGGCACGGCTCACGGCAACCGCATTTAAGTGCGAATTTATTGCCTTGTCGGCAGTGTTCTCTGGCGTCAAAGACATAAGGGCCGCAATGGAGCAGGCCCAGCAGAATCTGGCTACGGGCAAGCATACGATCTTGTTCGTAGATGAGATTCACAGGTTCAATAAGTCCCAACAAGATGCTCTTCTTCCCTATGCAGAAAGTGGCCTTGTTATCTTCATTGGTGCCACCACAGAGAATCCTTCTTTTGAAGTTAATTCGGCTCTGCTGTCGCGGGCGCAAGTCTATGTTCTGAAGTCGCTTACTGACGAAGAACTAAGGCTGCTTTTGAAGCGTGCGCAAGTTATCGCACTAGGCCATCTCCAGTTTGACGACTTAGCCACCGACACGATTATCGGGTATGCAGACGGTGATGCAAGACGGTTCTTGAATTTGCTGGAGCAAACAAGCACTGCCGCAAATACTTCAGGTATCACGGAGATTACCGCAGACTTCTTGCAGAACGCCTTGACGTTGAATAGTCGACGTTTTGACAAGGGCGGCGATAACTTCTATGACCAGATTTCAGCTCTGCATAAATCGGTGCGTGGGTCACATCCTGACGCCGCCTTGTATTGGCTAACTCGTATGTTGGACGGTGGCGCAGATGCGCGGTATCTTGCGCGGCGCATTGTTCGCATGGCCTGGGAAGACATTGGCTTAGCTGACCCGAGAGCTATGCAGATAGCCAATGATGCGGCTTTAACTTATGAGCGCCTTGGCAGTCCAGAAGGGGAGTTGGCGCTAGGTCAGGCGGTTATCTATCTGGCTGTAGCTGCGAAAAGCAATGCTGGATACAACGCCTACAATCAAGCCAAAGCTTTCGTGAGGCAGGATAAGAGCAAGGGAGTGCCTGTTCACTTGCGTAATGCTCCCACCAAGCTAATGAAAGAACTTGGCTATGGACATGAATACCGATATGCTCACGACGAACCGAATGCTTATGCAGCAGGGGAAACTTATCTTCCTGATGGCATACCAGAGCCTGGTTGGTATCAACCCGTGCCAAGAGGCTTAGAGATCAAGATTGCAGCCAAGCTGGCTCTCCTGCGAAAGTGGGATGAAGAGGCGGGTTAGCAGTAAAATTACAGCAATTAACAAACATCACTGGCCGCTTGCGGCCAGTGTTTCTTAGAAAAACAAATTTATGCCAATGCTTCAGTGGGTCGGGAAACACAAGGTGGTCAATCATCATCATGATGTGCCTTTTCGTTTGCTCGAAAAAAAGTACAGCTTTGAGGCTAAAACGGGTTCTCCAACCAATTCTACGAATAACCGCATCATTCATGGCGATAACCTTGAGTCTTTAAAAAGTCTTCTTCCTGAATTTGAAGGTAGGGTAAATTGCATTTACATCGACCCGCCTTATAACACAGGTAATGAGGGTTGGGTATACAATGATGCAGTTAATGATCCGAAGATAAAAAAATGGCTTGGGCAGGTTGTGGGTAAAGAAGGTGAAGATTTAAGCAGGCATGACAAATGGTTGTGCATGATGTTTCCCCGTCTGAAACTTTTGCATCGCTTATTGGCGCATGATGGTGTTATTTTTGTATCCATAGATGATAATGAAGTAGCTCATTTGAAAATGCTTCTCGACGAGATATTTGGTTCATCTAATTTCGTGGCGCAAATAGAATGGCAGAAAAGATACACGCGCAGCAATAACACCGAAGGTTTTACTAATATTGTAGAACATATTTGCTGCTATTCGAAATCGCAGTCATTTAAGCCGAATATGATTGCGAAGGGAGAAGAGGCAAATGCTCGCTACACCAACCCGGATAACGACCCTCGTGGTCCTTGGAAAGCCGCTTCCTTTTCCAATCCGTTGTCACCTGCTGAACGACCAAACCTTTCCTATGAAATTACGCAGCCCAACACAGGGGAACTCTTAATTCCTACAAAGAAGGCTTGGCGCTCTTCTAAAGAAACTTTTCACAAGTATCTTGAAGAAGGGCTGGTATATTGGGGGGCTGATGGTAAATCGAAGACTCCTTCAATTAAAAGATTCTTGTCGGAGGTGAGGGATGTTATGCCCCCTGTGAATTTTTGGGATCATGAATTTGCTGGCAACACTGATAATGCAAATCAGGAATTGAAAGAAATTTTTGGCGATAAGGTCTTCCCAACTCCCAAACCTTCACTTCTTATTAAGCGAATTCTTGAGGTTTCAACTTCCAAGAACGCAATTATCCTAGATTCTTTTGCTGGGAGTGGCACAACCGCACATGCGGTGTTGAAATTGAATGCAGAGGATGGTGGAAATCGCCGGTTTATCTTATGCGAAATGATGGATTATGCTGAAACAATTACAGCAGAGCGTGTTCGTCGCGTTATGAGCGGTTATGGTAATGATATTACGGTGAATGTCGGGACCGGCGGATGCTTTGACTTTTATACTGTTGGGGCAGCGTTGTTTAAAGAAGACAAGAACATAAACGAAGAGGTAGGCGTTGCCGCTATTAGAGACTATGTCGCATATACAGAAAGCATCCCACCCGGAAACCGGTTTGATGAAGATAATTTAGTAAGTCCTTATGCATTGGGTGCCACAAATACTGCGCTGTGGTTGTTCCATTATGAGCGTGATCGTGTCACCACTCTTGATCTAGATTTCTTGGGAAGCTTAAACATCAAGTCCCTTTCGGCTCGACCAGAGCAATTCACGGTTTATGCCGACAAATGTGCGTTGGATAAAGAATTCCTTTACAAGCACGGAATCACCTTCAAGCGTATTCCACGAGACATCACACGTTTCTAAAAAAAGAAAAAGATATGGAACTTAAAGATTATCAAGCCGATGTCCTGAAAGACCTCGGCAAATATTTAGAAACCCTGCTTGAGTGCAAAGGGCATCTTCCGAATGCTTTTAGTAAGTATTGGAAGGATCGTGGCGTTCTTAATCAAATCTACAAGAACAACATCAAGGAAGTGCCGCACGTATGCGTGAAGGTACCCACCGCTGGTGGCAAGACTTACATCGCGGTCAATGCACTGGACAGAATTTTTACAGCTTTTTCTGAGTACAACCCGACACGCCCAAAGTTCGTGGTGTGGTTGGTTCCTTCGCTGACGATTCTTGAGCAAACCGTCAAGAACCTATCAAATATCGATCACCCGTATCGTCAACGGCTGAATGACCTGTTCAATGGACGTGTTCAGGTGTACGAAAAGGCTGACGTTCTGCAAGGTGCTGGCTTCAACGCAGACACGGTTAAAGAGCAACTTTCTTTGGTGGTCATGTCCTTTGACTCGTTGAAGGCCACTAACAAAGAGAACCGCAAGGCGTTTCAAGAGAACGGCTATCTTGCTTCGTTCTTGAACGATGACAGCGATGTGGTAGAGCCACTTGAGGGAACTGATCCTTCTGCGCTCATCAACGTCATGCGTAGTTTGAAACCTGTTGTGGTGGTAGACGAAAGCCACAATGCCGAAAGCAGCTTGTCTGTGGACATGCTTCGCAATCTCAACCCAAGCTTTATTTTTGACCTGACAGCGACGCCCCGCGACAACAGCAATATTATTAGCTATGTTGATGCGCTGAGTCTGAAGAAGCAGAATATGGTCAAGTTGCCTGTAATCGTTGCTAATCAACGCACGCAGGCTGATGTGATTAATGCAGCGCTGAACATGCGCCGACAGTTGGAAGAGTTCGCCAAAAAGGCTGAGGCTAATGGCGGCGGATACATTCGTCCAATTGTTCTTTTCCAGGCTGAACCAAAGACAAAAGACGACACTACGACCTTTGAGAAGGTGCGTGAGATTCTGCTGGATCTCAACATTCCACCTGAGCACATTGCAATTAAGACGGCCAATGTGAATGAGTTGAAGGGTGTTGATCTGTGGAGCCGACAGTGCGAAGTGCGATACATCATAACTGTAAATGCGCTTAAAGAAGGCTGGGATTGCCCGTTTGCATATGTGTTGGCGACGTTGGCAAATAAGTCCTCGGTGGTGGATGTCACGCAGATTCTTGGCCGGGTTTTGCGTATGCCTTACACGCGCAAGCATAGCGTAGAACTGCTTAATCTTAGCTATGTCTTCACCTCTTCAAGTCAGTTCCAAAGTACACTGAGCCAGGTTGTGGCTGGTCTGAACAAGGCTGGATTTTCCAAGCGTGATTATCGTGAAGTGGATCTGACAGCGCTCACCTCGGAAGAACCGCCAACGCATCCTACTGGCACTCAAGAGCAACTGGATCTAACTGGGCCGCCGTCTGAAGCGACTAACCCTGATGCGACTGCTGCGGCCTCGGGAGAAGCAAGTATAGACGTTGATAAAAGCAAGCTTAACCAGAACTGGGAAGAGCAGGCTGTCCAGCAGGCAGCGATTGGTTCTGGCGTGGCGCTGGAGACTGGCGGTGCTGCCATTGGTCAGACGGTTGTGGCTAGTACTGGAGATAGCACAGGTGTTGAGGAAATTAAGGCGCAAGCGGTGGCTCAAGCTAAACAGTTTGAGCAGCAATCTGAAGCAGCCACCGGCGGTACCTTTCCCGAAGAACTCAAAGCGCACATGAACGAACACAAGCTAAAACCCGTTTTTGAACAGTCAGCAAAAGCGATAAAATTACCTCAGTTCTTCGTCAAGCTCCCTTCAGACGGTGGCTTCTTTGACACTGGTGACGATTGGCATAAGCTGGCTAAAGAGAACTTATTGTCCAACTTTGCGCTTGCGAACTTGGACGCTACGATCAACTTCACGGCCATTGAATCTGATGTATATGCGGTAGATGCAGAGGATATCGGAAATGGTGAAAGTTCCCTCGCTTTTAAACCAGTGAAGAAAGAGCAGAAGGATCGATTCAATAAAATCATCAAGAGTCAGCCTCTCTCTGGACAAGTTACATCTATTATTGGCCGGTTGTTCGGTCTGTTAGGGAAGAATTCTTTTTACCCAATTGAAGATAACGATGTAAAGCACTATCTGAAACGTATTGTTGAGGTTATGAATGCTGAACAACGGGCCGATTGCCTTGAGCGAGACTATGCCTACGTTAAGCTTATTAAAGAAAAGATCCAGAGCTTAGCCAACCAATACGCGGCCAAAGAATTTAACAACTGGCTCACCACTCAGAAAATTACGCTCCGTCCAGAGTTTTCGTTCTCTCCTACGATTACGCCTAGCGATAATGCTCCAGCAATCAGCAAGAGCTTGTACGTTACTGAAGCTGGTGTAAACGGCTTGGAGTCTAAGGTCATACGTAGCGTGGCGGACCTGGAAAACGTCGTCTGGTGGCACAGAAATCTTGAGCGAGGCAAAGGCTTTGTAATTAATGGCTTCTTGAACCATTACCCTGATTTTTTGATAATTACTGAGAACAAGAATATCATTGTTTTGGAAACGAAAGGTGATGATCGGGATAATTCGGATTCAAAAGATAAACTTAAGTTGGGCCAAATTTGGCAAGCACAGGCTAATCAAATTACGCACGAAACAGGATATCGTTACCACTATATGATGGCTTTCGATAATAATCGGATTGATGGAGCTTATTCCGTTGCCGAATTGCTTAAGCTCGTAGAAGCACTGTAGCAGGACGAAAGCACCCGATTGGGTGCTTTTTTTTCGATTACTTCGCATAGCTTGCAGTACTCTTTGAAGAGAAATCAGAAGTAAATATGAAAGTTGGGTTAAGATGAATAAAGAGGACGTTTTAGGTTACACAGATATTTATCGTGGAATGTTAAAGGACGCTATCGCAGAATCAGCTAAACTGGGCTTTAAACGGCCACTGATCATTTCACCGGAAGCTCAAATTGACGACGGAGTGCTGCGGAGAACTTCACAGCTCTTGGGAGAGTTTTCAGGATTTTTAGATAGGGTGGTGCCCGGCTACTGGGGAAACTCCTGCCAGACACTTTCGACCAACATCTTTGCACACCTGAACAACCAAGGCATTGCTGCAAATATTGTCTTGGGCAATGTCATCATCAACGGAACTGACGAGTTTGAGACAACCTTGGATAGCTTGCAGCAAGAGGTCCAGGCGATAGAGCATTTGCAAGGTGCGCAAAAGGTTCATGCGTGGATTTCATTGGGAGGCGATACGATTGTTGATGCGGCATTGCCTCCCCGCTTGGTAAAGCATTACAAGGCTCCTGACCATTTTAATGACATGATGTTCATTGGAAGGGCAGCGGAGATGGTCGCTCGCTACAATATTCAATACCAGCCAATTCTTATTGGTACTGAATTCTTCGCCAGGACAAATCCACCCGATCCAATGGATCTTCTCAACGCGATGTAAGCATTGAGAGCTTGATCTGACTTCAACGATTGGCTGTCGCCGGTCCCCGAACCTTATAGCCCATGCAACGGTCGGAGCCGTTCCGCCTGACGGCATTGCGTTGGTATAAGTAGTGGTTGTAACTCGCTATGCTGTTAAAAACCAACTAGGAGAAAAGAAGGGAAATTATGGCAAAAACACTGCAAGAATTCCGTCTAGCCTTAGCAAAACTTGATCCTGTTCACTCTGGTCACTGGGGGGAAAAGGTTTGCTCGCCAGTGGTTAAATAGGAATAGATGGCCTTTCGTGAATTTCGATCAAGGAAGGACTACGATGCACCAAAGACTGAGAAAACTTGGTGGAAAACGCCCTGATTTCATTATAGAGAGCGGATCGGACACCGATGTCATCGTTGCTGATGCCAAGTTTGCCACCACTGACAATGGAAAAAGCTTCGCTATGCCTGACTGGGAGATTGAAAAATATCGCCAGTTCAAAGTATTTGCTGAGTCTGAAGTACCAGGCATTAAATGCGAGGTTCTGTTTATGGTTTTCCCTAAAGAGTTTGATGGGAAGAAGTTCGTATGGATTGACTTACACGAGTTCTCAGACGGTATCGCTTACGAAGTACGAGGACAGCCCGGTACGCAAGTATCTTTAGAGAACCGGCCGTCGCTTTGGGAAGACAACGAGGATGCTATTAGTTAAGTTAATTTGAAGTTAACTAATCAAAAACATTGAAAATGCGAAATAAAAAGCACCTGTCCGGGTGCTTTTGTTTTAAGGACGAGGCGTTGAAAAAAATCAGTCCATTCGCTCAGGCTGGTCAATGCTTTTCAAAAGAGAGTTGTATTGCGCCTTGTCTGATATATAAATCTTATCTAAAACATAGTTGGCAACCTTAGCAATCTCTGGTATTTCAACAGGCTTAAATCCTCTGTCCGGAACCGACTCTAGGTGTGAGAACTCGTTGTTGAGGCGATTGATAAGTACAATGGCTGTGTCTTCCTCTTCACCAAAGAACTTTTTTATCCGTTCAAATGAATCGTTCTTGTCATCATGGTATGGAAATTTGAAGAATAAAAATGCCTCTAAGAATTTGCGCAGATTATTGCCAAAGCCAAAGAACGGCTCGTGATTTTCTGCTGCGGCAGCTTGATCTTTGCACTTGTAAATTTGGTGGAAAAGGTAATGAAACTCAGTGATGTAGTCTCTGAGATAGGACGGCATTAGCGTGATGTTGCTTGAAGCTCCGTTTCGCTCAATCATAAAGTGTTCATGATCGCTGACACTCTTTGCCTTTGTTCCCTCTGCTGCTGGCAGCTTCTTCATCGGAATGGACAGGCGCTTCAGGTATTTCAGAAAGTCCAAGTTGTGTGTGGAGATGAATAGTTGTTTATAGCGATACTTGTTTGAACCGTCAGTATTTTTCAAGGGCTTGGCGATCAAGGTTTCAATCAAGCTGTACATGAAGAAGATATGATTTCCGTCCAAGCTGGAAATTGGATCATCAATGTAGATTATTAACTCTTTGCCTTTACTCTCAGGATCATCAAGTTTTGCCATGAAATAGCAGAAAGCGATAAGGCTGCACTCGCCTTCACTGAGGTTGTATGCCGATTTGCCGTTGCGCGTGATCTCAAACTTGACGGTTGCCTTGTCTCCTCCTTCGCGAGCTTCCAGCTTAATGCCATCATGACCGAAAAAGTTGTTAAGGAGGGCATTAACCCGTTCAGCACCTTTGCGCTCATCCTTCTGTTTAGCTCTCAACGTTTGAACTTCGGCCTCCGCGTCACGGATAGCTTTTTCCGCATTGGTGAAGGTCGTGCCTGCCGTATCAGCAGTAGTCTTTAGATTCTCAATGTTTTTAACTTCTTTTTCGTAGGTGATGGCCTCAACGAACGCGAATACATCAGCCAGGCGAAGCGTCAACCTAGCGGCGGTCTTGTCCTTTTCAAGTGTGGTGGTCTTACCGTTGCTCTTGGAGATGAGCGAATTGATGTCGGCGACGTGCTTTTCAATTTCTGTCGCGTCGTGCACAGCACTCTTTAACGATACTGGCTGGAACAGGTTGTTCTTCCGAGTCTCAAGCGCTTTTTTGAGCGTTTCCAGATCCTTCTTATACACGCTTAATGCTTGGGACAGGGCTATGCTGCTGGCTTCAAATGCAGTACGCTCTTCAGCGTAAAACTGAGTGCCTGTGAAAGCGTTGAGTCCTGCAATGGTGGCGATTTCCTCTGTGACCGAACTAATCGAAGTATCTAAGGCGGTTTCCAGATCGTCAGATTCTTTGCTGAAGTGCTCATCTAATGCCTGCCAAATGTCGTGTGGCAGATCTTGGCGGCAGAAGGCGCAGGTTTCGCGCTTCTCCCTGTGGTGGCCCATCCCTTGTTTTACCCAGAGCTGTAAGGCGCTGTCCTTGAGAAGTTCCTCAATGGCCTTGGTTGGGGTAATTGTCTTAGACAGCAGCGGGTTGGCTGTTGCCGTCAGCGATTCCAACTTGAGGCTGATGGCCAAGGTGCCTGTGATATCTGGCAGAGCTTCTTGCTTGAGCAAGTTAAGTTTGCTGCCCTGTTGCTCGGTAGTAAGAGCAACGAAGTCAGGCTTTTTCGTGGAAGCAATGTCGGCTTTGATGTGGGTGATGTTATAGATGGCAGTACCGTATTGGCGGTTCTTCTTGATCTTGTCGCTGGCATGCAAACGGAGCTTTTCTTCTAGGCCATTTGACGCGGTAGTGTGAGCCGTCCTCGTCTGATCGCGCTCTTTTCTTTTTGTTTCCAGATCAAACCGAAGTCCTGCCTTGCTTTCCACACTGCCTAGCTTGACTTCAATCGCAGCGATGGCGTCGTCAATTTCTTTGTTCTGCTCACCGACGATGGCGAACGTTTTGATGACGCCACCGACCTCCTGATTGACCAGGAAGCTCAAGTTGTCAGTCACGAAGTCTCGGTTGTACACCCGGATGTCGTAGTTGTGCGCAGCTAAACCAGTATGGGTGACAGCGCCTTTATCACCAGTCATGGAAAAGGACGCCCCGATATAGTTCAGGGGGAGCTTGCGAGTTTCAAGCGAACGAAAGATGCGTGAGAGCGTCGTCTTGCCAGAGTAGTTTCGTCCATACAGAATGTTCAGCCGTTTGAAATTCTGGACCGTCTTGCCACTATCCTTTACCGTCTTTTTCCAATCTAAGCCTTGGAAGCTGCCAAAACTCGCTATGTCTATCTGATTGATCACCGACTCACTCCCCCATGTTGGCCCTTGGGCTATTTGCAACAAAAAGTTCCTCCAGTCTACAGCGAGCGAGGGCTATTGGTCTAGTGATAATTATCAAATGGGAATTATAAGTGGCAGTAGCTTAGGCAATGCCGTTACTGGCCGCCTGGGCTGTCGCCGGTCCCCGGACCTCATAACTTAGAAGAAGGCCGGAGCCTTCTCACTGGCGTGACTGTGTGCAGGGTAAGAAGTAATTCTTTTTTTACGATAGAGGATGAACTAGCGCTATATATGAAACAAAGAAGTATTAAATCTTAACAATCTTTGCCTTGACTTCTTGTGGCTTAGGTTGAAGTTTTGTTTGCAAATTTTGGTTGCTTTCAAGCTTCATGAAGTCATAATCTAGATTCTTGTCGTTGAGTATATTTGCAACATAAAGCTCAATCATATTAATGGATTTTTTTACATTATCCATCATAAATCCTGGTGCTTGACTAAAGTAGTTGCATTCCACAATGTCTCCTATCCAATGATCGCAAGATATCTTTCCTAGTCTTTGATTTCTGGTTGCCCTTTCTTTTGGTGTCATGGTTGGTAGAGGTGGGAATACTCTAATGAAACTGTCGCGTACAAAATCCTTCAAAAATGACTCTTGTGATCGATAGTTCAGTAGTAGAGCTTCGTATCTAAAGCCAATATACTCATTGGTAAGGTATCTATTTTTTATAATCTCTAGCATCGTTTTGAGGGAATGATTGGACGAGTTGTTCTTCAGGTATTTTGCCGATTCCCTCTTAAAGTACTTGTAGGGTGTTTTGCTTGATAAGTCCCATTGCCAATAGCCGTCCTTTGTCTTCTTCATCAAACGCAGCTTGTCGTCAGCAAAATTGCTTAAAAATATTGCTGTCAGATTTGATGGGGAAATGCGTGTTGCTAGGTGAATTAAGGTGAGCTTTGCAATGTTGTCTTTGATAAGGCGGTATGAGTTGTTTTTCTTCTTGATCATTTATATCTCCTGTTCTTATATTTCTATCAGGAGAATAGATATTGTCAAGTTAAATTCATATGATTTTAACTAGTATTTCATAACTGAAAAAGCACCTGTTGGTGACTTTATGTTTTTGGTTTAGCTGGATCGCTGACAAGTTGGGCTTTTTTTCGTTGCAGCTCAAGATTCAAAGCAGCTAGTTTTTGCTCTACAGCCATGATTTGTGCCTGGAGTAGCGAAGCTCGTCTCCCTGTGGCACTGGCCAGGCTCAATAAAAGGGTGTGATATTGCAAGGATAGGTTGCCAATCTGGGCTTCTAAACCACCCAAGGCAGCACCTGTGACGGAGGGGATGGCGGTGGCCTGTTCTCGTTCATCTTGGCGGCGTGCGACGTGGTGAGGAAGTTGAGCGGCCGGGTTGCTGATAGCGGGATCAGCTTGATCTTTCAACGCTGTCAGTTGGCTGGCTATGATAATGCTGGTGTTATTTGATAGCGATTGCACTTTGACAGGATTCAGCTTGATCTGAGCATTAGCACCGGCGGGCATGGCAGCGGTTCTGTTGCGGTTTGCACCAGGTTTAGGGGATAGGTAGCGACGCTGGTTGAAAGCGGCTCTGGCCTCGATCCCTGCTACCAGCTTGTCCTTCTGTTCTTGAGCCTCTAATGGTGCCAGGAACGTTGGGATCTTGGATTGGTGGTGCTGCCTTACTAGTTCGGCATAATTGCTGTTCTTGGTGAACAGTGGGCCTTTAAGGCGTGTGTTTTTCTGAGCGCCAGGCAGACGGACGGTGATGAAGTCGCCGCTGACCTTCTGCACGTCAATGCCGCTGCGCTTCATGAAGCCGATCAAGGCGTTGCGGTCAGCAATGAAGCCGTTGGTGATCTCTGCGTGCAGGACCTTGGCAAAGTCGTTCTTGGCCTTCTTATTTTTCTTGCCGCTGGGTGACTTTGCTTCAAATGGCTTAAGTGCAATTTTTAGAGGATCTGGTACTACTTGGGCGAAGCCGAAGGTGTTGTTCATGACCGCAGAGAAGGCGCGGAAGAACTGAATATTCTTCTCGCCCGGTGGATGAATGTTGAGCTGCTGGCCGGTGGTGATCTCAGTGTTGGCAACCAGGAAGTGCAGCTCTAGGTTCCCCTTGTCGCGGTGCATGACCCAAAAATCTGCAAAGTTCTCGTCCAGCCTCAAGCCTGGTAGGAACGTGGCGCGAAATGTTTCGATGAGGGTGCTGGTCTGGTGAGGGGTAAGGGTTTCTCGGTCACGGAATGCAAACACGCCAGAAGTGTATTTATGCAATCTGTTAGTTGCATTGGCTATGGCCGTGAAGGTGTCGGGATCGCCAAACAGGATCTCAGGCATGACAGAGCGCTTTTTTCCTTCATGATCTACGTCGTTCAGTAAGTAATTAACGGCTGAAGCTGCCCCACCTTTCCCAGTTGGGAAGATCGTTATGTTCATTTCTTCTCCCTAAATATCCTTGTTATAGCTGTTACCCCTTCCTGAATTTTTGTCAGCTCTTGAAGCATGCCTTCTGTCGTGCTGTTCCATACCTTCATGCGATTGATTGCTCTAGCAATCTGATTGACATTGCTGCCGATTTTTCCAAGCGAAGCCAATAACTGAATACGAAGTTTGTGCTCTGCTTTAGTCTCGTTGTCAGCCTGGTGGTTGGCAGGCAGAAGAGCTGCACGAGCATAAATTGCTGTGGAAGATGCTCCTGCTTCTATGGCTCGTTGTTGGAGAGCGGCCCATTCTTCAGCGGTGAACCTGATTTCAAAACGCTTAGTGCGTCTTTGTTTATTTGCTTCAACGCCAGTTTGACCGGCTCTCTGTTTGAGATGTGGATCTTTTAGTTTTTTTGGTTGTGCCATTTGGCCTCCTTTATTGTGTTTTTTACCTGGCCTCGCGCAGCAGCGGGTGTGGGTGAAACCCACGATATTCAAACTAAGAATAGCCCGTTAGGGGTAAGCGTAGGATTGATTGACCTTGCTTTAACTTATTTTTCCTGTTTTTCTTGTTTTTCAGGCAGTTAAAGTAACGCCACTAATTAATAGAATAGCAAATAAAAAATTGATGTCAAATATTGTGGAATATGTTGAGCAAACTTGGACTGTTACCACCCAGACTGTCTAAATTCCAATACTTCTGGTTGGAGGAATTATTAGTGTTAGCAGTCCAAATTTGTACATCGCAGTATCTAAGGTTGAAACATCTGGACTGTTAATAGTTCTTGTTTCTACACATGTAAATCGACTGTTTAGCCTATGTGCATAGGCGTACAGGATAAATAATGGGAGTTAACGGTACATGTTTCTACCCATGTAAATTGAATTTTTAGCCATGTGCATATGCGCACAGGCTATATAAGGAATGTTGCAATCTATGTTGACAACTAAAATTATCCTGCTACAACTGAATAAATTATGGAGAAAATTAATGAAGAAAAACACAAAGATGAGTTCAGCAAAAGTCAGCATTGAGACAAGAATCAGCGCGCGAATTGACAATGATCTGTATCTGGCTATGCGATTTATCGCTACCAGCCAGTCAAAAACTATTGAAGAGAAGATTGCAGAGATGTGCAAGAACGAGGTCGCCTATGTCAGCAAGCAAAAGTGGTTTATTGAACTCGTAGAAAGCGGAGGCGCAGACAACATCATTCCTTTGCTTGATCTATTGGATAAAAGAAAAAAGGTAATCAAGATAGGATTGAAAGGTACCACTGCATTTGATAGCAGCGACTTTGACAAAAACAACATTGGTGGTGATGAAGGTGGGAAAGAGGACTTAGGATAAATCAGACGTTACTAGAGCGGTGTGGGGTTGCAATCCAACCTACCACAACCTCCGAGAGCGCTGAAAACGCCAGCAACAAAACGCCACCTAGCAGCACTACGGTGGTTTTTCTTATGGAAGGCAGGTTTAAACGGCCTGCGTAACCCCTTGGCTGGTGCCAGTCCCTACGGGGACTTAACGTCCTGAAAGAACGTCGTAGCGTTTTCACTGACGTGTTCCTGTTGAGATACTGTTACGTTTCGTCAATCTGGTTCATACTGTTGCGAATCAGAAACCAAATAAGGAAGAAGAACATGGCGTTGCCGATAGTAGATACTTTTAATCCGCCTTATGAGGCATGGACCTCCAAAATTCCAACTCACGAAGAAATGATGGAGATGCACAGGCAGACAGGCAGGTTTTCCATGCATATCAACGGTAGGTTGATAGCCAGAGTCACTAATCCTTTGGAGGCGGCGCACTACATTGCTACGGTAGGTGCTGATAACGGCTTGGGTTTTCACATTGATAGGGTGCTGGATAATGACAAGGGATATGCGCAGTGGCGTCGTTCTATGCCGAGTGCTACGCCACCAGGTCTGAAAAAGTACAAGAGCAGCTACCCGTCCTACGACCCTGTACAGGTCCAAAATGAGATAAACGCCCACGGGATATTGCTGCCGGTTGGCCAGGAACTCTTCCATGCTGGGGTCTGGCCTGGTGAAACCCCGCTGGTCACAGATCGGCCGCTATCCACGTCCTTCTGTCCCCAGGTAGCGTTGCGCAATGCAGATCACAAGGGTAAGGCATATGACGCTGGGCGCATCGATTTGTTCGTAGTACGCGTAGCTGCCTCAAGCACCAAGGCATTTGTCTACAAGCGCAAGGGTCTGGACTTAGGACATGAGAACGAGGTGGTGTTTGCTGCGGGAGCAACCTTGAAACTGATTTCTGAAACACTGATTCGTGACGATTATTCAGCAGGTAAGGTACTAGAGTTTGCCCGGTTGGACACGAAGCATGTTCCTATCTATGTGTTGGAGATAGATTTAATTTGATTTTCTGAAGAATTGAAAAGGTAGTTTTCTATACTGTTGACCTGTTGGTATCAGTTGGTAGAATTTGTTTATAATATAAAAAAGGATAAATAAAATTAAAAAGGGAATCTTAGCGGCTTTAATGATGGCTCTTGCGTCAAATGTAACATTCTCTGCGAGTGCAAACAGTATTCAGGTGCATTTTTCATTCTTGGATTGCTCCTAACTTTGCATTAAGGTAGACTGCTGAGATAAATGCAATGTTAGGCCGGTCAAGCGGAGTTGCTTGAGGCTACAGAAATCGGAGTCTCCGTGGCAAGAATCAACTTAAGGAAGTTCATCGCTGAACACTATCGAGGTGGCGTCAGTGCGCGTGATGTCATCCGCGAAGCGTTGACCAACGCTATACATGCTGGCGGCAAGAACATCTCCGTAGACCTGCATTTTTCCGAACGCCAGCAAGAGCTGTCGCCGGGTAGTGAAGAGCGGCGCGCATTAGAAACAATCACGATTATCGATGACGGTGAAGGTTTTACGGCTGAGAACCTGAATTTCTTTGACGAGATTTGTACCAGCCATAAAGATAATATCGGTGGTAAAGGTGTTGGGCGTTTAGCCTTCCTTAAGTATGCAAAGACTGTTGAGATAAAGAGCCAGCTTGCTCATGAGCTCGTTGAGTTTAGTTATACGCCTGAATTCAAGCTTGATGATGTGAAAAAGTCATCAAGAAGTGGTGCGGTAAGCACGAGCATTATGCTCTTGGATCTGAAAGAGAAAATCAACACGCAAGTAACTAAGCTAGTAAATGCTATTTGCGACGACTTGCGTTTGATTTTGTTTCTCAAGCATCAAGCCGGTCGCAGTATCACGCTCAAGTTCACCCACAATTCAAGACAGCCCTTTGATGAAGTATATATATTTTCTGGCGATGGTATTGAGGCGGAGCTAACAAAGGAATTTGAGTTTCAAGGCGAAAAATTCAACTGCTACTTATTTAGGGATGAAGCGCCGCGAAAAGGTATTGTGGCGATGCTATGTGCTGACGAGTTATGCATTGAAGAATACGTTATTAGCCGCCGATTTGACGTTTGCCGACATCTTATTTTTGTCACCTCTGACTATTTTAATCAGCGGTCAAACATTGAGCGCCAACGGCTAGAATTGCCTAAAACTGAGGACGAAACCGACATGGTGTCGCCTATCAGTCGGGAGAAGCTAACTCCACGCATTCACGAAGAATGCATGAAGATGATCGACGAGGCTGCGGAAGGTGATATTGATCAGTTCAAGACAGGTAACGTAGAAAAACTCAGGAAATACTATCCATTTATTAAGATAGATTCTTTGGGTGGCAATGCTGCGCTGTTAGACGCCGATGAGGTGGTCAAGACCTACAGAGCACAGCAAGCTCGTAGGGAAGACCAGCTCATAGATGCTCTGGAGAATGGTCGGCCAGTGTCCCTGGATGACGTATCGCACCTGGCTAGTGAAGACCTGGCACGCTTCATTGTTCACAGGGCATTGGTAATTGACTCACTTGTCTGTATGCCGCCGACGAGCGCAGAAGACGCCTTGCACAACGCCATTCTTCCCAAACGAACGGATGGCAGCGAAATCAGGGAGAACAACGTTTGGCTAGTCGATGACAAGTTTTTGTCGTACTCCAATATTTACAGCGACGAGACGCTAGCGAAAATCATAGAGGAAGTAGGGGACACCGTGGAGGTCAAGCAGCAGCGTCGTCCTGATGTGGCCGCTTTCTTCTCCAAGGATAGTGAAGACCATCCAAACAAGTTGGTAATCATTGAGTTTAAAAAGCCCGGTGCCGATATCTTTGAAAATAATAAGGCGTTGATGCAATGCAGGTTGTATGCCAGTGAGCTTGCCGACAGAATTCCAACGGTCCGAGAAGTGTTTGCATTTTCTGTTGTGGAGATTGATGATGCCTTCTATCGGGATATGAAGCAGACCGGCTTTAAGGACGTGTTCTCACTCAATGATCGGGTGGTCTACAACGACTATGCTATTGGCTCAAAAATGGAAATTCCGCTGCATCTGTATGTGATGCCTGCGTCTGCCCTAATTAAAGACGCTAAAGCAAGAAACCGCGTCTTTGAAGAAGTGTTGCAGTTTGATGTTAATAAATAGCGGAGCGGAAAAAATTGGCCTGCTTCATTTCGATTTTGAAATGGAGTAGGGGCCGCCGGCAGGGCCCACTAACGCGAAAGGTTCTTCTTTTCCTTCTTATGAGACAGTGCGCAAATACTCTCCACAATCTTCACTATCTCGTCCCTGTCAACGCTAGAAACGCCGTCTAACAGCTTGGCTATGTGCTGTGCCTGGGCAGTGAGGCCGGTGCTTGCTTCAACGATCAGTTCATCAATGCCACACTTGAAAATCGTCGCTAGGTCGTTGAGCTTGAGCAGGGAAGCCGGTGTGTCTCCACGCTCGTACCTAGCGTAACCCTCGGTGCTCATCTGCATCAGCTCCGCTACTGTTTCTTGACTCATTCCCGTTGCGTGACGCCTCTTTGCTATGCAACGACCGACAATCTTGTGCAGGTGGACTTGGCGACTCACGATTTCTCTGTCTAGTTAAATTCATATGATTTTGACTGACGGATGGAAGAAGATCAAGTAATATGGGTGCTGAAAATTTGGCAGCGTGAAGTAAAAAGCACCCAAGTGGGTGCTTTTTTATGAGTTTAATTTCTTCTTGGTAGTAGCTTTAGACGCTTCCATATACTTTTCTACGCTCATTACTTCTGAACGCTTTGCTTGAACTACAGCAAGGATAGAGTCTATATAAGCAAGTAAGTCTTCTCTATCGTCAGTTCTGATAGCATTGTCTATCGTCTTTGTTTCAATGAGATGTTACAGTGCTTTTGAGAGCAGCATTTCTTTCTCATGTGCTGGTTCTTCAGAGTCGTTGATGTAGATAGAGTTGCCAAGTTTGGGGATGCTGTCGCCGTTCTTTAGAATCTCAAAAGAAATGTGCTGAAATGATTGTATTTTTAGTTCGAATTTGCTCTTCATTTTTATCTCCTATGTAATAGTTATAGCAAATGAAGAAGCTTGGTCAATAAAGAAAACCTCCAGGCTATTGGTTCTGAATTGTTCCCCCTTGGCTGCCGCCAGTCCCCAAGGGGACTTCACGGAGTTAAGGAACGTCGTGGCGTTCTCACTAGCGTGATAAAACAAAGGCCACTTAATGTGGCCTTTATAGTAAGATTTAATTTTTATTCAAACAAGGCATCCAGCTTTCGCTTCTGCTTTCTATCAAGACGTGTCATGAGAAGATGGTAGTTATCTTGCACAGTTTTGGTCAGTTCGTCATGAAGGCTTGAAAAATCTTCAGACCCCATGAATTCAATGACCGAACGAGGATGCTTGGGCATACCGCGCAATATCATTCCAGCTTGAACCATGAAATAGCTGTTAAAGCCAATCAGCAGCTCTTTGATTTGCTCGTCGCGGGTCTTCCCCCACTTCTTGAAAATTTGTACCAGGGCGTTGCCGTCCTTGGTCTTGGCAAAGGTAAAAATCTTGTCGTTCATGCCATTGACGACGAATTGCAGGCAGGTAGTGTTAGTCATAGCTACCTCCTTACGCTGCTACGAGGTCAGAGAAGTTGGCAGCAGTGCTGACGCTGCTCGGCACAAAGACCAGCTCGGCGTCCATGAGCGCATCCAGTTCTCGCACAATGTCAGCTTCTTTGCGTGGTGCCTGGAAAGCCAACTTAAGCTGTTCCTGCTGGAGTCTGGCCTTGGCCATCTCATGGAAGCGGCTGTCCTTCTCAAACCCAATAGCGTGGCAGTCGTGCTTCTTGGCGATTACCAGTGTGGTTGCAGACCCTGTAAAGGCGTCCAGCACTACGTCACCAGGGCGGGTGTGGTTCTTGATCAAGGGCTCAATCATCCAGGCGTATTTCTCGGTTGGGTGCTCTGTCTTCTTCCTACCGATTGGGCCTTCATAGAACTGCACCATGTCAGCTTGAGGGCCGAAATTGAAGGTGTATTGCTTACCCTTTGTGAACCATACCGCTTCTTCAATGGTAGAGCGATAGTTATTCTTGCGAATGCTCGGAACAGGGTTCTTCTTCTTGAAGTAAATCTTGTTCTTGAAGTTCAGCTTGAAGTCTCGTTCAATGTAATGAACGATGAGGCCAGTGTATTTTCTGTCCAGGAAGAGGATCAGTGATCCGTTGTCCTTGAGCACGCGGACGAACTGAGCAATGAATGGCTTGAGCCAATCATAGTACTCTTCAATGGTGGCCCAGCTGTCGGTGAAGTCGTTTCCCCAAGCTTGTTGGGTGCTAACGATTTTGTCTTTGACTTTGGTCAGCTTTGCGCTGTTGGCAATGCCGTACGGAGGATCAGTGAGCACCAAGTCAACGAAGTTGGATGGTACTTCGGCAAGTGCATCTTGACCGTCAGTGTGTGCGAAATAGTTTTTGCTATAGTATTCTTGTTCTGCCTTGTTCATAGATTTCCTTTGTATTTAATTCATAATTAGTCCCTCCGTTCCTGTGGCCTATCCACATTCAGGCAGTTGATGGGTAATCGCTTAGTTAGTAGTTGATCGCCATTTAATGATTGAATTTTTCCTCAACCAATACACGCATTATGAACTAATAAATAATAAATTGCTATGAAGCAATGCGTAGGGGCGCTACGTAGTGCGTAGGGTTAAAGAAGATTAATCGGCATACTGCCATTTTTTTACTCAACTCGATAACCGAGGCTTTGTTGAAAATATCTTTCAATAAGATAGTATCTCGGTAGGGGAAAATTTTTGGAGATCCCCTTGAAGAATGGAAAGTATGAAGAAGATGGTATGGAGCTTTGGTATTGCAATGATCAGCTACACAGAGAAGATGGCCCTGCGTGTATAGAAAGTGATGGTTCCAAGTCGTGGTATTACCACGGCAAGCTGCATAAGTTGAATGGCCCCGCAGTCATGTGGAGAGATGGAGGTAGGGAGTGGTGGATAGACGGCAAGCGGCACAGGCCACAAGGTCCAGCAGTAATTAACGCAGATGGAAGCTATCGTTGGTATCTGAATGGCTTGCTGCACCGCATAGGAGGGCCAGCAGTGGAAGCAGCCAGTGGAGCGCGTGCTTGGTATGAAAATGGTGAGCTGCACCGTGAAGACGGTCCTGCGGTGGAAGGATCGGACGGCACCAGGCAGTGGCACAACCGCGCAATTGAGCTATCGGAGCAAGAGTTTATGGCGAAGCATGGTTTGGCGAAACCAAGGCCCAAGCCACCTATGCGAACGCCACTCTATCTAGTACAAGAAGACGAGGTTGTAAAAAGCACCATAGTGGCTATGAGAAATAAGTACTATGGCGAAGGCAACTCAAGAATCAAGATCAGGTGGTGAAGTTACCTTTGTTGTAGTAAGAATTACTTCAGCCTTTTTCACTTGTTCTTCCAAAAACCTCTGACTCGCTTGTGAGTGCAAAAGTTCGTCCCAGATATCGTTGATATCGGACGTAGATTGCTGTTGATTATTCATGCGCCGAATTTTTTCTTACGAAGTGCAATGATGGCATCTGCGTAGTTGATACTGGTGCCGTCCTGTTCGTTCAAGATTTTAGGCTGCTGGTCAAACCAGGTAGCGATAATGGTTTGCTGGTTTTGATGTGCGGATTGAGCGTTGCCGTTGATAGGGAATACTTTAGAGATAGGCTTAGCCAAGAGGTCTTTATAGTTCATCGCTTTGAATTAGTATTTAGTCGCTGTAACCGAGCCTGTCAGATTTTCTGTGTGGGAACGGGGTCATGAAATAATGCCGAAAGGACTGTTCCATGACCGAAGTGATGACCACCAAAAAGCCCAAAAAACAGAAAGCAGCGTATCCGTTCCCAGTCGAGCTGATCGACCAGT
>NZ_JAZQPV010000057.1:0-138814 GCF_045628685.1 Acinetobacter sp.
AGGCTTGACTATACAACACCCAAACAGTTGTATGGTTCGATTGAATCGCTACAAAAAACTTGATTTAGTTAACTAAACGCTAGACAATACTCAACTCAAACAGCCCAATCTGTTCAGATTTGGAAAAAGCAACGGCATGAGAAACATCGTTTCGCAAGATAAGATGCTCAATAAGACCCAAGCAAGTATCCATAAACAGTTGTGCTGGCGACAATAGCAAGAGTGAACCACCTGATCCCTTCCCGGACTCAGAAGTGAAACCTCTTTGCGCTGATGGTAGTGTGGGGGTACCCATGTGAGAGTAAGTCATCGCCAGCTCATTAATTCCAAAACCCCCTCCGCCACACGGCAGAGGGGGTTTTTTATGCCTGGAATTTCAACCAGAACTTAAAATTCACTCTTTTTATCGCTTTTAAAATATATCTGTTTACTTTTTAAGGCTAAGTTTATACTAGAAATTCTGTATTTTGATGTTAATTTGAACAATAAATCAATATGGAGAAGATAATATTGTCGCAATTTAAAATAAAAATTTTAATCAGTTGTTGTGCTTTAGCATTTAATGCCTGTCATGCGGAGAATTCTTCCTCTAAAACTAATCAAGAGACCTCTACATCCGCTGCCAAATCGAATTCAAGCTCTTCAAACTTGCAAAAATATAAGACTGAACAGATAGCTGAGTTTAATGAGCCTTGGGCTATTACCTCTTTAAAAGATGGTCGTTTACTGATTACTGAGCGAAAAGGTAAATTACAATTATTTGACCCCAAAACCAAGCAAAAAGTTGAAGTCAAAGGCCTGCCTAAAGTGGCTTATGGTGGACAAGGCGGTTTGGGCGATATTGTATTGCATCCTCAATTTGAACAGAATCGGCAAGTCTATATCAGCTATGCAGCAGCGGGACAGGGTGGCTATGGTGCCGTGGTTGCACGAGGGGAATTAGATTTATCTAACGCTCAACAGCCGCAACTTAAAAATTTAAAAACCATTTGGCAACAAGTGCCTAAAGTTCAAGGTCAGGGGCATTATGCACATCGGCTGTTGTTTGGTCCGGATGATAAGCTCTGGATCAGTTCCGGTGAACGGCAGAAATTTGATCCTGCTCAAGATATGCAATCGAATTTAGGCAAAATCCTACGTTTAAATGATGATGGTACATCTGCGTCAGGTAATCCTTTTATGACCCGAGGCGAGATTGCCAAACAGGTCTGGACTTTGGGCCATCGCAACCCTCTAGGGATTGCATTTGATCCCAAAGGTCAGCTTTGGGTGGCTGAAATGGGCCCTAAAGGTGGCGATGAGCTTAATCGAATTATAAAAGGTGAAAATTACGGGTATCCTATTGTTTCTAATGGGGATCATTATGATGGAAAAGATATCCCTGACCATAATACCCGACCTGAATTTAAGGCGCCTGAAATCAGCTGGACTCCGGTGATTTCTCCATCAAGCTTGATATTTTATCAAGGCGACCAATTTCCTGCATGGAAAAATAAAGCGTTGATCGGTGGCTTATCGTCTGAAGCCATTATGGTGGTTGATACCGGAATGAAGCCAGTAAAAGAAGTACAGCGCCTAGATATGAAGCATCGTATTCGTGACTTGCTGGAAGCTGAAGACAGTTCAATTTGGATACTTGAAGATGGTAAAAATGCCAGATTAATCAAAATGACTGCAAAATAATCTTATCCCTTAATTTAAAAGCCTGCATTGAAATTAATGTTAGGCTTTTAAGATATCTGGGTAAATTATCGGGATAAACCACCAGGTTGCATTACGCTGCATAATGATCATCTGCGTTAAAGACATTGGCCTGAATTTGAATAAGTTTACGTTTGCCCTGCTCACCATTCATGCGCCAATGGGCAATTTTAATATTATCGACAATTGCCACATCACCTTTCTGCCATTGGAGTAACAGAGCATCGCGATACATAGCATCAAAAAAGGCCTGCTTTTCCTGATCCGTCCATTCAACTTTTTGGCCTTGTTGATTGAAAATCTCCCACGTCAGCTGCATCCCATTAGCAGTCGAATCGATTTGGATATCTCCTCGATTTTCAAAACAATTTTGTGCAGCCTGATAAGCAAACGGATTGGTATTGTTGGCAAAAGCCCAAGGCTGGAGAGCAAACTTTTGGGTCACAGGATGCTTAATTACCAGAGGAGCGCGTTGCAAGGTTAGTTTGGCTTTCTTGTCCGGCAATATAGTGACGTTAAAAGGACTTTTTTTCAGTAAGATCCGATCGATAAAATTAATCTTACGCGATGAGACATAAGAAAAATGATTCCACGTGCCTTGATATTTTTGTTTAACCGATTCAGGAAAATTTTCCCAAATTTTCTCAAGGTTGTTAAAGCCAGTTTCAGCCAAATACGTTGAGGGTTCCTGACAATATAAAGCGATATAGCGCGAGCGTTCAGAACGGACACCCCCTTCCACATGTGGACCTTGTACCGAGTTTTCTACTGGCCCCAGTTGCACGGTATTACGGTCAATATAGCGCCGATAATCGCCCGCGCCTAAAATACTTTCACTGTATTTACGCATCCACGATGCAACCCAACCGGGCATATTGGGATTGAAGGAATTCCACGGTTGTAACTTGAATTTTTGTTCAATCAGTTGATGAAATTCATCGGTTTGCTGGATGTTAAATCCCCGAAAAATCAAGATACCATGCTGATGAATTTGTTGCATCAGCTGCTCAAGATTGTTCTCAATATATTGGGCTAAATCATGACATGTATTGTTGTCGGGATGAGCCATGAATACTTTGGCGTAATCATTCAGAAAATGATGTTCTAATTGCATAATTTCTCTCTCAAGTATTTTTATTGTTTTACTTATGATGCTTAAAATAATCTTTCACTCTATTCTAATTGTTCATAAAGATGTTATGCATAATTGTTTTTGCTGAATGTGATTATAAAGTTTGATATTTCAGCATGATGTAAATTTTGGTCGTTTAATTGAGCTTTTCGACAAGTGGCGGGTTCAGTTTAAATCGCGATACTAAATGATTATAACAATTAAATGATTTTGAAAAAAAAGCCCCGACATCCTGTCGAGGCTTTTTTATATTCACTTTAAAAGGTATAACTCCTGTCGTACCTGTCAGCATCCTGCTGTAATCATCACTTATCATTTTAGTTTTAAGTTCTGCAGACTTCCTGTCTGGCTATAAGTTAAATATAGTGTGAAAAGTAATGTGTGAAAAGTGGAGATATTCGGCAACTGTTGTAAGCTAAAACGTACAAGGTAATTCCATTATCAGGTACTTACGTATCGAATGAGTTTATCCAGCACCAATTTTAGTGTTTTGTTATCAAATTCATTCGGTTCAAATTCCTCGGTTTTATTGCGTGAGAAGATATCACGAATTTCAATCACTGCATTGCTGTCGACTAAACCGAGCTGGGTTCCGATCTGACGGATTTGATCAATCGAGCGCGAGCCATTGGTTGCACCATAGCCAATATAAGCAGCAGGTTTGCCTTTCCATTCTTTGCCTAAGTAATCCAGAGCATTTTTCAGTGCTGGGCTGTAACCATGGTTATATTCAGGACTAATCAAAATAAAGGCATCTCCCGAAGCAATTTTTTCCCCCCATTCTTGTTGTTGGGGCTGATCATAGATACCTGTAATTGGTGGGTGTGCTCCTGAAAAAATAGGCAGATTCCATTCTTTTAAATCGAGTAATTCAGCCTGAACGGTACTGAAATTTGCTCTTTCAATGCTTCGTTGTACCCAGCGCGCGACTTTAATTGCAATACGACCTTCACGGACACTACCGACAATAATTTGAATTTTCATATTGAACTTGGTTTTTTTATAAAGTTAGAATCTAAATTAATATGAATATGAAAGGTGGAGTATTAGGGATTTGTATCTCCAGAAACTAAAAAAGCTCCCGAAGGAGCTTTTAAAAATCATGAGTTTTATGATTTTTTACATGAGTTTAATACCTTGCTGGCCGGCAGGAGTCACTTTAAAGATTTCTACCTCAAAGGTAATGTCTTTGCCTGCAAGCGGGTGATTAAAATCAATTTCAGTAATATCTTCACCGACTGATTTCACTACACCAAATAAGCTTTGTTTAGCCTTATCTTCAAATTCAATCATATGACCGACAATCGGTGTTTGTTCGAATTTAACCGTATCAAATTTTTGTACGTTTTCAGGATTCCAAGGACCGAAGGCCTCTTCAGGAGGAAGACTCACGGTACGACGGTCACCAGCACGTAAACCAAAAAGTGCTTTTTCAAAACCGGGTAACAAACTGCCATCGCCCATCACCAGGCTGACAGGTTCTTCACGGCTACGGGTATTATCAATTTCCACACCATTTTCAATGGCGACCGAAAAATGCAGCTCTACCTTCGAACCTTCATTAATACGGGTTTCTTCGTTGGGATTAATAATTTCAGTCATTGTGTTGCGCTTCCGCACGTTGAATACGTTGCTTTTCTAAGAAAAAAGTATCGATCAGTAGCAAAATTGTGCCTAGGGTAATGGCACTATCTGCAAGATTAAAAGCAGGGAAGTGGCTGTTGTTGTAGTAAACGTGAATGAAATCGACCACATAACCCAAAGACACGCGGTCAATTAAGTTACCGACTGCACCACCTAAAATCAGTGCAATCGCCATGGGTAAAATCACCATTTTTTTTGGCATACGCATCAGCCAAAATACAAAAATTACAGACACTAAACCTGCCAGTGAAGTAAAGAAATAACGTTGCCATCCACCGGCATCGGACAGGAAACTAAAGGCTGCGCCATAGTTATGTAGCAATGTCCAATTTAAAAAGGGCAGTACTGGCACAGGATCTGCATAATTCAGATGTGTCGTTGCAATCCATTTGGTCCATTGGTCGAGAATAATCGCGACAATGGATAAACCTACCCACACTAGATTATGTGGGTAGAACTGGAACAAACCCTTTTTAGTTTGCGGATTAGGCATATTTTCTCTCTTCGCCTTGACCTGTAGGAAGATTAATAATACAACGAGAACAAAGACCTGGATGTTCATGATGTGTATTTACATCCGGCAGTACGTGCCAGCAGCGCGCGCACTTTTCACCCTCGGCAGCCGATACTTTTACGCGCAAGCCTTCAAGATCTGTGGCTTCACCTTGTGCTTCATCAAATGCATTGACAATGACAGTCGATGTGATGAGAACAAAACGGAGTTCATCATTTAACTGATCAAGCACTGCTTTCAATTCAGTATTTGCCCAAAGTTCAACTTTGGCAGACAAGTTTGAACCAATCAGTTTGGCATTACGTGCAGCTTCAATTTGCTTGTTCACCGCAGATTTAACGCTAATTAAAGTTTGCCAATCCGCTTCTGAAACCAGGTTAGCTTTCGAGGCAACTGGAATGTCATACCATTCTGTGGTGAACACGTATTTCTCAGTTTGCCCAGGAATTAAAGGCCAGGCTTCTTGTGCAGTAAAGGTCAAGATCGGTGCCATCCAGCGTACAAAAGCTTGTACCAAATGATACAAAGCAGTTTGTGCAGAATGACGTGCTTGTGAGTCTGCTTTGGTGGTGTACTGACGGTCTTTAATAATGTCGAGGTAGAAACCACCCAAGTCATTAATACAGAAATTGGTCAACGAACTTGCCACGATATGGAAGTTCATATCTTCATAAGCTTGCTGAATGGTTTTTTGTACATCTGCTGCACGTTGTAGAATGTATTGATCTAGCGCGATCAACTGATCGACGGGTAATGCATCTGTAGCCGGTTGAAAGCCATTCAGATTCGCCAGCAAGAAACGCAGCGTGTTACGGATACGACGGTAACCATCAGATGCACGGCTAAAGATTTCTTTACCCGCAGTCATTTCATAACGGTAGTCTGAAGACGCAATCCAGAAACGTAAACCATCTGCACCCATGTCTTTAATGATGTCTTGCGGTGTGATCACATTACCGATGGATTTCGACATCTTACGGCCTTTTTCATCGACCACGAAGCCGTGAGTCAACAAGCCTTTATAAGGTGCACGGTTGTTAATCGCGATAGAGGTTAAAAGTGAAGACTGGAACCAGCCACGATGCTGATCTGAACCTTCAAGGTATAAATCAGCCGGATCAGTCAATTCTTCACGTTGACGCAGTACCGCATAATGGGTTGTACCCGAGTCAAACCATACGTCTAAGGTGTCGCGTACTGCATTGTAGTGTTCAGCATCGGCACCGATAAAGTCTTTCGCTTCACGGTTATACCATCCATCAATACCTTCCTGTTCAATCAGTTTTGCAACTTCTTCGATCAGTTCTGGGGTACGTGGATGTAATTCGTTGGTGTCTTTATGCACGAAGAACGGGATTGGCACCCCCCAAGTACGTTGACGCGAGATACACCAGTCCGGACGACCTTCAATCATCGATTCGATCCGGTTTTTACCCCAATCTGGGACAAAACTGATGTCATTTTCAATCGCGTTTAAAGCACCTTGGCGTAAACCTTTTTCATCCATGCTGATAAACCACTGCGGGGTCGCACGGAAAATAATTGGAGTCTTATGACGCCAGCAATGTGGGTAGCTATGCTTGATCACCACATGTGCCCAAAGTTTTTTGCTTTCAGTTAAGGCTGTAATAATTTTCGGATTGGCTTTGTAGATGTGCTCGCCTGCAAAAATAGGTGCAGTCGGTAAATACACCCCATTTCCACCGACCGGATTATCTACTTTTAAATTGTATAACAAACCCACTTTATAATCGTCTACACCATGACCCGGTGCGGTATGTACTGCCCCTGTGCCGCTGGTCGCAATCACGTGCTCGCCTAAAATGACCGGAACTTGACGGTCACTGATTAAAGGATGCTGTAATTGCAGGTTTTCAAGTTTCGCGCCACTAAAGTCTGCCAGCACTGTAAATGTTTCAAAACCATAACGTTCAGCCGCTGACTGAATCAGGTCTTTTGCCAAAATGAGATTCTGGGCAAGTTTATTTTCAGCAGTCGCCTTTACCAGTTGATACTCGATGTCCGCATGCAGGGCAACAGCCTGATTGGCAGGCAGAGTCCAAGGCGTCGTGGTCCAGATCACGATATCGGTTGAGTCTTTTACTTCAACCCCTAAACGCGCTGATAAATCTGCTAAATCAACAACAGTAAAACCGACATCAATAGCATCCGATTTTTTATCTTCATATTCAACTTCAGCTTCAGCCAATGCAGAACCGCAGTCCAAACACCAGTTGACTGGTTTAAGACCCGGTTGGATATGGCCTTGTTTCTGAATTTCACCTAGCGAACGCACGATATTGGCTTCTTGCGCAAAGTTCATAGTCAGGTAAGGATTATCCCAATCCCCAAACACGCCCATACGCACAAAGTCTTTTTTCTGTAATTCAACTTGAGTATAGGCATATTCGCGACAATGTTTACGGAATGTAGCAGCATCGACTTTAACGCCGACTTTGCCGACTTTTTCTTCAACTTTCAGTTCAATCGGCAAACCGTGACAATCCCAGCCCGGTACATAAGGCGCATCAAAACCATCCATCACGCGGCTTTTGATAATGATATCTTTGAGTACTTTGTTTACCGCATGGCCCAAGTGGATTTGACCATTGGCGTAGGGAGGGCCATCGTGAAGCACATATTTTTTCTTGCCAATACGCGACGCACGAATCTGCTGATAAATGTTGTCGGCATACCACTCTTCTAACCATTTTACTTCACGTACTGCGAGATTTGCTTTCATTGCAAATTCAGTACCTGGGAGGTTTAGCGTGGCTTTATAATCCACTGCATTTTCAGGAGTTTGCTTATCGCTCATGCAAGTTGTCTTCCAATTTAATCAGTCTTAGGCTGACGCGTTTTACAATAAAAAATGTGGGATTTAAAAGGGGGGGGTGAAGGTGTTTTGTCGAAACTGAAGCAGTTTCTCAACATCATCATCAATTCCCGCTTTCAATGCTTCAAGCGAAGGGTAGTCCTTTTCACCATGTAAATAGTTCAAGAACGTCACCCGCATTAACAGGCCATACAGATTAGCAGAAACATCAGGAAAATGTACTTCTAATCGCCATTCAGGATGTTGCTGTTTGATGGCTGGTCGAGTCCCAACATGTCCTGCACCAAACAGGGCGGTCGGTTCATAGCCTGCAATCCCGAGTTTTTCAGGATTATCAGCTTTCACTTTGTCTTTCAAAGATCCGGTTTCACATAATACGTCAACGCCGTAAATCCCGTTTAGACAGGGTTTATGACGGTTGAGACGGATATTAATGGTGGGAAAATTAATGGTACGCCCAATTTGATCACCATATTGTACCCGGCCGGTGATGCTATATGGACGCCCCAATAATTTGGCAGCCAAAGCTAAATCACCCGCTTGCAAGGTATGACGAATCCGGGTCGAGCTGACGCGGTGTCCATCCAATGCAATCGTATCTAAATTGGTAACTTGAAAACCGTAGCCGCGCAAAAATTCACTATTGCCTTGACGGTTTTTACCGAAATGGAAATCGTCACCCAGAACTAGATGTTCCGCATTAAGTTTGTTTTTGAGAATATTGGCAAAGCTTTCAGCATTTAAACTACGGAAATGGTTATCAAATTTCGCAATGGCGATATAGTCGACCCCCAGTTCGGTTAAGTATTCGACTTTTTCACGTAATGATGAAATACGTGGGGGTGCTTCATAACCTTTAAAAAATTCAAGCGGTTGCGGCTCAAATATCATCACCAAAGTTTTTAAATTTTGTGCTGTGGCAAGTTGTTTTAATTGTGCAATCATTGCCTGATGACCCAAATGTACACCATCAAAATTACCAATCGTAGCGGCAGTTTTTGGCAATTGAAAATTTGGCGCTAAAGCATTCAGGCGGAGCAGCTTCATGGGCGAATCAATAAGTGAAAAATTATCAGGGCTATATATTGCCATAATCTTGAGCGTTCGTCTTGTTGTTGTGTTTTCATCCAAAAAAATTATCAGATATCTACCTAAAAATAGCGCGATGGATAAAGGTCAAAATACAGATTGATTCAGGGCAGATTTTTAAATTTGCACTCTTACTCTAATTCTTTTCTAATAGATGCTGTTTTGAGTTGGCAAATAAATAAGGTACTGCGATGTCGGATTTGGCTTTAATCATGGCACTTCCCAATGAATCGAAAGGTTTGTTTGAACAAGCGGAGATTCAGGTGCATTACAGTGGTATTGGTAAGGTGAATGCCGCATTTAAAGCCTTTGACGTGATTCAAAAAACTGGCTGTAAAACCTTACTTAACTTGGGCTCAGCGGGAAGTTCCCAATTTGATGCGCATGCCTTGGTTGAAGTAATAACTTTTGTACAACGGGATATGGATGTATCGCCGCTGGGTTTTACAGTAGGCGTCACACCTATGGATAAGGATCATCCAGCGGAAATTCATTTAGAGCCTTATTTTCAGCACCTGGAAAAAGGTATTTGTGGAACGGGTGACAGCTTTGAAACAGGTAAGCCAAAAGTAGATTGTGATTTGGTGGATATGGAAGGCTATGCACTTGCGAAAGTCTGCAAGAAGCTGGATGTACGATTAATTTCAGTGAAATATATTACCGATGGTGCCAATGACACCGCGCATTTAGATTGGGAAGAAAATTTATTATTGGGTGCACAAAAGCTATTAAAATTATATCAAACGATCAAATAAGCAGAGCAGGGTTGGAAATTCGGCGACCATAGTGATCTATGGTCGTATGCCAAAACTATCGTCTAGGATAATTTAAGAATTATGAGCGAGGAATTACGCCGTATAACATCATATGCACAGTATGTTGGATGATGCGCTGCTGCATACTACGATTACGCAAGGTTTTACCGGTCACCATTTCCATTTGGGTGGAAAAATCTGCATAATTTTGGGTTACCGCCCAAATATTCAGAATTAAAAGCTCAGGATCAATTTCTTTGGAAATTTTACCTTGATCTTGCCACATGGCAATGACTTTGGCTTTACGCTTCACCAGTTTCTTTAACGGACCTTTTAAAATTGGCAAGATATGTGGTGCACCTTGAATTACTTCCAAAGCAAACAGTCGCGATGCTTTCGGCTGGGTACGAGAAACTTCAATCTTTTGCAATAAATAATTGGTGATCGCTTCTTCCGGCTCAAGCTCTGTTTCTAGCATTTGCAGAGGAGCAAGCCACTTCTGCAATACCGTGGTGAGTACTTCAACGTACAAGGCTTCCTTATTTTCATAATAATAGAAAATATTAGATTTGTGCATTTCAGCAATCTGAGCAATCTCGTCTAAGCTTGCCCCATTAAAACCATAAAGGGAAAATACATCCAGTGCTGCATTTAGCAGTTGATGTCGTTTTTGAGTACTCTTTTTTTGTTCCATTGGCCATTAAAAAAATTAAAAGTGGAACTTTAAATTGTACGGCAAATCATCAGATTTGTGCACAGGCAAAATTTTTAATTTTATGAAGATTGATGATTTATTTTTTAGATCAGCTTATTAAATTACCAAATTTTCGACCAATATAAAAAAGATGCTTTAAAAGAGTGCAGAAAGTGGCGCCATAAAGATCATTAGATAATTCAATAAGATTGAATTTTTGCATTTTGTGAAATGCTTCCGTTTAATACTCAACTCATAAATGAATGATTAAATTAATTAAAGAATAAGATGCGTTCAGACAGCATGATTATGAGATGAGCCCAAACTGATTTTCAGGATGTGCTCATTGCAAATGTAAAAAATCATGTGGCTAATACCGCATTAAGAACCTGTTGTTCTAACTCGGTAAAGGCGTAATCTTTTTTACGCGGTCGTGTCAAATCTACTTTAAATTGTTTAGCAATATGACCTTTATCAAGCAAAATAATCCGATCGGCCAGTTGAACTGCTTCGCTGACATCATGGGTCACTAAAATGGCGGTAAAGCCCTGCTCGCGCCAGAGTTTTTCAATCAGGCTCTGCATGTCTAAACGGGTGAGCGCATCCAGTGCACCGAGTGGTTCATCTAAGAGCAAGATGCGAGGCTTATGTGACAAGGCACGTGCAAGCGCAGTACGCTGACGCTGACCGCCTGAAAGTTGTGAAGGCCACAATCCGGCTTTCTCTTTCAGTCCGACTTTTTCTAGCAGGGCAGAGGCATTGCCTTGATGCTCTTTGGCTAAGCCTAACTGTACATTTTGTTCAATGCTACGCCACGGTAAAAGTCGCGGGTCCTGAAACATGACACGGATGTCATCACTGGTAATGCCTTCGCGGATATGTCGTGCCGATTTAAACTTGATTTCACCATAGCTTGGTTGTTCTAAATCTGCAATCAGACGAAGCAGGGTACTTTTACCACATCCGCTACGCCCAACAATCGCAAGAAATTCACCGGGTTGAATATGCAGGTCTAAATCTTCTAGAACCGTTACCTCACCATAGAATTTATGCAGTTGCTCAATTAGAATTTCTGCACCGACCACCGCTGTTGGATTGATATCTGTAGTTGCCGGACGTTCTGGTGCAGCCGGATCTTCAGCGACATGTCGCCCTATACTTAAATCAGTCATGATGTATTCCTTATTTTTGATATCCAGCATGCCAGCGCAGTAAGTATCTTTCTAAGCCTACTGCCAATACATCGGCCAGTTTTCCAAGCAGGGCGTAAAGCAAAATACCCACTAACACCACATCCGTTTGTAAGAATTCACGCGCATTCATGGTCATGTAGCCAATGCCGGATTGTGCGGAAATGGTTTCTGCCACAATGAGCAATACCCAAACCAGACCCAATGCAAAGCGTAAACCGACAAGAATGGACGGCATTGCACCTGGTAAAATAATTTCTTTGTATAACTGCCAGCGGGTCAAACCGTAGCTCTTACCCATCTCGATCAGTTGCGGATCAACCGAACGAATCCCATGATAGGTATTGATATAAATTGGGAAGAATACACCGACAGCGACTAAAAACAGTTTGGCTGACTCATCAATTCCGAACCATAGAATTACCAAAGGAATTAAAGCCAAGGCTGGAATGTTACGGATCATTTGCAAGGTGGTGTCGAGCAGGGTCGATGCCAGTTTAGACGAGCCATTCAGCAAGCCCAGCAATAGGCCCAAGCCACCACCCACCAATAAGCCGAGTAAGGCACGTCCGGCACTGACCTTAACGTGTTGCCAAAGTTCACCCGAGATCGATAAATTCCAAAATGCCCCTACCACCGCACTCGGTGCAGGTAGAATACGGCTTTCTAACAGACC
This sequence comes from Acinetobacter sp., assembly GCF_045628685.1. Taxonomy (GTDB): domain Bacteria; phylum Pseudomonadota; class Gammaproteobacteria; order Pseudomonadales; family Moraxellaceae; genus Acinetobacter. Next base: position 12,232 of record NZ_JAZQPV010000057.1, read on the forward strand.
GGTGCTGGATGCAATTTGCCAAATCGCGATCAGCGCGATCGGGAACAACCAAGGCAGCAAATGCTGCCCAAATTGTGTTCCACGTGAAACATTGGTTTTTGCCAAGATTTCGGCAGAAATGCTTTTACTCATTAAGCCGGCTCCTTAGCTTTCACTTCTTGTTTCGCCTCATCTGGCACATAGTTATTTGCCACGATTTCACCAAAAGGACCAGTTAGATTGGGTTGCGCCAGTTTTTGACGGGTTTCTAATGGCAGTAACGGGAACACCAGTTCAGCAAAACGAATGGATTCTTCAAGATGCGGATAGCCTGAGAAAATGAAGGTATCAATTCCCAAATCGGCATATTCCTGAATGCGGTCTGCAACTGTTTGCGGATCGCCGACCAATGCCGTACCTGCACCACCACGAACAAGACCTACGCCTGCCCAAAGATTCGGAGATACTTCAAGTTTGGTACGATCGCCATTATGCAGTTCAGCCATGCGGCGCTGACCCACTGAATCCATTTGCTTGAATTTCTTTTGCGCTGCTTGAATGGTGACATCATCAACATATTGAATCAGTTCTTCAGCAGCAGCCCATGCCTGTGCACTGGTTTCACGCACAATCACGTGCAAGCGAATACCGTAATTTAAAGTACGACCACGTGCAGCAGCTTTAGCACGCATGGTTTCAACTTTTTCTTTTACTGCTGCTGGTGGCTCACCCCAAGTTAAGTAAGTATCAACCTGTTCTGCAGCAAGCTCGATTGCAGCATCAGAAGAACCGCCAAACCAAAGTGGTGGATATGGTTTTTGTACAGGGGGATAAAGCAGTTTTGCATCATCCACTTGTAAGCGGTCGCCGTGGAAAGTAAACGATTCGCCAGTGTGTGAGCGGGTTAAAATTTCACGCCAGATTTTGGTGTATTCCGCCGCTGTTTGGTAACGTGTTGCATGGTCTTCATACACACCATCACCTTTTAGCTCTTGCTCGTCACCGCCGGTAACCAGGTTCAGCAATACACGACCACCCGATAAACGGTCAAAAGTTGAAGCCATACGCGCAGCCAGTGCAGGAGTTGTCACCCCGGGACGTAACGCGACCAGGAATTTTAAATTTTTGGTTGCATCAATCAGGCTTGCAGCAGTAATCCAGGGATCTTCACATGAACGACCCGTTGGAATCAGTACACCTTCATAACCCAGATTATCTACGGCTACGGCAATCTGTTTCATATAAGCATGATCGACCTGACGCGCGCCTTTGCTTGTGCCTAAATAACGACTGTCACCATGCGTAGGAATAAACCAGAAAATTTTCATTGCTTTGATCCTTAGATTATTTGCCTGCCCAAACGGCTTGCTGAATGTGGATAGATTTTGGAATGATCTTGAGTTCGCTAAAACGGTTCGCGAGTTCTTGCTGATCTGCGATCACTTTTTTGGTGAGCAGAGCAGCACCAGACGGACTAGGACGACGTTGGATAAAGGTCTGACTGACTATTGGTTTTAGACCTGTACTTTGAGCAAAGATAGTTGCAGTCGCAGCCTTGTTGCTTTGCACCCATTTATCTGCAACGTTCACCTGCTTGATAATGCCTTTTAGGGCCTGAGGATGATTTTTAACTAAATCGCCTGAAGCCAAATAAAACGTGTAATTTGGACTTAAACCTTTACCTGAAGTCAGCACTTTGGCTTTGTCTTCCACTTGAGCAGAAGCGTAGTAGGGATCCCAGATGGCCCATGCATCAATCGCGCCTTTTTGAAAAGCGGCACGTGCATCGGCAGGGCTTAACCAGATGGGTTGAATATCCGTCCATTGCAAACCGGCTTTACGAACTGCTTGTACCAATAAATAATGTGCACTTGAACCGCGGTGAACCCCAACACGCTTACCCTTTAGCTGACTGAGTTGGGTAATTTTGGAATTGCTGGGTACCAAAATGGCAGAAGCCAAAGGTTTTGCTGTTTCATAAGCAAAATAATGTAGTGGCTTGTTGCCGGCTTGTGCGTATACAGGTGGTGTATCGCCTGTTGCACCGATATCAATAGAACCAACAGCAAGCGCTTCTAAAATTTGCGGACCGCCTGGAAATTCATTCCATGAAATTTTTGCGTTTGGAAATTCCTGTTCAAACAGCTTTTGTTGCTGTGCAATCACCAGATTTACAGAGGCTTTTTGATAGCCTACACGAAGCTGTTTTACAGAAGGTTCCACGGCCCAGGTGGCGCTCGAACCCAACATCGCACAAGCAATCAGCATCGCGTTCATGCCATGACTGGATGTCTTGAACCAGGTAATTGTTTTGTTATCTTGCTGATGTTGAGTCATGGTCGAGTCCTCTATTGTTCTTTCATTACTTCGTTAAAATTGCGGATTGAATATTGATTTTATTTGGAATTAGTTTCTGGTTATAAAATGCGTCGGCAACGTATTGCTGCTTTTTTACCACTTCGTCAGAAATTGGTTGTACACCAAAACCCATACGCGAAATGGAGGATTTAAGGATGCCAATAGACAGTCCTGTTGGTTTTTCCAGAAGTTTGGCTGCTTCATCTTGATGTTGAGCAACCCATTGTGTAGTTGTGTTTAATTCATTCACGACAGCTTTCAGCACATCCGGATGTTGCTCGGCAAATTTACGGTCTGCCAAATAAAACTGATGATTACTGACCAGGTTTTCACCTGTCGCAATGATACGTGCACCAATTTGCTGTTCAGCAGCCGCAAAAAATGGATCCCAAATCACCCAAGCATCGACTGCACCTTTTTCAAAGGCAGCACGTGCATCTGCAGGCGGTAAATACACCACCTGAATGTCATCCAGTTGCAGGTTGTTGGCTTCAAGTAATTTCAGTAATAAATAATGCACGTTTGAGCCCTTATTCAGGGCAACACGTTTACCTTTTAAATCCTGAATGTTTTGAATGGCTGAATCTTTTTGCACAATTAAGGCTTCAGCTTTAGGCGCTTGTGGTTGGTTGGCGATATAAACCAGATTCGAATTAGCGGCCTGAGCAAAAATAGGCGGTGCTTCGCCTGCTTCACCTAAGGAAACACTGCCGACATTTAAGCCTTCAAGCAGTTGAGGCCCGGCGGGAAATTCTACCCATTTCACATTTACGCCTTGGTCTTTCAATGCGGTTTCTAAAATGCCGCGTTCTTTAATAATGGGTAACAAGCCATATTTTTGAAAACCGATATTTAAAGTCACCGTTTCAGCTTCTTTTTTGCCACAACCTGACATCATCATTGCACCAGCAACTACTGAAGAAAGGACCAGCGATTTCGCCCAGAATTTTGCTTGAATGGCGCTCATGAATGTGTGCTCCGCAACATGAAATGTGGAATATTGAACAGACACGCTAAAGCCTTTTCTTTTGCGAAAATAATAAAAAAATAGGAATTCTTAATCAGGAAAAAAGATAAATAAAAAAGAGAAAAACTTAGGAGAAAAAGTGATTTATATCAAAAATAAAATATGCTGTTGTAATGTTTTAAATTATTGATATTTATTTAATTTAATTCTAAATACTGGATGTTTAAAAGCTTATGAAAAAATGGCATAAGTTAAATCGGCCAGAATCACCAAAATAAGAGATAAAGATATAAAAAATAAAGATATAGCATATTTAAAAAAAGCCACCTTAAAGTGACTTTTTGAATACCAGAGAGTTGCGCTGATAGTTATACAGTGCCTGACGCGCATTTGGCAAATCATCCACACTAGCGGGTTCAAAACCATGCTCGACAAACCAGTGTGCAGTGCGTGTAGTCAATACAAACAGTTGCTGAATGCCCATTTTTTTGGCTTTATCTTCCAGATAATGCAAAATCTGGCTGCCCCGGTTGGACTTGCGATAAGTTGGATCGACTGCAACACATGCAATCTCTGCCGATTTAATTTCATTTGCTGAAGTTGGAATCGGATAAAGCGCAGCACAGGCTAAAATCATGCCATCGCGTTCAATTACAGAAAACTGCTCAATTTCACTTTCTAGGCGTTCCCGTGAGCGATAAACTAAAATGCCTTCAGCCTCGAGGGGGCGAAGTAACTTCATCAAGCCACCGACATCCTCAATATTTGCAGTACGCACTTCTTCATAATGTGAATCGGTCATCATCGTGCCTGCACCATCGCGGGTAAACAGTTCTTCCAGCAACGCGCCGTCATAGGTATAAGAAATCAGATGTACACGATGCACGCCTTGCAGTGAGGCATTTTTTGCGCCACGTAACTGCAAAGCTATATCTGGATTGGAATCCTGGTATTGCAAAATGTGCTGATCGAGTTGATGCGGTGAAATTTCACGTTGCAATTGCCCAAACTCATTCACCAGGCCTTGTTGCTTACCCAGGAAAATCAGCTTGTCGGCTTTAAGCAGAATAGCGGTATTGGTGGCAACTTCTTCCGCGACCAGGTTAAACACTTCACCGGTGTTGGAATAACCGGTTGGGCCAAGCAGCACAATATTATGATTTTTAAGATGGCGCTGAATCGCATCGGTATCTACGGTACGCAGTTCACCAGTGAGCTGGAAATCAATACCATCACGAATACCATAGGGTTTTGCCGTAACAAAATTACCTGAAATGACATCAATACGTGCACCATACATCGGTGAATTGGCCAAACCCATCGAAAGTAAAGCTTCAATTTGCAGGCGAATCGAGCCGACGGCATTCATCACGCAGCTTAAAGATTCACGTGTGGTAATCCTGCGATGATTATGGAATGGTGTTTCGATACCACTGGCTTTTAGGTTCTGATTGATTTGTGAACGGGCACCATGTACTAGAATCAGACGAATGCCTAAAGAATGCAGCAGGGCAATGTCATGAATAATATGCTGGAAATTTTCATGTTCTACTGCTTCCCCATCAAACATGATGACAAAGGTTTTATTGCGGTGGGCATTGATATAAGGCGCAGAATGTCGAAACCAATGCACATATTGCAAGTTAGTGCTTTGTGATGTTTCCGATGAATTCGCGTGCATACTTATCTCAAGTGAAGAATAAAATCCTATGCTTGATTCTAATCAAAAAAAAGCGCAGCGGAAGGGAAAAATAAAAAAAACACCTTAACGGACGTTAAAGTGTTTTTAAGGGAGAAATTTTTAAACTTAAATGGCTTAGTTTCGAATGCTAATAATGCGATTCGTACGTTCATTGACTAATACATAGTCACCATTCACTTTATACCATTGCTGGTTACGGCTTGATTTCGGTAATTGACGTGCTTCACGGTCACTGATTTGGAAACGTGAGCTACTGTATTGACGCGGTAACGTCTGTCCTTTACGCCAATCACGGCTTGGATTTACCTGTTTGTTGTCATAACGGTTGTTATTGTCCCAACGGTTATCATGATGCGATTGTGCATGATTATAGCGTTGATGATCGTCATAACGATGGTCTGGTGCTGCCATTGCTGAAGTGGCCATCAATGCAGATAAAGAAAGCGCAATTGTTGTTAGAATTTTTTTCATATCTTTCACCTAAATTTCAGAGAGAACACTTATTTCGTTAAAGCTAAATTAACCAAAAAGTAGAGATAAAAAATGAGAGCTTTATAGTTGATTTGTGAAATTCATGGAGAAAAAAAGAAGATTTAAAAAATGCTAAAAAGTTTGCAGGCAAAGACTTGCTGTTAAAACAAACAAGATTTAAAAAATAAAAAAACCCAAACCGAAGTTTGGGTATGGAAAATTTAAATGAAATTTAAAAACCCTGAATACGCAGGATATTATTACTATCAGTATCAACTAAAATATAGTCATTATTAATTTTATACCACTGCTGGTTACGAGAGGGTTTCGGCAAGTCATGGTTTTTGTAATCGACCTTGTAACCATTCCCCCGATAATGCTGTGGCATGACATAACCGGTTTGCCATTTATGCTGTTGTAGACGTTTCACTCCGCGCTCTTCACGACCACGGCGCTTATCTTGCATACGATCATCGTCATCATCACGAACATTTCGACCATTATTCGATTGCTGATGATGTGGTTGATCCCAACTCCGATGGTTATCTTCTGTTTCGTGAGGTGCAGCAGTGGTTACACTGTTTGCCATCAATGCACTGAAAGAGATTGCCAAAATTGTCAAAATCTTTTTCATGTTGAACCCTCATAGAAAATTTATTAATTTCAATTATGCTAATGTACGAAAAAATTGCAGAGAAACTGTGAAGATAAATCACTCATTTATTAAAAACTGCAGAGATAATAAGGATACTATGCAGAAATATCTCACGATTTAAAAATCTTTAGAAATTGTATAGTCGATATTAAATCCTAAAAAACAATGCATTGATAAAAAATTTGTATCAATTTTTTGATAATAGATTTTATTTATTCAAAATTATGCTGCCAAAAGGCTGAACAGCCCTATGGCGACTGTTCAATAAATGGCTTTAATTCCATTGCTCAGTAAGGTCTTGAAGTAAACTGACAGCCTCTGCAATAGTTTCCGCTTGTTGCACATCATTCATACCAGTAATCAATGTATTTGAAAGCTTTAAGTTCTTAATACGACGAATCGTTTCAATTTTACGTTTCTTATCAGCCATTAGCTGTTCCTCATATATATGTTCTTCAATGAGATTGAGCCTAGGCTTATTTTATTGATTTTAAAAATCGAATATTATTTTTAATTTAATTCAAAAATACGATTTATAATTCTTTTGTGCTATGGGAATTTTTTTCTGAAACAAGCATCAATAAAAAAGGGAGCATGTCTCCCTTTTTAATCTTTTTAATCTTTTTAAGAGTTAGTCCTGCGCATCAATACTTTGACCATTCATATGCAAGCTGTCGTCACCCATTAAATACAGATAAGCCGGCATGATCATCTCAGGTGTTGCCAAGGTTATTGGGTCTTCATCTGGATAGGCTTTTGCACGCATTGCAGTACGTGTTGCTCCCGGATTAATACAGTTGAATCGTACATTTGGATAGACGTTTTCTTTGGCATAAATCTGATTCACCGCTTCAATGGCAATTTTAGAAACTGAGTATGCTCCCCAACGTTCACGTGCTTCCCGGCCTACACCAGAACTGGCAAAAACTACTGATGCATGTTCAGATTTGGCAAGCAGCGGCAGTAGTTCCTGAGTCAGGATAAAGGGTGCGCGCAGATTCACTGCCATCACATCATCCCAGACATCGATCGGATAATGGGCAAGTTCTGTGCGTTCACCCAAAATACCGGCATTGTGCAAAATACCGTCTAAACGACCAAACTGTTTATCTAAAGTATCGACTAGTAACTCATAGTCTCGAGGAGAGGCGCTAGAGAGCTGCAAAGGTAGAATAGCCGGTTGCGGCGCACCCAGGCTTTCAATTTCATCATAAATGACTTCAAGCTTATTGAGGGTGCGTCCATGCAGTACGACTGTTGCCCCATGCAGGGCATAGCTAATTGCAGCTGCACGACCAATACCATCGCCCGCACCTGTAATCAGGATAATGCGATCTTTTAACAGATCGGGGCGAGGGTGATATTCTGAATATTTCATTGCATACCTCCTCGTTTATATATTGTTATGTCGTTATGAAATCAGAGAATTATTATGTTGCGTTGATGAGACCAACCGATTAATTACTTGTTGCAATTCGGCAACTGTGTTGACTATACAATCCGCTTGCCATGCTGTTAAGTCATCTTTGTGTTGCAATGGTAAATAACCATAACCCGCCAAGATAGTATACATATGCGCATGACGGCCGGCATCAATATCACGTGGATGATCGCCGACATAAATACAGTCTTCAGGCTGAACCTGAATTTGCTTGGCTGCCAGATACATCGGTTCAGGATCGGGTTTGGTTTTGCTGACATCTTCAGGACATACCAGAACCGCACAGCGCTCAGTCAAATTGAGTGCTTTAAGCAAGGATTCGCTTAGCCAGCGCGGCTTATTGGTGACAATGCCCCACAGAATATCCTGACTTTCCAGTTCCTCAAGCAGCGGATACATGCCTTCGAACAGGTCGGTATCGACTGCAATATCTTCACCATACAGGTCTAAAAAACGTTGCCGATGGGCAAGGAAAACCGGATCTTCAACATCCAATTCCGGATAGACCAGTTTCACCATAGCACGTGCGCCTTCAGAGACCTGGGTGCGAATCAGATCAGCCGCCACGATTTCACACTGTTTATCGCGGCACATGTCCTGAATAATGCGAATAAAGTCAGCAGCGGTGTCAATCAAGGTGCCATCCAGGTCAAACAGTACCGCTTTCATTCAGCACCTTCTTTTACGGTGTAAACCATGTAGTTCACATCGACATTCGGTGCCAGCCAGTAGCGTTTGGTGATCGGGTTGAAATGCAAACCGGTCATGTCTTTGAGTTTTAAGCCGGCACTACGGATGTCATGCGCAAGTTCAGAAGGCTTGATGAATTTATGATAATCATGTGTGCCTTTGGCCAGCATCCGCAGTACATATTCTGCGCCAATAATCGCGAACAAATAAGATTTTGGATTACGGTTAATGGTCGAGAAGAACACATGACCACCCGGTTTGACCAGCTTCTGGCAAGCCTGAATAATCGATGCCGGATCGGGTACATGCTCAAGCATTTCCATACACGTGACCACGTCATATTGTCCGGCGTGTTCTTCTGCCAACTGTTCTACTGGAACCTGGCGATATTCAATATTTTCAACGCCTTCTTGCTCTGCATGGATACGCGCCACATTTAAGGGTGCTTCACCCATGTCGATGCCCAAAACATTTGCACCGCGACGTGCCATGCTTTCCGACAAGATCCCGCCACCGCAGCCGACATCAAGGATTTTTTTACCACTAATGCCAGCTGAATGTTCATCAATCCAATTTAAGCGTAAAGGGTTAATCTGATGCAGTGGACGGAACTCAGAATGCTGATCCCACCATATGGCTGCGAACGCTTCAAATTTGGCAATTTCTTGTGGATCAACATTCAATTGCGACATCGGTATCACCTCAATCAAGTCGTTATATTTTAAAAAAAGTTATAGGCGCTTAGTGTAGCGTTTATTCTCAAAAAAGCGATAAAAGCTGTAAAAAAGTTCACAGAATGAAAACGAATTCGGCATAATTGATTTATAGTGATCGCATAAATTAATCATAACGATTTAGAGGACAATAAGTTCAATGAAAAAATTCCTTTTAGGTAGTCTTGCTACTGCTATTTTTGCCTGTTCAGGTACGGCAATGGCTGCCAATTTTGTCGCGGGTAAAGATTACACCGTGGTTGCCAAGCCGGGTAAAGTTGAAGTTCCTGGAAAAATTGAAGTACGTGAGTTCTTTTGGTACGGCTGCCCACACTGCTTTAAATTAGAGCCGCACATGCAGGCTTGGCTGAAAAAAATTCCTAAAGATGTCAACTTTGTGCGCACACCTGCTTCGATGAATCCAGTCTGGGAACAAGGTGCGCGTGGTTATTATGTATCTGAAGCATTGGGTGTTCGTAAGAGAACTCACTTGCCTTTATTCCATGCGATTCATGCCGGTGGTCAACAGATTTTTGACCAGAAATCACAAGCAAAATTCTTTGTGAAATATGGTATCCCTGAAGCAAAATTCAACAGCATGTTTAATTCATTTGCGATTACCTCAAAAGTGGCGCAATCGAATAAACTGGCACAGCAATATCAACTTACCGGGGTGCCTGCGGTGGTGGTGAATGGTAAATATGTGGTTCAAGGTGAAGATGCTAAAGTGACTCAAGTGGTGAGTTATTTGGTGGAAAAAGAGCGTAAAGCGAAATAAGTTTTATGCGCTAAAAAACCCGCAATCATTGCGGGTTTGTTTAATCTCTGATCTATATTGAATTACTCAGCGATTGTCTTTGACGTATCCCAGTTCGAGATGCCACGGAAAATCACATGCACCTGGGTAATGGTTTGCAGCTTAAATTGGGTTTGTTGTTCTGTTCGTTCTTCCGCCTGATAGTGACGATTGATATCCATCCAGGTCATTGCCCAGGTAAAGGATAAATTAATTAAAATATTCGAAATTACCTGCAGGTCTTGTACATTGCGGATGTGCTGTACCGTTTCCATTTTGCATAAATCATTGGCCAAATCTTCAATTAAAAAATTAATTTCCCGGGCAATGGCCTGACGAATCACTTCTGATCCACCCCAACGTTCGGCAATCATAAAGACCCACGGTTCAGGATTATGCTCAACCGCCTGGAAAAACAGGTCCAGGCTAATTTTCGCTTGGGTATTCGGTTGATAAATATAGGCTTGTCCAAGCTGATGCAAAATGCCTTTCAAATGCAGGGCCACCTGATCGACCAATTCCAGCCCAAGTTCATTCATGTCTTGAAAGTGGCGATAGAATGCAGTCGGTACGAGACCTACATGACGGGCGATTTCACGCAAACTGATACTGCTGAAAGAACGTCCAGATGTGGTTAAAGCAAGCGCAGCATCCAAAAGTGCTTGGCGGCTTTGTTGTTTACGCTCATCCCGGATCGACATTCGACTACCCTAAAAAAAATTCTGCATGAAGTCTATCAAAAAAAAACACATTAAACGACGAATGTCAGTGAACATGTGTTGACTGAATCAAAAAATAATTATAGTGTACAAGTGTTCACTACAAGAACATCTGTTCACTCAAATAAATAACCAGTAATAAAAAAGAGGAACTTCCTATGAGTCATATGATGCAGTACCAACCGCAATGGATCCGAGAAGATTTCGTCGATTTTATTGCTGAAAAAGTGAATCCTGTTTGGGCATGGAAAAAAGTTAAAGCCAGTATTGTCGATGTACAGATATTGAGTGAAGACTTTTATCAAATTCAGTTGCAGCCCAATCATAACTTTCAGGCAAAAGCATTTCGTGCTGGACACAGTATTTTAGTGACTTTAGTGATTGCAGGTGTTCGTCAGCAACGCAGTTATTCAATTGTGAAAATTACCGAGACCGGCAACATCGTGATTGCGGTGAAACGTCAGGGTAAAGTTTCCAATGCCTTAACTCATTTGGCTGTGGGCAGCGTGGTGGAAATTTCCCAAGTTCAGGGCGATTTCAGCTTAAGTTCATCTCAAGATTCTATTCTATTACTGGCGTCAGGAAGTGGCATCACCGCGATTTATTCGCTATTGCAACAGGCCCTTACTCAAAAAGTCAGCCAAATTGATTTGATTTATTTTACCCGTGATGACGCTTTTCATACCGAATTACAGCAATTATCTGAACAATATTCACAGTTCAATTATCATCATTTCAATACACTTGTACAGAAACAACATTTAAGTGTAGAACTGCTTGAAAGTACAGTTGCAGATTTCGGGCAACGCCAAAGTTATGCTTGTGGTGCTAAGGGCATGATGCAAAGCCTGAATCAGATTTACCAACAGCTGGGTATTGTTAATCAACTAAAACAGGAATACTTTCAAGTGGTTGTTGATGAAAATGCAACTGTACAACCGGTAGTATTCTTACGTGCACAACAAGAGTTTGCAGCAAAAACCAATTTACTTGAAAGTGCTGAACAGGCAGGGTTGAAGCCGGCACATGGCTGTCGTATGGGTATTTGCAATACCTGTACCTGTACTAAAGTCAGCGGTTCTACCAAAAATCTGCTGACCGGTGAAATCGACCACGATAGTAATACTCAAATTAAGTTGTGTATTAACCAAGCCGTTAGTCCGGTCGTGATCAACCTCTAAATACAATAATTTAGGCATTTAAGCGACATCTCGCATTTTGAATAAAGCAGTGCCTGATTTCCGCTTCGGAGAAAAACAATGAATATGTCAGTTAAGTTTCCAGAAAATAGTAAATCAAAACATTTGAGTGCTGAACAAATTGCTGAATTGGGGCAAAAAATCGATGCGATCCGCCGTGACATCATGGACAGCATTGGCGAGCAAGATGCTCAATACATTTATAAAATTCGTGATTTTGTCCGTTATAGCGAAATCACGTCACGCGGCATGTTAATGTTTGGTGGCTGGATTCCACCGGTATGGTTATTAGGCACCGGTTTATTAGGTCTGTCTAAAATCGTTGAAAATATGGAACTGGGTCATAACGTGATGCATGGTCAGTTTGACTGGCTCAATGACCCCAACCTAAATGGCGCCAATTATGACTGGGATACCATGGCGACTGGCGATGACTGGAAATACACGCATAACTATATTCACCATACTTATACCAATATTGTCGGCAAAGACCACGATGTCGGTTATGGTTTAATTCGTGTCAGCGAATCACAAAAATGGGAACCGCGCTTTTTATTCAATATTCCTTTAACGATTCAACTCATGGTGTTCTTTGAATGGTATGTAGGCCTACAAGGTTTACATTTAGAAGAGGTGATTGCCTATAAAACCAAAACCTGGAAAGAGGTTTGGATCGAATCAGCGAAATTCCGTAAAAAAGCAGTTCGTCAGGTGGCCAAAGATTATGTGTTTTTCCCCCTGATTGCCGGTCCAAATGCTATTCCGGTATTTGCAGGTAACGCCGTGGCCAATGTGATTCGTAGTTTATGGGCATCAGCCGTGATTTTCAACGGTCATTTCACTGAAGATGCTGAAACCTTTGAACCGGATAATACTGAAACCGAAACCCGTGCTGAATGGTATTTACGCCAAATTCGCGGATCGAGTAATTTTACCGGAACAGAATGGTTGCATATTTTAAGTGGTAATTTGAGCCATCAAATTGAGCACCATTTATTCCCGGATATGCCTGCCAATCGTTATGCAGAAGCAGCGCCCAAAATTCGTGCCTTGTGTGCAGAATATGGCATCAACTATAACGAAGCCAGTTTCTTTAAACAGTTCGGTAGCGTTTGGGTACGTCTAGCCAAATGTTCTTTACCAAATTCCTGGACAGCATCGGCTGTGCAATCCAAACAAAAGTTAAAAACATTATTTAGCTTTTAAGCTAGATTTAAGACTGTGCATAAGGGGCTTCATTCAACTCCCGGTTAAAATGATTTTATGGGTTTTGCCAATTGACAGTGTCCTGGCAAAACCTTCAAGCTGGCTTCTGTTATACTAAGCCGCAATGAATTTTAGCCAAAAGAGAACCCATTATGCGTATCGACCAACGTACTTTAGATCAATTACGTGATGTAAAAATTACCCGTAACTATACGCGTTATGCGGAAGGTTCAGTATTGATTGAATTTGGTCATACTAAAGTTCTTTGTACTGCCAGTATTGATAATTCAGTACCACGTTTCCTTAAAGGCAAGGGACAGGGCTGGGTAACCGCTGAATATGGTATGTTGCCACGTTCAACCCACACCCGGAGTGACCGTGAAGCTGCTCGTGGTAAACAGAGTGGCCGTACTCAAGAGATTCAGCGTTTAATTGGTCGTAGCTTGCGTGCCATGGTCGATTTGAAAAAACTGGGTGAAAATACCATTACCATCGACTGTGATGTGATTCAGGCGGATGGTGGTACACGTACCGCATCTATTACGGGCGCAGCTGTTGCATTGATTGATGCAATGAATGTATTGCTTGAGAAAAAGAAAATCAAGCAAGATCCGCTTAAGGGCTTGGTCGCTGCGATTTCTGTAGGGATGTATCAAGATGAAGCTTTATTGGATCTGTGTTATGAAGAAGATTCAAACTGCCAAACTGACTTAAATGTGGTAATGACCCAAGCAGGGGAGTTTATTGAGCTTCAAGGTACTGCCGAAGACAAACCATTTACCCGTGCACAGTGTAACGAGATGCTTGAATTGGCTGAAAAAGGCATTCAAGAATTGATTAAAAAACAACAGGAAGCTTTGGGCTGGTAAGTTGTTTAATTAAAAATATTGTTTAATTAAAAATGAAAAACGCACCTTGGGGTGCGTTTTTTTATGGATCAGTCAAAAATTAAATATACAAAGGTGTGATACAAAAAGACCTGATACAAAAAGGCTGCAAGAGCAGCACCTTTTGAAACGCCTGCTTAAAATCAGGTTCATATTCAGTGCTTAGAATAGTGCTTCACTTTTACAGGAGCATTGAATGTTAAATATCATCATTCTAGTTGTATGCATCGTGACGATGGTCCTGATGACCAGTGACCCCAGAGCTTCAGAACAAGAATCTGTCCAATCAGCTTGGCAACAGAACACATCCCATAGTGAAACTCAGGCTTTAACTTCTAAACTAAAATCTAAACCGAAGAATGATACCGAGCAGAGTTAAGCATTAAAGCGCATCGATAAATCAATGGCTTTAACATCTTTGGTTAAAACACCCATCGAAATATAGTCGACACCCGATGTTGCCACTTCACGTAAGTTTTCGATGGTGATGTTGCCCGAAGCTTCCAGCTTGCAACGACCGGCAACATGTTGAACCGCATTAATCATTTGTTGTTGACTGAAATTATCCAGCATGACGATATCGGCATGGGCTTGCAAAGCCTGATTCAGTTCATCCCAAGTTTCGACTTCAACTTCTACAGCCTTGCCCGGTGCAATGTTGTGTGCTTTGGCAATCGCCTGTGCAATGCCGCCCGCTGCCATAATGTGGTTTTCTTTAATTAAAAAGGCATCAAACAAACCGAGGCGATGGTTTTGACCGCCGCCAATCGCTACGGCATATTTTTGTGCAATCCGTAAGCCGGGAAGGGTTTTACGGGTATCTAACAGTTTGGTGTTTAAACCTTCCAATTGTTTGACATATTCAGCTGTTTTAGTCGCAACCGCAGAAAGCGTTTGGACAAAATTAAGCGCAGGGCGTTCAACGGTGAGCAGGCTGCGTGCAGAACCGGCTAATTTTAAAAAGGCTTCATTGGCCTGTACACGGTCACCGTCATTTTTCAGCCAGGTCACTTGCACCGTTGCATCATAAGCCTGAATCAGTGCATTTACCCACGGTTGGCCAGCAAGCACCATGTCTTCACGGCTGATGATGGTGGCAGTGGCTTGCTCATCTTCAGGGGTCAATAAAGCGGTGATATCACCCTCGCCAATATCTTCTTCTAAGGCCTGTTGAATATTGATCTGGATGGCGTGTTCCAACAAAGATTGAGTTATGCTCATTAGAATTCCGTATCTTTTTTAACCCATGAAAATTGCGCGTTATATTAGCATTGTTCATTTAAAAGAAATGTTTTTTCCAGGGCTTTTTATCTTTGAAATTTGAGATTTTAAGCTTAAAGTTTTAGGATTGGGCTAAAATCATCTACTTACACTAATAAGATTCAGGATAGAAATATGCAACAGGCACCGTCTTTTCAGGTTATCGATGGTCAGCTAATCGGTGCAAGACAAGTAGTATCCCCGAACTATAATCAACGTCCTGAACACACCGAAATTCAGTTGGTGGTGGTGCATAACATCAGTTTGCCACCCTCGCAATTTGGTGGCGGCTATATCGAACAGTTTTTTCAAAATCAGCTAGACTGGTCAAAGCATCCTTATTTTCAAAGCATTGAAGGTATGCAGGTGTCGACGCATCTTTTAATTTTGCGCAGCGGTGAAGTCTTACAATTCGTGAATTTTAATGACCGTGCCTGGCATGCAGGACGTTCAAGCTATTTAGCCCAAAAAGAATGTAATGATTATTCTATTGGGATTGAACTGGAAGGCAGTGATGACCAACCTTTTGAAGAAGTCCAGTACAGCATATTGGCACAGGTCATTGCGACATTACAGGCAAGCTATCCGAAAATATTGCAGCATCTGGCAGGGCACTCCGATATTGCGCCTGGACGGAAAACCGATCCGGGGCCATATTTTGATTGGCCAAAAACCAGAGCATTAATCCAACAATACAAAGCAGATTAATAATTGCTCGATTTTATGATTTAACAACGAAATTCCTGTGAAGTTTCTTTACAATAGCGACTTATTTTAATACTGGGTGGAAACGATGGCGCTGTGGCGGTCGACCTTTATTGTCAGTGCAATGACCATGTTGTCTCGAGTTTTAGGTTTAGTCCGAGATGTGGTTTTGCTGAATGTGTTTGGTGCAGGTAAAGATTTCGATACCTTTGTGGTTGCCTTTCGTATCCCGAATTTCTTTCGGCGGCTGTTTGCCGAAGGAGCATTTTCACAAGCCTTTATTCCGGTTTTAACCGAATATAAAACTACAAAAACCCATGCTGAAGTGCAAATTCTGATTAGTCGGGTATTTGGTTGTCTAGCGACCTTTATGACCGCACTGACATTTATTGCCATGATTGCAGCCCCTGCGATTTTGTATATCTATGCACCCGGTTTCCATAGTGATCCAGAAAAATTTGCTTTGGCAACCGACATGTTCCGGCTGACCATTCCATATTTATTATTTATGTCGCTCACTGCTTTTGCCAGCAGTATCTTGAACAGTTACGGATCATTTTCGACTCCTGCATTTGCGCCAGTTTTACTGAATATCACCATGATTGCCGGCGCATGGTGGTTAACGCCGTATATGGCTGAACCGATTATGGCCTTGGGTTGGGCGGTCGTGATTGCAGGTGTATTGCAACTGGTAATCCAAATCCCCGAGCTGTGGCGTAAAAATTTGCTGATTCCACCAAAAGTAGATTTTAAACACGAGGGTGTGGATCGCATCATGAAACTGATGCTGCCGGCACTTTTTGGGGTTTCGGTGACACAAATCAATTTACTGTTGAACACCATCTGGGCATCCTTTATGCAGGATGGTTCAGTGTCATGGCTATACAGTGCCGAGCGTATGACCGAATTGCCTTTAGGTTTAATTGGGGTGGCGATTGGTACGGTGATCCTGCCATCGCTTTCTGCACGTCATGCCGAGCAAGATCAGTCCAAGTTCCGTGGCATGATTGATTGGGCTGCACGAGTGATTATGCTGGTTGGTATTCCCGCTAGCATAGCCTTGTTTATGTTATCCACTCCCATCATTCAGGCGTTGTTTCAACGTGGACAATTTACCCTCGAAGATACCCAGATGACAGCATTGGCTTTGCAATGCATGAGTGCCGGGGTAATTTCCTTCATGCTGATTAAAGTTTTTGCGCCGGGCTTTTACGCACAGCAAGATACCCGGACACCCGTACGTGTCGGCTTAATGGCCGTTGCAGCTAATGCAATTTTAAACGTGATCTTCATTGGCTTCTTTAAACTGATTCATTGGGAAGCGGAACATATGGCCTTGGCTTTGGCATCTTCAGGTTCTGCGCTGGTGAATGCCGGGATGCTGTATTTTTATCTGCACCAACGCAATATTTTCCGTTTTGGGGCACACTGGAAAAAACTTTTCCTACAGTTTGCCATTGCCAATGCCATTATGATCGCTGCGCTGTGGTATGCCTTGACCTGGTATAACGGTGATGTATCCCAATGGATTCGTGTATTTGAAGTGATCGGGTTATGTGTAGTGGGTGTTTTAGCTTATGCCATTGGTTTGCTGGCCACCGGGTTTAGACCACGTCACTTAAGACCATAAAGAAATAGGTAAGGGATTAATTGTTTATTCTAAAATTAAGACCTGAATTAAATGGATGAAAATGACTCTAATTTTCCTCAATTAATTCAGGTTTAGATTCAGATTTTAACGCTACAAAAGATGAAATCTGGATATGAAAAAAGAGCCCATTTAGGCTCTTTTAACATGGTTTAATTTTAACTAGCGAAAGTCTTTACACCTTTCCACGTGATAGAAAACCAACAATTGCTAGAATCACCGCAATTACCAGTAAAATAACCGCGAAATCTTTAGATAAGCCTGCGACACCACCAAAACCAAGTAGACTCGCAATCAGCGCAATTACTGCAAAAATAATGGCCCAACGAAACATAATCTTTCTCCATGAGTTGTTGTTTTCAAAGTAGATTCAGTATAGAGCCTAGATATTCCTAAAATTGTTATGCTTGTGTTTGCAAAATGTTCACTTTGACAATAAATATATGATTTAAAGTAAAAATAACATTCTCACAATGTGAACTTGAACACGTTATAATAATATTCAAGCTCTCTTGTTTTTTAATTATGACTGAACAATTACGTCCGGAATTCTGGAAAAAATATTCTTTAGCTGACCTTAATCCGACTGAGTGGGAGGCGCTTTGTGATGGCTGCGGTCTATGTTGTCTGATCAAACTGGAAGATGAAGAACTTGGCGAAGTGGCTTATACCAAGGTGTCATGCAAACTTCTTGATTGCAACACAGCGCGTTGCAGTAATTATACCGATCGTCTTGACTATGTTCCTGACTGTATTCAACTGACGCTTGAAAAGCTCGAAACGATTCATTGGCTGCCCCCGAGTTGTGCTTACCACCGCTTAAAAGAAGGCAAGAAATTACCGTCTTGGCATTATTTGAATACGGGGACGCGTGACAGTGTAATTAAGGCGAAAAAGTCGGCAGCCGGGCGCTGTATTTCCGAAGTAGAAGTCGATGAAGAAGAGATTGAAGAATATATTGTTCGTTGGGTGCGTTAATTTGACGGGCAGACGCACTTTAAAAAAAATTCTATGCAGATATCAGCTTTAAATATTGCTGGTTAAATCAAGTAATACTGATCGCATAATTTCCTATTTTTTGAGCTGTTTAGACCAAAATTAATAATTAAGATTGAGCTGTCTTCAAAGGGTGTAACAGTTGAGTGACATCCTTGGGTAGCATCGGATGATAAAAATAAAAGCCTGGTCCATTACATACTTTCAATGCATCGAGTTGTTCCAAGTGTTCGATACCTTCAACCAATATTTCCAGAGAGATATTGTTAAAAAAATATTTCTTGATCTTGATCATTAAAGCAAGTCTATTGAATTGTATTTAAAAGTGAATTCAGATGACATATACAATAACAATAAACAATAGTGCTCAGTTTCTAAAAAAACAGTATGATTTTTTTGTAAAACATTTCAATTGAAATACGCGATATTAAAATTACATAGTAGACTTGTTTTAAGCACACTCAAGAAATAACAAGATGTCAGATAGTCATATTCCACTTCCTGAACGGCTTCGCCCCCGTGATTTATCCGAAATTATTGGTCAAGATCATTTATTGGGTGATCAAGCACCATTACGCCAAATGATTGATCAAGGGCATTTACCTTCGATTATTTTTTGGGGACCTCCGGGAGTCGGGAAAACCACCATAGCTTTGCTTCTTGCACAAGCAGTTGATCGACCTTTTGTCAGCTTATCTGCCTTGAATACCGGCGTGAAAGAGCTGCGCGAAATTATTGCGGAAAGTGGAGACTTACTTAAACCTGTGGTGTTTATTGATGAAATCCACCGTTTTAACAAGTCACAGCAAGATGCCTTATTGAATGCAGTGGAAAAAGGCAAAATCACGCTGATTGGTGCTACCACAGAGAACCCTTCTTTTGAAGTCAATAGTGCCTTGTTGTCACGTTGTCAGGTGTATAGCCTGAATGCTTTAGATGCTGACGCGATTCAAACCTTGTTAAATCAAGCATTACACAATGATATCTTTTTAAAAGAACGATTTATTCAAATTGAAGAATATGAAGCCTTTATTCAATTTGCTGCGGGAGATGCGCGTAAGGCACTGAACCTGCTCGATCTTATCGCCGGCACTTTTGAACCTGAGCATGAAAACGTCATTACCAATGCCATTGTGGTGAAAGTTGCGCAGCAGAACATTGCCCGTTATGACAAATCAGGCGAGCAGCATTACGACCTGGTTTCGGCTTTTATTAAGTCAATCCGCGGTAGTGATCCAGATGCGACGTTATATTGGATGGCACGCATGCTCAAAGGCGGTGAAGATCCGGTGTTTATCGCGCGTCGTATGCTAATTGCAGCATCTGAAGATATTGGTAACTCGAATCCGAATGCCTTACTGCTTGCAGGAGAATGTTTCCGTTCGGTTCAAGCGGTCGGTATGCCAGAATGCCGGATTATTTTGGGACAGTGTGCAGTGTATTTGGCCACCAGTGCCAAGAGTAACAGCACCTATTTAGCAATTAATAAGGCTTTGGATTTAGCTGAAAAAACTGCAAATTTACCGGTACCCTTGCATCTACGAAATGCACCGACCAAATTAATGAAAGAGCAGGGCTATGGCGTGGATTATCTATATCCGCATAACTATTCTGAGCATTTTGTACTGCAGGAATACCTACCACCTGAACTAAAAGGGACAAAACTGTATGAATCAGCGCGGAATAAACGTGAAGTAGAAGCTGAGCGCTTACAACAACGTCGTTGGCAGCAGCAACAACAACAGTAAATAAAAGCCCGGGATCGGGCTTTTATTTTAATCGCTCTGTTTTTATTTGTTAAAAATTCAGTTATTAAAATATCTTAATAAAAATATCTTAATAATCATATATTAAGCTAAATAATGAATTGAAATAGCAGAAATAAGTAACTCACATATTTTAATTATAACTTTAATATAATTATATCAATCTGCCGGATGATATTTTTTATATCCCATTGTTTAATCATCTAAAAAATCCAGAGTTTGATAAAAATGATTTAAAACGGGACCAGAGTAATTTCTATAATATAAAAATAATGCCCCAAAGATGATTAAATCCTTGGAGCATCATTTGGAAATTTAAAGCTCGATGAGTTTTAGTATTTCCCAGACAGATTATTGAATTGACTGCTTGGCAGCTTGCACTTTACCCAAGTACTCAGGAGAGTATTTTAAAATATTCATGGCCATTAAAGCGATGCCTTTACTTGCTTCAGTATCACTTAACCAGTGTACCCGGCAGATTATGCGACTCTTGGCATAATCAACTGCAGTCTTTTCAAACTCACTTCTTCTGCTATTGTCTACATCGGACAAGCTGTAGCCGACCAGATATCCTCTTAAGCTATGGCCTGATGGATATGAGGTATTCGTCAACAGGAAGCTGCGGTCTTCAGGGGTACATATTTCACTGTTATAGTAGACAAATGGCCGTTTACGGTTATATTTCGCCTTAATTTCATTTGCGACTGGCTGTTCAAAATTAACCATATAATTGATCAGCGAAGTAACTTGAGTGGTATAGAGCTTGTAATCCTTGAATCCGATAAAACGTTTTTCTAAATACGGTGTGGTGATATTGGCATCTTGTTGAGCCAGTGTCCATCTTGCTGCAGAAGGTTTGAGCAGTTCCTGATAGGTCTTTTTATCAAGCTCGAACGCTGCTGAGTTTTCCGCAGGTGGGTCTGGCGTTAACCATTCTGCGGTGATTTTAATTTTTTCAAGGTCGGACAGATTATCAAATACAACCTGGTCATGTGCACTGTAGTAAATACTTGATGGCTCATCTACCTTAAAGTCAATTGCCAGAATAGGAAGATATATCTTGGTATCCTCATAATAGGCTTTTTGCCAGGTTTGAGCCGCTTCGAAACCTGCTTGATTACCCAAATTATAATAAAAAGCTTCTATAGGTGCGGTGGTTGGTTTTGAGTCATCCCAGATAGTTGCCAGAATCTCATCATTCCACCAGTCTGGACGTAAATCGACTGGAAAACCTTTTCTGATAGCAGCAAACAGACTAAAATAAGTCGCCCGAGTCGCAAATTTAGCCGGGTCAGATTTAGCCATGGTAAAAGTACAGGTTTGTCCCGGGAACTGATCTAGAGTGCCGTTCTCTTTGGTTGCCCGCGCGATTGGTATAAATATATCCAGCCATTTTTGTGGAGTATCGATTCCCCAGTCCTGACAGTCTTTTACCGTATAATCGGTAGAACCGTATTGGACCTCGTCTGACTTCAAACAGTTATTAAGTGAACCTACTCGGTCATCAGTATTCATGTCCGTAGGCGATGCACAGCGGGTCGGTGCTACATCTTCAAAATCCGGTCTGACAACCATACCTGCCTGATAGGTATCGTCAGGTAACTTGAAATTCAGATCCTTGCGGATATAAGCCATAGATACAGTGCCTTTGTCGATGTCTTTTTGACGGTGGACCCAAGGCTTCGGCTGAGCTGCGATACGAATACCCCTGAATAACAGTCCGGAACACTGATATTGCGGAGCTGAGTCAGAACCACAGTTTTCGACCAAATTATTATATCTTTGCTCGTATTTTCCTGCGGCAATATAATTACTCATGTCATTCATGTCATAAGGGGGCGGTTCAACAGGATTAGGAATCGGGGTAGGAGGCGGATTATAATTGGAAGAATCATTATCGCTGTCATGACATGCACTTAATAGTGCAGCAAGCAGTAAAATGGTAAAACTAGGTGTTTTCATAAGAAAATCCTCAACTTATTTTAGTTTTTTCTAGATCATTATTAATTGGATATAAATATAAGTTTTGAGTAATGAAAAATTTATACTGTCCTTATTCTTAAGTAAGAATAAATTATAATGAACATGCGAGAAAATAATTATGTAATGAATTGTTTTAAAATAAATATATGTTTTTAAATGTGGTTTTTTATGAATAAAAAAATTAATTATTTTAGTATTTTATTTAATTGAATTTTATTTAAAAAAATATTTTATTTTAAATAAATATAGTGTTGAGTCTAGTTTGAATTAATAAATTTTATTTTGATTATCAAAAACTAATATAGAATGATTAAATACATAAATTATTTCCGTATAGAGTTATTCTTATTTTTTATCTTTGAAAAGTAAATTAAATAATTGGAAAAATAAAATACTAGGCATTAAAAAACCGGATTTATAAATCCGGTTTTTTAATTAAGGAATAATTAGATATCGGAAAGATCAATACCTAGGCGGCCAGCCACTTCTTCATAAGCTTCAACCACACCACCTAAACCTTGACGGAAACGGTCTTTGTCGAGTTTTTTCTTGGTGTCTTTGTCCCATAGACGGCAACCATCTGGAGAGAATTCATCACCCAAAACGATGCGGTCGTGGAATATACCAAATTCAAGTTTGAAGTCAACAAGCAGCATGTTGCCCTTGTCAAACAAATCTTTAAGTACGTCGTTGACTTTATAAGTCAATACTTTCATTTGTTCAAGTTGTTCAGCAGTAGCCCAACCCAAAGCAATGGCTTGAGATTCGTTGACCATTGGATCGCCAAGTGCGTCGTCTTTGAAGAATAATTCGAATGTAGGCGGAATAAGCTCTTTACCTTCTTCCACGCCTAAACGACGGCACAAGCTACCTGCTGCATAGTTACGAATAACACATTCAACAGGAACCATTTTTAATTTTTTCACTAAAACTTCAGTAGGGGAAAGAAGTTTTTCAAAGTGAGTTTCAATGCCAGCAGCAGCCAATTTTTCCATGATGAAGGCGTTAAAACGGTTGTTCACCTTGCCTTTACGATCCAGCTGTTCGATTTTTTCGCCGTTAAATGCAGATGCATCGTCACGGAAGACTAGGATGAGGTGATCTGCACTGTCTGTTTCATAAACAGATTTCGCTTTACCAGTATAGAGCAAGGTTTGTTTCAACATGGGGGAACCTTTTTCAAAAAAAAATGCCTAGTACGACTAGGCTGGCCAATTTTGGTAAATCTGGGTTAATAGTTCTGCAGCTTTTTCTTGGTCTGCAAAGCTATTATCGGCATTGAACACAGCTATGTTGTTGCTTGTTCCTACAGATGCAAGTCTTAATACATAGATCTGCTGATCGACCTTAATCGTTACTTCGTAGCGATTTTTACTTTGACCAACAATGGTATGGTTCAGGCTGCTGAGGGTAGCAAGTGTGTACTGCCAAATTGTAGCAGAATTTCCATCAATTTTGAGCAATGGATTTTGATTTCCATCACGTACTAATTGTGGACGACTGACATTTGTACTGGCATCCTGGCGATCTGTTGGCGCATTTGCCTGAGCTTTGTCAGGGCGAGGTAGAGCAAAACGGTTACCAGACTTATTTTCAAGCTGGGGCGCATGCTCAATTGCGAGTGGTTCAACTATTGGAGACGGATACAATGGCGTTGCAGGTCGAACCATTGAACCTTCAGGATATTTCAGGGGTTCAAAGGTTGCAGTATTTTTATAATCCAGTGAACCGTTGCTGATTCCAATTGAACTACAACCCACTAAACTGAATGCTGAAAGGGCAAGGGTTAAACCAAAACGTAATTGCATAGTGTTGTGCTCTTTATTTAATGACACCAGAAGCGTTCAGTGCTTCACGTAGCGGTGTGCGATATTGTTCTGCAAGAGGAGTTAATGGTAGGCGAATACCGGTACCAATTAATCCCATTTCATGAAGTGCCCATTTCACAGGAATTGGGTTAGATTCACAAAATAGAATATTGTGTAAATTTGCAACTTCATTGTTTAAAGCTTCTGCACGTTCTGCATCTCCTGCAAGTGCTGCAGCACACATTTGGCTCATTTCTTTAGGTGCAACATTGGCAGTCACAGAAATGTTGCCTTGTGCGCCGAAGCCCATCAATTGGTATGCAGTGGCGTCATCACCCGAGTAAACGGTCATGTCTTTACCGTGTAAGCCTTGAATCAGTTCTTGACCACGCGGGACATCGCCAGTCG
Organism: Acinetobacter sp.; assembly: GCF_045628685.1. Classification (GTDB taxonomy): domain Bacteria; phylum Pseudomonadota; class Gammaproteobacteria; order Pseudomonadales; family Moraxellaceae; genus Acinetobacter. The sequence continues at coordinate 36,589 of NZ_JAZQPV010000057.1, forward strand.
CGTCTTTGATCCCGACAATTTGCGGGATGTCGGCTAGGCGAATCACTGTCTCATTCAGCATGTCGACACCGGTACGGCCCGGAACGTTATAAAGAATTTGTGGTAAATCAACAGCTTCAGCAATTGCTTTATAATGCTGATATAAGCCTTCTTGTGTAGGTTTGTTATAATAAGGGGTCACAAGGAGCGCTGCATCGGCACCCAGGTCTTTGGCTTCTTTGGTGAGTTCAATCGCTTCATGGGTCGAGTTCGCACCGGTACCTGCAATCACCGGAATACGTTTGTTGGCTACACGAATAATTTCAGCGATGACTTTGGTGTGTTCTGCCATGCTTAAGGTCGAAGCTTCACCAGTTGTGCCTACAGCAACGATACTATTGGTACCTTGTGCTATATGCCACTCAACGAGCTTTTCTAGACCCTTCCAATCTACGCTGCCATCTTCAAACATCGGAGTGACGATTGCGACAATTGAACCTTGGATGAGCTGTGCTTGCTGAGTCATTTTGAAAAAATATCCTATTTGTCCATCCGGCTGAGGTAGAAAAACGTAAATTTGGATGGGTGCGTATTTTGATTTATAGCAATTTCACTACGATTAAGCGTCATTGAATAATGCTTATGCAAATTATGAACGAACAAACGATGAAGAACAATATGCTTTAGCCAAACCTTATAAAAACTTTATGAAAAGCAATGGAAAAGTTTACTGAATAATAGAAAAGTCACGTTTTAAAAATCTGGGTTCACTAAAATTTTGATCAGCCTCATTGTCGTGCCCATTTGTTATAACTGAAAAATGCCGTTAAAGCGGCTATAAAACTGCTTTCAAGCCAAGCACATGGTTAATTTCAGGTAAAAACATCAGGATTTAAGATTTAATAAGGATGAGCATAGACTTTAAATCTATATGAACCAGGAATTTAAATGACACACATCATCATTAAAAACTTCTGGAATAATCATTTAAAACTATTACTCATTTGCCGTACTTTTAATATAGTCAGACCATCTTGAATTGAAATCGTTATTGTAATGTCCATTTTGTTGCTCAGCTTAAAACTTGATTAAGTGTTTTTGCGACTATTTGCGGTTTCGTGGGAAACGTTAAATACTCACTGTTTTTGTACATAAATTGTAAAGTATTCCACTTATTGGTAGTTATGTGACTTTTCAGACTCATAGATGATGACCTTCTATTTCGGACACTGATTGCACAAGGATTTTCCAATGGAAAGATCAGATAACAGACATTCCGTCATTACCGTCGCAATTTGTTTTTTAATTGCGGTGATTGAGGGACTAGATATTCAAGCTGCGGGTATTGCAGCTGCCGGTATTCGTGAATCTTTTGGCTTAGATAGTTCGCAGTTGGGGGTGTTTTTTAGCGCAGGGATTCTGGGTTTATTGCCTGGAGCGCTGATTGGTGGACGATATTCAGACCGTATTGGGCGTAAAAAGGTACTAATTTGGTCGGTTGCAATATTTGCTTTATTTACCTTATGTACCGTATGGGTCAACAGTTTTAACAGCCTTTTACTAGTTCGTTTTTTAGCGGGTGCAGGTCTAGGTGCGGCAATGCCAAACTTGATTACCCTTGCTTCTGAAGCTGTAAAACCTGAAAACCGCGGTCGTGCTGTCGGTTTAATGTATTGCGGTATGCCTGTGGGTGCAGCCATTCTGTCCTACATCGCGAGTTTAGATTTTGGTTCAAATTGGAAAAACATTTTCTATTTAGGTGGTTTGCTACCGATTTTTGTGCTGCCGATCATGATTAAATTCCTGCCGGAATCACGCGAGTTCTTAAAAGCACAAAATAATACCGAAACGACTACGGTAGCCACCCAAGGTTCTTTTAAAGATTTATTCAATAGCCAGAACGTGATGCGCACCTGTCTCATTTCAGTGAGCTATTTTTTCACCCTGATGGTGGTTTACATCATGTTGAGCTGGTTGCCTTCATTGTTTATGGAACTGGGTTTTAGCCGTAAAGAGGGCAGTACTGCACAGTTCTTCTTTATGATGAGTGCAACAGTCGGTACTATTATTCTTGGTATGTTGACTGACCGCTGGAAAAAAGCCTATGTCATTATCTTAATGTATGGTGGTATTTTGGCCGGCTTATTCTGCTTGAATGCAGCAAGTTCATTGACACAAATGTATATGGCTTCGGCATTGGTGGGAGCATTCGTGATTGGTTGCCAAGGTGTGCTTTATGCTTTCGGTAGTATTGTTTACCCAACGGAAGTACGTGCAACAGGCGTCGGCATGGCATCAGCTGTGGGCCGTGTGGGTGCAATGCTTGGGCCGACAATTGCCGGTCAGCTCCTTGCCGCAGGTTTTGGTGCAGCCGGAGTAATCTCGGCAGCTATTCCCTGTATTGTGATTTCAGCCGTATTTATGTTGATTCTGGTGCGTCGCTTACAGACGTCAGCTTAATATTTTTGATGTCTAGAATAGCTCGCAGATTGCGGGCTATTTTTTTGACTGAAAGTTTATTTTGATTCTTCATTCACACATAAATCGAAAACTTTCACAATGCTTTGAATCATGTTGAGTATCGGACATGCTGAGTATTGACTCTGTATAGACGCGAATTTGCCAAAGTCTCTCTATGATTTAAATCCACAGTCATTTTATTTTTAGCAACCAGCTTCAATACTGCCATTTATTTTGTTATATGCTTAACCAAAATGACAATATGCAAAGAATGGACTGCGAATTATGCAAAACAATACAGCTTTGATTGTGGTGGATGTACAAAATGGTTTTACCCCAGGGGGTAACTTAGCCGTGGCCCATGCGGATCAGATCATTCCGAACATTAACCGATTAGCGCAGTATTTTGAAAATATTGTGATTACTCAAGATTGGCATCCGGAAAATCATGTCTCATTTGCTGGAAATCATCCGGGCAAACAGCCTTTTGAAACGATTCAACTGGATTATGGAACTCAAGTGTTGTGGCCCGCGCATTGCGTTCAAGGTACGCCAGATGCCGAACTGCATCCAGACCTTAACTTGCCCATTGCCCAATTGATTATCCGCAAAGGTTTCCATGCACATATTGATAGTTATTCTGCCTTTTTTGAGGCAGATCAAAAAACGGCCACCGGCTTGGCCAGCTATTTAAAAGAACGCGGCATTGATACGGTTTTTATCGTGGGCATTGCCACAGATTTTTGTGTGGCATGGACGGCAATCGATGCCTGTAAATTAGGTTTTAAGGCTTATGTGATTTCAGATGCTACCAAAGGCATTGATCTGGATGGTTCCTTGCAACATGCATGGCAAGACATGCTGGCAGCCGGGGTAAAACGCTTGTATGTCAAAGATGTAATTCAAAATTTCCAAGTCAGTTAAAGTTTTAAAATTCCAGAAAAATTTATTTGATGACTGTTTAGATCGAACATTTATGACTTGGTGAATTGTGAATGCCGAGGCTTTTATGGCAGGGTATGCCTACAAACATATTCAATATGGACATCGACATGTCAGCGTTATTGCGCTTTACACAATTTATTCAAAAAACTTTTGCCCTATGGGTGATTTTATTTGCAGGTATTGCGCTACTTGCACCTGATCTCTTTGTCTGGTTAAAGGCATATATTCCATGGTTGCTCGGGATTATCATGCTGGGTATGGGCATGACCATGACCGTGGATGACTTTAAAGGCGTTTTGCAAAGTCCCAAAGCTGTCTTCATTGGGGTTGCTGCACAATTTATCGTCATGCCGAGCCTAGCGTACCTGTTGTGCAAGATGATGAACTTGCCTGCAGAAATCGCGATCGGGGTGATTCTGGTGGGCTGTTGTCCAGGGGGAACTGCATCGAATGTGATTACCTATATGGCCAAAGGCAATACCGCTTTGTCAGTCGCTTGTACTTCAGTGTCTACTTTACTTGCGCCTTTACTGACGCCGGCCATCTTCTATTTATTGGCCAGTCAATGGATTGAAATTAATGCCAGCTCAATGTTTATTTCGATTTTACAAGTCGTATTGTTCCCCATCATTCTGGGTTTGATTATTCGGGCGATACTGAAGTCAAAAGTAGAATCTTATATTCAAGTGATGCCATTGATTTCAGTGGTCGCAATTGTTGCCATTGTGGCTGCCATTATTGGGGGCAGTAAGGCTCAGATTTTAGAATCTGGTTTATTGATTTTAGGCGTTGTGGCCCTACACAATGGCTTGGGCTATTTACTGGGTTTTTGGGCCAGCCGTTTGTTTGAATTACCGTATCCAGACTGTAAAGCAGTAGCGATCGAAGTGGGTATGCAAAACTCAGGTTTAGGGGTGGCTTTGGCTGCGGTGCATTTTTCTGCATCACCCCTTACTGCGGTGCCAAGTGCGATTTTTAGTTTATGGCATAACATTTCAGGACCCGCATTAGCCACCTATTGGGCCAGTAAAGCCAATAAAGTAAAATAGGAATTAAATGAAATCTCTATTTTAAGTAGATGAAAAAAAGCCGAGCACATCAGCTCGGCTTTTTATGAATCCATTTTAAGAGGCTTTGGACTGTTTGGCTTTTAAAATTTCAGTTCTGAAGGTTTGTGCCAGTTCTGCAACTTCACTGTCCATCCCGTTCATCATAAAGGCGTGACGGGTCAGCACATTGGTTGGATTTGGTATGCTGATCAATTGGTAACGGTCAGAAATATCCTTAAGTAATTCATTCGGTAAATAAATTGCACTTTCTTTTGCTGCCAACTGTTTAACCAGACGTTCTGCAGCTTGCTCAGGAGTCAGGTGCATAGCCTCGACATGACTTGAAATTGCACTACGGGTTTGTAAAACAAAGCGCTTTTCTTCGCGATAGCGTTTGTACAATACATCTGACAATAACTGGAATACGGTGCTGATCATCATCAAACATTGCACTGCATTTGGCGTTTCCACCGACATGCTGATGGTTGCGCCATGTTCATCAAATTTATGTACGGTGGAAATATCTGAACTGTTTAATTTGTAGTGTTGAACACAGAGTTCAGTCGTTTTATTCAGAAAAATCTGACATAAATTGAAATAAGGAACAGATACTGTTTTGTTGACTGAATCCAGAAGTTGTTTTGGATCATAAAACTGAATATTCAATGCAATACTGTTTTTATCCAGGACAACAGTTTTGGATTCTTTAGCTTTGTTTTTTGCTTGAGCATTGTGTTGTGCTTGCGCCACTGCGACAGCGGCATTGTGTTGTTCTTGTTCTAAGGCTTGGGTCAAAGTTTGAATTTCATGTTTTAGGCGTGATTCATTATTGATACGCGCTAAATATTCAGTGCGGCTTGGACGGGCAATTGCACGATAGGCTAACCATAATAGACCGTGAATCATCAGTGATAATAAAATTGCAAGCCATTGGGTACGTAAAATTTCACCAATGCTGGATTGAATTAAAGTGATTTCAATGGTGCCCACTTTCTTTTCATTTTGCAGTGCTTCACGAACAAAGACTTCTCCTTGACGTGTCTTAGTTAAACCACCTGTAGCAAGTACCTGATTATTGGCATCCAAAATCCGAATAGAAGCAACACTCGGGTTCGTGGCATAACGATCGGCCAGTAATGCCAGTGACACCGTATTGGCCGGTTCAAGCTCGGATAGGCTGTCGGTGACCAGTTGCGTGGTCATCAGTTGTCCCTGACTAGCGCGATTTGCATTCAGTTGATGCGTCGTCGCAAGTACCAGTAAAAAAGTGTGTAAAGCAAAACTTACAATCAGTAGGCTAGCAAATAGCCCTTGTCTAGGCGCATTCAACGTAAACTTCCAAGGCATTTATGTTCAAATTCGATTATGATTCTTACAATAGTTGTAGCTCAGATCCGAGTCAATTCATGCGAGAAATCATTCTTATATCATTTTTGGGACCAGACCAGCCTAATCAATTTACACGATTAATGCAGGTATTGTCCGTACACTCTTTACAAATTTTAGATGTTGGACAAGCCGTCATCCACAATCAGCTGACTTTAGGTATTGTTGTTTCTTCAGATGACCAAACTGCTACAGCATTAGCCATGAAGGAGATCTTGATTCTAGCACATGATATTGGTTTAACTGTGCGCTTTAAACCAATCGCTACATCAGAATATGATCAATGGGTTAGTGAGGGCGGGCAGACCCGGTATATCGTGACGGCACTTGCACCAGAATTAACCGCATCACACTTGCAAGCGGTTACGAATATTGTGTCTAACCAAGGTTTTAATATTGAAACTGTAACCCGTTTGTCGGAGCGTCCAAAGCTCGCGGGTCAAAGTGATGGACCGAAACGCTCTTGCGTACAGTTTGGCTTGAAAGGACAAATGCTGGATGCCACGGCAATGCGTGCATCTTGCTTGCTTTTATCGACTGAGCTTAATGTCGATGTGGCAGTTCAAGAAGACAATGCTTACCGTCGTAATCGCCGTTTAGTCTGCTTCGACATGGATTCGACCTTAATTGAACAGGAAGTGATTGATGAGCTGGCGATTGAAGCCGGTGTCGGAGAACAAGTCGCTGAAATTACTGAACGTGCCATGCAAGGGGAACTTGATTTTCAACAAAGCTTCCGTGCGCGTGTCGCCTTGCTAAAAGGCATGAATGCTTCTGTTTTACCTCAAATTGCTGAGCGTTTAACGGTGACTGAAGGTGCAGAGCGTCTGATTTCAACTTTGAAAGCATTGGGTTATCGGACGGCTATCCTTTCAGGCGGCTTCCAGTATTTTGCTGAATACCTGCAAGAAAAATTGGGTATTGATGAAGTGCATGCCAACTGTCTGGATGTTGAAGATGGTATTGTTACAGGTGAAGTCAAAGGCCATATTGTCGATGGAGCACGTAAGGCATTTTTACTGCGTGAACTTGCTGAACGAATGGGGATTTCTCTGGAACAGACCATTGCGGTAGGCGATGGCGCAAATGATTTACCGATGCTTTCAATTGCCGGTTTGGGTGTGGCATTCCGCGCGAAACCTCTGGTTCGCCAAAATGCAAATCAGGCCATTTCAAGCGTAGGTTTAGATGGGGTACTATATCTTCTGGGCGTACATGATAAAGACCTGAGTCGTGCCTGATTTTTCTCCTAACTGTTGAAATTTATTGACAAAACGCGACATAAATGTCGCGTTTTTTGCTGTAAAGTCAGTCAAAACCCGATGAGTGGCTGCATTAAATTGCTGATAAAAACAACAATCAATCCGTTCGTAAAAAATATTTTTTCACCACTTTTAATCGCTTGTTTTTTTGTAATGACACGGCAAGTCTGTGCCCATCTCAATTCCAGAAAAAGTTAAAAATAAAAAAATGTAATGACAAAATAATATTGCGACAAGGTGTGTCGCTTCCAGAAAATACAAGACTTTTTTTCTTTAAAAAACTCCGCATAATGCTTGCATAGAGATTGATATAAATATATTCATCATTTATTTAACGGTATTTGGAATCAGGTTTAGACAAATATTCAAGGTCCAAATCTTATCTTAGACGGAGGTTTTTATGGTTACAGCGAATTTGGCAACCATCGTAGGCTTAAGCTTGATCGCGGCTGCTTTGATAGCTGTTTTCTTCTCGCCTTATCGTCGTTTGTTAAGCTTTATGTTTGCAGGTATGTTGTTTTGGGGATTGATAGAAGTTGTCCGCTTCGGTACTCAAATGGTATTTGAATTGCCCCTGACCTATAGCTATCTTGCTGCATCCATGTCAGCAATGGTGGTGGTTACCATGCTTTTGATACGCGAAGATCGTCGTGCAGAACGTGCTTTAACCCAACGTCGTTGTATTGAACATACGCCAGTATATGAAGAAGATCAGCAGCACTGTTCAAGCCGTTAAATCAACGCTTTTAAGAATTGTTAAAAGATGTGCCTGAAGCACATCTTTTTTTTGTTCGTTCATTATTGTTATACAAAGCCTTACTTCAAAAAACATAACTTATGGTAGGATAAGTCGTCAATTTTCCAACAATTACAATAGGCTTAAATGTCATGAAACTATCTTCGATTCCTGTCGTGAAATTACCACTGGTCGATGTAAGTACGGATCCGCTTGATTTATTAGTGGCGGGCTTGGCTTTGCGTATGAAGCAACTGGCTCGCACCAGCCCAAAATTTATTGAGTTAGTTCATGAACGCCAATTTCGTATTCAGATAGGGACCGATTTAGGTGTTGCTCGTCAGATCATTGTTAATAATGGACAAATTGATACCGTGTCTGGTGATGCTGAAAAAGCTGACTTTATTTTACAGTTTGCAGACAGTGAGCAAGGTGTAAAAACTTTATTGAAAGGTGATCCAACCGCTTTCATGACCGGCATGCAAAATGGCAGCATTAAAATGGAAGGGGATTTTGGTCTTTTGGTTTGGTTTAACAAAGTAGCCAAACTGATTCCACCAAAATTGCCAAAACCGGTACAAGAAAAAGTGAAAGTGGTGCGTTCATTTATTCGTGAAAAAACCGGTAAATAATTCGAAATTTTAAAAGCCCTCAACAGAGGGTTTTTAAATGGCAAATGTATTGCTTGGTTTATTCAACTTCCAGATTAAATGTCACCGGCCCATCATTGACCAAATGGACTTTCATATCCGCTGCAAAAATGCCAGTTTGTACATTTTTAAATTGAGATTTTGTATATTCAACCAATTGTTCATAGAGTGCTTTTGCTTCATTTGGGGGCATTGCGGGTCCAAAATCAGGACGCAAGCCTTTTTGCGTTTGCGCCATCAAGGTGAATTGAGAGACCAATAATAATCCACCATCCGCTTGGTTAACATTCCAGCCCATCTTGCCTTGTTCATCATCAAAAAAACGATATTTCAAAATCTTGTCGATCAGCTTTTTGCCTTTTTCTAGATTGTCTTCTTTACCTAGACCCAAAAATACCAGAATACCTTTTTCAATTTCACCGGTAATTTCACCATCGACCACCACTTTTGCTTCAAGAACTCGTTGTAACAAGGCTCGCATAATTTAACCAAATCAGTTATTTCAAATTTGCTGTGAATTGTAGCAAATACACAGTTAAAGGCTTTAAAAAGTCGTAATTTGTATAGATCTATTTAAAAAAACCAATGAATTATTAAAGATGAAAGGATTTTTTACAGTCTGGGCTTTAGCGACAGCATTTTTAAAGTGGTCGCGCTATTTTCTATGATGGATAAATTTTAATGATTTAAAAACTATAAATCTTATTTTGCTATGGATAAATGTGACATCATTTATTCAGTAATTTCCGGCATTTACGAAAACATGGGTTTGCTAGGGGGAAAAATATGCTTTAATGCGGACAGTTGATAAAAACTGAAAGTTATATGTCCGCAATCATCCATTCGTTATTAGATACCGACCTGTATAAATTCACCATGTTACAGGTGGTTCTGCATAAGTTTCCTCAAACCCATAGTGTCTACCATTTTCGTTGTCGTAATTTAGAAGATACCGTTTATCCACTCACGGATATTTTGGATGATTTGAATGAGCAACTGGATTATTTATGTCAGCTCAAATTTAAAGAAGATGAGTTGCAATATTTACGTAGCTTGCGTTTTATTAAAAGTGACTTTGTCGATTATTTAGAATTATTTCAACTAAAACGTCGCTTTATTAAAGCCAGTATTGATGATCAAGGCCGTTTGGATATTTGGGTTGAAGGCCCGATGGTTCAGGCGATGATGTTTGAAATCTTTGTGCTGGCGCTGGTTAATGAATTATATTTCCACCGTATCCGTACTGATGAGGTTTTGGCCGAAGGTGAACGTCGTTTGCAAGCTAAAGTGGCTTTGCTTAAAAAATACGAACTAGAACAAAATCCCAATGATCCACCTTTCTTGGTATCCGACTTTGGTACACGTCGTCGTTATAGTTATGCCTGGCAGAAGCATGTTATTACCGAATTTAATCGAGCCTCTCCCTATATTTTTCGTGGTACCAGCAATGTACTGATTGCCAAAGAACTGGGCCTTACCCCAATTGGCACCATGGCTCACGAATTCCTGCAAGCCTTTCAAGCTTTGGATGTGCGTTTACGTAATTTTCAAAAACTGGCGCTGGAAACCTGGGTGCAGGAATATCGCGGTGACTTGGGAATTGCCTTGACCGATGTGGTCGGGATGGACGCTTTCCTACGTGACTTCGATTTATATTTTGCCAAATTGTTTGATGGTTTGCGTCATGACAGTGGCGATCCCTACGAATGGGGCGATAAAGCCTATGCCCATTACAAAAAACTAAAAGTGGATAGCAAAAGCAAGATGCTGACCTTTAGTGACGGGCTGAACCTGGAAAAAGCCTGGGATTTGCATCAGTACTTTAAAGACCGTTTCCAGGTCAGCTTTGGTATTGGCACCAATTTAACCAATGATTTGGGACAAACTCCACTCAATATTGTGTTGAAACTGGTGGAATGCAATGGTCAGTCGGTGGCTAAAATTTCCGATAGTCCAGGTAAAACTATGACCGATAACGATACTTTTCTGGCTTATTTACGTCAGGTTTTCCAAATCACTGAAACTGAATAACAGTGACTTTTCTATAGCTGATTTTTTGCTAAAAGAATGCAAAAAATCAGCATAATAGTAAAAATGAGTTGTGCTAAGATCATCCATGTTGATCTAAATAAAACTCGAAAAAGTATGACTGTTCCTGCATTTAATTTTGGTCTGCTCATTGAAGCAGAAGACCTCTTGCCACATCTGGGTAATGAGAAATTACGTATTGTCGATTTAAGCCGTAGTTCTGTTTATGATCAATTGCATATTCCGCATGCGATTCATGTCAAGCCCAAGCAGCTGGTTCGCCAAGAAGAACAAGCTTCAGGTTTGCTTCCCGATATTGATGGCTTGAAAGCACTGATTGAATATTTAAATATTTCTCCAGACCATCACGTGGTGGCCTATGATGATGAAGGTGGTGCATGGGCAGGGCGCCTGATCTGGAATTTGCATTGCCTCGGTTTTGAAAATACCAGTTTATTGAATGGTGGTATTCATGCCTGGTTAGCTGCAGGTTTTCTAACTTCTTCAGAGGTCGAAAAATTAGCACCTGTTGAAAATTTGGTTGAAATTAACCAGACTCAAATTGAGCAGTACCGGATTGAATATCCACAACTTATTGAAAAAGTGAAAAATAATAACATTCAAGTGTGGGATTGCCGTACTGAAGATGAATACACTGGACTTCGACTGGCAGCGCGACGCGGCGGTCACATTCCAAATGCCCGACATTTTGAATGGAGTACTGCCCTTAATCGTGAAAATCATTTAAAATTGCATCCCTTAGAACGCACTCAACAACGCTTGGAACAATTGGGATTTAATTTAAATGAACCTGTGGTGGTCTATTGTCAGTCTCATCACCGTTCGGGTTTAGCTTATATTTTAGGTCGATTACTCGGTTGGAATGTTCAAGCTTATGATGGTGCGTGGAGTGAATGGGGCAACCGCCTCGACAGTCCGATTATTACCGGAGAGTTACCGTCTTGAGTTTCGCATCACGTTTAAAAAAACAAATTTTTATTCAAGCACAACGTGTTGTGCCACAACACCAGTTATCACGTGTGGTGGGGAAACTCGCAGCCAGTGAAAACCCGATTGTCAAAAATACCGTCATTCAGGCCTTTAAAGCCCAGTATGGCATTGACATGTCGATTGCTGAACAAAGTAATGCATTGAAATATAAGTCGTTCAATGAATTCTTTACCCGTTCATTAAAAGACGGTGTCCGTGCAATTGATAGCAGCCCCAACAGTATCGTTTCACCTGCAGATGGTGCGATTTCACAATTGGGCAAAATTGAAGATGGCGATATTTTTCAGGCCAAAGGCCAAAGCTTTTCAGTTGAAAAATTGATTGCCGATCCACAACTGGCTGAACCGTTTAAAAATGGTCAGTTCGCAACGGTGTATTTATCCCCTAAAGATTATCATCGCGTACATATGCCTTTTGCGGGGACTCTGACTGAAACTTTATATGTGCCAGGCGAATTGTTCTCGGTGAATCAAACCACTGCGGAAAATATTCCGGGTTTGTTTGCACGTAATGAACGTATGGTGTGTCTGTTTGACACTGAACTGGGCCGTATGGCTGTGGTTTTAGTTGGTGCCATGATTGTTGCTGGTATTGAAACAGTGGCGACAGGTAAGGTGAAACCCACAGGCCGTCTGGAACTTAACCAGCACAACCTGTTCCTTGAAAAAGGTGCAGAACTTGGCCGGTTCTATTTGGGTTCAACAGCCGTGGTTTTATTTGAACAAGATAAAATGCAGTGGGATGCGATATTCAAAGCCAACTCGGTTGTGGTGATGGGTGAAGCTTTGGGGCATACGGTTTAATAATATTCCTCCTCTCCTGGCTGAAGAGGAAACTTAAGCTATAAAAAAGCGCCTCATTTGAGGCGCTTTTTTATAAATTCAACTTAACGTTTCACCACAATAGAATCAATGCCACTGCGCTGTAAAGTTTGCTGTGCAATAAGTGCAGCTTCAGCAGAATCATAAGGACCGGAAATCACCCGATACCAGGTTTGACCATTTTCAACCGATTTAACCACATCGGCAGATAAACCATTCAAAATAATTTCTGCGCGACGAGCATCCGCACTATCTGGATCAGCATAGCTACGGACTTGAAGAATATAACTTGGTTGATAAACAACTGAAGCTTCAGCGCTTTCAAGACCTGGCTCGGTGGCTTCCGTGTTAATCGTCGGTTTTTCTTCAGGTGCTTCAACAATCACGACAGCTTCCGAATTTTTCGTTTCAGGCACAGCCTGATCCGGAATAGGCGTCACCTGTTGCTGAGGCAATAAATCATAGAAACGATAATCTTTGTTGGTATCTTCCTGGTAATGTTCAGAATTAATCTGATTTTTCGGCTGAACAGGTGCCCACGGTTTCCATAGCATTAAAGCTACCGCAAAACTCAGCACGATTAAAATGACGACAAGTGTTCCAAGCCATGCCGGAATCAATGGCTTTTTAGGCTTATTCGGTCGCTCAGATACACCGCGTTGCGTTTTTCCAAACACGTGGGACTTCCTTTTATTCTGATTACATGGATGTAGGGGCAGATACGCCTAATAATTCTAAACCATTACGTAAGACTTGTTGTACGTTTACTGAAAGGAGTAAACGGGCTTGCGTAAGTTCAGCATCATCATTGAGTACTTTATGTTCATTATACCAACCATGGAATAATGCTGCCAATTCTTTCAGATAGTTACCGACCTGATGGGGTTCATAACTGTTGGCTGCACGAATCACAATTTCAGGATATGCGGCAAGTTTCGCCAGAATTTCAGTTTCCGCATCAAGATCAAGTTTTGCTGCAAATTGACGTGCATTCACGGCATCAAAATTCACATGAGTAGAGGATGCTTTTTCCAGCATACGGCAAATACGTGCGTGGGCATACTGAATGTAATATACCGCATTGTCTTTACTTTGTGATACAGCAAGGTCAAGGTCAAAGTCAATGTGCTGTTCAGATTTACGCATCACATAATAGAAACGTGCTGCATCATTACCGACTTCTTTGCGCAGGTCGCGTAAGGTTACGAACTGACCTGAACGAGATGACATTTGTACCATCTCACCGCCACGCCATAAGCTGACAAACTGAACCAACAGTACAGTCAGTTTTTTCGAGTCATAACCCAATGCATCAATTGCAGCTTTGACACGTGCGATATAACCGTGGTGGTCTGAACCCCAGATATCCACGATATCGGTATAACCACGTTGTAGTTTATTCAAGTGGTACGCAATGTCAGATGCGAAATAGGTGGTTTGACCATTACGGCGTTTCACCACACGATCTTTTTCATCGCCAAATTCAGTCGATTTAAACCAGATGTTACCGTCTTTCTCATACAAGAAACCACGTTGATCTAAAGTTTCTAAGGCTTCGTCAATTTTTTCAGTTAAAGATTCTTCACTGAACCACTGGTTGAAAGTTACACCGAATTCGCCAAGGTCATCTTTGATGTCATCAAGAATGGCTTTTAAGGCTGCTTGCAAGAATACACGATAGCCTTGACCAATTAATTGTTGTGAATTGAAGATCAAGCCATCGATGTGTTTTTCTTTATCGCCTGAAAGCACAACTTTATTGCCGTCTGCGTCAAGTTCAGCTGCAAATTGCACATCTTCTGGTACATCTTTATAGACATCAGCCACAGGACGTACATATGCATCGCCATCTTTGTCGATAATGCTTTGCGCGATTTCTTTAACGTAGTCGCCTTGATAGGCATTTTTAGGAAATACCAGTTCTTGACCGGTTAATTCTAAATAACGTAAATAGGTTGATGTTGCCAGAATGTCCATTTGACGGCCGGCATCATTGACATAATATTCACGGTCAACTTTAGCACCTGTTGCTTCAAGCAAGTTGGCAACAGTCATACCATAAGCTGCACCACGACCATGACCTACGTGCAGGCTAGAGGTTGGGTTGGCAGAAACGAATTCCACTTGAATACGTTTTTCAGCATTGGCCTGGGTACGACCGAATTGATCTTTTTGTGCCTGAATCTGATCAAGAACAGTAAAGCGTTGGTCGGCATTTAAAAAGAAATTAATAAAACCTGGACCGGCAATTTCTGCTTTACTGATATCGGCAACTTCAGGAAGACTGGCAAGGATTTTTTCCGCGAGATCACGAGGCTTCATCCCTGCAGCTTTAGACCCCATCATCGCGATGTTTGAGGCAAAATCACCGTGGCTTCGGTCTTTGGTTCGCGTTAAGTTGCCACTGTTATTAAAGTCGGATGGGAGTACACCTTCAGCTTGAAGAGATTGCACTGCATGTTCGAGAGCTGCTTGGATTGCCGTATTCATAATCAGTCGAAAAATAAACGTCGCGGAAAAACAGCAAATATAGCAAATTTCGCCGTGTTTAGGTGAACCCATTTGTATTGAATGAATCTTGTCCGACAGTCTACCGATAAAGGAAGGGGATAAAACAGGGAAAAGATCCCAAAAAGCATGATTTATGGCATATTGGAAGGCTTAAAAGAATGAAAAGAGCAAAGCCTATGCAAGCTGAACGTCCTACGATTATCGGCAATATTCCTAAACTTCCCGCAAAATGGGCCGCGGTCGTGACGCCGTTTATTCTTTCTGGCCTGATGAGTGGCATTATTTCTTTTATCAATATGCTGCGTAATTTGGGCTGGATCGACGGCTTTATGAATTTATGGTTTCATAACTGGATGATTTCCTGGGCTTTTGCTTTTCCGATTGTATTGATGCTTCTACCATTGGTACGTAAATTAACAGGTAAACTGGTCGATCTATCTGCTCCAAATTTACCGAAGTAAATGAGTCTGTACAGAAAACCGGTTTATCTAAGAATTCTGCTTTTGCATTGTGGAATATAGATAGTTGTGGGACATTCAAAATTTTAATGAATTTGCCTGTGCATAACGTTGTTTTAACGAGGTTAAGTTTTTTATTGCAGCGTAGTTTAAAAGGAGTACGATCATTCTTATTATCTAATAAAGATGATTTTGTACATTCATAATTCCAGTTTTAAAATGATGTTTAAACTAAAGCACCATATCAACCAAAGCACGAATAATACCGAGTATTAAACCAATAAATGCACCTACGACTACACCGTTAACGCGGATCATGTGCAAGTCACCCCCAACTTCATTTTCAATTTTGTCGATCATCTCTCGTGAATCCCATTCATGAATCCGTTCGCTAATAAAACGAATGACTTTTTCACTGTACTGGTCACTCAAATTGACTGCAATCCCGCTCATACGCTCATTCAATAACTGACGTACCGCAGGGTTAGAAATAATATTTTCACCAACTTGCTGAATGGCAACGCGTAGGTTGTGTGCAATACCTGAATCTGCTTTGAGTAAATCGGCCTTAATTGCATCACAGAGAATGACTACTGCACCGCTAATGAAATTCAGTACTTGGGGGCTATCCAGCAAGGCATCTTTGGTGCTATTTAAACGGGAACTGGCACTGCTTTCATCATCTGCCAGTTGCAGCATTAATTGCTGTCCCATGTCTTCAATTTTTTGACGCCAAGGATGCTGTGGATCCGCAAGCATCGATTCAACGCGTTCTACCAGTGAATCAATGGTGCGCTGCTGTACATCAATGCCAATCCAGCTTGCGCCTTTCGCCAACTTCCATACCCCTAATTCTTTAAATAAGGTACGGGTCAGTTGACGGGTTTCTTCGGGGTGAGACATCACCCACTCATGCGCTAAATCGAGCCCGCGTTGTAATAAGTCCTGATGAAAATCATTTTCCAGAACCGCACGCAGCATTTCACTGGCCAAGGTGTTGATTTGGGTATTGCGCACCCATTGCACGCTATTATTTTGAATGAAGCGTCCGATTTGTTCCTGTCCCACAAATTCAAAAATTTTCGGCACGGTTTGCTGAATGACTTGGGTCACCTGAGCGTTATTTTCAGGTTTGGCCAGCCATTGCCCCACAGCGAGGCTAAGATCGGTACTTTGCAGGCTTTTTTCCACCACCTGCGGGGATAAAAAATTTTCTTGTACAAAACGTCCCATAGATTGGGCAATACGGGCTTTATTGCGTGGAATAATTTCGGTGTGATCACGCATGAATTTAGGAATTGGCATTTTCCCAAACGGGTTACGGAATAGCACAGTAATGGCATACCAATCGGCTAAACCACCCACCACACCCGCTTCAGCACCGAGCATCAGAATATGAATTAGCCAGACATATTCAGGAACCAGCTTGGCTACCACCATCAACACTAACCATGTTGCAACAGCCATGATTAAAGCAATGGTGGCAAAGCGTTTACTGTGTTGCAAACTAGGGGTTGTGGTCGCTTCCGCTGTGGTCATGCAATATTCCTGTTAATGACTGGCGCATGGTTATTTGGTTTTGGCCGGCACTGATGGCGCCAAGACTTGTCCAGTCGGGCTGAGTCCATATTTTTGTCCTAAAGACTGTAAAATCAGATAGGCATCGAAAGCATCACTGGGTACTTTTTTCTGGTCTTTATAACATTCAATGGTATAGGAAACCTGTACCGGGTCAATATTAACCACGCGTGGCATATCATAAAACGGGTCAGGCCAGAAACCAGGATAACGACGATAATAGCCGTATGGGTAGTACATCGGGGTTGAGTAGACCACAGCTTGGCGTGGTGGCTGGTTAAGATTACTTGGATCATTAAGGACTTTAAAATAGCGAAATCCATTTTGTACGGTGGTTTGAGCGGCTTTAACCAAGGTGATTTCTTCGGCTGTACCAAAACTCAGATTGGGACGTGCCTGAAAGCTGATGCGATAGGTTTGTGAGTTCAAGGGAGTATTGCTGAATTGACCCAATTGGTCAAAAGTCAGCGGTTTTGAAGGCGTCATCGCACAGCCAGAGAGGGCAATTGCCGCCACTATGCTTAGACCCATAATGCTGTTCTTCATGTTAAACCTCCATACCAATTTACTGTGCGAGGGAGGAGACACAATAAATTTTAGAAACTGCTATTGGGTTGGGTTAAAAATTCGAGCTCTTCTGCAGTCGAAGGACGCGCTAAAATTTGATTGCGGTGCGGATAGCGCCCGAAACGGTCAATAATCGCCTTATGCATTTTCTCGTAATCCAGATTCATCTGATTACCCAGTCGCTGAAATAATTTTAACGCGAATTCGTGGATCAATTTCGATTCACTGTGCATAAAGGGCATGTATAAAAACGCGCGTTGATCTGGGCTTAATTGCTTATCCAAATCCTGGCTAATTGCCTCTTGGGCAAGGGTGAGTGCTAAAGCATCGTGGGCAAAGGCCTGTGCTTGGTCGCGGAACAAATTACGTGAAAACTGGTCTAGGACAATAATTTCAGCTAGGCGACCTTCGGCAGTTTTACGCCACGACCAGAGTTCGGCTTGAGCCGCTTGCTGGTGAATATCCTGAAACTTTTGATTAATTAATTCATCAAAATCATCATTTTTTACAAACCATAAAGGCTGTGTTTCCGGATTAAACCAAAAGTCCAAAATATTCTGATAATTCATACTGTTTACAATTCGTTAGCACTTATTATTCAATACAATCACAAAATGTAGGTGTCTTATAGAGTAACTTTGTGATAAAAATTTGCCAGAAATAAAATCGACATTTTGCTGAAAACTATACAGGCTGTAATGTCACAGTCCAAAATCACGTTATACTGATATAAACTAATGATTTTATTTTAGTAGTTCTATTTAGTAGTTATCTTCCGATAAGCGAGATTGTAATGAGTCAACCCGAATCGACCGCTCAAGTTGTATTACCAGCTTGGATGGATTCTTCGCTATTTAAAGGCATGTTGCGCGGTATTGAGCGTGAAAGCCTGCGTATGCAAAGCAATGGTTTTTTGTCGCAGGCATCGCATCCAAAGGCACTCGGGTCGGCTTTAACACATCCGCGTATCACTACCGACTATTCTGAAGCCTTGATGGAGTTTATTACTCCGCCGCAAGACAGCATAAAAAAAGCATTAGATTATTTAGAAGAAATTCATGTGGTTGCACATCGCCATTTAGAAAAGGGTGAAAAACTTTGGCCTTTATCGATGCCATGCATGCTCGATGATGACGAAAATAATATTCGTTTAGCGCAATATGGTACATCTAATATCGGTCGTTTTAAGACTTTATACCGGCATGGCCTAGGCATACGTTATGGTCGTCGCATGCAGACCATTTCCGGAGTGCATTATAATTTATCTTTCCCTGATCAAGTGTTTGAAGCCCTGCAACAACAGGAAACTGATGACACTTTAAAAAATTTAAATTTACAGGATTATCGCAGCCATCGTTACTTTGGCTTAATTCGTAATTTTATTCGTTTAACCCCGTTGGTGATGTTCTTGGTTGGCGCCAGTCCTTCAGTGTGCCAATGTTTCATGACCGGACGTGAACATCATTTATTGCCTTTATTAAAAGGAACCTTATTCCTGCCGTATGCGACAGCACTGCGCATGGGTAATTTTGGTTATCAGAATTCTGCCCAGAAAGAATTGGGCATTCACTACAATAATCTGTCAGGTTATTTAGAGGGCTTGCAAAAAGCGGTAAAAACGCCTTATGCGCCATTTAGCCGTTTAGGTTTAAACGATGAACAGGGTGAACCGATTCAAATCAATGACCATGTCCTGCAAATTGAAAATGAATACTATAGCTTGGTCCGTCCAAAACAGGTACCTCAAGCCGGGGAAACCCCATCTCAGGCGCTTGAAAACCGTGGGGTCAGTTATATTGAATTGCGTGCGGTAGATGTCAATCCATATAGCCCGAGCGGGATTGATGAACATACAGCTGCATTCCTGGAAGTATTGGCACTGCATTGTTTATTAAAAGAGAGTCCAGATTTGCTGGATCAAGAACAAGAACAGATTGAGCGCAATCAGGCGGAAGTGGTCAATCGTGGTCGTGCGCCAAATGCCTTGATTATTGATGCCCAGGGTGAACATGCCATTGAAGACTGGTCACGTGCGCAGGTTACAGAAATGCAAGCTTTGGCTGATTTATTGGATACAACCTATAGTAACAATATGTATTCAGGTGCATTAAAGGTTATGCTGAAGCGCATTGAGGAGGTGGATGAAACCTTGTCTGCACAAGTGATTGCCGATACTTTAGAGAATGGCGGCACATGGAGTTTTGGTAGTTTCATGGCACAGCAACATGCAACGACCTATGAGCAGCATCAATTAAGCGCGGAAACATTGGCTTATTTTGATGATTTAGCGGTACAGTCATTGCAAAAACAACAGCAACTCGAACAGGATACGAGTCTCAGTTTTGAGCAATATCTTGCTAATTATCGATAAAAATTAAGAGGATGTGCCATGCAATGGAGTTATCGCTTCGTGAGTGGTTTTTTGTTTTTGGCCAGCGTCATTGGAATGGGGTTTGCGTTGTATCTGGAACACGTACAAGGGCTTGAACCTTGCCCGCTGTGTGTGTTTCAACGCATCGGCCTGATAGGATTGGGGACTGTTTCTCTGGTTGCTTTTTTGCATAACCCGAATTCAAATGCGCTTAAACGTATTTATGCCTTGTTGGGTTCAATCAGTATTCTTTGGTCGGCAGGCGTGGCAGCACGTCATGTCTGGCTACAAAATTTGCCACCCGATCAAGTTCCAAGCTGTGGCCCGGGCCTAGATTACTGGGTAAATACCTTGCCATTAAAGTCGGTGTTTGAACAAGTGCTGACCGGTTCTGGTGAATGTGCCAAAGTGGACTGGACTTTCCTGGGGCAATCTCTTCCAGTATGGTCATTGGCTTTCTTTACGGTACTGGCACTCATCAGTTTGTGGCAACTGTTGCGTAAATATCCATTTGTAACCCGTAAACCCGCCACGAAAAAATAAAGATTTTCATAAAAAAGCCAACATTGAGTTGGCTTTTTTATTGTCAATTTAAGTGAGGGCAATACCGGATAAGTCTTCCAGTTGCAACCTGTATTCATGCACCTGTTCTTTTACTTGTTCATCTTTAGGCGGATAAAACCATTTCACAATTTGCTCGGCTACACTGGGATGAGAATGAAGTTCAAAATGATTTAAGCCATAAAAAATTGCTTTATGGGATTCCGGTACTTTCAACTGAAAGCGGGGATTTGGATGCTCACCTAAAGCACTTTTAATATTAACAAGATAATCCCCCAGTATATTTAAAGGGCGATTTTTTCTATTTTCATAGGCAATTGAGCCGGCAACAAAAAAGGTATTGATGTGAGAAGGCAAGGGGGCCGGTTTCCGGTTGTCATCCATGCCGCCAATTCGGGCATGATTATGTTCCCAGTCATCATCACGTACGCTGCCATAACGTAAATCCAGAATGCCGTTACTGCGAATATTAACGATATGCCGAATAATTTTTACAAAGGGGAAATGTCCCAGTTTATCCTGCATGATAAAACCAAAACGTTCCAGAACAGCACCATGATGGGGTGAACCTAAACAGACCAGATTTTCAGTCAGATGTATCCACGCATACAGGTTTTGCTTCCCATAAAACAGGGCACTGCGTAGCACTAAGCCCCCCATGCTATGCCCAATCAAGTCAATACTGGTAATCAACGGGTTACTGTGGACCAGATCTTCGAGGGTGTTGGCAAGACTGCGTCCATTGGCAGAGATGCGCCGCCCGGTGTTGTAGTTGAGGTAAAGCATGGTGTTCTGGTCACGCTGTGCCAAAAGTTTCTCACCAATGCCACCATATTGATGGTTGGACCATTCTAAATGGGACAGGCATAAACCATGCACAAAGATCACCACCCGACCCGATAGATCACCTTTTTGCAGTTCCCCATAATGATCGTATAGCACCATTGGCAGGGCAAGCGGGTTTTGATATTTTAATAAATAATCCCCCAGTACACCGTTGAGAACACCGACTAAAAAATGCAATGATGGAGTAAGCGGTTTATCATGCAATTTAGGATATTTTTCAATGATTTGGCGCAAACCGGGTGCCAGTAGATAGAGACCGGAATTGAATAAAGTATCGTAGGAGAACTGGTAAAGTTTTTCGATATAAGGGATGCGCTGTAATTTTTTCGAACGTTGTTCACTCATACCAAACAAGCTGATCATGATTTCACGTTGAATAACCTGTATCAGATCTTGTACTACATCTCCCAAACGGGTTGTGACCAATTGAGCCAGGCCTTCCAATACATCGGCTTGACTGGGTGGAGTACGATCCCATTTACAATAGGTTTCATGCAATGGTGTTAAACTTGGCATTTTATCCTATCCTTATTTCTGACCAGATTCCGCAGGCACTTTATTTTTTCTTAAGATCACGGTATAAATTTTTAGCTTTGAATCTTATCGGGTTCATCTCGAACAACTTTTACAATACCGAGGATTGCCTTTTAGAATTAATTTTTTTGTCTGACAATTCCTGTTAAATACACATTAAAATAAGGGCGTGATAAGCTTCTCATTTTAGAATAAATCAGATTCATTTAAATTAATATGAAATAAAAAGCGATGAACATTATTTATTTACATGGATTTCAAAGCAGTGCCTTATCCCTGAAAGGTCAGCAGATTAAAGCATTTTGTCAGCAAAAAACCGGTTTTCAAGTCTATTTGCCTGATTTAAATATGCCACCCCAACAGGTTTTGGCTTACGTTTCGGATATGATTGCCGGTTTAGATCACGTGGCATTGATTGGCAGCAGTCTGGGCGGCTTTTATGCGACACAACTGGTCGCAAAACATGGGGTGCCGGCTGTTTTAATTAATCCTGCCATGCGACCATGGCGACTGTTTCACGATTTGTTTGGCAGTGAACAGATTCCCTATGTGGTGAGTGCCGAATGGACTTTGGATCAAGTGGACCTTGCTCAACTGGAACAGATGGCGCTGCCATTTGTGCAATATGCAGACAAAATTTTAGTGTTACTGCAACAAGGTGATGAAGTTTTGGATTATCGCGAAGCACAGCGCTATTATAGCAATGCTTCACATCAGTCTATGCTGATTACCGAAGCCAATGGCAACCATGCGATGGAAAATTTCGCAGACAAAATACCGATGGCATTACAGTTTTTATCGGATTGTATAAAATAAGGAAACAGTACAACGTGTCTCAATATACGGCTCAATCACT
This sequence comes from Acinetobacter sp., assembly GCF_045628685.1. Classification (GTDB taxonomy): domain Bacteria; phylum Pseudomonadota; class Gammaproteobacteria; order Pseudomonadales; family Moraxellaceae; genus Acinetobacter. The sequence continues at coordinate 59,198 of NZ_JAZQPV010000057.1, forward strand.
TGAAGTTTTATCTGGTTTGGATCCGGTTCGTCGTCGTCCGGGAATGTATACCGATACCACTCGTCCAAACCATTTGGCACAAGAAGTTATTGATAACGCTGTGGATGAGGCACTTGCAGGGCATGCCAATAAAATCACCGTGACGGTGTATAAAGATGGATCTTTATCGGTAGAAGATAATGGCCGGGGTATGCCTGTCGATATTCACCCTGAATATGGCCAAAGCGGGATTGAAATTATCCTGACCAAATTGCACGCCGGCGGTAAATTCAGTACTGATAACTACCAGTTTTCAGGCGGCTTGCATGGTGTGGGTATTTCTGTGGTCAATGCATTGTCCAACCGGGTGGAAGTGGAAGTTCAGCGTCAAGGCAATGTCTATAAAATGGCATTTGAGCATGGTGAACCAGTTTCACAGCTTGAGGTGTTGCAAGGTAAAGCGCCCAAGCGTGCCTCAGGTACCACAGTTCATTTCTGGCCAGATACAAAATATTTTGATTCACCCAAATTTGCCCTAAAAGCCTTAAAACATAATTTAAAAGCCAAAGCCGTTTTGGCGGCTGGCTTACAAATTGTATATGTCGACCAAATTAATAACGAAAAAATTGAATGGCAATTTGAAAATGGTCTGGTCGACTATTTGATGGATGAGTTGCAAGATCGCGACATTATTCCCTGTCCTGCTTTTGTGGCGACAGGTGAAGCAGAACGCGCCAGTGCGGAGTTTGCAATTTGCTGGAATGTCGAAGGCGGTGAAAGCATTCAAGAGTCTTACGTTAATCTCATTCCGACCGCGCAAGGTGGTACACATGTGAACGGTCTTCGTTCCGGTGTGACGGATGCCATGCGCGAGTTCTGTGAGCTGCGTAATTTATTGCCGCGTAATTTAAAGCTTTCTGCGGAAGATGTCTGGGATGGTGTGAACTACATTCTGTCTTTAAAATTTCAGGAACCGCAATTTTCAGGTCAAACCAAGGAACGACTTTCAAGTCGTGAAGCATCAGGTATTGTGCTGAATATTGCCAAAGATGCATTCGCACTGTGGTTGAATCAAAACTCTGATACTGCCATGCAGATTGCTGAAATCATGATTGCCAAAGCTGGCCGTCGTTTAAAGGCAGCAAAAAAAGTTGAACGTAAAAAAATTGTAGCAGGACCAACTTTGCCCGGGAAACTGTCCGATTGTGTCGGTCATACCCTGGATGAATCTGAACTGTTTATTGTGGAAGGAGATTCTGCAGGTGGTTCTGCCAAACAGGCGCGTGATAAAAATTTCCAGGCGATCATGCCCATTCGCGGTAAAATTTTAAATACCTGGGAAGTGGCATCGGATGAGGTTTTGGCATCTCAAGAAGTGCATAATATTGCGATTGCGATTGGTGTGGATCCAGGCAGTGATGACCTTTCAGAATTACGTTATGGCAAAGTGTGTATTCTTGCCGATGCTGACTCAGATGGTTTACACATCGCGACCTTGCTGTGCGCATTGTTTGTAAAACATTTCCCGACCTTGGTGGAAGAAGGGCATTTGTATGTGGCCATGCCGCCATTATTCCGCATAGATGACGGCAAAGATGTCCATTACGCACTGGATGAAGATGAATTAGAATCAATTTTGAAGAAAACCAAGACCAAAACACCTCAAATTACCCGATTTAAGGGTTTGGGTGAGATGAATGCCAGCCAACTTCGTGAAACCACACTTGATCCGAATACCCGCCGTTTGGTGCAGCTTGATCTAGACGACATGCAGTTTACTGCAGGTTTACTCGATAAATTGCTCGCAAAAAAACGTGCCGGTGATCGTAAAGATTGGCTAGAGCAAAAAGGTAATTTGGCTGATATTATTGTTTAATATAGCTACTTGCTTTTGATCAAAAGCCTGCAATTGTGGGCTTTTTATTTAGATTAAACATCGCATAAAGAACAATTTACGCCGCGGCAATTATGTAAAACGGAGCTGCGTGCGCTATTTTTATTGGTACCAGGACCTTCAACCAATGGACCTGCAAGTTGTTCGGCACCTGAACCTGGGCGCCATTTGGTTTTCATATTGATTTGTTGGTGACCTGTGATCATCGGTTTTGCTAAAGTCAGTTGCTTACAATAATTGCATTCAATCGTATCTGTCGAAATACGCGCGATCGGGACACGCTGTTCAAAAATTCCTTCGCAATGTTTACAGCGGAAGTCGTATAGCGGCATTTTTTGTACTCCTGTACCCTAACGGTTTAAAATTAAAAAGCCGAGTAGCCCAAGGCTTTGGATATATGGCTACTCGGTACGAAGTTTTACTCAACAATAGACTTAACGTCGATGTCCCCAGAACTTGTCATCGTTGAGTGCACCTTTTGGCAAGATATCTTGCTCAAAAATAGAAGTCGGTAAAGATACGGTACATGCACAGTTCGGAATATCCACGATCCCGCCAATACGGCCTTCAACTGGTGCAGCAGTCAGTAGCATATAAGCCTGTGAACCTGTGAAACCGAAGTTTTCCAAATACTTAATCGCTTTCAAACATGCTTGACGATACGCGACTGTGGCATCGAGATAGTAATTCACGTCATTTTCAACGCTAATGCCTTCAAACGTTAACCATTGGTCATAGTTTGGTTTCACGTTACTTGGTACAAAGATCGGCGAGTCGATGTTGTATTTCGCCATACCACCTTTGATCAAGTCGAAGCCAACGCGGGTGACGCCGTCCATTTCGATTGCACCACAGAAACCGATTTCGCCATCACCTTGTGAGAAGTGAAGGTCACCCATCGAGAAACCTGCACCTTTTTGATAAACAGGGAAGTAGATACGGCTACCTGCTGCCAGGTCTTTAATATCTGTATTACCACCATGCTCACGTGGCGGTACAGTACGTGCAGCTTCTGCCGCCATACGGTCAAATTCAGCACCTGTTACGCCACGAAGTACTGCTGTACGAGGGTCAGGCGGGTTTGCTTGACCTTTAGGAACAAGTAAAGCTTCACGGCGATTCCATTCTTTCAGTAGGTCATGCGATGGCAACGTACCCATTAACCCTGGGTGTTTTAAGCCCGCAATACGAACGCCTGGAATATGACGTGAAGTCGCAAATAAGCCTTTTAAGTCCCAAATGGCTTTGTCAGCTTCAGGGAAATAGTCAGCTAGGAAACCCCCACCATTTTCTTTAGCGAAGACACCGGAGAAGCCAATTGGTGAAATGGGTTGGATGTCGAGAAGATCAATAACAAGTAAATCCCCCGGTTCAGCCCCTTCAACATAGAAAGGACCAGTCAAAGGATGCGCACGTGTGAGGTCGACATTTTGAACATCAGAAATATCATCGGTGTCTTTAATTTGGGCATCGAGAAAGTCCAAACTTTCAATCAGAATTTCTTCACCCGGTTTAACAGAAGTTAAAAAGGGTAAATCTGGATGCCAACGGTTATGACCAATTTCCGCTTGTTCCGCGAGCGGTACCCCAGGTTTAATTTTGATATGTTGCATATTCCATCCCCTATGTGAGGTCAAATAAAGCTAGTTTTTAGTGTTATGGCTCATGTCATCTTGAATCACGGCAACATCATCAAGAATGTCATCCGTGGTGATAGCATGAACATGGATTCCTTTGCCGTCATAATTGATACAGATGCGACTGGCTTTAGGGTGTTGCAGAAAAAACTTTGCGAGCTTTGGCTCGACAAGTACATGAAAACGATGTCCTAGACCGCGTGCACCAAAACGCACATCATGTCCTGTCGCTAGAAATGCGTTGGCACTTGGCGTGAGTTGAATAGTTCGACTTTGTTTACGCAGTCTTTGATTGAGTTTTTCAACTTCTAAGTCCACCAATGTCGCTGCAAAGTCAGCTTCAACAGCTTGGTAATGCAGAATTCGCTCAATTCGGTTTAAAAATTCGGGATCAAACTTTTTATGTAAGGCTTTATTGGTAATTTCACTGTCATCGAGCTTGCTCATTCGTGCCAATTTTTGAATGGCTTTAGGGAGCTTAGACATTTGTTTTAAACGTTTTTGCGCATCTTTAGCACCGACATTACTGGTCATAAAGATCATGCAATTTTTAAAATCTAAAACTTTCGTTCCTGCGGTCAGTTTTAAGGTTCCAGTTTCTAAGACATTGAGTAAACCGCGAATGACTTCAGTGCTGGCTTTTTCAATTTCATCGAACAGCACGATGCCTGGTTTAGAAAAACTGCCTTGAATCGCAACTTCATCAAATAAGGTGTTGCCTTCTTTAGAGCCGACATAACCTGGAGGTGCACCTGTGAGTGCAGCTGCATAATGCTCTTGTGCCAAGGTATTCATATCAATACGGCAAAATGCATCAGGCTTGCCGTGAATCGCTTCTGCGATTAAGCGCACAGTTTCAGTTTTACCTACACCTGTCGGACCGAGCATTAAGGTGACCGATAGAGGACGGTTGGGTGAGTTAAAGTCTGCTTTAACCGTGACCAACATATTTTCAATTTCTTCCAAAGCCTCGCTTTGTCCGATAATTCGGTCACGCACATGTTGCATGACCAAATCTGGATCGAAACTAAAGCGAGAGGTACGTGCAATACGTTCTTTGCTTTGCATGTCGTAACGCTGCTTCGCCAATGTTTCTTGGTTTGCACTGATGCGATCGCTGGCAAATGTCATGTCGAGTACCTCCTACGCTAATGAATTAAGATGCTTCTTTTTCTAAACCTTCGTGGGGCAAATGGCCGATTGGGCATTCGGCAACGCCAATGGTTGAGCGCGTAATTTTTTCAACATCTTCTTGTGCTTTTTGTGCGTCAAGCACCCATGTTTTGTAGAAATCGAATGGACAATCTGCAATGCCTTTATCGCCATCGCCGTTGTTATAAACGCCGGTATAACCACGATGTAACAATTTAAATAAATGGTTTTGTGATTGATCGTATTTACGTGCATCACGAATTTCGTGCAGTGATAATTGCGCGTATTGGATACCGTTTTCTTCCGTGCCACATTCGCCCAAGGTACGACCGTCGAAGCCGACTACTGCTGAGTGACCAAAGTAGGTGTAGACACCATCGAAACCTGTACAGTTTGCAACCGCAACATAGACGTTGTTTGCCCAGGCCATACTTTTTGACATGTTAATTTGCTGTTCTGCAGCAGGGTACATATAGCCTTGACAACGAACCACAAGCTCAGCGCCTTTCATGGCACAGTCACGCCAAATTTCTGGGTAGTTACCGTCATCACAGATGATCAGTGACATTTTGATACCCTTAGGACCTTCAGTCACATAAGTGGTATCGCCTGGACACCAACCTTCAATTGGACACCATGGAATAATTTTGCGATATTTCTGAACGATTTCGCCTTTGTTATTAATCAAAATTAAAGTGTTATAAGGTACCTTGTTTGGATGTTCCTCATGTTGTTCACCGGTGATGGAGAACACGCCCCAGACGTTAGCTTCAATACAGGCTTGAGAGAAAATCGCGGTTTCATCGCCTGGAATGGTGGCAGCGGTTGCCATCATCTCGTCATGGTCGTACATAATGCCCATGGTGCTGTATTCTGGGAAAACAATCAGGTCCATACCCGGAATACCCTGTTTGATCCCTTTCAACATTTCAGCAATTTTTTTTGCGTTCTCAAGAACCTCTGCTTTGGTGTGTAAACGAGGAATTTTGTAGTTTACAACTGCAACACCCACTGTATCTGGACTGCTTGAGATATCACCGTGACGCATTCGACTTCCTCCAATTTCTTACATATAAATCAATCTATGTAGAGAGTGTCGCGTGAAATGCAGTTTTGAAAAATACGTTGAATTGCGTATATGATGCATATTTTTGAACAAATTGAATTGATTGAATAATTGACTAAATGTAAAATCATTTTTTGCTGAAAATTATGGGACTTGGCAATTAAAAATCCCCCGACGAATCGAGGGAAGTAGAGAAATGCTATAGCCTGAGAAAAAAAGCTTAGACTGATAGGTACTTGCTGATCGTGGTTTCATTCACATTGGCACGGACATCTTCATAAGCAAAACGTCCTTTATCGATTACCAAGAAACGATCTGCCATTGCCATGGTGAAACTTAAGACTTGCTCTGAAACGACAATGGTTAAATCGCGTTTATCTCGAATTTCCTTTAAGGTTTTCGCAATATCTTTAATGATCGATGGTTGAATCCCTTCAGTTGGTTCATCCAGTAACAGCACTTTAGGATTGGTTGCCAGTGCACGCGCAATCGCTAGTTGCTGTTGTTGACCACCCGACAAGTTACCGCCTTTACGTTTACGCATATCCCAAAGTACAGGGAAGAGCTCGTAGAGATCATCAGGAACTTTACCGTGCGCAGAAGCAGATAATCCGGTCTGGATATTTTCCAGCACCGACATGGTCGAGAAAATCATGCGACCTTGCGGTACATAAGCCACCCCATTTTCAACGCGTTGGTAAGGATCAAGCTTCTCTAAATTTTTACCATCGAGCTTGATTTCACCTTTGGTATTTTTAATATCGCCAATTAAGGTTTTGAACAATGTAGTTTTACCCATCCCGTTACGCCCCATGATCGCAACGATTTCTTTGGGCTGGATTTTTAGTTCAATGTCATGAATCACCTGACTTTGTTTATAACCTGAACACAAAGAATTTATTTCGAATAATCCGCTCATATCGCTTCCTCCTTAGTGTCCTAGATAGACTTCAATCACTTTTGGATCATTTTGCACATCGTCCATTTTGCCTGCCGCCAAGATTTTACCTTGGTGCAGCACAGTGACTTTGTCTGCAATGGTTTTGACGAATTCCATATCGTGCTCGATCACAAGCACCGAACGTCCTTGGCTGATTTTTTTCAGTAGCTGTGCAGTTTGTTCACGCTCAGAAACACTCATACCTGCAACAGGTTCATCGAGCATGAGCAGTTCGGGATCTTGCATCAGTAACATGCCAATCTCGAGCCACTGTTTTTGACCGTGAGACAGTAATCCAGCAGGTGTGTCCAAAAGTTCAGTTAAGAAAATCATGCCTGCTACTTCTTTAATGCGATCTTCAACATCTTTGGTACGTTTGAAAAATAGTGCACCAAAGACATTACGACCACGTGGGAAGGACATTTCTAAGTTGTCATAGACAGACAGGTTTTCGTAAATATTTGGGTTTTGGAATTTACGTCCAACACCTTTTCGTACGATGTCAAATTCTTTGAGTTTGGTCAGTTCAATATCATTGAACTTGATTGTGCCTGAGGTGGCTTTGGTTTTACCGCAAATCAAATCCAATACAGTGGTTTTACCTGCGCCATTTGGCCCAATCACCACATGTACTTCGTTTTTGTCCAGATAGAAGTTGAGGTCACTGACGGCTTTGAAGCCATCAAACGATACCGTTAAATCTTCAATTACGAGGACAGGCTTTGCCATTTCTACGCCGACTTTAGTCATTTAACACCTCCTTCTACGACTGGATCTGGAATATCTTCAGGGTCATTGGCGGGTGGGGGAGCAGGATGATCTGAAGGTTTCTTTTTCACGAATAGTGGGCGGACATATTTTGCATATAGACCTGCTAGACCATCTGGAAGGAACATCACCACAAAGATGAATAGTGCCCCTAAGAAATATAGCCATACTTCAGGGAATGCTTCTGAGAAGTAAGTCTTACCCAGGTTCACCAAGACTGCGCCATATACAGCGCCAATCAGAGATAGACGACCACCTACAGCAGCCAAAATCACCATTTCAATTGAGGGCACGATGCCAATAATGGTTGGTGACATAAAGCCCACTTGTAGCGTGAACATCGCGCCACCGATTGAAGAAACAACTGCTGCGAAACAGAAGATGAATACTTTGTACATTGCGACGTCATAACCTGAGAAACGTACACGTTCTTCTTTGTCACGCATTGCAGAAAGCAAGCGACCCAATTTAGAACTCAGAACAAAACGGCTGATCATGATCACAGCAATTAAGAGTAACGCATTGATATAGTAAAGAACGTATTTTGCTTCGTCAGTACGGATGTCCCACCCATGCAATGTTTTCAAGTCAGTGATACCGTTAATACCACCTGTGAAACCTTGTTGGCCAATAATCAAAATGGTTAAAATTGCCACAATAGCTTGCATGATGATCGAGAAGTACACATCACCGACGCGACGCGTGAACATCGCAAAACCAATGATAAATGCCAGTAAAATCGGAATAATAATGATGGCAAATAGGGTAAAGCCGAAACTGTGGAAGGGTTCCCAGAGACTTGGCAAACTGGTGATTTGGTTCCAGTCCATAAAGTCGGGAATACCCGGTGTGGTTTGTGCAGCGGTAGATTGCATGTCAGATGCTTCAAGTTTTAAGAACATCGCCATGCAGTAACCGCCAATCCCGAAAAAGATCCCTTGCCCTAAACTTAAAATACCGCCGTGTCCCCAGCACAGTACGAGACCGATCGCTACGAAAGCAAAAGTGAGATATTTACCCATTAGGTTTAAACGGAAAACATCAAGAAATATCGGCATCACTAGCAGGATCAGCACCGCTAAAATTGCGAGGCCGATTGCGCCTTCTTTACCGCCAAGTAAAGTATTTGTTAAATTTTTCATCATATCTCTCCTAAATCTCTATTTACGAACTTTGATTGAGAAGAGGCCCTGAGGACGCAGCATCAAGATGATAATCACCGTCGCCAGAGTAATGACTTTGGCAACTGAACCAGACAGGAAGAATTCCAAAATAGACTGCGCTTGCGCAATGCTGAATGCAGAGGCAATAGTTCCAAGTAAGCTTGCTGCACCACCGAAGACCACCACTAAGAATGTATCGACGATATACAGTGAACCTGCGGTTGGACCTGTTGAACCAATAGTGGTGAATGCCGCACCTGCGATACCTGCTAACCCACAGCCGAGTGCGAAAGTCAGGCTATCAACACGTTTGGTGTTGATACCGACTGCGCCACTCATAAAGCGGTTTTGGTTAGTGGCACGAAGTTGTAAACCCCAGCGCGAACGGTAAATCAGGAAGTAAACGAAAGCCGTGACCGTTAATGTCACACCAACAAGGAATAAACCGTTAATTGGAATATCAATGGTTTCAGTCGGTTGATATGAACCCATCAACCAGTCAGGCAAAGTCGGACTAACTTCTTTAGGCCCGAAGATTGAGCGGAATAACTGTTGCATGATGAGACTTAAGCCCCAAGTTGCAAGTAGCGTGTCTAAAGGACGTTGATAGAGCCGACTGATCATCAGTCGCTCGGTGATATAACCAATAATTCCGGCTGTGAGGAAGGCTGCAATGATCGCAACAAGGAAATAATACGGTAAAAGTTGTGGGAAAAAGCTTTCAGTCATTGTTGAAATAAAAAAGGTCGTATACGCACCAATGGTCAGAAACTCACCGTGTGCCATGTTAATTACGCCCATTTGCCCAAAGATAATTGCAAGGCCGAGTGCCATCAGTAACAGCACACAGAATACCGATAGACCGTTAAAGCCTTGCATTGCAAATATTGCACCGAATTCTGCAAATGATATATCCATCGCATCATCCTCCAAGCTTTAAAAAATTGTGTGGAATAAAAAGATCAGGAGAACGAACCCTCCTGATCCTGTGGCTGTTAAATTAGTAACCTTTAGGGAATGGGTTTGGTTTGATCAGACCTTTAGATTCGTAAACCACTTTAAATTGACCATTTGTTTGTACTTGAGCAATACGTGATTTGCTCCATAGGTGATGGTTTGGATCGATTTTCACGTAACCTTCTGGCGCGGTTTTCATTTCCAAACCTTTTGATGCAGCAGTGACTTTTGCCACATCAAAGCTACCTGCTTTTTCAACCGCGGCTTTCCATAACCAAGGACCTAAGTAAGCGGCTTGAGTGACGTCGCCGACCACGGCTTTGGGACCATATTTCGCTTTGAATGCTTTGACGAATGTCACATTATTGGGATTGTTCAGGCTTTGGAAATATTTCATTGAAGAGTAGAAACCCTTCATGTTTTCGCCGCCAATACCCAGCAGTTCATCTTCAGTCACTGATAGCGTCAGCAGGGTTTGTTTATCGCTTGTCACACCTGCAGCTTTCATCTGTTTGTAGAAGGATACGTTTGAACCACCGACCACAGCTGCAAAGATTGCATCAGGTTTTTTCAATTTGGTTTTGTTGATCAGTGAACCGAATTGCGTATGACCAAGTGGGTAGTATTCTTCGCCGACCACTTTACCTTTCAGGTTTTTCTCAATGTGAGTGCGGGCAATTTTCATGGTGGTACGTGGCCAGATATAGTCCGAGCCAATCAGATAGAATGTCTTGGCTTTCTTCTCTTTTGCAAGCCAATTTAATGCTTCAAGTACCTGTTGAGTGGCTTCTTGGCCTGTGTAAATGACATTTTTAGATTGTTCTAAACCTTCATAGAAGGTTGGGTAGTACAGCAGTGAGTTGTTTCGTTCGATAATTGGAAGAACTGCTTTACGTGATGCTGATGTCCAACAACCAAATATCGCAGCCACTTTATCTTTTTCAGATAACTTCCGTGCTTTTTCAGCAAAAGTTGGCCAGTCTGATGCACCGTCTTCCTGAATGATTTTGATCTGACGACCAAGGACACCACCTTGTTTGTTGATCTGTTCAATGGCTAAACGTTCTGCCTGAATTGAACCTGTTTCAGAGATGGCCATCGTACCTGTTGCCGAATGCAGCTGACCGACATAAACGAATTTGTCATCCACTTTTAATTTGGTGGTATTCACTTTTGCCGTTGCTGCTACGCTTGCATTGGTCAACATCGGTGCAAGTAAAAATGGCACTGCAAGTAAGCCTGCGAGTAATCCAGTTGTTTTCACTTTTGCTTTCAAGGTCATGCTTGTTCCCCTAATCGAAGTAGTTTGGCTCATGCGCTTTTTAATTGGCTTGCGCTGGGTATGAGTTAAGACTAAGGGGCGTTAAAAAATGAGCATATACGTCACTTTACGTATATGTTTACGTACAACCATGATTTTAGATAGTGATAGGTTGGGCATAGTTTTTGCTTTAAAGACCAAATATTTATGAATGTTTAATGGACATGAAACCAACTGTCGAGCCAAGCCAAGCACCACAACGCGTAATCCATACCCGACGTAAATACAATACCTGGGTGGTCGATGAGAGCATTGAGGACTATGCGCTTCGCTATGCACCTAAATCGGTACGGAAGTGGTCACTTTGGACGGTGACCAATACAGCACTTGCTGCGGTCAGTTTCTTGGCAATGGAAGCTCTTGGGGCAACCATGCTGTGGCAATATGGTTTTGCCAATGCATTTTGGGCATTGCTGGTCGTCTCGGTTATTATTTTTTTAACCAGTTGGCCGATCGGTTATTATGCTGCGCGTTATAACGTCGATATTGACCTGCTGACCCGGGGCGCGGGTTTTGGCTACATCGGTTCTTCTATTACCTCAGTCATTTACGCCAGTTTTACTTTTATTTTCTTCGCTTTTGAAGCTGCGATTATGGCACTGGCTTTAGAATTGGGGCTGGGTATCCCACTCAGTATAGGCTATCTGATTTCATCCATAATTGTACTGCCTTTAGTGGTGAAAGGTATTGGATTCATCAATAAGGTGCAAGCCATCACGCAGCCGCTGTGGTTATTTCTGCTTTTATTGCCTTGGTGCTTTGTTTTGGTGAAGCATCCTACACTTGCGTCCGAGCTTGTCCTGATTGAGGGTGCGAAAAGTGGCAGCGCTTCCTTTAATTTGGCTTTTTTTGGTGCATCTTGTACTGTCCTTTTTGCGCTCATTACCCAAATTGGAGAACAGGCCGATTATTTACGCTTCTTACCTGATAAAAATAAGATTAAAAAGAAATGGAATTTAGCGGTGTTTTTGGGTGGGCCTGCATGGATATTGGCAGGTTTCTTGAAGATATTCATGGGTATGATGTTGATGGCATTGGCTCTAAAATATCTGGTTCCGAGCAGTGAGCTGACCGACCCGAATTACTTGTATTGGATTGCCTTCCAACAAGTAGTATCTCATCCAGGTATTGCACTATTTTTAACAGTACTCTTTGTTTGTATTGCACAAGTTAAAATTAATGTCACCAATGCCTATGCTGGTTCACTGGCTTGGTCAAACTTCTTTGCACGATTAACCCATAGTCATCCAGGGCGTGTGGTGTGGTTAGTATTCAATATCTTTATTGCGCTATTGCTGATGGAGCTTGGCGTGATTCACGCTGTCGAGCGGGTTTTAGGCTTATATAGTAATGTGGCTTTGGCATGGATTGGTGCGATCGTTGCTGACTTGGTCATCTGCAAACCTTTGGGGCTAAGTCCCAAAGGTATTGAGTTTCGGCGTGCTTACTTATATGACATCAATCCTGTTGGTGTGGGAAGTTTATTTATTGCATCGAGTTTATCGCTGCTTTGCTATTGGGGGGTTTTTGGTGAGATTGCCAAATCGTTAGCGGGCTTTATTGCGATTGCAACATCCATGCTTTGTGTACCGTTGATTGCCTATTTCACCAAAGGAAAATACTACCTCGCACGTACAGAGAAGCCTATTTTAGATTGCATACAAACTCAAACCTGTGTGGTCTGTGAGCACGATTATGAAGTCGCAGATATGGCAAGTTGTCCTGCATATAACAGCCATATTTGTTCACTGTGCTGCACCTTAGAAGCACGCTGTCATGATCTGTGTAAATCGTATGCACGTTGGTCATCCCAGCTTCGAGTTTTTGCAGCATGGTTCTTGCCGAAGCATTGGCTGCAATACATAAATACACGTTTGAGTTTATATATTTTATTGATCTTTGTGCTGGGTGTGGTCTTGGCGGTGAGCCTGAGCTTGGTTTACCTGCAAGAATTAGCCAATTTGGAGTCATTGTTGCAGCAGCAAGATGCCTTGTTGATGTTGTTTATCAAAATTTACGCCGTCTTGTTTTTACTGCTCTGTGTAGCAGCATGGTGGTTGGTACTCAATGATGAAAGCCGTCGTCAGGCACAGCTTGAAAGTAATACCCAGACCCAATTACTTATGGATGAAATCGAAGCGCATAAAATCACCGACCGCCAATTACAAGATGCACGGATTCAAGCAGAAAAAGCCAATGAAGCTAAAAGTCGCTATGTGATCGGCATCAGTCATGAATTAAGAACACCTTTAAATAGTATTTTAGGCTATAGCCAATTGCTGCAAAAACAAGAACAACTCTCGGAAAAAGGTGAGGCTGCACTTGGGGTGATTAGCCGCAGCGGACAGCATTTAACATCGTTGATTGATGGTTTACTCGATTTAGCGCGCATTGAAACTGGTAAGATTTCTTTAGAAATGTCGAATATTGATTTTCCAAAGTTTTTAGATCAAATCGTACATATGTTCGAACCGCACTTCATGCAAAAACAACTCGATTTTCAGGTTGAGATTAGCGAAAAAATTCCGCAGTACGTGCGCATTGATAAAAAAAGACTTGAGCAGATACTGATTAATATTTTAGGCAATGCGCTTAAGTTCACTGTATCGGGTCGGGTGAAATTTAAAGTAGACTACCGCTTTCAAACAGCTTATTTTGAGATTCAGGATACGGGCTGTGGTATTGAAGATACGGACATTGAGCGCATTTTTCAGCCTTTTGAACGTGGACATAATGTCATTCAGGGCAGTTTTGCAGGCACGGGCTTAGGCTTGCCGATTGTTAAAGTCTTGGTCGATATCTTAGGTGGAGAGCTGACTGTAAAGAGTAAAATCCGACAGGGAACTTTGTTCAATATCAAACTGTATTTGCCATCGAAGTCGTTGATTCATCCTATTGCAGATGTGGCATCCAGTACGGTCGTGGGCTATAGCGGGCAGCGCCGCAAGATATTGGTGGTGGACAATGAACTGACCGATCGTGGTTTGGTCCTCAACTTTTTACAACCGCTCGGATTTATATTGGAAGAAGCCGAGTCGGGGCTTGAATGTTTAAGACAAGTTCCGATGTTTAGTCCAGATTTGATTTTGATGGATCTAAGTATGCCGATGCTTGGCGGTTGGGAAACGGCAAAATTATTACGTAAAAATAAAATCACCAATGTGCCGATTATTATTATTTCTGCCGATGCCAATGAACGCATGCACAATCCTGAAACGGATGTGCTCAATGAAGATTTCTTGGTGAAGCCGGTTGATTTAAATTTATTACTCAACAAAATTGGTGACAAACTCGATCTGAAATGGATCCATCAGCATCAAACCTGTGAGCAGACCAAAATTTATATTCCTTTACAAAACAATATCGATGAAATAGTCGATCCGATTCAAATCGAAGCTTCGCAGCAGCTTACACCATTGAGCTTAATCGAAGCGGTACAACAGTTAAAACAGCATTTGAGTATTGGTTATATCCGCGGTGCGAAGGAACAGCTCGCACAATGTGTACAGGATTTTGATCAACATCAAGAGATTTGGTTGCAGATTGAACAGGATTTAAAACAATTTGATTTCAAAAAATCAATCCAGCGTTTGCAGCAGCATAGCGATGCGTTGAGATAGGATAGAACGGGGATTGTATATGTTAGAAAGTATATTAATTGTTGATGATATTCCTGAAAATTTAAGTTTATTACATGAAAGTTTAGATCAGGCCGGTTATCAGGTTTTGGTCGCAACCAATGGCTTTAGTGCAATTGAAATTGCCCATCGTTCCCAGCCCGATATGATTCTGCTCGATGGTAGCATGCCTGAAATAGATGGTTTTGAAACCTGCTTGCAGTTGAAGGCTAGTCCTGTGACAGAGCATATTCCTGTTATTTTTATGACGGGTTTAACCGAAACCGAGCACATTTTAAAAGGCTTTCAAGTGGGGGGAGTGGATTACGTCACCAAGCCTTTAAACATTGACGAAGTTCAAGCCCGGGTTAAAACTCATTTGTTGCAGGCTCGTTTAATGTATCAGCAAAAACAGATGCTCGATGCGACGGGCAGTGCGATTTTATCGTTGAATTTAAAGGGTGAAATTATTTGGCAAACACCGATTGTAAGTGAGCTTCTTAAAACCCATCATGTTGAATTGAAACATTTTCAACAAAGTTTGAATGTCTGGTTACAAGATTTGATCAGACAACCGGATCAAGCGCATTTGCTGCATGGTCAATATGGGCATCAGCATCAACAATTACAGTTAAATTTGCTGACTAAAATAGAAGGTGAACGTGTCTTTAAGCATGTTTTGGTTCAGTTGAAAGAGCAAACACAAATGCCAAGTGCTGAAGAAATTGCAAACGCATGTCCAAGCTTAACCCCGCGTGAAGCAGAGGTAATGCATTGGGTCGCTATGGGAAAAACAAACCGAGATATTGCGGAGATTTTGCAGCTTAGTCCACGAACGGTAAATAAGCATTTGGAACATGTATTTGAAAAGCTCTTTGTGGAAACACGAACGGCTGCGGTATTACATGTGACTTCGGCTTGTCAGAATCAAGCATTAGCTTAACCTCTCCCTAACCCTCTGCTAAAAGGAGAGGGAAATAAATTTTCCTTTTAAACCGCGAGAAGTACGGCTTCGCATGAGAGAATTTAAATTGAAGGTGAGTAGCATTGCTACCTAAGGACTGAATTTATAATTCAATATTTTCATGCCAAAGGAAATAATTACCATATTGTCCAGTTCTAAACTCACCACCAATAGCCTTACCTGTATCCGTTAAAAAATGTTTTTCATTGTCTAATTTTAAATAACCTTTAGCGATGAGCTTTTCAAAAAGTTCAGGCGTTTTTAATCCCACCTTTAAAGCAAGTTTTGCTGTGGTTAATTTAGTAAATTTAAGCGGTTCTGCATCGACTTCAGGCTCGGATTCAACTTCCGTTTTATCTGTCTTAATTTCATCTAAAGTAATTCGTACTTCTTCACTAATGCGAATAATACGTTGCGCTTCTTCATAGGCATCTTTGAAGACATCATCATCTTCATATTTACGTATTGATATACCCATCTCATTATTATTCACCTGACTGAATTCATATAAATTTAAGCTTGAGATAATGCATTCAGATTCATTGAGATAGCATTTGGCATGCAGATTTTTGCAGAAACTCAAACGGATGTAATCCAGTTTTTGAATCCATTTAATTTCTTCGGGATGCAAATCACTTTTGCCATACACAATGCGAACATCAATCTTTAAACGGTCTTTGTCCTCTAATAATTCTTTAATACGGTCATTCAGACGTAAATAGGGGCTGATTAAAATGAGTCGCTCTTTTGCATTTTTGATGAGCTCTTCCAAGAAAAAATTGGTCGCACTGGTATTTAGAAACTTAGCCATAATTCCCCAAAATAGGTTTATTCAAATTATTTTTTGTTATTAAAAAATATACCATCATTTGTTTAGCAGTAAATAAACAAATTTAAGACATTATTTCAGCAGGTGGAATAATGTAATATTTAATCGAGGATCAGCTGCATCAGGACTAGATCACGCCATTGTCCAAATTTTTGCCCCACCTGTGGCATATAGCCTGTCTGCTTAAAGCCTAATTTTTCATGCAATACAATGGACACTTTATTTCCATGATCAATTGCCGCGACCATGACATGAATATGATGCTGTTTTGCATGGTCTATCAGTTTCAGCATTAAAGCTTTGCCTAAACCTTGTCGTACGAATTCAGGATGAATAAATACGGAATGTTCAACGCTATGTTTAAAACCCGTAATTTGACGAAATGAAGAATAATCAGCATAACCTGCAATTCGTTTAGACTCTAAGTCTTCAGCGATGAACAAAGGAAAATGCTGAGCAGCGAGATTGTGAAGCCCATGATGAAAATCCTCTAAAGACTTTTCCTTGTCATTCCAGGTCGCAGTTCCATTTAGAATTTCAGCATTATAAATGTTCAGTATTTGTTCTAAATCTTGTATTTGAGCGGGACGTATTTGAAAGCTCATGAGCTATGCCGAATAAATCAATAGAGCTATATTTTAGAAATAATTCCATTTTCGGGCAATAAAAAAGCAAGACCAAAGTCCTGCTTTTTTAAACGCTAATCTAAGACCTAAAAATGTTGTGCTTAGAAGTGATATTTAACCAATGCACTTACGTTATTTTCATTGGCATCTGAAATACCGAATTTATTGTTCCAAACCGAGTGTTCAATACCAAGGTATAAACGTGTGTCTGGAGAAATGTGTTTACCAGCATTCCATTTCCATTGTGTGGTCCAGTTAAGTTCACTAGCATGGTCATTTTTTTCTGCTGTGGACCAATCTAGAAAACCGTCAACAAGGAAGTCTTCAGAGCCTAATTTAAATGGCACACCATAGGTAAGCGTCATTTGATAGTCATCTTTAGTTTTTTCATTGTTAGCACGATAAAGATTTAAACTCGCATATTGGGTATATGGAATATCTAGATCGAAGCCTACGCCGTATAAGAAATTATCAAAGCTGCTGAAATCATCATTGTTTGCTTCCCAAGTCGTAGAAACTAACACGTCTTTTACTGGACCAAAAGCAAGTTTTTGACCCGTTACTTCACCCAGGCTTAAACGAGGTGATAATTCAAAATAAGTTGATTTATGGTCATCACCACCGCGCATGCGGTCAGCAAAAAAGAATACATCTGCATATTTAACTTTGGCTGCATATTCAACAGTCATAGTGGTTTGCTGCTCATCTACAACTTCATAGTTTTCACCATAAAGACCAGTCACGCTGAAGTCTTGCCAGATTGGCGCAGCTTGAGTAAGTGCAGCAGTTGAAGCCAAGGCACATGCGGTAAAAATTTGTGTAAATTTCATTAAAAATATCTCCCCCCGAGAAGCCAACAAAGCATACAGCTTCTTAAGCAAAAATAAAGTCAGAATTGATCAATAGCTCAAAAATAATATCATTCGCTAAAATATTTCGATGGTTAAAATTACACTACAGCTTTGATACTTAAAAATACATGATGAGCAAAAATATAAAGCGCTTTTAAAGTATTACTTTTGATTAATAAAAAATAATGTGAGATTTATCAAATAACTTGGAAAATAAAATTGAATCACTTATGAATAATATGGATATTAAAAAAATATCAAAATACTACTTGCATATACTTCGCTTAGAACCGTATATTCGAAGCATAAGGACACGATTCTGCAGACTCAAAAGTGTTCATCGTTCAATGTGGAGGAATTTGTTCCATACTAATTTGAAGATGTTTCGCGCTGTTTTTACAGCAAGTTTAACGTGCCAAGATAAGAAGTTTTGCACAAAAGATGTGAATAAAAGAGGATGAAATTATATGAACATTGAAATCCGTACAGATAAAAACATTCAAAATAGTGAACGTTTAATTACTTATGTTCGTGCAGAACTGAACGCAGAATTCCAACGTTATAGTGAGCGTATTACTCACTTTTCAGTTCATTTTAGCGATGAAAATGCAGCCAAAGGTGGTGCAGATGATATTCACTGCATGATTGAAGCTCGTCCAGCAGGGTTGAAACCAGTGGTGGTAAATCATCATGGTTATAATATCGATACTGCCATACATGGAGCCATCGACCGCTTAAAACGTAGTTTGGATCATTTATTTGAGAAAATAGATGATCCTCGTGCTGCAGTGCCAGCATTGGCTGAAGACAGTGATACTGAAGGCACACCGGATTTAGAAGATTAGGTAGAAACTTGCTTGATTGGATAGAAAAAAGCTCTTCGGAGCTTTTTTTATGTGCAAATCTTATAAAAGAATAATAAATATACTTGTTATACATTTAGCCAAAACAAAGCAGCTTTTATTGGGCATAATAGTTTAAAACTGATTAAGAGAGCTTTCTCCATGTTAACAGCGCAACAACAAGTCTTTGTACAGGCAATAGAAGAACTCAATCTTGCTCAAGTACAGCGCCTTTTGGCAGAAGGCCTCGACCCTAATTTTATCGATCCGGAAAAAGGTCCTGTCATTTCTGTCTGGTCAGACGGTTTATTTAAATGGTGGGAACAGATTTGTGAAGCCTATGAAGCCGGTTCACCCTTATCTGAACAAGAAAAACAACAAAATTTAGTGGTACATATCGAAATTTTGGAAGCGCTTATTCAGGCCAAAGCCAATGTACATTTATGGGATGCAGAAGAACTGTATGGCCCGTTATGGGATGCTGCCAGTGCTGCCTGTGTACCTGCGGTGAAACGCTTACTCGATGAAAAAGTAGATCCAAATAGCAAGGATGAAGAAGGACTTACAATTTTGTCTTCGATCAGTGACTTATTCTTTGATTGTGATTTTGATGAAATTAACTGGTCAGAAGCCTTGGAAGAAGAAAAGCAAACGCTGGAATTGCTTCGTAGTCACGGTGCTAAAATGACCAAAGAATTAACATAATAGCGAGATAAAAATGTCAGCAGTAAAAATAGTAGCTTTGAGTGTTGCAGCAGGTTTCAGTATGAACACTATGGCTGCTGAATTTTCCTTTGACCGTCCAGGGGCAGGCTTTGGTACCGGCATTACTCCAGTCAGTCAACTGGCATGGGAACAGGGTTTACCAAGCTTAAGTTACTTAGAAGGCACAGATGAGAACGGCATAAAAGTTAGAAACATTACTTTAAATGCTGACATGTTATTGCGTACTGGTTTGGCTAAAGATATTGAATTGCAGTTGGGCTGGCAAGGTCCATCTTGGTCAAAAACCAAAATAGCAGGCCGGTCTGTTGAAGAAGACGGTCTGGGCGATGTCAGCATTGGTGTGAAAAAAGCCATTGATCTGGATGATGAAAAGCTATCTATGGCCATTTTAGCCAAAGCTATTCTTGCAACCGGCAATGATGATTTTAGCAATCACGATGACATTTACAGCCTGAGCTCTGCCGTAGCTTATGCAGCGACTGACCTGATTACGACTTCAATCACCATGCGTTATGAAGCCCAAAATAGCAATTGGGCAGTCGCTGCTATCCCAACAATCAAATATAAAATTGCGGATAAATGGTCAGGTTTTTCAGAACTGGTTTATCGTAAAGAAGAAAGTGAAGCTTCTGAATATTCTCTGGGTTCAGGTGTGATCTATGCAGTGAATGACCGCGTGCAAATGGATGCCAGTGTAGGTGTGGACTTGAATGGCAGAGATAAAGGCTATCAGTCAGGTTTGGGTGTTTCCTTCCTCTTTTAATTAAAAAATATAAATGTATATGAAAAAGCATCTTCAAAATGGTCGGTTTTTGTTTTATTCCGCAGTGAGCGGATTTATGTGTAGCGTCATTTTATTGTTTTCAATGACTTTACAGGCACAGGAACAATTACTCTCTGCGGAAGATGCTTTTTCTTTTAAGGTTGAATCCACTCATGAGCATGAAGCACAGCTCAACTGGAATATTCCCCCGGGTTATTATTTATACCAACACAAATTTGAAGTCCGGCAGGGGACACAACAACTGGTTTTAAAGCTGCCTAAAGCCACCGATCTCTATGATGAAAATTATGGACATACCCAGGTCTATTTTCACAATGTCCAATTTGATATTCCGACCCAAGCCTCGCAAACCTATCGGGTGACTTGGCAGGGCTGTGCCCAAGACCGTATTTGTTATCCTCCACAAACGGTCGAGTTTCAGACCGATGGCGATGGTTTGGTACTTTTGCAAAATCAGGCCAAATCTAGTAAGCGTTTGCTCGATCTCTCACAGTCATCGAATAGCACAACAAGCATCAAGCCCCCTTTTGCGAATGAACAAAATCATTCAGAAAGCGTAGAATCTCCAGCGGCATTAGACACTGCTCAAGATCAGATGTGGTCGGAAAAACTGGCTGAAAATTCTTTATTTTATAGCCTGCTTCTATTTTTTGGCTTAGGCATCTTACTGGCATTCACGCCGTGTTCATTGCCAATGTTGCCTATTTTGACCTCATTAATTGTACGCGACAGCAAGGGCTTAAAAGCCTGGATGATTGCCTTGGTTTTTGTCTGGAGCATGGCGATGGTCTATGCCATTTTAGGATTAATCGCTTCATCTGCCGGCTTAAACTTCCAGCGCTGGTTGCAACAACCTTCCACCCTGATTGCTTTTAGTGCACTCTTTGTCCTGTTCGCCCTGAATTTATTTGGCCTGTTTGAAATTAAATTGCCACATGCTTTAGTAAACCGTTTAGACCAGGTGCATTCGCTGCAAAAAGGCGGCAGTTTGGTGGGTGCCGCGGTGATGGGCATGATCTCGGCCTTGTTGGTGGGGCCCTGTATGACCGCACCTTTAGCCGGAGCGTTGTTATTTATTTCCCAAACCCAAAGTCAGTGGCAAGGAGCATTGTTACTGTTTACGCTAGGTTTTGGTATGGGAACACCGCTGCTTTTGGCCAGTGTGTTGGGTGCAAGAATTCTGCCTAAAGCCGGGCAGTGGATGCATCAAATTAAAGTGATTTTTGCTTTTATCATGCTGGCTTTGGCGCTGTATTTTATTCGTCCTTTGATTTCTGAAGCGTGGATGCAGTGGTTAGGTCTGGGCTTGGGTTTAAGCTTTATTGGCTATGTAATTGCGCGTTTAATCGGACAAAAAACACAGTTTAAATGGCTGTATATTTTAGCATTGATCACCGTGATTCCTTATCTCGCCTATACGCAGTATCAGCACAGTCAACGTTTCTTTGTGCAAAACAGCACGACTCAAGCGACATGGCATGTGGCTAAAACAGCCGATGAATTTCAGCAGTTATTAGCCACTGCGCCATCAGAGCAAGATATTATTATTGATGTCTATGCCGATTGGTGTGTGGCATGTCAGCCGATTGAACATCGTGTCTTAAAATCAGCACAAGTACAGCAAGTCTTGGCGCCGTATTTTCTCATTAAACTGGATTTGAGTAATTACGATGCAACCCATCAGGCATTGCTGAACCAATGGGATATTTTAGGTCCACCGACTTATTTATTTTTAAATTCACAACAACAAGAAATTCGCGGTTTACGATTAACCGGAGCGTTTAGCGAAGCAGAATTATTGAAACAGCTCGATCTTTTTCAAAAGCATAAAGGACAGTAATTTCATGTACCAGCTCTATATTGCCAATAAAAATTATTCCAGTTGGTCCATGCGTCCATGGTTGGTGCTGAAGGCATTTAATTTGCCGTTTGAAGAAATCATGCTTCCCTTTCCTTCACAGCGTGACACAGGTACTTTTAAACAAGACGTACTGACGATTAACTCCAATGGTAAAGTTCCAGTATTACTTGATGATGGGTTGATGCTGTGGGATTCTTTGGCCATTTGTGAATATCTGGCAGAACAACATCCAGATCAGGCTTTATGGCCACAAGATATTAAGCAACGTGCACGGGCGCGCTGTATTACTGCGGAAATGCACAGCGGATTCCCTACTTTACGCAATGTCTGCGGCATGAATATTCGGGCGAATCTGGCTGATGTAGGTAGGCGTTTATGGCAGGACAATGCAGAGCTTCGTCAGGATGTAGCACGCATCGAGCAGATATGGTCTGAACGCCCAGAATCGCATCGTTTTTTATGTGGTAAATTTTCAATTGCCGATGCATTTTATGCACCCGTGGTGACGCGCTTAATGACGTATGCTTTGCCTGTCAGCGATGCTACACAGCAGTATATGAAAACCATGCTGCAACATCCTGCCGTAAAAGTCTGGATGGATGGCGCATTACAAGAAGACGCTTGGGTGAATTATTTAGAAAGTTATCAACAAAAACTACTTTAACCCAGCTTGGCTTCACTCAAGAATTCTTCCTGATAACATTTGACCTGATTACGGCCACATGCTTTTGCTTGATACATTGCTTTATCGGCTTGGCTTAACAATTGTTGAGGTTTCAGCTGTGCATTGGATAATGCAATTCCAAAACTTGCGGTGACCCGAATACTCTCGCCCACGTCACTGGTTAACTGCAGCTGCTGAATGGCTTGACGACAACGTTCAGCAATAATTTTCGCCTTTTCTAAAGAAGAATTATTGAGAATAAGAATAAATTCTTCTCCACCAAAGCGTCCCACGACATCGCTATCACGAATGATTTGGGAAAGGATTTCACTGACTTTAATCAGGGTTTCATCGCCCTTATCGTGGCCATACTGATCATTAATCCGTTTAAAATGATCGAGGTCAATTAACACCAATGCATAAGAAGTTATGGGTTTATACTCTAATCTCTCCAGACAATCGCTAATACTACGACGGTTAAGCACATGGGTTAGCGGATCAATCTGACTTAAATGCTGAATGAGTTTTTCTCGGTGCCGCCATTGGCTGAGTAAAATTTCAAATAAAATTAAACAGGTAATTAAAATGGGTAAAATGAAATACATCATCGTGACAACCCAAAACATGTTTTGGTAAGGCAAGCTGTCCAGATAAAAAATCGGTGCGTAGGGAAGGTGATTTTGTAAGCTTAAATAGCCACATAAGACCAAGTAGAGTGTGGCGGGAATCAGTGCATAATAGACAATTTTACGGTTAAACAATACCAAGCCAACGGTCACCAAGCTGATGTAAGAAATCATGGTGGCAGGACTAAGCACCCCGATGATATAACCATCCCAACATAATGAAATGATAAAAATAGCCACGCATAAATAAGGCAACCACTGCTGTACCGCAGCATTTTTTCGCCAAACTGAACACGGGTAAATCAGCCCAATAAAGACCAGGAGAGAGAGGATGTTGAGTCCAAGTTGAAACTTGAGCAAAGGCAAATTTATCCAGTGCCATAGCTCGGGTGAAAGAAGGACAAAAACTTTCCACGCAATCCAAATCATATGCACCAAACTTGCTAAAACAAGCATCAGAATGCATTTATTAAGGACGCTCCAGTTCATTACGACTTCATCTTCTATTAGATATTTCGCAATTTTTTTTTGCAAGGAGGAGCTGAGATTGGGTGAAAAGGTTTGCTTCATTCGCTAGATATGACCTTTAGATTTTTAAAATTAGCTAGTAATGATGATTTGATCTGCTTTATTCTTAATTATTCATAACATAGCACGTTTTTTTATGAATAGTAATGCCTATATTTTGTACTAACGGGTCTAAAAATGCATGTTATCCGCATACCTATTGTTCTAAATATAAAACAGTGTGTTGTATATACGGGTATTATTCTATTTTTGTTGATCGATTAAACTGAGTTCATTGAATAAATAAAGATTAAGGTTTTGAGTATGAAAGTTTTACATATCGATTCAAGTATTTTAGGTGATGCTTCAGTTTCACGCCAATTAAGCCAGGCCATTGTTGAGCAGTTACAGACTAAACATGCAGATTTAGCTGTGGATTATTTGGATCTGGCTGCACAGCCCATTCCACATTTAACGGGTGCTATTTTAATGGGGCAAGATGCAGAACAAGCGGCTTTGGGCGAAAAAATCATTCAGCAATACCTGGATGCAGATATCGTAGTGGTTGGTGCCGCCATGTATAACTTTGGTTTGACTTCAACCTTGAAAGCCTGGATTGACCGCATTAGCGTAGCGGGTAAAACATTTAAATATACTGAGAGTGGTCCGGTCGGTTTAGCAGGTGAAAAAAAGATTTATATCGCAAGTAGCCGTGGTGGGGTCTATGGTGAAAATAGCCCAGTCGATTTTCAGGAAGGCTTTTTGAAAACGGTATTTAACTTCACCGGTGTGAATGATGTTGAAATTATTCGTGCTGAAGGCGTGAATATGGGGCCAGAGTTGAAAGATAAAGCCATCTCTGGCGCTTTGACCCAGGTATTGGCATTGTAATTTTAAAAAATATAAGCTATTCCTCTTTGGTCAGCTTCGGCTGACCTTTTTTATGTGCATTACTTTTTAATACCAGGATTTAATCTTGATCGAGTTGGTGGGCAAATTCGGCCAGATCTGCCAAGGCTTGTTTGCCTTCATCAAACCAATGATGAAACATCTGAAAATTATGCCACATACCGGTATACAGTTTATAGGTAAGATCCACGCCGGCTTGTTCCGCTTTTTCCTTAAAGCGCTTTGCATCATCCAGTAAAATTTCTTTAGAGCCCACTTGAACCAAGATCGGTGGCAATCCGTTCAAATCTGCAAATAACGGTGAAATGGCAGGATCTGCAGTGTCCATAGATGGAGGGACATAATAGTCAATGCCTGCTTCTAAAGTTTCAATAGAAAGTAGCGAATCATGTTTACGGTTATAGCGCAGCGATTCACTACTTAAAGTTAAATCTAGGAAGGGGGATAACAATATCAAGCCACTGACTTGAGGAAGATCTTCATCTCGGATTTTAAGTGCCAAACCCAAAGCCAAATTAGCGCCACAAGAGTCACCGGATAAAATAATATCTTTGGCTTGAATCCCTTGACCTAGCAAAGTGGTATAGATATCAAAAATCGCATCGCTGGCCTCAGGATAAACCGATTCGGGAGCTAAGGGATAATCGGCATGAAGCACTTGCATTTGCGTACGTGCAGCGACATGGGTCAAAAAGGCGCGATGAGTATTGAGTGAACCCAAATAGAATGCACCGCCATGAATATGCAAAATAAGTTGAGAGGATTCATTTTGAGGTTTTATTTCTTCAGCGCGCAAGCCTGCCAAGCGTAATGGCCTAATTTCAACGTCTTTGTTACTCGGAAAGGCACGGCACATTTGTTCTAAGGCAAAACGTATCGAGTTGGGAGGCAGGTTAAATTGGCTGGGCTTGCGGATAGCAGTTTTTAAAATGCTTTCTGTAATTAATTGTTTCCATAGCGGACTGATCTTCATGTTTTTTCCATTTTTTCTATCTTTTAGGGGATGATTAGATATTTACCAATTCAAGTTACAAGATTACACTAAATGGTCACATTCGAAAATTGCAAAAATGTTGTGACTTTTTAATACTAAGCCGTCTATACCAGACTAGGGAAACAAAAAAAATGAAAAAAATTGCACTTGCATTAGGATTGCTCGGATTAACAGCTTTGGCTAATGCTGCTGATCCACTAAATGGTTCTGTTTGGAAAACAATTGATGACAAAACGAAACAACCGAAAGCGATAGTAAAATTTACTGAACAAAAAAATGGCACATTGTCTGCAAGTATTCAACAGGTTTTAACACCAGGGGAAGAAAAGGCGTGTTCAAAATGTGAAGGCCCATATCATAACAAATCTTTAAGAGGCCTCAAGATTGTGCATGGTCTTAAAAATGCAGGCGGCACAAGCTATGCAGACGGTACTATTTTAGACCCTTCTTCAGGCAAAACTTACCGATTAAAAGGTCAAATGGTTGATGGCGGTAAAAAATTAGAATTACGTGGTTTTATTGGGGTAGCTGCTTTAGGTCGTAACCAGACTTGGATTCGTGCAGAATAATTCCAAGCCAAAATAAAATCTAAGAAAAGCCTGGCTGATATTCAGCTAGGCTTTTTTATATGGGGAGAATTTAATATTTTGGTTTTACTTTAAGGCACGGTAAGCCTCTTCATCATAACCCACGACATAACCTTGCTCAGTTTCAAGTACCGGACGTTTAATCAAGCTGGTATTCGTTGTTAAGGATTTGATTAAATTTGTTTTATTGGTAAGCGCAGTTTGCTGTTGTTCTTCACTTAGTTTGCGCCAAGTGGTGCCCTTTTTATTTAGGATGAGATCTTGTCCAACTTCATCGAGCCATTTTTTTACAGTTTCAGCATCAATGCCTTGTTTCTTGTAATCATGAAATTCGTAGGTCAGACCGAGCTCATTCAATAAGTCGAACGCTTTCTTCATTGAGCTGCAATTTTTGATACCATAAATTTTAAGCATAAGAAAATCATTTCATATTCAATTTACCAGATAGCCTAGCGAAAATTATTCAGAAGCTCTAGAGGGAATTAAAAGTATTAAAAAATAAATGAGATGTCATGAAATTGACATGTAGATTTGCCAATATAATAGTGGCTTAGATAAGAATAATTTTAATATTAAATATGGATTTAAGGAATCTAGAAAAGAGAAAACCCGCATTTAATCATCCTGATCATGCGGGTCTCATTTCAACGTCCATTGTCATATCCTTGCAAAATAAGCGACCGAAGCGGTTTATTCTGTTTCATCCTACGGCGTCCTGTCCTTTTGTGTCATCCTGACGTATCCCTTTGCCGTGGCGTCATAATGCACTTAAAACATATGTATAAAAATACACAAACGCGTCAAGTATTGTAGGTTTTTGGATGGTATTGAGTGAACATATGTTCACTCAAATAAGGCTGATTGATTAGATTTTATAATCAATAATCACAGGAGCATGGTCGCTGAACCAAGTTTCTTTATAGATCCAAGCATTGACTGTGCGGTCTTTCCAGTCAGGTGAACAGGCTTGGTAATCAATCCGCCAACCGACGTTTTTGGCACGGGCCTGTCCACGGTTTGACCACCATGAGTAAAGTTCAGCTTCTTTACGGACTTCACGGAAAGTATCGACATAACCCAGGTCATCATAGATATGATCTAGCCAGGCACGTTCATGTGGTAGGCAGCCAGAAGATTTTTGATTGCTCGTCCAGTTTTTAATATCAATGCGTTTATGGACGATGTTGTAGTCACCGCAAACGATGATCGATTTATCTTCATCGCGCCACTGTTTTAAAATTTCCTTGTATTGATTTAAAAAGTGGTCTTTACGGGCTTGTGCTTCTTCACCCGATGAACCTGAAGGTAAATAAAGCGAGCAAATATGAACAGGTTTTTCCAGACCTAAGTCAAATTCAGCAGATATAAAGCGTCCTTGAGAATCGGCCAATTCAAAACCCAAACCATCTTTTACGGAAACAAAAGGTAGGCGGCTATAAATGGCTGTACCGGCATAGCCTGCACGTTCAGCAGGGAACAGGTGTGTGTACCAACCTTCCGGTCTAAATTTTTCAGTCCACTGCGCATGCGTGATCCGGCTTTCCTGCATACAAATCACATCAGCATCTGACTGTTCCATCCATTCAAGCAAGCCTTTGGTCACGGACGAACGTAAGCCATTTACGTTAATGGAAACGACTCTTAGAATTTTTTGATCACTTGGATAGCTACTCTTTGGTATCATGCGCAAGTCTTACCTCTATTTATGAATTTTGGAGCACCTCATGACCTCGCCAGCTCAATTTAACCCTCAAGCTTTTATCGAACTTGCATTATCACGTGGTGTGCTTAAATTTGGTGAGTTTACTTTAAAATCGGGTCGTGTGAGTCCTTATTTTTTTAATGCCGGTTTGCTCAATGATGGTGAAGCGTTAACATTATTGGCTTCAGGCTATGCCGATAAATTAACAACTTGCGATAATGTTGAAGTGATTTTTGGACCTGCGTATAAAGGCATTCCTTTTGTAGCCGCGACTGCTGTGGCGTTGTCACAAAATCATGGTGTGAGCGTACCTTGGGGCTTTAACCGTAAAGAAGCCAAAGATCACGGTGAAGGCGGCGTATTGGTTGGTGCTTCAGTTGAAGGTAAAAAAGTCTGGATTATTGATGATGTGATTACTGCG
The DNA here is from genome assembly GCF_045628685.1 of Acinetobacter sp. Lineage (GTDB taxonomy): Bacteria > Pseudomonadota > Gammaproteobacteria > Pseudomonadales > Moraxellaceae > Acinetobacter. The sequence continues at coordinate 87,585 of NZ_JAZQPV010000057.1, forward strand.
GGTACAGCCATTCGTGAAGTAGTGACTGTGCTTAAAAATGCAGGTGCGCAAATTGCCGGTGTATTGGTTGCTTTAGACCGCCAAGAAAAAGGTCAAGGTAGCTTATCTGCAATTCAGGAAGTGCAAAAAGAACTCGAAATTCCCGTGCATGCACTCATTACCATGAAAGATTTGATGGATTTCCTAGATGCGAAAGGCGAGAAAGAAGCTTTAGCGAAAATGGAAGCGTACCGTGTAAAATATGGTATCTAATAATTAATACAAGCTATTGATTTTTAATAAGGCTCTATTCATGATAGGGCTTTATTTTTTTGAATAATAAAATATGTCATTACTTACTTTTAAAAATATCATGGGATTGATTTCTAATAATCCTTTAATAAAGTCATCAAAAATAAAATTTGTGAGACATAAAGGAGGAGATAAGGAATATTTAGATATTATTAAAGATTTATTAGGTAATAAAAATAAATTAGAAAACTATCAAAAAATTCAAGATAAGCCGATCTTTAATGATTGTGAATATATTATTTCTTTTATTGGTCAAGACGGTACAAAAGCACTTTTTTGGAATGTATTTAAAGTTTTAGGTGTTGAAAAAAAATCAGATAATCTTTATGAATATCAATTTGAAGAAGTAACTGGCTTTGAAGAACTGAGCTATAGGGTCGTAATAGATTGGGGAAAGGGAACACAGGCTTGGCATCAGCATTATGCAACTACTGATAAACAGATTTTAGAAATTTATCCTCAAGGCTATTTAGGATCATTCCCAGGATATGATCAGCTATTGTTGACACATTCTGAACTGACATTATTGGTGAGTAATCCTGAGGCCAATAAAGATTTGAAACATGCTTTATCCGCAGTAAGTGGTATTTATCTAATTGTCGATAAAAATACTTCCGAAGAAAAACAATATATTGGGTCTGCTTATGGGGTCGATGGAATTTGGGGACGTTGGTCGCAATATGCTAAAAATGGGCATGGCGATAATGTCACCTTGGTAGAATTATGCAAGCAAAATGATTATCAGAAAAATTTTACATTTACAATTTTAAAAACTTTACCTAAAAATCTTTCGAATAAAGAGGTTATACAAGTCGAGAATCTATATAAAGAAAAGTTAGGGTCACGTGTTCATGGTTTAAATGCTAATTAATCAATTAGAATCAATATGTAGGAGCGGCTTTATTTTTCTTCCTCACACTTCTTGCATTCCAGCATCACACCTAATTTTTCTTTGCGTTCTTCTTCACTTATCACCCAAGGGCGGTTTTGCCATGGCGGATTATGCCGAACATGCTGCGCATGACCACAGGCTAAATCTGCAACCCAGTCATTTTCCTCATCCAAATGAAAACCAATAATTGCCTGTTGCATCAACTGCTCCTGAAACCTCTTTGTACAATCATATAAAAGCTTTACCAAAATTGAGAAAAAAGAAAGATTAAACTCCGTTATACTTTTCTCAATTTAAAAATATATGAGCAGATCGATATGCGCGTACTTGTTGTGATGGATCCCATTGAAAATGTAAACCTGAAAAAAGATTCCTCTATGGCGATGCTGTGGGCAGCCAGCCGTCGTGGACATGAGTTGGGTTATGCGTTACAGCAAGATTTATATATCGAACAAGGCAAAGCCTTTGGTTTAATTTCACCCTTAAAAGTATTTGAAGACTATAACCATTACTTTGAATTGGGTGAAAAGAGAAAAGAATCGATTGCAGATTATGACGTGGTGTTGATGCGTAAAGACCCACCGTTCGACATGAATTTTGTCTATACCACTTATATTCTGGAACAGGCAGAGCGTGAAGGTGCGTGGATTATCAACAAACCGCAAAGCCTGCGCGACTGTAATGAAAAATTATTTGCCACCCAGTTTCCAGAACTTCAGGTACCGACTTTGGTAAGCTCAAATGAAGCGCTGATCCGTGAATTTCTGAAAGAACACGTCGATGTCATTGTAAAACCACTAGATGGTATGGGCGGTACAGGCATTTTCCGTTTATATCAAGATGGCATAAATATTGGGTCTACCATTGAAATGCTGACCAATAATGCGACCCAACCCATTATGGCGCAGCGTTATATCCCGGAAATTGTTGAGGGTGATAAACGTATCTTGATGATTAATGGCGAACCTGTACCTTACTGTTTGGCGCGTATTCCGCAAAATGGCGAAGTTCGTGGCAACTTGGCCGCAGGTGGTTTGGGTCAAGCACGTCCACTTTCTGAAAATGACAAGGCGATTGCTGCAAAAGTCGGTCCTTATCTTAGAGAAAGAGGTCTAGTCTTTGTCGGTCTGGATGTGATTGGCAATTACGTGACAGAAATCAACGTCACCAGTCCAACCTGTATCCGTGAAATTGATGATCAATTTGGAACATCAATTGCAGATAATTTATTTGATGTTTTAGAAGCCGGTCGACCATAAGTCGGATTTGATCTATGAAAATAAATTTAAAAAAGATCAAAATTTTTTTTCAAGATGAGCGCACGCAAGTTGCGCTCAATCAAATTAAAATGCTTATCCGGGAAAAACCAAATAAGTTGATGGTGGATGTTTTTACACTTTTTGGCGAAGCAAAATCTTTTGAATCACACTCAATTATTGGAAATCCTGTATTTAATCAGTTGGGATTACACCGGTTTCGGGTGCAAAAAGCAGCTCAATTGGCAGAACAGCGTAGGCAATATCTTGCTCGATTTATTGCAGTAGAAGATGTTGAACAATTTCAGCAAAATGGTTTTATTTTAAAAGGAAATTTTCTGTCAGATGCTGAATTTAACCAGTTAAAACAAGAATTGTTGGAGACAAAATTCGAGACCCGGGAAACTTTGCAAGGCGATACCGTGACACGTCGAATGTCTCTAGATCATCAAGTGCTGAATCAACTTCCAGCAACTAAAACATTGCTCCAAAGTCCTCAGTGGAAAAGTCTGATTAATTATGTGGGAAGCTTTAAAGTTCAGCCCATGTATTATGTGCAGGTGATTTTATCGCATGTACGTAAAGCTCGTCCCGATCCACAAACCAATTTACATAGTGATACCTTTCATCCAACGGTAAAAGCCTGGCTGTTTTTGACCGATGTCCTTGAGGATGAAGGGCCTTTTGTTTATGTGCCGGGTTCACATCAGCTTACACAATCGCGTTTAAATTGGGAACATCAAAAAGCTTTATCTATCAGTGAAAAGACCGATACCATGACCCGCCGTGGTTCTTTCCGAGTGAAACCTGAAGAGCTGTCAGCGATGGGCTATGCGCAGCCCAAGGCATTTGCAGTTAAGGCCAACACCTTGGTTGTGGCCGATACCTATGGATTTCATGCACGTGGTCAATCAACGCATGCATCGACACGTATTGAATTGTGGGCTTATGCTCGCCGAAATCCTTTTTTACCGTGGGTGGGTTTAAATCCTTTGTCTTTACCTCTACTGAATAAAAGACTGGTTCCGTTGTACTGGAAAGGTCTGGATTTTCTAGAAGCAAAATATCAACGTAATAATCCATGGAAAAAAGTGGGTAAACGATATGCGACCGAGCCTGCTGTAGTGAAAAGCAAATAATGGTAAAAGTGACAGGATACTTTTCATTAAGTTGATTGAATCATTATGAGATAAAAAAGAGTCCAATTCGGGCTCTTTTTTAACGAAGCTTTTGGGGCGAAAGCGTATTAAATTGATCAGCTGATCAAAAACAAGATCACAAAACCGGATAAAAAATGCATTAAATTGTATATTTTTCCTCGATTAATAATAAAACTAGTTTAAACTTTTAAATCCGTAGAAAAAAACAATGAAGCGCTTCGTGAAAAAAAGTAAATAACCTTTCACGGTTATGCGTTTGTGATTACAATTGATCGCTTAAAATCGTATCTCGTTATCCATATTTTAGAATTGAAGAATTAGACTGTGACTGAAGCAACGCAAACAAAGCCCAAACATGTCATGATGATGGCCGCAGGTACTGGCGGGCATGTTTTTCCAGCGCTCGCTGTTGCTAAAGAATTACAGCAGCAAGGAGTACAGGTGTCTTGGCTTGCAACGCCAACAGGCATGGAAAATCGCCTGTTAAAAAATCACAATATTCCAATTTATCAAATTGATATCCAGGGCGTCCGTGGCAACGGTGTGGTGCGTAAATTATTGGCACCTTTGAAAATTTTAAAAGCCACCTTAAGTGCCATGCGCTATATGAAACAGCTCAAGATTGATGCTGTGGTGGGCTTTGGCGGTTATGTCGCAGGACCGGGTGGTCTGGCTGCACGCGCCTTGGGGATCCCTGTCATTATCCATGAGCAAAATGCGATTGCAGGTTTTACCAATACCCAATTGTCCCGTATTGCCAAAACCGTGTGTCAGGCTTTTCCTGGCACTTTTGCTGAAAATGCAAAAATTGTGACTACGGGCAATCCTGTACGCAAAGAAATTACAGAAATTTTAAATCCGTCTTGGCGTTATCAAGAACGTGAGAAAGCGGCGAAGCCTTTACAAATTTTAATTGTCGGTGGTTCCTTGGGTGCGCAAGCATTGAATGAACGTGTGCCGGAAGCATTGAAACAACTTGATGTGCCGATGCAGGTATTTCATCAATGTGGTCAAAATCATCAGGATGCAACGCAGGCACGTTATAGTGATACACCTGCCACATTGCAGGTTGAAGTGCGACCGTTTATTGAAGATATGGCCAAAGCCTATTCAAATGCCGATCTAATTATTTGCCGTGCGGGCGCATTAACGGTCACCGAAATTGCAACTGCGGGTGTGGCTGCGGTTTTTGTTCCACTGCCAAGTGCAGTAGATGACCATCAAACCGCAAATGCGAAATTCCTTGCCGGTATCAATGCCGCGAAAATTTGTCCACAAGCCAGCATGACTGCGGATCGTTTAAAAGAATTGCTAACACCACTGATGAATCGCAAACTGCTGTCCGAAATGGCAGTTAAAGCACGTCAAAAAGCACAACCTGATGCAACCCAGCATGTGGTTCGTTTAATTCAAGAATTGTAAATTAGAGTGATATATGTCTCCATCTACTCCTGCTGAGCAAGCGAAAAAGTTAATTAAAGTACCTGAAATGCGTCGTATCAAACACATTCATTTTGTAGGAATTGGTGGTGCCGGTATGTGTGGCATCGCGGAAGTGCTAAAAAATCAAGGCTATAAAGTTTCTGGTTCAGACATTAAAGCCTCTAAAACCACTGCTCAACTTGAAGAAAACGGTATTAAAGTTTATATCGGTCATACTGCTGACAATATTAAAAATGCCAATGTATTGGTGGTATCTACAGCGATTGACCCGGAAAATCCGGAAATCAAGGCAGCGATTGAAACCCGTATTCCTGTAGTTCGTCGTGCTGAAATGCTGGGTGAATTGATGCGTTACCGTCATGGTATTGCAGTGGCAGGAACCCATGGTAAAACCACCACCACAAGTCTGATCACGTGTATGCTGGCGGAAGAAAATCTGGATCCGACCTATGTGATTGGTGGTTTGCTGAATCGTACCGGCGTGAATGCTGCACTGGGTGCGAGCCGTTATATCGTGGCTGAAGCGGATGAGTCTGATGCGACCTTCCTGCATTTACATCCGATGGCTGCAATTGTGACCAATATCGATGCCGACCATATGGACACCTATGGCGGTAGCTTTGACGTATTAAAAGATACCTTCGTACAGTTCTTACAGAAGCTTCCATTCTATGGTTTAGCCGTGGTTTGTGGTGATGATGCCAATGTCCGCGAAATTATGCCGCGTATTGGCCGTCCGCTTTTAACCTATGGTTTTAACGAAGATAACGACATTCGTGCGGTCGATGTGGATCAAGACGGCATGCGCACGCACTTTACCGTGTTACGTAAAGATCGTGAGCCATTACGTGTGACGGTGAACCAGCCGGGTCTGCACAACGTACTCAATGCCTTGGCTGCCATTGGCGTGGCAACGGATGAAGGCGTGTCTGATGCGGCAATTTGCCGTGCCTTGGAAGGCTTTAGTGGGGTAGGTCGTCGCTTCCAGGTTCAAGGTGAATTTGAGCTTGAAGGCGGTAACGTAAAACTGGTTGATGACTATGGTCACCATCCTAAAGAAGTGGAAGCGACCATTAAAGCTGCACGTCAAAGCCATCCAGACCGTCGTTTAGTGATGATGTTCCAGCCACACCGTTTTAGCCGTACTCGTGACTGTTTCGATGACTTCGTAGATGTATTGTCACAAGTCGATCAATTACTGTTGCTTGAAGTGTATCCTGCCGGTGAAAAACCGATTGTGGGTGCCGACAGCCGCAGCTTGGCGCGCAGCATTCGTTTACGTGGCGATGTTGAACCGATTTTGATTGATCCTGTGGAAGGCAATTTAAAAAATGCAGTGCAAAAAGTGTTAAAAGCGAATGACTTGTTATTAACGCAAGGCGCAGGTAATGTAGGTGCGATCTCGATTGAGCTTGCACAAAATAAATTGTATTTAAAATAATCATGTTATGTGATTTTGAATTTGATCGTTCAGTTATAAAGTTTAAGGATATAAACGTGGCAAATGCTTCAGAATTCGGCAAAGTTGCCGTGTTGCTTGGTGGTAAATCAGCTGAGCGCGAGGTTTCTCTAGATAGTGGTAAAGCTGTGCTTGAAGCATTACTACGCTCGGGTGTAAATGCAGAAGCTTTTGACCCGCAACAGCGTAGCGTGACTGAACTGGTCAACTATGATCGTGCATTTATTGTTTTACATGGTCGTGGCGGAGAAGACGGTCAAATTCAAGGTGTATTAGAATGGTTGAATCTGCCTTATACCGGTACCGGTGTGCAAGGCTCAGCCATTGGTATGGATAAAGTTAAAACCAAGCAGATTTGGCAAGGTTCTGAACTGCCGACGGCACCCTACCGTATTGTGACCAAAGATTCTGATCTGAATGCTGTAGTCGACAGTATTGGCTTGCCTTTCATTATTAAGCCGGTACATGAAGGTTCAAGCATCGGTATGAGCAAAGTTGAACAGATCGAAGACTTTGCCATTGCGATTGAAAAAGCCACTGAACATGATGCAGTGGTGATGGCTGAAAAATGGATTAGCGGTCGTGAATTCACGATTGTGATTCTCAACGGTCAGGCGCTGCCTGTAATTCGTCTTGAGCCGCCAAAAGATGTGGCTTTCTACGATTATGAAGCCAAATATAACCGTAACGATGTACAGTACGGCATTCCTTGCGGTCTAAGCCAAGAGGATGAAAAACGTTTACAGGCCTTGTCTTTGCGTGCTTTTCAGGCTGTAGGAGCAAGTGGCTGGGGTCGTATTGATGCGATGCAGGATGAACATGGCAACTTCTGGTTGTTAGAAGTAAACACTGTTCCAGGGATGACCAGTCATTCATTGGTGCCTAAAGCTGCGAAAGCGGTAGGGTGTAGCTTTGATGAGCTTTGTGTTGCTATTTTGGAACAAACGTTGACAGGTACGGCTCACTAAACCATGGCTCAACTTCCTGCTTCAATGCGCCGTAAACGAGCAGCAATTACCTCCATACATGACAAGCCACCGACCCGTAAGGAAAAGCTTGCAAATGCAGGTGGATGGATGTTATTGCTGGTTGCACTCATGGTATTGGCTGTAGGGGTCTATGGTTTATATAAGGTCATGACCGATGCGCATGTGGCAGAACTCAATGTGGTGGGTACGCGTTCAGATGCTGAAAATAGTCAGGTCATGCAGCATGTTACCCCAGCGGTAAAAGCAAATTATTTTACTTCGGATTTGGAGCAAATTCGAGATCAGGCGCTAGAGTTGTCTTGGGTAGATCGCGTGGTAGTTTCACGTGCATGGCCCAATTCAATTCGGGTAAGAGTGATGCCGCGTCATCCCATTGCACGTTGGGGAACTGGGCGACTTTTGAGTGATAGTGGTGATATTTTTGCAGAAGTGATTCCGCAAAATCATCAGAAATTGCCATTGCTGCACGGTCCAACTTCGCAATCCAAAATGATGATGCGTCGTTACAATGAAATTAATCAGTTATTTTTACCGGTCAATGTTCGTTTAAAAGAATTATATTTAACAGAACGTATGACCTGGTTTATGCAGTTTGATTCGGGTTTACGCGTTATTGTGGATCAAGATCAGACCATGAGTAAACTTCAACGCTTAAGTCATCTGGCACAACGTGATTTAAAACCAGTCTGGTCTAAAATCTCGTCAATTGACTTGCGTTATCGAAATGGATTGGCGATGCAATGGAAGAATTCAACCCCTCCAAGTATTATAAATGGTCATTTTGTTGTAACGATTGATGACACAAGCATTGCAGATGCAAGAGCGGTAAAGCCATAATTAAGCGGCTTTATATAAAATAGAGGCTTATGGCCATAAATTAACCAAACACGTAATGGTAGTAGTAGACAATGAATGAAGCTGTTCCCTCGGTTGTTGCGATTGACATTGGGACACACAAAGTTTCAGTTTTGATTGGTAAGGTACATGCGCCAGACAATATCCAAGTGATTGGGATGGCAACAGCTCGTAACCGAGGCATGAGTAAAGGGAAAATTGTAAGTCTCGATAAAGTCATTACTGCAATCAAAAATGCCGTACAAGAAGCAGAAGATATGGCTGAATGCCGGGTGCATTCCGCTTGGATTTCCATTCCAAGTGCAGAATTAAAAAGTTTTTATGCATCAGGTCGTACCCCCATTGAAAATAGCGACCATACAATTACAACCAGTGAAGTTGTACGTGCGCTAGAATTGGCTAAAGCCAGTCATTTGACCTCTGATCACTATTTGGTGAGTGCAGTACCTTTAGGTTTTGAATTAGATGATTCGGCAGAATGGGTACAAAATCCGATTCGTATGTCTGCCCATAGTATGATGGGTCATTATCAGTTGATGATGCTGCCGATTAGCACGATGCAGAATCTGGATCGTGCGCTGAAAGGTGCCAATATTGGGGTCGAGAAGATGGTGGTGTCCTGTTTGGCAACCGCTGAAGCAAGTCTGCTCAAAGATGAAAAAGAGTATGGTGCTTGCCTGGTGGATATCGGTGCGGGTACTACTAATATTGCGGTATATCTCGATGGCCGCCTTGCATTGACACACACTTTGCAACGTGGTGGCGAGCATGTTACGCGTGACATTGCGGCAGTCTTGCAAACCACCACGGAAGAAGCGGAACGAATCAAATTATTGTATGGTTGTGTTGACCTGAAAGTGGTGAAACCCGATCATATGATTCAATTTCAGGGCATTGATGGTCCACAAACCATCAGTCGCATTGAATTGGCAGAAATTATTATTGCGCGTTATGAAGAAATTTTGACTCAAGTTCATCAAGAGCTACAACGTAATGGTGCAATTCATGGTTTATATCATGGGGTGGTTCTGACAGGTGATGCAAGCCACATCGAAGGAATGGTAAATCTGGCACGTCACATGTTAGGGGTTTCGGCACATTTAGGAAATCCGCCGGTACAGGTATATGCTGAAGAGCAAAATCAGGCAGCATTGCGTCGTTCGCAATATGCAACAGCAGCAGGATTATTGATGTTTAGTCAAAGTGACACGCAAGATACCATTTTAGAATCTACAGATCCTGAAAAACTGTCTGTTTTTAAGCGAGTAGGTCGAGCATGGTCGGCATTAAATAATCAGTTAAAATCGATATTTTAAGTTGAATTTATTGGGAATATTGTTAGGAAGTTGTACGTCTAACGGCTTGGACTTGACAAGCGTGGAGTTGGGCAGCATCCTAAAACAAAATTTTTTATTAAGATCAAGGCAGTATACGGGCTTAAGTGACTGCCAATTACGAATTAGGAAATCCAAAGGTCATGGCCTCATTTGAATTTTTAGAAGATGATCAAAACGATAGTAACGGTCAAGCCCGTTTCACTGTATTTGGTGTAGGTGGTGCGGGTGGTAACGCTGTACAACATATGCTCGAATCAGACATTCAGGGTGTGAAATTTGTTTGTGCCAACACGGACAAGCAAGCTTTGGACCGCATGAATGCTCAATTCAAAATCCAGTTAGGCGAGCAAAGCACACGTGGTTTGGGTGCAGGTGCAAATCCTCAAGTGGGTCAAACTGCTGCAGAAGAAAGCCGTGAAATCATTCGCCAACACCTTGAAGGTACAGACATGGTGTTTGTAACTGCAGGTATGGGGGGGGGTACAGGTACCGGTGCTGCGCCTGTGGTTGCGGAAATTGCCAAAGAAATGGGTATTTTGACCGTCGGTGTGGTGACAACTCCATTTAACTTTGAAGGGAAACGTCGCCAGCAATCTGCTGAAAAAGGGATTGAAGCTTTAGAAGCACATGTGGATTCGTTAATCATTATTCCTAACCAGCGTCTGCTTAAAGTATTCCGCGATATTTCTATGAAAGACGCGTACAAAAAAGCAGATGATGTATTGCTCAATGCAGTACGTAGTATCTTTGATCTTGTGGTTCGTCCAGGTCATATTAATCTTGACTTTGCTGATTTGAAAACTGCAATGAGCACACGTGGTTATGCCATGATGGGTGTGGGTTCAGGTCGTGGTGAAACACGTGCGCGTCAAGCTGCTGAACAGGCAATTCGTAGTCCATTGCTAGATAACGTGACCATTATGAATGCCAAAGGTATTTTGATTAACGTGACTGGTGGTGATGATGTGACTTTCGGTGAGATTGAAGAAATTACCGATGTGGTCAATCAAATTGTCGATTTGGATGAAGGTCAAGTGTTCTATGGAACGGTATTTGATCCAGATGCACGCGATGAGCTGAGTGTGACTGTGATTGCAACTGGGTTAACCCGTAATTCAGCTGATTCAGCTGATACAGTTAAACGTCCGTCATCTCAGTCTGCAACTCGTCCGGCAAACCATGCTGCTCATGCTGTCGTGGAAGATGATGATGTACCTGCAATTCAGCGTCAAAACAATGATGCCGGTACAACGCCTGCTCCTGCAGTAGGTGCAGCTCGTCCAACACCTATGAGTATTCAAGATTACTTGAAAAATCAACAACGTAAATAAAATAATGGTTTAAGTTGTAGTTTTCAGATTTACAAAAGGTCGTAGTAATACGGCCTTTTTGTTTTTTATCAATGGCTAAATATGCTAACGTATAGCGGTTTTATGAGTAGATGATAGAAAAAATGTTGAAACAACGAACCCTAAAACGTATCGTGAAAGCGAGCGGTATCGGTCTTCATAGTGGGCAAAAAGTATTGATTAACTTTGTGCCGCACCATGTGGATGGGGGGATTGTGTTTCGACGTATTGATTTAGATCCACCGGTTGAGATTCAAGCCAATGCCATGCTAATTCAAGAAGCATTTATGTGCTCGAATTTGGTTCAGGAAAATGCTAAAGTCGGCACCATTGAACATGTCATGAGTGCGATTGCCGGATTAGGTATTGATAACCTGATTATCGAGGTCTCTGCATCTGAAGTGCCAATTATGGACGGTAGTGCAGGCCCGTTTATTTATTTGCTGATGCAAGGTGGCTTACAAGAACAAAATGCACCAAAAAAATTCATCAAAATTTTAAAACCTGTACACGCATTGATAGAGGATAAACGTGCAGTGTTTCATCCACATGAAGGTTTTCAACTGAACTTCACTATTGATTTTGATCATCCTGCATTTAAAAAAGAATATCAGTCGGCGACCATTGATTTTTCTACTGAAACTTTCGTTTATGAAGTCAGTGAAGCCCGTACCTTTGGTTTTATGAAAGATTTAGACTATCTGAAAGCCAATAATTTGGCCTTAGGTGCGAGTCTGGAAAATGCGATTGGCGTCGATGAAACTGGTGTAGTCAATGAGGAAGGACTCCGCTTCTCAGATGAATTTGTACGACACAAGATTTTAGATGCAGTAGGAGATCTATATTTGCTCGGGCATCAAATTGTTGCAAAATTTGATGGCTATAAATCGGGCCATGCCCTAAATAATCAATTATTACGTAATGTTAAAAGCGATCCCACTAGTTACGAAATTGTAACATTTGATGACGAAACGCAATGTCCAATTTCTTATGTGAGTGTGACATAAGTCATTGTCTTTTAATGCATGCGTTATAATATAACAAAGGTGACTGTTAAACAGGTCACACAAATTATGACTAATTTCAAAGACATCAAAATGTCAGTTACTTTTTATTGCTTGCCAAACGTAGCATTGCTTGGCTAAGCTTAGGGTCATTCACAAAGTCAGCAGCACCACGAATTAAATCTTGGGTATCTGGACTAAGGGACCTGGTCAGGGCTTCAGGCTTGTGAGGTGTATGTGTCTGGATTCTTAAACGAACTTGCAGTTTATGCAAATCTTTAAATTCAGACAATTGTGCCAATTGAACAATATATTGCTTTTGAAGATATGCCAGTTGACTAATCATGGCTTGATTTGCACCGGTAATCGTCAAAATGCCATTTTCATAACATACAACTTGCCATTGCTCTGGTTGGGGCAATAACGGTTGAATAAGTTTTGTAAGTTTCTGCCAGGCAGCAACTTGTGTAGAGAGAAACGTAAAGTTTCCTGTTTTTAAGTGTTTTCTTGTTTGTTGGAAGAGCTTAACCGGTTCAGACATACATTGTTCCTACATATTTGTGTCTTCATCTTATGCGCTCCTTTCAGTAGATATCAAGGAAGAGATCACACAAGAACATTAACTAAGAACAGTTAAAAGGGGTTTTTATGCATACAAGACGTATTTTATTAGCGTTTTCATTGGCAGCGTCTGCTGCATCTGTAGCTTTTGCTGATTTGGTAGAGCTAAATTCTGATGTATCCACAGATCGTATTGAACAATTGACCCGTACTTTGGCTCAAGGTTCTTATGCAGAATCAAATGACATTGATATTCCTGCCGAAACAATAATGAGCGTCAAATTACGTGAGAAAACTATTGAATTGAACAATGAATCGCTCGCAAAAAAATACGGTTCAAGCTCCTCAAAAAGTTATTCTAACAATCCTTACTCTTGGTTGGTAGCTCATCCGCTTCCTGACATGAAACGCGTTAGCTCAAATTATGGCGGTCGTACCATGAGTGGTCGCGCTGAAAATCATTCAGGCTTGGATATGTCTGCACCGAGTGGTACCGCTATTTATGCTACGGGCCCAGGTGTTGTCACTAAGTCAGGTTGGGGTACTGGTTATGGTCAGTACGTCGAAATCAACCACGGTAATGGTTATTTAACCCGTTACGCGCATGCATCCCGTTTAATTGCCCGTGTTGGTGATCAAGTCAAAGCCGGGGACCACATTGCCAATGTAGGTTGTACTGGTCGTTGTACTGGTCCGCATTTACACTATGAAGTAGTAAAAGACGGTCAGCGTAAAAACCCATCCGCCTATTTAGCTATGTTGCCATAAGACCAAGTATGACAACTTTTAAAAGCTTTTCTGTCAGTTTTACTTTAAAGAGTTGTAACGAACCTTAAAGAGTGTGGTAATTCAATTAAAGAATAGATTAAAAAGCTGCTATAGCTTTTAAATATTATATTATCATTTTATAGAATACTTATTGTATAAAAAACCGCCTATATTGGCGGTTTTTTGTTTTATTGCGTAAAGAATAGTCAATAGGTATTTATTATCTAAATAATAGTGCTATTGCGTATTCAGCTGTAGCAATAACTGAAGCCCTCTAAAGTATGGTACATATAGAGAATATAAATAGGCTCAAGGAATAGGTGGAATATGGCGTTTTATGGTGATACTGACGCGCAAGAAACCCAAGAATGGCAAGATGCTTTTGACTCGGTTTTACAACATATGGGAACGGAGCGAGCGGCATTTTTGCTCGAAAAGCTCTATCAGCGCGCAATTGCTACCCATGTTCCCATTCAGCGTCTAAATACTCCTTATCTCAACACTATTTCAGTTGAAGAAACGCCAGCCATGCCGGGTGACCAAGACATGGAACGCCGTATTCGTGCCTTGATTCGCTGGAATGCTTTGGCGATGGTATTGCGTGCCAATAAAACCGGTGATGATCTCGGTGGTCACTTAGCCAGTTTTGCCTCTTCAGCCACCTTGTATGATGTTGGTTTTAACCATTTCTTCCGTGCTGGCAATGATCATTTCGGCGGTGACATGATTTATTATCAAGGTCACTGTGCACCGGGTGTATATGCGCGTTCATTCCTTGAAGGCCGTTTAACTGAAGAACAACTGAGTAACTTCCGTCGTGAAGTGAACGGGAATGGTCTGCCAAGTTATCCACATCCTTACTTGATGCCGGACTATTGGCAGTTCCCGACCGTATCGATGGGTCTGGGTCCCATCATGTCGATCTATCAAGCACATATTCAAAAATATTTAATGAACCGTAGCCTGATTAAAACAGAAGATCGTAAAGTTTGGGCCTACCTCGGTGATGGCGAGATGGATGAGCCGGAAAGCTTGGGTGCTATCTCGCTTGCAGGCCGTGAAAAGCTCGACAACCTGATTTGGGTGGTGAACTGTAACTTACAGCGCCTGGATGGCCCTGTGCGTGGCAACGGTAAGATCATTCAAGAACTGGAATCTATTTTTCGTGGTGCCGGCTGGCGTGTCATTAAAGTAGTTTGGGGACGTCATTGGGATCCACTGCTTGATAAAGATGAATCTGGTGCGCTTAAAGCTGTGATGGAAGAAGCGGTGGATGGTGACTTCCAGCGTTATCAAGTGAAGGGGGGCGGTTATGCCCGTGAACACTTCTTTGGCAAATACCCGGAAGCAAAAGAGCTGGTTAAAGATTTAAGCGATGAAGATATTGATAATCTGAACCGTGGTGGTCATGACCCGTATAAGGTTTATGCTGCGTATGCTGCTGCCACCAAAAGTAACGGTCAACCGACAGTAATCTTGGCAAAAACAGTCAAGGGTTATGGTTTGTCTGATGAAATTGAAGCAGTCAACAAAACCCATCAAATCAAAAAAATGCAGTTGGAATCATTAAAATATTTCCGTAACCGTTTCAACTTGCCATTTAATGATGAGCAACTGGAAGAATTGCCTTTCTATCGTCCAAGTGAAAATTCTCCTGAATTGAAATATATGAAAGCGCGTCGTGAGGCTTTGGGAGGGTATTTACCTGCGCGTCGTAAAGAAAGTGAAACTTTGGCGATTCCTGAATTATCAGTTTTTGATGGCGTATTGCGCGGTTCAGGTGGTAAACAACAGTCCACTACCATGGTGATGGTGCGCTTAATTTCTGCATTATTAAAAGAAAAAGCGATTAAAGACCGCGTGGTGCCGATTGTTCCGGATGAAGCACGTACTTTTGGTCTGGAAGGCATGTTCCGTCAGTTGGGTATTTATGCGGCACATGGCCAGCATTACACCCCTGAAGATCAAGAACAGCTAATGAACTATCGTGAAGCCAAAGATGGTCACATGCTGCAAGAAGGAATTAACGAAGCCGGTGCGATGAGTGCATGGGCGGCATTGGCTACCAGTTATTCAACCAATAACTTGCCGATGATTCCAATGTACATGTACTACTCCATGTTTGGGTTTCAGCGTATTGGCGATATTGCGTGGGCAGCAGGTGATGCTCAGGCACAAGGTTTCTTGCTGGGTGCAACGGCTGGCCGTACTACATTAAATGGTGAAGGTTTGCAGCATCAGGATGGTCATTCACATATTCTTGCCGGCACCATTCCGAACTGCGTCGCATATGATCCATGTTTCGGTTATGAGCTTGCAGTAATTGTGCATGACGGTTTACAACGCATGTATGTCAATCAGGAACGTGTATTCTATTACCTGACAGTAATGAATGAAAACTACGAGCATCCGCCAATGCCACAAGGGGTTGAGGAAGGTATCAAACGTGGTATGTACTTGCTTGAAGAAGATGAGAAAGCCACTGTTCAGTTATTGGGTTCAGGTGTGATTCTTCGTGAAGTGATTAAAGCAGCAAAAATCCTGCGTGATGAATATCAAATTAATTCAAATGTGTGGAGCGTAACCAGCTACAACGAACTTGCACGTGATGGCATGGCGGTTGAAGAATACAACCGTCTGCATCCATTGGCGGAAGAAGCACAAGAGTCTTGGGTATCTAAGCAATTACGCAGTACTGATGGCATCGTGGTGTCTGCAACAGATCATATGCGCGCCTATAGCGAACAGATCCGTGCCTATCTTCCAGACAACCGTCCATATGTGACTTTAGGTACAGATGGTTATGGTCGTTCAGATACGCGTGGCAATCTGCGTAGTTTCTTTGGTGTCGATGCAGCGCACATTGTGGTTGCGACATTGAAAAAATTAGCCGATGAAGGCGAAGTGGATGCGCGTTTAGTCAAGGATGCGATTTCAAGCTTTGAGTTAGATACCGACCGTCCTGTAGCTTGGTTGCCTCAAACCCACCCAGAAGTTCAAGCGGTTGCGGATTATAAAGAGCCAACAGGTGAGGAGAACTAAGCATGCAAATCAAAACACCTGATATTGGGGTCGATAAAGCCACTGTTGCGGAAATTTTAGTTAAAGTCGGCGATACCATTGATGTGGATGATAGTTTGGTCTTGCTGGAATCGGATAAAGCCTCTGTTGAAGTGCCGAGCACTTCAGCAGGTGTGGTGAAAAGCATTCTGGTGAATCTGGGCGATAATGTCACTGAAGGCGCGGCATTAATTGAACTTGAATCAGAAGATGCATCTAATGCAGCGACTGAAGTTCAAGAGGCGGATGCTTCAGAAAAGACTTCGGAAAATACGCCGACTTCTCTGCCTGATGATGAAATCATGCAGGAACTGACAGCTCATCAGCCGCATCGCACGGCGAATTCTGTACCATCTTCTACATCTGCATCGAGCAGCATTGTTGAAGTTCAGGTACCGGATATTGGCGTAGAAAAAGCGCTGGTGGGCGAAATTCTGGTCAGCGTTGGCGATGTGATTGATATTGACCAAAGTATTGTCGTGGTTGAATCCGATAAAGCTACGGTAGAAGTGCCAAGTTCAGTTTCAGGTATCGTTGAAAGTATTGAAGTTCATGAAGGCGACACCGTCAAAGAAGGTGTGGTACTGATTAAAGTGAAAGTTGCTGGTGCGACTCAGGCCGAAACTGCAGCTGAAGCTAAGGCTCCAAAAGCAGAAAATGTAAAAGCTGCTGTAATGAAATCTGAGCCTGTGGCAGATGCTGCTCCGGCTCAAAGTGGTGCAATTGAAATTACCGTACCTGATCTGGGGGTGGATAAAGCCAATGTTGCTGAAATTTTAGTTAAAGTCGGTGACATGGTTGAAGCGGATCAAAGCATCATTGTGGTGGAGTCGGATAAAGCTACGGTTGAAGTGCCAAGCTCAACTGCCGGGGTGATTAAAGCGATTCATGTTGAGATGGGACAAAGTGTCAGCCAAGGTTTAGCTTTGGTAACCATTGAAGGTGAAGTCAAGGCTGCAGCTCAAGCCGCACCTGCAGCAAAAGCAGACATTCAACAACTCGAACCTAAGCCAGAAGCTGCTCCTGCTA
Source organism: Acinetobacter sp. (assembly GCF_045628685.1). Lineage (GTDB taxonomy): Bacteria > Pseudomonadota > Gammaproteobacteria > Pseudomonadales > Moraxellaceae > Acinetobacter. The sequence goes on from NZ_JAZQPV010000057.1 coordinate 105,038, forward strand.
AATTGGCACCAGCGGAACAGGCGCAAGCGCCAGTCGCTGCATCGGGTTCCGATAAACTGAGCAAAGAGCAAAGTGCGGCAAATGCCAAAGTCTACGCAGGTCCTGCAGTACGTAAACTGGCACGTGAACTCGGTGTGGTGCTATCTCAAGTGAAAGCTTCGGGCACCCATAATCGCTTAATGAAGGAAGATGTGTTTGCGTATGTGAAAACACGTTTAACCACCCCTCAAGCAGCGCCAGTTGCACAGGCTGTAGCACAGGTTTCGGGTTTGCCTAAGCTTCCTGATTTTAGTGCTTTTGGCGGTACTGAAGAAAAAGCCATGACACGCTTGCAACAGGTTTCTGTTCCGCAACTGTCATTGAATAACTTCATTCCTCAAGTTACCCAGTTTGATGCAGCCGATATTACCGAACTTGAAGCTTGGCGCGGCGAGTTGAAAGGCAACTTCAAGAAAGAGGGTATTAGCCTGACCATTTTGGCTTTCATTGCCAAAGCTCTGGCGCATCTTTTAAAAGAAGAGCCTTATTTTGCAGGTCATTTGGCGGATGATCAGAAATCAATATTGTTACGCAGTGAAATCCATATGGGGATTGCTGTAGCAACGCCTGATGGTTTGACCGTGCCTGTACTGCGTAACCCAGATCAAAAATCAGTGAAGCAAATTGCGATTGAACTGGGTGAATTAAGTAAAAAGGCGCGTGAGAAAAAATTATCACCGAAAGATTTGCAAGGTGCGAATTTCACCATTACCAGTCTGGGTTCAATTGGCGGTACCGCATTTACCCCATTGGTGAACTGGCCTCAAGTGGCAATTTTGGGTATTTCACCTGCAACCATGCAACCGGTCTGGAATGGTGAAAGTTTTGATCCACGCCTGATGTTGCCATTGTCATTGTCTTATGACCATCGTGTGATTAACGGCGCTGATGCTGCACGCTTTACCCATAAACTGACCAAGCTTTTGGCAGATATTCGTACTTTATTACTCTAATCAGTTCATAAAGCATGAAGAATAAAAAAACCTGCTCCAGCAGGTTTTTTTATTCTTTGCAAGGCATAATGAAAATTTCTGAAAGTCCTTATTATCATCGTTTAATTTAATTTGTTTTTATCTTGTATCTAAAAAGCTTATCGGAAAATTGATTTGATAAAAAATAGCTTTGCGATTAAAATCACCCCACTTCATTGGGGAGTAGCCGCTTTTTACGCAATGTAAAAAGGTGATGGTCAACATAATTGTTCAACAGAACATGGTCATCATAGCAAAGAACCAAATCAGCTTTTATTAAGCTTCTTTTGTTGGCAAGACCTTTGATTTATCACTCTGCAGATTTTGGCTAGCAGGAGCGATAAGTCATCGGCAAATTTTGCTAGCCAGAGAAAGATCCCATGCATGAACTGCTTATCTCTACCGCTATTGTTGCCCTCGCTGAAATGGGTGATAAAACTCAATTATTAGCGCTTTTACTTGCGGCACGCTTTCGTAAACCTGTTCCTATCCTGCTTGCCATTTTATTGGCGACTTTGTTGAACCATGGTATATCGGCTGTTCTCGGTCAGTGGATTACTACGGTATTAAGCCCAGACGTCTTGCTTTGGATTGTATCGGTTGGCTTTATCGCGATGGCACTGTGGATGCTTGTTCCAGACGAACTGGAAGATGAAACCGATAATATTAATAAATGGCAAAAATATGGCGTGTTTGGTGCAACCTTTGTGCTGTTCTTCCTGGCTGAAATAGGGGACAAGACCCAAGTGGCAACCGTCGCTCTGGCTGCGCGTTTTGACAGTGTATTCTGGGTGATGATCGGTACTACAATTGGGATGATGATTGCCAATGCACCGGCAGTCTTTGTCGGGAATAAGCTGGCTGATAAATTGCCAATTCCACTGATTCATAAGATTGGTGCGAGCATATTCTTAATCATTGGTGTTTCAACCTTGGCACAACATTATTTCTTATAAAGTTGAATCGTAGTGAAAAATCCTGGCATTTTAGTCGGGATTTTTTATTGCAAAACGTATCACAATTTACTGATAAAGCTGACAATATTTCAATACATGTTTGTTGTAAATCGCCATAATACCCTATATGTTGTATGGCATTAAAAATGCACTTTTACAACGATATTTTGGGGAATGGGTTATGGCATTTGATCGCACTACATCACAAGTGTTATTTGATAATGGCACACATAAATGTATTAGCTTTACCAGTCTGGTCAAAGGTGAAGGTGTACAAGCCAACCAATTTCTAATTTTAGATAATGAACGTGCCGCAGTGCTGGATCCAGGCGGTGATTTAACCTATGTCCCACTGACCATGGAACTGAATAAATATACCCGCTTGACCAATCTTGATTATGTGATGGCCTCTCACCAAGATCCGGATATTATTACCTCGATGCCACGCTGGTTAGTTTATACCGAAGCTAAAGTGGTGGCGTCTAAACTCTGGGCGCGTTTTTTACCGCATTTGAACTCGGCATTTATGAGTGACCGGATGAAAGGTGGATGGCTGGAACGCTTGATTGAATTACCGGATCATGGTGGGATCATTCCTTTGGGCGAATCACGTATTATTGTTGTGCCTGCGCATTTCCTGCATTCCGTGGGCAATTTTCAGTTTTATGATCCGATTGCAAAAATTTTATTTTCCGGTGATATGGGGGCTTCCATGGTAGATGATGCGTCTAAACCGCTGGAAAATTTTGCAGCGCATATTCCCAAGATGAAAAGCTTTCACCAACGCTATATGTGTTCAAATAAAGTGATTCGCCTTTGGGTGAATATGGTACGAACCATGGATATTGAAATGATTGTGCCTCAGCACGGTACGCCATTTATGGGTAAAGAGCAGATTAACCAGTTCCTTGATTGGATTGAAACTTTAGAGTGCGGGATCGACTTGATGGATGAAACAGTATTTACCTGTCCAGAATAATATCTCTGCTGTTCACTGATTTTTCTTGCGTATAAAAGCAACATTTTTTAATATTTCTGTCTAAAAATTAGACCTTTGATGACGAGAATTTATAAGAATGTTGTCTCAAGCACCCACCCAAGATGCCTGTTTAAGCTGTGGCGCTTGCTGCGCCTATTTTCGGGTTTCATTTTATTGGGCTGAAGGCATTGCTATGCCCGAACATTATACCGAACCGCTGACTGCGGTATATTCATGTATGCAAGGTACTCATCAGGCCCAGCCCTATTGTGTGGCGCTCGAGGGAAAAATTGGCGAGCAGGTGAACTGCGCAATTTATAGCGTGCGCAGTTCAACCTGCAAAGAAGTACAGATTGCGGATGAACAATGTAATAAAGCTCGCCGTGCCTATAATATGATTCCGTTTATACCTATTGAAACAGTAGAACCAAGCAATGAGGATGGTTTTGATCAGGAGGTTTAATCATTTATAAAATTAAATCTTAAGCAGCATAATGCAGCAGAGTTACTGTTTTTGAACAAAAAAACTCATAAATATGCAGGATGTGAATTTATTTTTCCTGACTGTTTGAAATTAACATGAATAAAACTGTTTTTTTTGTTTATAATAGCGCACGGAAATTACCAGTGAGACTGTTATGTTGACCATCGTTCAAGAAGCACTAACCTTCGATGATGTCTTATTACTCCCTGCCTACTCAACTGTTCTCCCAAAAGATGTCTCCCTAAAGACACGCCTTACTCGTGGCATTAATCTGAATATTCCCCTTGTTTCAGCTGCAATGGATACTGTGACAGAATCACGTATGGCTATTGCGATGGCACAAAACGGTGGTATTGGCATCCTGCATAAAAACATGGATATTTCTGCTCAAGCAGCTGAAGTACGTCGTGTGAAAAAATTCGAAGCAGGGATGGTGAAAGACCCTATCACTGTGACTCCAGAAACTACGGTTCGTGAATTAATCGCAGTGACTCAAGCCAACAATATCAGCGGTGTACCTGTTGTTAAAGATGGCAAAGTGGTCGGTATTGTCACTGGTCGTGATACACGTTTCGTGACCAATTTAGAACAACCGGTTAGCAACATCATGACCGGTCAAGACCGTTTGGTGACTGTTCGTGAAAACGAATCTAAAGAAAATATCCAAGCCTTATTACAAAAAAACCGTATTGAAAAAGTATTGGTGGTTGGTGACAACAACGAACTTAAAGGTTTGATTACCGTTACTGATTTCCGTAAAGCAGAGCTTTATCCAAACAGCTGTAAAGATGATTTAGGTCGTCTGCGTGTTGGTGCTGCAGTCGGTACAGGCATTGAAACCCCTGCACGTGTTGAAGCATTGGTTGAAGCGGGCGTAGATGCGATTGTGGTAGATACTGCACACGGTCACTCTGCGGGGGTAATTGAACGTGTTCGTTGGGTTAAAGCCAACTATCCTCAAGTTCAAGTAATTGGCGGTAATATCGCAACGGGCGATGCTGCATTGGCTTTACTTGATGCCGGTGCCGATGCCGTTAAGGTGGGTATTGGCCCAGGTTCAATCTGTACCACACGTATTGTTGCCGGTATTGGTATGCCACAAATGTCTGCAATTGATAGTGTTGCCAATGCATTGAAAGAACAGATTCCTTTAATTGCTGATGGCGGTATCCGCTTCTCTGGTGATATGGCCAAAGCTATTGGTGCCGGTGCAAGTACGATTATGGTCGGTTCGCTCATGGCCGGTACTGAAGAAGCGCCTGGCGAAGTTGAATTCTTCCAGGGCCGTTACTACAAAGCTTACCGTGGTATGGGTTCGTTGGGTGCAATGGCAGGTGCGACTGGTTCTGCAGACCGTTATTTCCAAGACTCTAAAGCCGGTGCTGAAAAACTCGTACCGGAAGGTATTGAAGGTCGCGTACCGTACAAAGGCCCAATGGGTAACATCGTGCACCAAATGATGGGCGGTTTACGTTCATCTATGGGCTACACGGGTTCTGCTGTGATTGAAGATCTTCGTCAAAATGCGAAGTTCGTTAAAATTACTTCAGCCGGTATGTCTGAATCGCATGTGCATGATGTGACGATTACCAAAGAAGCGCCAAACTATCGTGTTGGTTGATTTTTAGTAATCCAAGCCATGAAAAGCCGTCATTTATATGATGGCTTTTTGGATTTTGGTGTAAAGTAATTACAGATAAAATCGGATGATAAATATCATCACACATGTATAAGAAGTGAGTAGAAAATGAGTTATTTTGGAACAGACGGTATTCGTGGAAAGTTTGGGGAACTTCCAATTACACCTGAATTTGCACTCAAGCTAGGCTTTGCGGCAGGTAAAGTATTAAAACAATATAGCAAGAAAACTAAACCCATCGTTGTTATGGGCAAAGATACCCGTTTATCTGGCTATATTTTAGAATCAGCTTTGCAAGCCGGTTTAAATGCTGCCGGGGTTTATGTTCATTTATTGGGACCATTACCAACACCTGCTATCGCACATTTAACCCGTGCAATGCATGCCAGTTTAGGCATTGTGATTTCAGCTTCGCATAACCCATATTTTGATAACGGGATTAAATTCTTCTCAAGCGAAGGCAAAAAATTACCCGATGAAGTTCAAGAAGCAATCAATCAAGAACTTGAAAAAGAATTGAAAATTGAAGATAGCGCAAACCTGGGCAAAAGCGTTCGTGTCAAAGATGCTAACGGCCGTTATATTGAGTTTTGCAAATCCACATTCCCTTACCATTTTGACTTAAGTAATTTAAAGATTGTGGTGGACTGCGCCAATGGTGCTGCATATAACGTGGGTCCTTCGGTATTTAAAGAACTGGGTGCTAAAGTTATTGCACTCTATAACCAACCCGATGGTCTAAATATCAATAAAGACTGTGGTTCAACCCATCCGGAAAACCTGCAAAAAGCAGTGGTTGAGCATAAAGCTGACTTGGGAATTGCCTTTGATGGGGATGCCGACCGCGTAGTTTTAGTCGATAAAAATGGTCAATTGGTCGATGGTGATAACATCCTTTATATTCTGGCGACCCAAGCGAGCCATAAACCTGCAGGAATTGTCGGCACCGTGATGAGCAATATGGCACTTGAACTGGCTTTAGAAAAAGCCCAAGTTCCGTTTGTACGTGCCAGTGTAGGTGACCGTTATGTGTTGCAGGCACTGGATGAAAATGGCTGGGTGATTGGCGGTGAACCATCAGGGCATATTCTGACCTTAGATAAGAGCACTACAGGCGATGCGATTATTGCAGCCTTACAAGTGTTGACTGTCATGGTTGAACAGAAAAAAGCTTTGCATGAATTGGTTGCAGACTTTCATTTATTGCCAAATGTACTGGTAAATGTCCGTTTAGAAGCAATGTTTGATCCCTATGCGGTGCCTGCACTGGTAACTGAATTTGAAAAAGCTGAACAACAGCTCAAAGGTCGGGGTCGTTTACTGATTCGTAAATCGGGAACTGAACCGGTCATTCGTGTGATGGTGGAAGGTGAGGATCGTCAGGAAGTGACTGATTTAGCCAACTATCTTGCAGATGCTGTACGTGCCAACGCGGCTTAAGGTAATAATATGAATGATGTGATTAAAGACTTGAGCGAACTTCGCTTAAGTTACCAAAAAGGTGAATTACATGAAGCCCACGTGGATGAAAATCCGCATGTGCAGTTTTTAACATGGTTTAACGCATCTTTAGAAGCCAAGTTACATGAACCCTATGCCATGTCTTTAGCTACGGCAAATGGGCAAGGTCGTCCGCACGTGCGTACCGTATTGTTGCGCGGTGCAACGCAGGCAGGTTATGACTTTTATACTAATTATGATAGCCAAAAAGGTTTAGATTTAATTGAAAATCCGTATGCAGAGCTGCTGTTTTACTGGCCTGAACTGGAACGTCAAATTCGGGTGAGTGGGAAAGTTGAAAAAATTTCCTTAGCAGAGTCGACTGACTATTACCATAAACGTCCACGTAATAGCCAGATTGCAGCGCATATCAGCACGCCACAAAGTGGAATCATTGCCAGTCGTGAAGAACTACAAACGCGTTTTCAGGCCTTGCAAGATAAGGTTGCAGAAAAAACGGAATTGGCCAAACCCGAATTCTGGGGGGGCTACCGTTTGGTAGCGGACTATTACGAATTTTGGCAAGGTCGTCCAAACCGTTTACATGACCGCTTAAGTTATGAAAGAATCGACGGTACGTGGAAATTACAACGACTCATGCCTTAAATGCCAAAAACACTGATTCTGCAACGACCTTTTATTACACGCCCTGAAAATATTCAGGGCGTGTCGCCCTTTATTGCGCAAATTTTAGCGCGCCGTGGGGTGCAATCTGAACAAGAACTCGAACTTAAACTGAAATATTTACTCGCGCCAAATATGAAGGGTTTAGAACAAGCCATTCAGATTATGGATCAAGCCATTGATGAAAATAAAAAAATAGTCATTGTTGGTGATTATGATGCTGATGGTGCAACCAGTACTACATTAATGGTTTTAGCTTTACGGGACATGGGCGCCAATGTTAAATATTTGGTTCCAGATCGGTTCAAGTATGGCTATGGTTTAACACCTAAAATTGCAGATTTGGCGTTTAGCCGCTATCAGCCAGACCTTCTGATTACGGTCGATAACGGTATTTCCAGTCATGCTGGGGTTGAGCAAGCTCAAGCGCATGGCATGCAGGTGATTATTACCGATCACCATCTGACCACCAAGAAAACGCCTAACGCCGAAGCTGTGGTGAATCCAAATCAATTGGGATGTGATTTTCCAAGTAAGGCATTGGCAGGGGTTGGGGTTGCATTTTATTTGCTTGCTAACCTGTCGAGTCACCGAAGTAAATTGGGGAAATCGACTTCCAAGGTGGCACAGTATTTAGACCTAGTTGCACTGGGTACTTATGCAGACGTTGCAAGTTTAGACTATAACAACCGGATTCTGGTTGATGCCGGGGTAAAACGGATTCAGCAAAATCAATGTCGTAGTGGGATAAGTGCATTACTCGATATTGCAGGACGAGACCCGTCTCAACTCAAGGCACAAGATTTGGGCTTTGTGCTAGGTCCTCGAATTAATGCGGCCGGGCGCATGGAAACCATGGACATTGGTATTGAATGTCTCCTGGCCAGCGATATGCAAACAGCTTATCCATTGGCGCAGCAGTTGAATCAATTGAATATTGAGCGTCGCCAGGTTGAAGCACAGATGAAGCAAGAGGCTTTATCTGAATTAGCTGCTTTGCAATTAGATCAGGCAGATTTACCTGCAGCTTTAATTTTATTTGAACCGCATTGGCATCAGGGCGTGATTGGTATTGTAGCAGGTCGTTTAAAAGAACAGTTTCATCGTCCGAGCATTGTGTTTGCGGCAGATGATGATGGGATTCATATTAAGGGTTCTGCACGTTCAATTGAAGGTGTGCATATTCGAGATGCGATTGAACTGATTGCGGAGCAACATCCACATTTGGTCAGCCACTTTGGTGGACATGCTGCGGCAGCGGGTTTAACTATCCAGAAACAGCATTTTGAAGAATTCAAACAGGCTTTTGAGCAACTGATCTCAAAGATGGATGAATCGCTGTTTCAAGCCACTTTATGGACCGATGGTGAATTACCAACAGCAACTTTTCAAATTGATACGGTCGATTTGCTGCAAAATCTAACCCCGTGGGGACAAAAATTTCCATCGCCGGTTTTTGAAGGGATATTCAAAGTTTTAGATTATCGCTGGCTGAAAGAAACTCATTTAAAGCTACGTTTGGCTTTGGATAATGGTCAAATTGTGGAAGCAATTGCCTTTAATGCCAGTGAAAAATTCGAATTTGATGCCATGCAGAATACCGTTAGACTAGTGTATGAGCTTGATAAAAATGAATTTAATGGCAATGTCAGTTTACAAATGCGTGTCATGTATTTAGAACAATCAAAAAAACCGCTCATCTGAGCAGTTTTTTTAATTTAACTATCGGCATATATTAAAAACGGAATGTACTGTGAATACCAAAAGAGTATCTGACTCATTAGCAGTAAAATCAGCGATTGATCCACCTGCGCTTAATGCCTGATGGATATAAAGATCTGCACCCAAACGGTAAGTCGTTTCATTACCCATAGAGGAGATCCCTTCAAAATTGGCATAGCGATTACCAATTAAAGTCACATATTTGGTATGTAAAGACATCGCAGTATCTTCGTCCCACTATTACAGCGTTTAAAAGATTTGTAGTAATAATATCCATAATTAGGAATTTGTACAGGATCTACATTTTCATTGGCTGCCTCAACAGCTAATAATAAACCATCAACTGGTAAGTAACCGACTTCAAAAGCATAACCAGTATCATATTCATCACCAACATCGACTTGGTTAAGAGCAGCACTGACATAAATTGTGGATTTGGAATAAAAAATTCGCCATTGATCCAAATACCTCAATATCCTCATCTCCGTCACTCCTTGCATTGGCATAACCACGACCGATATTGCTGGCTTTACTCAAGAATACAGCTTCTGCCAAGGGAGCATTTTTTACCTGAATCCCATTGAGATAGTATTTACCATTAATAAAAATGGGGTCTAAATCGCCTGCATTCTCAATATCTCTGTTTTGTGATAAAAATGTGACATTATATTTTAGTTGATATCGGTGTACGTAAAATAAACGCTCATAAAATGTGCATTTTATGAATATAAATAAACTCTTTATTTTTAAGCAAAAAATAGCCCATCCGAAGATGGGCTATTTCATTTGAATAGTTTTAAGACAAATTAGAAGCGGTATTTCGCAGCTACACCAAATGAGTTGTAGTCATTGTTACCGGCTTCACCGAAACCAACACGACCTTCAAGGCTGACTTGTTGATTAATGAATTTACGTGCATTGATACCAAATTCACTTTGATCAGTTAAGTCATTGTTGTGATAATCAGCACCAATACTGAGTGTTTTATCAATGAAGTAATCGGCAGCAAGATTGTACTCATCTAGATCACCGAATGCTGCACCAGCTTCTAGGTTGATGTCTTTACCATTACTTAAGGTAGTTACGTATTTTGCACGTAATGTTGGATCTACACCATCATCATAGTCGTTGTCATAACCTTTAAGACCAGCGGCAATCAATAGGCCTGGAGCTGGAAGGTAACCGACTTCAGCAGCATAGTACGTGGTATCAAAGTCATATTTTTGACCTTGTATATTGAAACGTTCTGTTTCATTTTGACTGATGTTACCGCTTAAATAGAAGTCAGAATTTGGTACGAAAATCTCAGCGCCTATACCGTAAGTGTTGTTATCTAAATCCCCACGATCAGCAAATGTTGCTTGGGCATTTACGTTACTTGCACGGTCAAGGAATGCTGCTTCTGCAAGTGGGGCATTACGAGTTTGAACGGGGTTGAAGTAATAAGTACCATCTACACCAAAAGCACTACCTGAGCTGCCATTATCTGGATCAACATAAGCAGCTGCTGCGCCTACTTCGGCTTGGTATGCATTTGCTGTACCTGTTACTGCTAAAGCAGAAAGAAGTGCTGAAGCAATGGCTAATTTTTTCATGGATACTACCCCTTAAATTTATGGTCAAAATTAATACATTTTTTGTTACAAGTTTTAGTCTAGAGCAAAATGAATTTGGGTCAATCCTCTCAAGGTTACTCAATGTTGCTAATGTAATTTTGTGTAATTTATTAATATTAAGTATTTGAAAAATATTAAATTATATAAATGTTTTGTTTTATTAAAATTGTGGAGAGTTAATGGATTTATGTGAATTTTTAATAAAATTTTAAGTATTTTGTAACATAATAATGAGTTAAGGATCAAAAAATATCCTCAATTAAGCTCAATTAAGAGGGTTTTTGACTGTTAATTATTGCTTAATTAAAAACGATATGTTGCATTAATTTTGAATGCCTGAATATTATCGCCCCAACCAACTTTCCCACCTATTGCAAAGTTAGAATTGATGAAACATTTAGAACGAATAGAGAAAAATAAACATCATCTTCCTCCTTATCTACAATGTTATAACCCGTACCTAAGCTGAAAGCTGGGTCGAAATAATAAGTTGTACCAATGGTGACTTCATCTTCATCGCCAAATGTACCGTCAGCTTTTACATTCAAAAACCGAACTTGAATTATTGGCGTGACATATTTTACATGTACGGCAGAGCAATTGTCTTGCAGGTCACCTTCATCTTGATAGCCATCAATACCTAAAGCGAACAGCAGGTTAGAAAAGGCATATAACCGGCCAATGCATGATAAATTGTCACGTCAGAATCTTCTGTTTGGGTGCTATTTAACCATAGGGTTGTAACTTTGAATTTATCTTCTATTTGACCAAAGCCCAGTTCGCCATTTAGGTAGAATTGCTCAACGAAATATTCGATTCCACCACCCATATGGTGGACATTAAATTCACATGAATCCGTTATCACCGAAAAATCTTCCTTTCTTTCTATATGGTTATAGGTATAGCCAAGATCAGCATTGCTGATATGAGCTATAAATGCAGTCTTGGTCAATGCTATTGCACATCGGCCCTCTAAAATTGCATCCATGCTCTGTGTTATAATTAACAGGTATTTAAGCCTAGTATTCTGATTGAGAGTAATTCACGTGGAAATTAATCCTTATCTAAACCAATTAAAAGACTTAAACGACCGTGGTCAAACACTACGGGGGTATCTTTGACTACGATCTGAAAAAAGAGCGTTTAGAAGAGGTTCTTCGCGAGTTAGAAGATCCAGCAATATGGAATGACCAAAGTCGTGCGCAAGCGATGGCCAAAGAAAAAGGCGAGCTTGAAAATGTATTAAATGTACTTGAAGGTTTATCGACACAGCTCGAAGACGCGCAAGCATTGCTTGATTTGGCAGTTGAAGCAGATGACGAAAGCTTGCTTGAAGATGTGCAAGCAGAATTAGATGCATCTGAAACAGAATTGGCAAAACTTGAATTTCGTCGTATGTTCAGTAATCCAATGGATCCAAACCCATGTTATGTGGAAATTCAGGCGGGTTCTGGGGGTACAGAAGCACAGGACTGGGCTTCAATGCTGCTTCGCATGTATTTGCGCTGGATTGAGCGTCACGGCTTTAAAGCAGAATTGATGGAAGAGTCTGACGGTGATGTTGCCGGAATCAAATCGGCGACGATTCGGGTAGAAGGCGAATATGCCTATGGCTGGTTGCGTACTGAATCAGGTGTTCACCGTTTAGTGCGTAAGTCTCCATTTGACTCGGGTAACCGTCGCCATACATCATTCTCTGCGGTGTTTGTCTCGCCTGAAGTCGATGACAACATTGAAATTGATATCAACCCGGCAGATGTTCGTACCGATACGTATCGTGCATCGGGTGCCGGTGGTCAGCATATTAACAAAACGGATTCTGCAGTACGTTTAACCCATGCGCCAACCGGTATTGTGGTAGCGTGTCAGAACCAGCGTTCACAACATGCCAACCGTGACCATGCCTGGAAACAGTTACGTGCCAAACTGTATGAACGTGAAATGCAAATTCGTAATGATGCTGCACAAGCGCTTGAAGACACCAAGTCCGATATCGGGTGGGGTAGCCAGATTCGTTCATACGTACTGGATGATTCACGTATTAAGGATTTGCGTACCGGTGTAGAAAGCTCGAACACCGGCGCAGTACTGGATGGCGATCTGGATAAATTTATTGAAGCCAGTTTAAAACAGGGCTTATAAGTTTATTGCTTGAAAAACAGAGGCTGGTCCTCTGTTTTTTTAGCTTTAAAATTTGTCTGATTGAGTGAAGGTAACTCATCCATCAGACAATGTTAGAATAGAGTGAAGTTGTACAAGATTGCAGCAAATTACAAAATGAATATACAGTATCGATAAATTTCGATATTAATATCGTATAAATTCGATATAATGATTTTTGGTAAGGTGCTGATCATGACATGAGTGAAATGAGATGGACACAGAAGCAATTTATAAAGCCTTAGCCAACCCGATTAGACGTCAGATTCTGCAATGTTTAAAAGAACCTGAGCATTACATTTCCGCTGAAGAGTGCGGAAATGATTTTAGTCGTGGCGTATGCGCAGGGCAGATGGAAAAAATTGCCGATATCTCTCAATCGACCATGTCCAATCATTTATCGGTTCTGCAACAAGCAGGGCTGATTCATGTGACCAAATATGGGCAATGGTCTTATTTCTCACGTAATGAAGCACTGATCCAAGAATTTTTACAACATTTACAGCATGCGCTTTAGACTAAATCAGTCCAAGCAAGCTGTAAGAGGATTGCTGGATGACAGATTTTTCAACACCAATTCAGTTTGGTGAACTTAAACTTAAAAACCGTGTCGTGATGGCACCATTAACACGTAGCCGTGCCACCCTTGACCGTGTACCGACCGCCATGATGGCCGAGTACTATGCCCAACGTGCAAGCGCCGGTTTAATCATCTCTGAAGCAACGGTGATTTCAGAAGAAGCCAATGGCTATGAAAAAACACCGGGCTTATTTACCGATACTCAGGTTGAAGGCTGGAAACTTGTTACAGCTGCAGTGCATGCCAAAGACGGTTTGATCGTGGCACAATTGTGGCATGTCGGTCGTGTCTCGCATCCTGATTTGTTAAAGGGGGAAACACCGGTTTCTGCCAGTGAGGTCAAACAGGCGGGTCATGTCAGCTTATTGCGTCCAAAACGTGAATATGTGGTGCCGCGTCCACTGAAAATTTCAGAAATTCATGCCATTACCGAGCAATATAAACAATCTGCTATTCGTGCCAAAGCTGCTGGTTTTGACGGGGTGGAATTGCATGCGGCCAATGGTTATCTGATTGACCAATTCTTGCAAAGTTCAACCAATAAACGTACCGATCTTTATGGTGGGTCTGTTGAAAACCGTGCGCGTTTCCTGCTTGAAGTGGTTGATGCCCTGATTGAAGTCTGGGGTGCAGGTCGTGTGGGTGTGCATTTGGCGCCGCGTGGCGATGAGCATGATATGGGCGATGCTAATGCGAAAGAAACTTTTGGTTATGTGCTAGAAGAACTGGGTAAACGTAATATTGCCTTCTTTTTTACCCGTGAATATTTGGCGGATGGCAGTATTAGCCTAGATATGAAAGCACGTTCAAATGGTGTGCCGTATATTGCCAATATGCGTTTAAGCCGTGATGATGCACTTGAATTATTGAGCTCAGGCAAAGCCGAAGCGGTGTCTTTTGGTAAAGCGTATATTGCCAATCCTGACCTTTTCGAGCGGTTGGTGGAAGATGAACCCCTGAATGAACTGAAGTTTGAAAATATGATTGGCACTGATGTGGCAGAAGGCTATATTGACTATCCATTTTTAAATAAACAGTTGGCTGAAAGCTAAGTTGATCGATCAATAAAGCAGAATAAATCATCGGGCAGAGCAGAATTCATTAACATGTGGAGGCTGCTCTGTTATATTTTGCCGACTGAACACAATTTGAGGCAACTTGTTTGGCTACTCCTTTTTGGTATAACGCAGCATTATCAATCATTAAACCATTGTATCAATGGCAGATCAAAAAACGTGCGTTAAATATGGAGCAGTTGCAGCAAGAGTGTCTTGAGCGTTTTGGACCCTTCCAGCCGCCTAAAAACCTGAATGCCATCTGGTTTCATGTCGTGTCGGTGGGCGAAACCAATGCGGCCCAACCTTTAATTGAACATTATTTAAAATTGGGTCATGCAGTTTTAGTGACTAACACCACCAAGACCGGACAGGCTCGGGCGAAATCACTGTTTTTAAAAGCACCCTATGAGCATCTGTTCCAGGCCGTGTATTTGCCTGCAGATCAGAAACCCGTGGTTCAGGCGTTTTATCAAAAATACCAGCCGAAATTATTGGTATTGGTAGAAACTGAAATTTGGCCGAATCTAATCGATCAAGCCCAGCGATTTAAAGTGCCGTGCTTACTGATCAATGCTCGACTTTCTGAAAAATCCGCCCAAGGTTACGGCAAAGTTCAAGGGCTGACCCGAGGCATGCTGAGTGGTTTAGACCAGCTATTGGCACAAGATCAAGCGACCTTAAAGCGTTTTCTGAATTTGGGCATGGCTGAAAATAAAAGTCAGGTCTTGGGTAGTATCAAATTTGATATTCATGCTCCTGAAAGCTTTATTCAGCAGGCACAGCAACTGAAGCAAAACTGGAATTTAGCATCACGTAAAGTCATCACCCTTGCCAGTACGCATGCGCCAGAAGAACAAAAACTCCTTAGGGCTTTACAGCCTTATCTTAGGCAACATCCAGAAATTGTGGTAATTATGGTGCCACGTCATCCGGAACGTTTTGATGAGGTATTTCAGCTTGTTCAAAATCTGGATTTAAATACTCAACGTCGTAGTTTGGGTGAATCAGTTCAGTCCAGTACCCAAGTATATTTAGCCGATAGTATGGGCGAAATGTGGCTGTGGTACGCCTTAAGTCAAGTCTGTTTTGTCGGTGGTTCATTGAATGAACCGGGCGGAGGACATAATATTTTAGAGCCAATTGCTTTAAATGTACCGACTGTTTTGGGAAAAAATTACTTTAACTTCCAGAGTATTGTTGACGAATTTTTGGCTGTCGGTGGTGTCAAAGTCGTCGATGAAGCAGAGCAGGCAGCGAAGGTATTAATGGAACTGTTATATGATTACGGGGCTGCAGAACAACTGAACCAGCAGGCGCAACAGATCATGTTTAAAAATACAGGCTCGTTGGCAAAGCATATTGCGGTGATTGATCAGTATCTTTAAAAATACTTTGGAATCAAGGCACTCAAGACCTTAAAATTCTGGTTAAGTTCTTATTTTTTTCATGTAGATCTTTTTACTTTTAAAGGATTAAGAGTAACAAAAATCTTTTGCAGTGCTCAAGGTACATCCTGTACCTCAGCATTACTGGCGACATACATGTCGCCTTCCTCGGTAGCATAGAGCATCACATTTTTTAAAGCTGAGTCTTATGAACATCGTCCTGCTTGACCCACGCCAAACTGAAACGGAAATCTGGTCGATTACCTCGAAACGTCAGCTTGAACATTTACGTATCCATGTCGATGTCCAAGTCGGAGACACATTAAAAGTGGGGATTCGTGAAGGGAAACGCTACCTGACTGAAATTGTGGAAGTGACCGAACAAGCCATAAAAGTAAAACCCATCAAAGAAGAAGCTGTTCCAGCGAAATTACCGGTAACTTTAATTGTCGCCATGCCGCGTCCGAAAGTACTACGCCGTTTAATTATGGATAGTGTCACGCTGGGGGTAGGGAAAATTATTCTTTTGCACAGTTATCGGGTAGATAAAAGCTATTGGCAAACCCCATTTTTAAAATTACTTGATCAATACATTACACTAGGTTTGGAACAGGCGGGTGATACCATTGCACCAAAAGTTGAAATCCATAAACGCTTTAAACCGTTTGTAGAAGATGTCTTGCCCGGTTTAATTACCGAGGAATGTCCAGCTTATGTGGCCCATCCTTATGCAGACATGAAAATGCCTTTTGCGATTGATCACCCCTGTAGTATTGTGATTGGTCCAGAGGGCGGTTTTATTCCTTATGAAGTGGATTTACTGATAAAAAACGGCTGCCAGGCAGTAAGCTTAGGCAGCCGTATTATTCGAACTGAAACCGTGATTGCTTATGTCTTAGGTCGTCTGTTTAGCGCGGGCTGACTCATCATCCTGTACCGAAGGATCACCACGATAGATCTTCACTTCCTGTACTGGATAAGGAATGGAAATATTATGTTCGGCAAAAGCCTGAATTACCCTTTCCTGTACCGCACTGACCGACGTTCCCATTCCTGTTTCAGTCGTATCCACCCACCAGAAGGCTTTTAGAGTGATCGAGAAGTCAGCCAGTGCAGTGACATTTACGCTAAACCCAGGCTGGCTAAGGATCGTTGGATCTTTATCTAGAATGGCAGTAATAATATCTTTGGCTTTTTGGATATCATCTTCATAACCAATACCGACCACAAATTCACAACGGCGGCGTTGATAAGCCGTATTGACCGTCACTGCACTGGTATACACGGTTGCATTGGGAATGACGATACGACGGCCATCGGGTGAACGCAAGAAAGTTGCACGAATCTGAATATCTTCCACCGTACCTTCCATGCCCGACACAATAATGTCATCACCAATTTTGAACGGTTCACCCAATAAAATCAGGATACCAGAAAGCAGGTTCTGGAAAATGTCCTTGAATGCGAAACCGATCGCGACCGAACCAATCCCCAAGGCACTCATGAGCTGACCCGGGGTGAATCCTGGAATGGCAATAACCATGGCAATCAGAAAACCAAAGAAAATAATCACTGAACTCCCCACCCGGTTGAGTACCAGAACCAGATTCTGTTTGGTATAGCTGCGGTCTGTTAAAGCTTTACGGACAAAAAATTTAAACAATTTTGACAGTAAATAAAAAATCGTAAACACTACAATTGCAATACAGATATAGGGTAACCGTTCCCAAAATGCCTCGACAAATTTATCGATGGTCGAATAGGCATCATTATATTTTGTTGTGTGTTCAAGCACGGTTTGAGCCGTTTTTTCACCTGCTTCATGCAACAGATCTGAGGTGCCTTGAGTCACCTCACTCAAGGCATTGTTTTTTTCAGCCACGGGTTTTCCGAATCATAAAAATTATGCATTATTTTGCCTGAAACTCAGCAATAATTTAACCAGCAATAAAGCACATTCCTCATCATTTTGTGGAAAAACTGTCAGCCTGTTTAAAAATATTGAGTGCCTTTTTGAATCACTTCTTGCGGCATCTCCAGTTCACCGGAACCGAACATATAAGACAGCATACTGCTTGAAGCCAAGAAACTTAACACCGTGATGATAATCATCAACCAGGCCAATATTTTTTCCCAAATTGGTGTTTCACGTGGCAAGCCATAGTCGTTGGGGCCTTTGGTGCCTGAAGCTAAAAGCAGATATAAACCCATAAAAATATTCAGCAGTGGTACCAGAAATAACAAGATCAGCCAGCCACTTCGGTTCAGATCGTGCAAACGACGTATTGTAATCACGATCAAAAAATAGATGTACAGCACCAAAATCACCAAGAAGCCGAGTCCTGCGAGTCCCGTAATTGTGTTCACAAACTGATTGTCGACCGACAGGGTATTCAGGTTAAAAATACCCATGGTCAAGCTCAGTGCCAAGGTGGCAAAGAAGGTAATTAAATGGACAAAGCCATACCAGCCAATTGAACTCAAACGACCAAAACGACCTTCTGGTGACAAGGGGCTATCTGATCTTTTCAGTTGAGTCCGGGAAAAAAAAGGAGATGAGTCTTGCGGGTTCATATGCTTTTTCCAGGTAAGAATGAGATAAGAAAATGGAGGTTGTGGTAAAGCAGTGAAAGTATTTTTTGTTAAATTATAAGATTAAATGAACAGATCAGATACGAATAAGACCATTTTTTTTGTTGTATACGATAAACAGTCTGTGTTTTAAATTATATAAACAAACTACGACCAAAGCAGGATTGATGCGGTTGAAAAATAATCGCCATACTGTGGATATGCAGTCAATAAAATCAATAACGTGGCATAGCATCTCGTGATGAGATGAAAAAAGCAAGGAAGTACCTATGAAAGAGATCTATCCTGTACCAGAAGAATTTAAAAAAACCGCTCGTACCAATGAGTCTGAATATTTCGAGCGTTATCAGAAATCCATTGATCAGCCTGATGAATATTGGGCAGAACAGGCCAATAAGCTGGACTGGATCAAACCTTTTAGCCAAGTCAAAAACACCAGTTTCGACAAGAATAATTTCAAGATCGAATGGTTTGCCGATGGACAGCTTAATCTCAGTGCCAATTGTCTAGACCGTCATTTAAAGGAACACCCGCATAAGCCGGCAATTATCTGGGAGGGCGATCATCCTTCACGGCATAAAATTATTTCCTTTAAAGAACTGCATGATGAAGTCTGCCGCTTTGCCAATGTATTAAAAAAACACGGCGTGACCAAAGGCGACCGTGTGATATTGTATATGCCAATGACCTCTGAAGCTGCCATTTCCATGCTCGCTTGTGCGCGGATTGGCGCGGTGCATTGTGTGGTTTTTGGGGGCTTTTCTCCAGACTCACTGGCCAGCCGGATTGAAGATAGTCAGGCAAAAATCGTGATTACTGCCGATTCTGGCATGCGTGGTGGCAAGCCAATTCCACTGAAAGAAAATGTCGATGCAGCACTTGAAGTACAGGGAACTGATTCTGTTCAAAATGTGATTGTGGTGCACCGTACCGGTAATCCGATTGAATTCAAGGAAGGCCGTGACCTGTGGTATCACATGGAAATCATGTCAGTCAATGAAATCTGTCCGCCTGAACCGATGAATGCTGAAGATCCTCTATTTATTCTGTATACCTCGGGTTCAACCGGCAAGCCAAAAGGTGTATTACATACCACAGGTGGGTATCTCACTTATGTGAACTCCACTTTTCGTGAAGTTTTTGATATCAAGCAGGATGATGTGTTCTGGTGTACCGCAGATGTCGGATGGATTACCGGGCATTCCTATGTGCTGTATGGGCCATTATCCAATGGAACAACAACAGTGATGTTTGAAGGCGTACCGCAATATCCGACTTGGGCGCGTACGGGTCATATTGTCGACAAGCATAACGTCACTATTCTCTATACCGCACCCACTGCAATTCGTGCCATGATGCGTGAAGGTGATGCCTTTGTCCGTGAGAGCGACCGCAGCAGCTTGCGTTTAATTGGATCAGTCGGTGAGCCGATTAATCCGGAAGCGTGGAACTGGTATTACACCGTAGTGGGTGAAAGTCGTTGTCCAATTGTCGATACCTGGTGGCAGACGGAAACCGGCGGGATTTTAATTTCACCCTTACCGGGTGCTACCGATTTAAAACCAGGTTCTGCAACACGACCATTATTTGGCATACAACCCGCCATTGTAGATGCAGAAGGCAAGGAACTGGAGGGTGAGGCGGAAGGTAACCTGATTATCAAGGATTCCTGGCCGGGGCAGATGCGCACCATATGGGGTGATCCTGAACGTTTTATCGAAGCCTATTTCTCGACTTATCCGGGAAATTATTTCACGGGTGATGGCGCACGCCGTGATAAAGATGGCTATTACTGGATTACAGGTCGCGTGGATGATGTACTTAATGTCTCAGGACACCGTTTAGGTACGGCAGAAGTGGAAAGTGCCTTGGTGGCGCATGAGCATGTCGCTGAAGCTGCGGTCGTTGGTATGCCACATGATATTAAAGGTCAGGGCATCTGTGCATTTGTTACCTTGCAGGCCGATTTTGAGGAATCTGACGAGCTGCGTAAGGAACTCATAAACTGGGTGCGTAAAGTATTAGGACCCGTCGCCACACCGGATGCCTTGCATTGGGCACCGGCTTTACCGAAAACCCGTTCCGGTAAAATTATGCGCCGTATTTTAAGAAAAATTGCCGCCAACGAACTGGATACATTAGGAGATACCTCAACATTGGCAGATCCACAGGTGGTGAACAATCTGATTGTGACCGTCTATCCTGATAAGTAAGTTATTTTATTTATGACCGCCTGCATTTTTCAGGCGGTATTTTTACTTTACGTATAAGGACTGCAGGCATTGAGATAAAGCAGCAAAAGTTCATCTGCTAAGCTAAAAACACAGGAATAATCAGACAATATTATGAATGCTTCAACCTCCTTAACCTCAGCCCATCCGATTGAGATCGCTAGACAACTTGCCGAAAAGTTTGCAACAACCGCTGCAGAACGTGACAAACAGGGTGGTAACCCAAAATCCGAGCGCGATTTAATTCGTCAAAGTGGTTTATTGGGGCTATCTATTCCCACCAAATATGGTGGACAAGGAGCAGCGTGGAAAACAATTTTTCAAACCATTCAGACCATTGCCCAAGTCGATAGTTCACTGGCACATGTCTATGGTTTTCATCATTTACTGATTGCAACGGTGCAACTATTTTCTCAACCTGAGCAATATGGAAAATGGTTTCAGCAAACCGCTCAAGAAAACCTGTTTTGGGGCAATACATTAAATCCACTGGATCGACGAACTACAGCCGTTAAAATCTCTGAAACTGAATATATCTTTCATGGCGATAAAAGCTTTTGTTCAGGCTCCATGGATTCAGATGTACTGCTTTGCTCAGGTTATAACGATGATGGAAAATTATTGATTGGGATGATTCCTACAGCGCGCGACGGGGTCAGCTTTTTAGGTGATTGGAACAATATGGGGCAACGCCAAACTGACAGCGGCACCAGTCATTTTGAGCAGGTCAAAATCCAGCATCATGAATTGCTGCTCAATCCGGGACCGCTGAGTACGCCGTATTCGAGCTTACGTCCTTTGGTGGCACAGTTAATCTTTGTGCATATGTTCTTGGGCGTAGCAGAAGGTGCCTTTGAAACAGCCAAACAAACAGTACAAACTCAAAAAGCATGGTCTAAATCTTTGGCTGAAAATGCAGTCAATGATCCCTTTACGCAAAAACACTTTGCCGAGTTTTATGTGCAGCTTGAGGGCGTACGTTTATTGGCCAATAAAGCGGTGCAGACCTTGCAGAAAGCCTGGGATATAGGCGAGGACTTAACAGCCGAGCAACGCGGTGAAGTCAGTATTGCCATTGCCACGGCAAAAATTGCTGCGACCAATACGTCACTGTATATCACGCAAAATATTTTTCAGGTGATGGGCGCACGTGCCACCACAGCCAAACTGAATCTAGACCGTTTCTGGCGCAATGTGCGTACCCAGACGCTGCATGACCCGATTGATTATAAATATCAGGAAGTAGGGGAATGGGTGTTGACCGGTAAAGTGCCTGATCCAAGTTTTTATTCTTGATTTAGCGGCCTATCCAAAGCTAAAAAAGCCTTTATTTAAAGGCTTTTTTAATAGAAGCAAAACAGGTCAAGAAAAACCCAGCTTAACGCTGATGGATATTTTCCAAGGTGTCAACCAAGGTTCTGGTCATTTGGTCAATTTCATAATTTACCTCGTCACCGACTTTGGCATCTTTCCATGTGGTTAAACGAAGCGTTTCAGGAATGAGATCAATCGAAATTTCACTCATTTCACGGTTAACACGGTTAATGGTGAGGCTGCAACCGTTTAGCCCTATAAAACCTTTTAGAAAGAAGTATTTGATATTACCGTCTGGAATCTGAAGGTCTATGTGGAAAGTTCCGCCACGCTGTTCCAGTTGCTTGATCAGGGCAGTACCTTCAATATGTCCATACAGGTTATGTCCGCCATTTTCTGCCCCCACTTTGGCAGAACGCTCAATATTGACCGCATCACCGGTTTTTAGATTCTTTAAGTTAGTGAGTGCTAGAGTGACATCAGAAATATCAAAATGAATTTGATTGAGTGCAGGATCAATGGTGGTGACTGTCAGACATACGCCATTAATCGCAACGCTTGCACCCATAAAAACATCGTCAAAAAAGTGCTGTTGGTTGCTTACCACAATCGTAATAAAACCATCGCTTTTTTTAATTTCAATGATTTTTTCCAAGCCTTGAACAATACCTGTATACATTGACATTTTCCTTATTCAGATGACTTCGATTGTAAGTAGCAATCTGGAATCTGACTACTGTATTTGCATAAAAAAACCCTCAGGCCGAGTCCTGAGGGGATGAAATGGGGTTAACGCATTATTATTATAATCTGACGGCCTTAAGCAGATTTTGCTTGTAGCTGCTCTGTTTGCTTGACTTCGAGTTCACGAACCAAAGGCAATACTTTCTGGCCAAAATATTCTACTTCCTCAATACAGTGCAAGAAGCCAGAAAGAACTAAGTCGACACCGATATTTTTAAGCACCAAAATACGTTCAGCAATTTGCTGCGGTGTACCAATCAGGTTGGTTTTAAAGCCATCGTTATACTGCACCAAATCTTCAAAACTTGATTTTGCCCAGTTGCCTTCACCTTCAGTAGTTGATGCACCGGCTTCGCGAGTGGCATCACCGAAGTTTTTTACCGCCTTGATGTTGGCTTTGTCGATAATTTCTTGCAGCACAGCTTTGGCTTCTTCTACTGTATCACGCGCAATAATGAAGGCATTGACGCCAATTTTTACCTGATGATTGTTGGCTTTAGCTTTTTCACGGATATCGTCAATCTGTTTTTTCAGCTCTTCAGGCGTGTTGCCATTAGTGAAGTACCAATCGGATACGCTTGCTGCCATGTCACGTGCTGCACGTGAGCTGCCACCTTGGAAAATCTCAACCGGCTTGTTTGGCAGTGGCTGTGGACGTAGCGTGTAATCTTTAAACTGATAGAATTTGCCATCAAAATTAAAGTTATCTGTATTCCAAATACCACGTAAACTGCGAATAAATTCTTCTGAACGGGCATAACGCTGATCGTGTTCTGGCCATTCTTCGCCAATTGCATCAAATTCACCACGGAACCAGCCACTGACCACATTAATCGCGATACGGCCATTGGTCATTTGGTTAATGCTGGCCAATTGTTTTGCTGCAAGAGCAGGTTTCCAAGGCCCGGGTAAAATTGCTGCAATCAGTTTGATTTTTTCAGTTTTCGCCAATAGCGCATGACTGAAGCTGACCGATTCATGCTGGTTTTCTGCGCCGTAGCTTGAAGCAAAACGAATCTGGGTTAAACCGTATTCGAAACCGCTCTTTTCTGCTGCTTGGGCTAAGCGGACGTTGTACTCATAGCTCCAATCTGTGCGCTGTTCGATGTTGCTGACCACGAAACCGCCGCTGACATTTGGTACCCAATAGGCAAATTTTACGTTGTTGTCTTGCTGTGTTTGTTGTTGTGACATATTTAAACCCTCGAGTTGGAAGTCGCTGATTAAGCGACTTGAGTCTTCGGTGCTTTTTTGCTGTGCAAGCGTGATTCTGCTGCATCTAGGCTTGGCACTGCCGCAGAAGGAAGCACTTCTTCCTGCTCGATTTGTTTATTAATGCCCAAGTTTTGGTTGGCTTGTTGGGTTTTCTCTTTGATCACTTCCGCGCGTTGACCTTTAGCGGGCGCCCATTCAAGGATTGGTAGCGCACGTGCCACGGCTAAAGTAATACGGTCACGCAAGAATTCGCTGTGAATGGTGTATTCAGGCGTGAAATCGCGGTCAGTCGCGTAAACACCAATTGGCAAAGTTTGCGCCTGGAAGAAGCTAAACAATGGACGTAATTGGTGCTCAAGCACCAATGCATGACGTTCTGAGCCACCAGACGCTGCAAGGAGCACAGGTACATCCACCAGTGCTGTTTGTTCAACGAAGTCAAAGAAATGTTTAAACAGACCGGTAAATGATGCACGGTACACCGGTGTACCGACAATCAGGGCATCTGCTGCTTCTACGGCAGCCAAGTCGTCTTGTACGCGTTGGGGTAATTGATTGCGGTAGATCGCCCCGCCCATCAATTGACCAATTTCGCTAAATTTAATGAAATGTACATTAATCGGAGTGGCTTCACCCAGTTCGTCCAGAATTGCTTGAACCAGCGCTTCAGTTTTAGATGGATTATTTAAGCCGCCAGATACAGCAACAATATTTAAGGGTTTTTGTGTATTTAAAATAGACATTTTGGAATGACCTAAAGCAATAAAATCTCGGAATGTGTTTATTAATCAACAGTTGGCATATGCTGTAAAATAAGCAAATACAGAAAAGTTATCTGATTTTAAGATATAACGAAAATTGTGATTAACTGGCGTTTTAAGGCTTGTTAATTATTTGATTTATAGGTTTATCTTGATTGTTAATAAGCATTTTTCTTTAGACGATAAAATTTATATGAAAAAGTGATTAGATTGAAAGAAATTAAGAAAATGCATAATTTTGCCAATTTGTGAGTGTGAATATCGGCTTAAATGTAAAAATAGTGAGATCTTGCATATCCTTAAATGCGTGACTATGGTTAGAATAGAAACCACTGTGCACAAGATCCTTCATGTCGCTTATGAATATTTTAATCGTTGATGACCATCCGTTGTTTCGTCATGCCTTGATTCAGGCTGTTCGTTACAGCTTACCGCAAGCTCAAATTCATGAAACAGCTGCAGTAAATGAGTTGTACGAACGCTTAGATAACGGACCAGAACCGGATTTGGTTTTATTGGATTTAAATTTACCAGGAGCTTCGGGTTTTTCAGCTTTGGTTCACGTGCGTGCACAATATCCCTCAATTCCAATTATTGTGGTTTCTGCTCATGAAGACACTTCAATTATTCAACGTGCCATTGCGCATGGTGCAATGGGCTATATTCCTAAATCGGCACATCCAAGCCATATTGGTGAAGCTATTCGCCAAGTGCTGGAAGGTGATATCTGGTTACCGCCAAACCTGCCTGCCAACCTGAATTTTGATCCACGTGCCGCAGATGAAACTGCTCTGGCAGAACGTATTCAATCACTTACACCACAACAGTTCCGTGTTTTGATGATGGTCGCTGAAGGTTTATTGAATAAACAGATTGCTTATGAGCTTGAGGTTTCTGAAGCAACCATTAAAGCCCACGTCACTGCAATTTTCCGTAAATTAAGTGTGCAAAACCGTACCCAGGCGGTATTGGCGATCAGTGCTTTAAATATTGAAGAAAAGAAAATGTAATTTGCTGAACACCGCATTGAACGAAAAAGGCACTGGATTTAAGTGCCTTTTTTATTGCGAGGGATGGGTCGAAATTCAAAGTATTTAACCCTTTTGATTAGGCGACATAGCTTTGTCTGGGGGTATGGTCGGTGCAAAACAGGGGATTTAATGCACATTGCAGATCATCAATTTGCTCTTGAGATACATATGCTTTTTCTTTCAGATATTCAGCCACGCTTTCATCTCGCAAACTTAAAAATGCTGCATCATATACGCCTAAATCGACAAATAAAGCCGCGGTTTCCAAGCTGTTAAAACGATCTAAATAGACATCACTACCATACAGCAGGAAAATATGATCTTCATTGGCATGCGCATTTACCCCTAAGTGTTTTGCCAATTCCAAAGGTGGGGTTTTAATGAAAAGCAGATCAGACATTTCATCAAATTGTGTAGTATCCAGCAGATTTTCATCGGTTTTGACTTTGCCAAGCCATGCTTTAAATACCAGCACCGCACCCCCACGCAATAGCATGCTCCAAATCTGGTGACGTACTGCGTCGCTTAAGTCTTGAGATTCGGCTTTCAAGGATTGAAGCAGCTTCTCTTCTTGTTCAGCAAGTCGATCAAATAGACCCAAACCCTGAGGTTTATAGGCTGCGGGACTGAAGACATCAAAATTCAACTCATCAAACACCTGTAATGCAAGCGGAACTGCACTTTGATACAACGTGTCTAAGGCTTGGATATGACTATCTTTTAAGTGGCTGGGCTTAAATAGTTCAGTCCATTGAATTTCAGGCAACAGGGCATTGGCGCCGTATTGACGGTAAAATTGTTGCGATTGATCTACACCAAGACTTCCGGTTTCAGAAATATTCATCTTAAACTCCTGTATTTTTCTAGGATGATCAGCTTCTGAAACAGTTTTTGACGCGCATACTGATAGAGAGGTTGAACTGATCATTTGTTGCTCTTATATATGAGCCAGGACGTTGGCGAACGGAATACGACTAAAGTTTTAAAGTGGATTTTTATTAGAAAAACACTTTTAATATTAATATATTGTGAAATTGTAACTAATTATACAAGTGTATATTTTTATTTTGATACTCTTTGCCATAGAAATGTCGGGTTGGTATTTTTGGTCAATGCAATAGCGATTAAAATAAGAATTTTTGGACAGTTTTGCCTAGATGGAAAATTAAATTGCCAGTACACGTAATTATAGGTGTGTTTGTGTAAAAAACGTCCATTTCAGCAATCTGAAATGGACGTCTGATTTTACATTTCAGGCTTAAGGAGTGGAAATTTTTAAGCCCGATAACCAGGAACGAAGCGATGCCGGTTTTAACGGTTTTTTCAGCAGCACAATATTCAGCTCTTTCAAATATTGTGGAAGTTCTGGATCTGAATCCGCGGTAATCAGTGCCACCGGAACTTGCTCTTGACGATTTTCCAGAATGAAATCGAGACCAATTTTACCGTTATTTAAATGCTGGTCGACCAGCCACACCTGAATGTTTTCTTGCTGAATAAGTTCTAACGCCTGTTCAGGTTCAGTCGCTTTAAACACTTGGTAACCCCATTTGGTCAGCAAGGTCGACATGCCTTCCAGAATGGTTTCATCATTGTCCAAGCATAAAATTTTATAGGCTTTGCTTTTCAGCGGAATTGCCTGAACTGGCGTTGCCACCACTTTCGGTGCTTCCACAATTGGTACTTCAATCATGAAGCAAGAGCCTTTGCCATATTCAGAATAGACATGTACCGGGTAGTCCAGCAGGCTAGTCATGCGTTGTACAATGGCTAAGCCAAGTCCCAGCCCCTGTTCTCCCCAAGGTGAGGTATGGCCGCAGCGTTCGAACTCCTGGAACAGCTTAATTCGCTGTTCTTCAGCAATCCCCGGACCGGTGTCCCAAACCCCAATGCGAATATGGTTAGGTTTTTCTGCAGAACGTAGTATACCGACAACCACTTTACCTTTAGCGGTATAACGCAAGGCATTACTGACGAAGTTTTGAATAATACGGCGAATCCATTGCGGATCGGTATCAATCCAGAATTGCACATCATGCACACTGAATTTAATCCCGCGTTGCGCAGCAATGGATTTAAATTGCAGTTCTAAATCACTGAGCAAGTCATGCAGGGGATAAGACTGACGCTTTGGTTGAATGGTACCACCTTCCAGCCGGGCAATATCCAGCAAGGCAGATAGCATGCTTTCTGCACCATGCAAGGCACGATCCAGCTGTTGCAGGGTCTTTCGGTCTTCATCCGACTGCACGCTTTGTTCCAAAGCGGTACTAAACAACCGCGCGGCATGCATCGGTTGTAACAAGTCATGACTGGCTGCTGCAATAAAGCGACTTTTTGACATATTGGCGCGGTCAGCTTGTTCACGTGCCAGTTGCTGCTCGGAAAGCGCATTGGCAAGCTGCTGGGTTCGATCCTGAACGCGTCCTTCAAGCTTGGCTTCATTTTCACGGAACGCAGTAATGTCGGCAAAAGTGGTGACAAAACCACCGCCTTCAATCGGATTGCCACGCATCTGAATCACTCGGCCATCTTTACGGATCCGTTCAAATTCATGGGCGCTACCCACAGCCATCCAGTGAATCCGTTTACGTACATGTTCTTCAACTGAACCCGGACCGCATTCACCACGTTCTGCGTTATAGCGAATTAAATCCGCAATCGGGCAGCCGACGTAGACAATGTCCTTTGGATAATCGAACAGTTTCAGGTACTGATTATTCCAGGCGACCAGACACATATTTTCATCAACTACACTCACCCCTTGGGTCATATGGTCAATCATGGTCATGATCAGGTTTTGATTAAAACGTTGCCACTGTGATGCCTGATCCAGAATATTCGCCACCTGACCCAGAGCCAAACCATTATTGACCATTGCAGTGGTGAGCAGGGTACGGGCAGAAGCGGAACCGATGGTCCCTGCAAGATACTGTTCGGTGAAGCGCCACCACATGCCATTGGCACTGCTGTTTTCATTCAGGATGACATTGTTTTGCGTACAAAATTGGCGGAAAGCTTGTGTGGTAGGGCCTTCACCGGTAATCCGTTTGGCCAAGGCAATTAAATCTCCGACTTTTAGACGGGCAACATCATGCTGCAGATAATTAATATCACTGGTCGTACTGTGAGTGGGTAAAGGCTTGGTTTCATAATAGAAGAAACTTTCTGCCTGAATCTGTTCTGCAATACTAGGACGGAAAATTCGAGACACCCACACATAGAGCAGGATATTCAGGCCTAGAGACCACACTACCCCATGGGTCAGTGGGGCAAAAGATTGAAAACCGAGCAATGCTTCTGGACGTAACCAGTTAATCCCAAAAGGTCCCAGGCTCAGTAATTGTTGGGTAAACTGGCTATATTCTGCAGGCAAACTATGCAGCACAGTTGGAAATAGCAAGGTATAGGCCCACATCACAAAGCCGGTAATCAGACCTGCATAGACCCCTTGTTTACTGCCCCCACGCCAATAAAGTCCGCCAATCAGGGCAGGAGAGAATTGTGCCACGGCACTAAATGCGAGCAAACCAAAAACAGAAAGCTGGTCAATGTCATTAAAGAAATGGAAGAATAGAAAGCCCAGGAGCATGACGGCTAAAATACAAACGCGACGGGTAAATTTTAATACCAAGGGCAGACGTTTGTCGTGACGTGAAAGGATACCTGTGCGCCAGAGTGCCGGCATGATCAGGTCATTACTGAGCATGATTGACAAAGCGACTGACGATACCAGCAGCATACCTGTGGAGGCAGAAAACCCCCCCAGAAAGGCCAATAAGGTCAACCATTCCTGATTATAACTGAGCGGTAAGGATAGAACGGCAACATCGGGGATGGCTAAAAAGTGCGGTGCAGCATGTAATGCCCAACTGGCAATCGGAATAATCGCGATGGTGGTGAGAATTAGATAAGCTGCAAACCAGCGACGTGCTCCGCGGATATGTTTTTCATCACGTAGTTCAACCACAGCCACATGGAATTGGCGCGGCAAACAAATGATCGCCAGAGCTGCCAATATCGTTTGTATCCAAAAAGTTTCCGGTACACCAAACAGTTGTACCTCTTGAAAGGTATCGACAACATCACTTGAAATTTGTTTTAAATTTCCCGGGGAATCAAACACAAAAAATAAGGCAACACAGAGCAAAGCAAACAGTTTAACAAAAGATTCAAACGCAACCGCCAACATTAAACCGCCATGTTGTTCGGTATTGGCGATTTGCCGGGTGCCAAAAATCATGGCCAAAATGGCCAATACCCCAGTCAAGAACAGCACGCCATTGGTGGTGCTTTCTATGCCAGAATCCTGTTGCAGAATTACCGCGGCACTTAGGGCAATTGCTCTCAGCTGTAAGGCCAGATAGGGAATAATCGCGATGACCGCAAGAATGGTGACCAGGGAGGCCAAAGTCCCACTTTTGCCATAACGGGCGGCAACAAAGTCGGCAATAGAGGAAATGGCATGATGCTGGCGTACTCGACCCAAGCGTCGCCAAATATCGTAACCGATCCCGACAAAGATCAAGGGACCCAGGTAAATTGGCAGGAAGATAATTCCTTCACGAACAGCGGCACCGGTCGCGCCATAGAATGTCCATGATGAACAATAAACCCCTAAAGTCAAACTAAAAAGTAGCATGCGACCACGGGTACTTAATCGACTCGCGTGTTTTTCCCCAAAAAATGCACAGATAAAAAGTAATGCGATATAGAGGGCGAGAACCCCGATGATGAGCCAGCTGTTCATATTGCCTACAGTGTAAAACTATAGGGTAATGATACCCCATCTGATAATCTGGCTGCTTTAATTGATCAAAATTTAACGACCAAAGTATTAATTACAAACACCTAACAAGATTGTTAAGTTATACAACGTAATAATTCGAATTAAAAAATAGCGCCTAAGGCTGGGCGAAAACAGGAGTATGGGTTATGGATGAGAGACAGGTAGAGCAAATTCTACAAAATCCGAAATTTAAACAGATGGTCAGTAAAAAAAGCACACTAAGCTGGACACTTACAGCAATTATGTTGTTCGTCTATGTGGGTTTCATGCTACTCGTCGGTTATAACAAAGAATTTTTAATGAGTTCTTTTAGCGGTGGTGTAACAACATGGGGAATACCACTAGGTCTAAGCATCATCGTATTATCATTTCTACTTTGTGGGGTGTATTCCTATATTGCCAACAACACGTTAGACCCGTTAACAAAAGAAGCAATGAAAGAAGTAGAAGCAATTGCCAAAGCAAAAGGACCTCACTAATATGAAATGGAATTCATTGAAGGCTCAAACCCTTGCAGCCTCCACACTGCTGATGTCGGGCATGGCCATGGCTGGCCCAGATCTCGGAGTTGCTGAACAACAGGCGACCAACTGGCATGCGATTATCATGTTCGTGATTTTTGTTGCTTTTACCTTGGTGATTACCAAATGGGCAGCGAAGCAAACCACCAGTACCACAGATTTCTATACTGCCGGTGGTGGTATCTCGGGTTTCCAAAATGGTTTGGCCATTGCCGGCGACTATATGTCGGCTGCTTCATTCCTGGGTATTTCTGCACTTGTTTTCAGTTCAGGTTTTGACGGTTTACTTTACTCACTTGGTTTCATGGTGGGCTGGCCAATCGTATTGTTCCTGGTCGCTGAACGTCTACGTAATCTCGGTAAATTCAACTTATCTGACGTGGTATCTTTTCGTTTATCAGAAAAACCAGTACGTACCTTGGCGGCTGTGAGCTCACTTGTAGTGGTTGCGTTCTACCTCATCGCTCAGATGGTCGGTGCAGGACAGCTGATCAAACTGCTCTTTGGTTTGAATTACAATATTGCAGTGGTGATTGTTGGCTTGCTGATGATGGCTTACGTAATGTTCGGCGGTATGCTGGCAACCACTTGGGTTCAGATCATCAAAGCAGTGATGTTACTTTCAGGTGCGACCTTTATGGCATTTATGGTCATGAAAGGCGTGGGCTTTAGTTTCACTGAAATGTTTGAACAATCGATTCAAATCTTCGCTAAAGTACATGATGTAAGTTTGGCTGAAGCCAGCAATATCATGGGTCCAGGTAAGCTTGCAGCCAATCCGATTGATGCAATCTCTCTCGGTCTTGCATTGATGTTTGGTACCGCAGGTTTACCGCATATTTTAATGCGTTTCTTTACGGTGAAAGATGCCAAAGAAGCACGTAAATCAGTGGTTGTTGCAACAGGTTTTATTGGATATTTCTACCTTTTAACCTTCATCATTGGTTTCGGTGCGATCATGTATGTATCGAATAATCCGCAATTCCTTGATGTGGCGAAAATGGCAGTGACTGGCAAGTTAGAGCTGGTTGGCGGTAACAACATGGCTGCGGTGCACTTGAGTGATGCGCTTGGCGGTGACTTGTTCATGGGCTTTATTTCAGCGGTGGCATTCGCAACGATTCTTGCAGTGGTTGCCGGTTTGACCTTGTCTGGTGCTTCAGCAATTTCACATGACTTGTATGCAAACGTATTCAGGAAAGGCCAAACTACGCCTGAATCTGAACTTCGTATGTCAAAAATCGCGACTTTAGGTCTTGCAATTTTTGCGATGATTTTGGGTATTTTGTTCGAGAAGCAAAACGTTGCCTTCATGGTCGGTTTGGCATTCTCGGTGGCTGCATGTGCCAACTTCCCGGTACTGGTACTCTCCATGTTCTGGAAAGGTTTGACCACACGCGGTGCAGTCATTGGTGGTGTTGTGGGGCTATCTCTTGCCGTGCTTTTGATTATTCTATCTAAAGCCGTTTGGGTGGATACATTAGGTATCTCTGATACACCAATCAATCCGTTTAATGGTCCTGCGATCTTCGCTATGCCATTGTCATTCTTCTGCTGCTGGTTGTTCTCTGTGACTGATAATTCAGCACGTGCACAAGCAGAGCGTAAGGCATTTGACGCACAGTATGTTCGTTCAATGACAGGTATTGGCGCATCAGGTGCATCTGATCACTAAGAATTAAAAGTGAACTGATAAAAAAGTCCCTCATGGGACTTTTTTATTGTCTAGAAATTTAAGATGCGCTTTATTAATAGATATTTGTTGCAGATTTAATCTGTTTGTTTAAGGCTAATCTTGAATTTTTCGCCTTAGAGCATTGCATGCTTAAAATTTAGCTGAGAAGCATGTGTGAGTGAATTTTATCGAAAAATTTCATACAAATGTGTCATTCGTATACTTCTGTATTCATGCTAAGTTGATCCGATCAAAAAGAAAGAAAACCGCATGTTCAACAAAAACAGCAATCTCTTGGAGGGGTAAATGCAGGCGCTTAGGGATGTTTGGAAAAATTTTCGCTTATTACCTTCAGCGTGGCTGATCTTGTTGCAATTTATCATTTTAATATTATCGGTGGCCGGTAATTACAGTGCGACTTATCGAACCTTGACCTGGCTTTTGGGTGTTCTGGTTTTACTGGTGATTGCCAAAGTCATTCGACAAACACCGATGTTTACGATTTTAGGCCTGAGTTTTGTCGGGGGAGCGGTAATTTTTTCTTCAATGATTCTATGGGGCCTAGATCATCCTATGATTCAGGTGATCGCCCATTGTTTTGAGGCTGCAGCCTATTTTAGTGCTGCCTATGGTTTATTGCGTTATATGTTTGAAGACCGTTACTTAACCCGAGATGAACTATTCGCTGCCGCTGCAGTATTTACGCTACTTGCTTGGGGCTTTGCTTTTTTATATAACATTTGCCAGCTACTGGTGCCGGGTAGTTTTCATAATCCAAATATGAGCGGTTTACAAAGCTGGCTGAATTTATTGTTTTTAAGTTTTAGTTTGCAGTCGGCAACCGGCTTGTCTGATTTAATGCCGATGAGTGTACCTGCACGTGTGTTGGCAATGCTGCAAATGTTTTTTGGCGTCATGTACCTGGCTTTGATTGTTTCGCGTTTAATCGCTCTGCAATACATTGCACACTTACCCAATCGTAACAAGAATAATAAATAATCTAAAGTTGTGACTAGGTTATATGAATTTAAATTAATGATTTATATTATTAATTTATGATGTGTTTGAGTTTTAATTTAATTCATCTTTTATTTATCTTCGATAAATGCTTTGTTTGACCGCTTGGTCTGTCCCATTAATTAAAATATAAAATTGAGGATGTATGCTTTCCAAAAAACCATCCTGATTTGC
>NZ_JAZQPV010000058.1:0-48755 GCF_045628685.1 Acinetobacter sp.
AGAAAGAAATCATCAATTATGCAGAATAATTCAGTACTATTGAACATCAGGACTAGAGCTTTAAGTTTGGTGTGGTAACTCAACTGATGGCTCTAGTCCTCTTATTTTTCAAGTCAATTTCTTATCCGCGATTCAGGTTAAGTAAGAAATAATAAAACTAATCAGCTTATTATTTTATAATTTTTTTTATCTCATAAATTAAAGTCCACTTCGTACAGATTATAGAAAACTCTTTTTTATTGTTATATCGTTTTTATAACTATTATTTTCTCCAGCCCTGTTAAAAGCTTAATTTAGTCAAATTAAGCTTTTTATTACTTTATTTGGTTTTATGTCGAATATTTAATTCATTATTTTATATTCTTATTAGGAAAACCAAATTAAAAGGGACAATGGATTTATTTCCCCAAAATCATTTCCAGTACAAACTTGGAACCAATAAAACCAATCGCCAGTAGCATAAAACCAATCAGGGTAAAACGAATGGCTTTCTGGCCACGCCATCCAAATTTGTAATGACCAATTAAAAGTGAACCATAGACAAACCAGGAAATTATACTAAAGGCAGTTTTATGGGCTAAGTGCTGGGCAAAGAAATCTTCAATGGTGAAAAAACCAAAACATAAGGCTACAGTCAGTAACATAAAACCAGTAATAATTAAATCAAACAGCAAAGATTCCATAGCTTGGAATGAAGGCAGTAAATTGACCCAGATCCTTTTTTGCTTGTTTTTTAATTCACGATTTTGGAACCAAAGAATCACTGCTTGTATGGTGGCCATCAGTAGAACTGCGTAGGCGGATAAAGACAAAATAATATGAATGTCCAAGCCTAAAGAATGTGGATCAATCACCTGATTCTGTTTACTGAGGGTAAAACCTAAAATTAAACCGGTCGCTGCGACAGGAATACCCAATAAGTTGAGTGCTAAAATAGGGCGGTAAGTACTAAAGATTAAACTCAGCAATAACATCAGACCCGATGTAAATGACAGCAACAGAAATACGTCATAATTTACACCTAAGAGTGTCACCATATCGCTATATAAAACACCTGCATGGAGTAATAAGCCTAAACCGAGTACAAGCCCTATAAACCAATGGTTCGGATCACGCTTTGACATTAAGTGAATAAACAAATACCAGAAAGATGTGGTATAAGCGATTAATGCTAAGATCGTGTAGACCAAGGGGAGACTGATCATGTCAAACCTTTTTCAGGATGTTGAATATTCATTTATATAAATTCTACGTGAACTACAGTATCCTATAGCATCTTATGCATAAATTTTCTATTTTAAGAAAGATTTTTTTGCAACTGGCAATTTTAAGCGGATTTTGCAATGTTTGATACCTTAACAGAACGACTCACGCAGAGTTTAAGAAATGTTACTGGCTCAGGGCAGCTAACCGAAGACAATATTAAAGATACGTTACGTGAAGTACGTATGGCACTTCTTGAAGCCGATGTTGCGTTACCTGTAACTCGTGAATTCATCGCGAAAGTTAAGGAAGAAGCATTGGGTCAGGAAGTGATGACTCAGTTATCGCCAGGCCAGGCATTCGTAAAAATCGTCCATGACGAACTGACAAAAATGATGGGTGAGGCCAATGAAAGCCTCGACCTAGCTGCCAAACCACCTGTGGTTATACTGCTTGCAGGTTTGCAAGGTGCAGGTAAAACTACCACTGCTGCAAAACTTGCACGTTTCCTACAAGAACGCCAAAAGAAAAAAGTAGCCATGGTTTCTGCCGACGTTTACCGTCCAGCGGCAATCAAACAGCTACAAACTGTTGCAGGCGAAGTGGGCGCAATTTTCTTTGAATCTAGCGCTGACGAAAAACCAATTACCATTGCCAAGCGTGCCATTGGACAAGCAAAAATTCAGTTTGCTGATGTGCTGATTGTCGATACAGCAGGTCGTTTGCATGTCGATGACGACATGATGGACGAAATTAAAGAGCTTCACGCAGCAATTAACCCAACTGAAACCTTGTTCGTAGTCGATGCTATGACTGGTCAGGATGCGGCAAATACTGCAAAAGCCTTTAATGATGCTTTACCTTTAACCGGTGTAATCCTGACCAAAACGGATGGTGATGCACGCGGTGGTGCAGCACTTTCTGTTCGTGCCATTACCGGCAAGCCAATCAAATTCCTGGGTATGGGTGAAAAACTCGATGCCCTGGAGCCATTCCATCCTGAGCGTATTGCACAGCGTATTCTGGGTATGGGTGACGTGCTTTCTTTGGTCGAAGAAGTTGAACGCAAGATCGACAAAGAAAAAGCCGAAAAAATGGCGAAAAAATTGCAGAAAGGCGGTAGTTTCAACTTTGAAGACATGCTGATGCAGTTTGAACAAATGAACAAAATGGGCGGTATGATGGGCTTCTTGGACAAGTTGCCTGGTATGAGCAATTCAGGTATTCAGGATGCGATTGCGCAAGCGAACCCTGAAAAGCAAGTGAAAAAAATGGAAGCGATTATCCAGTCGATGACCATTAAAGAACGCCGCAATCCCGAACTGATGAACCCAAGCCGTAAAAAACGTATTGCAGCAGGTTGTGGTATGGAAGTGGTTGAAGTCAATAAACTGATTAAACAACATGCGCAAATGGCAAAAATGATGAAAAAATTTGCCAATCCATCAGGGATGGCAAAAATGATGAAATCATTGAGCGGTATGCAAAATAAATTCGGCGGTGGTGGCGGTATGGGTCCCTTGTTCGGTGGAAACGACAAGAAGTAAAATTATACTTCTCATCGTAAAAAAGGCGCTTGATGCGCCTTTTTTGTTTTTGAAATTTAAAAATAACTTTTTGAAGTTATAGGGTAAATAAAATTAAAATATGGAAGACAAAAAAGTTATACCTATGCTTATGAAATAAGATAAATTGGAAACCATAATAAAATTGTCAATAACAAGAAGAAAAGATATGTCAGTATTACAAAAACAAAAGAAAGTTTATATCGTGCATGGGGATCAGGAATCACCGAATGATCATTGGTTTCCATGGCTTGGTCAACAGGTTCAACATTCAGGCCATTTTGCAAAACGTCTGATATTGCCCGATCCAAACGCGCCTAATTTTCAGATCTGGCAACAAGCGTTACAGACACAAATACCGAAATTAGATACTGAAAGCATTATTGTTGCGCATAGTTTAGGCTGTCTTGCGAGCTTGCATTTTTTAACTCAGACGCTCAACCAGACCGAAATTAAAGGGCTGATTTTGGTGGCTGGTTTTAAAGATAAATTAACCGCCTTACCTGAATTGGATGGCTTTATTCGGCAGGCAAAATTAGACATGACCATTTTGCAAAAACAGATTACGACACGGTTTTTATTGTTTTCCTGCAATGATCCTTATGTTTCCCCGCCTAAATCAGTCTTGCTCGGGCACTTTATTAATGCCCAGATGCAAGAGGTGAATCATGGGGGGCATTTTATGCGTAGTGACGGTTTTGATGAGTTTAAACAGGTTTGGGATGTACTGAAACCTTTGCTTTAAATAAAAAATGGATTGAATTGTTGGGAGATATTTTCTGCAATGGCATTTTTATAAAAAGAGCAACAATTGGATTATTCAATTCAGAATAAGCTTGTTGCACACTAGAACAGCTTAAGAAAAGGGAAGAATAATGGCTCAAGTGAACGTGATACATGGCTATACCGCCAGTCCTGAAGAAAACTGGTACCCCTGGATTCAGCAGATAGCAGATCAGCAGCATTATAGTTTAAAAGTACTACGTTTGGATCCTTCACCGCATCCGGAGCTGTCGGTATGGGAATCACAAATGGAGGAACAGATAGAAGAACTTGATGAAAATAGTATTCTGGTTGCCCATAGTCTGGGAACTGTCGCGGCATTAGATTATTTATCCAAGCATTTAGACCATCAGCGTATTAAACAGCTGGTTTTGATTGCAGGTTTTAATGGACGTTTGGGGCGATTGGCAGAAGTTTATCCGTTCATTGATGCAGCCCAGATTGATTTTGAATTGCTGAAACGTCAGGTTGAACAGCGTGTGGTGATCTATTCAGAAGGTGATGATCATGTTCCGCCAAAATTCAGTATTGAACAGGCGCAAAGTTTGGATGCTGAGCTCATTTCCGCACAATGGCAGGGACACTTTATCGATTCTGAAGGGTGTACGGAACTGCCTGAAGTTTGGCAAGCCATACAACCCTATTTAATCCACCAAGATCAGACTTCAGCCAGCGAATAAATATAATTCTGCAGACCTTTAAGTAGTAGATCTGGCTCGATTCGAGGCTGGTATTGGCTAAGATATTTAGCAAATAATGAGGCATCTCCGCCAGTCAGAATCAGTTGGCTTGGGTATTTATCCAGTACTTTTTCAATGGTACTCACCAAGCTGAGCAGAATACCGTGATGTACAGCATCCATGGTATTGCAGCCAGGCGTAAGCTCATCGAAGGTGGCATCGGGAATCTTAATACCTTTTGTATTCTGAATCAGAGAATCCCGCTGTAAATACAGGTTTGGCAGGATGTAACCGCCTAAATGTTGCATGCCATCCGTCAGATCAATGGTCAAGGCAGTTCCACAACTCACCACACAGTATTTTTGCTTCGGATCATGGACCACGGCCAGCATTTGTAACCAGCGGTCTATGCCAAACTTGCTGGTATCTTTATACGCACAGCGTAAACCTGCATATTCAGCATGGACTTTGGCAAAGGTCACCGGCACATCTAAAAAATTTAGAATCATCTGGATGCGTTCATTGTTCTTTTTGTCCTGAACAGAAGACACGCCAACCTGATGCAGACTTAAACTTTTAAAATGCTGAATTAAACCCAACAGCATTTCTGCAGGAGACTGTAAATGCAATTCTGCAGCCTGTTCGATAATCTGGTCATTTTCCGTAATCCAGTATTTGAGTCGGGTATTACCGATATCTAGCCATAAATTCTTCATTGCATTTCTCTAAAGAGAGGTTTCTAAGCGACGTAAACGCCCTTGATAAAACTGTTTTAAGCCTTCGCTGGTTTCAATGTTGACCGCACCATCATCCTGAATCCCTAAGAAGATCCCTGAACATAACCCTGAATGATGCTCAAATTCAACAGCCTGATTTTTAAAGGCAGCATGGTGATTAAAACGTGCAGCCAGATTACAACACTGATGATCAAACCATTCACTGGCCTGTTGAATCGCCATATATAACTCTGCAACAAGCTGAATACGTGAAATATTGGCCAAGCCCAACTCATTGAGTGAAGTTGCCTGTTGGTCAATATTTTCTTTGGCTACGGCTTCAAGATTAATCCCTATACCGACAATCACCTGATGCGAGGACAACGGTTCTACCAGGATTCCGCCCCATTTTCCTTCGGTACTATAAAGATCATTCGGCCATTTCACTTGCAAATCCAGAGTTTTAAGACTTGGCATTTGCAAAATATTTAATGCAATTTCAAGGGCAAGCCGACCATCAATGGGTGTTCGTGTATTCAGCAATGTGCTTAAATAGATATTTCCCTCAGGTGAAACCCATTGTCGTTGACGTTGTCCACGACCTTGAGTTTGTCTCAAACTACAGACTAAAACGCTCTGAACACCTTTGAGTGCAATTTCACGCACATCATCATTGGTTGAAGTCGTGACGGGTTTCAGTATTAAAACTTCAGGGAGCTGATGAGCTTCGTCGAGGGTTTTTTGCAGTTGTCGAGTCTCGAAATCCATTTAAATTTAAGCAACAGTGGAATGTGAATAATGGAGTTAATCATATATTTATTGATTGGTGCAATGGCTGGTTTTGCTGCGGGACTTTTTGGTGTCGGTGGTGGCCTGATTATAGTGCCAATTTTATATATTGTGTTCAAACAGCTGCATTATGATCCTTCAGTGAGTATGCATTTGGCTGTGGGTACTTCATTGGCGACGATTATTGTAACTTCAATCAGCTCTGTCTCAGCACATCATAAACGTGGTGCAGTAATGTGGGAGGTATTCCGTAATTTTGCACCCGGTCTAGCTTTCGGTTCGTTTTTAGGTGCCGGCATTGCTGACTATATGTCGGGTCAGGGCTTGCAGTTGCTGATCGGGTTCTTTGCAGTTTGGGTTGCATATGGCATGTTTAACGGTGCAAGTCAGCCCGTTGATCCTTCGCATCATTTACCGTCTAAAGCAATGCAACTGCTTGCGGGTGGTGGCATCGGGATCGCATCGGCTATTTTTGGTATCGGGGGCGGCAGTCTCACGGTACCGTATTTAATCCGTCATGGTGTAGTCATTCAAAAAGCGGTAGCAACATCCGCTGCAGGTGGCTTGCCCATTGCAATTGCTGGAGCATTGGGTTTTATGTGGTTTGGCTCGAATACTCCAGTTAAAATACCGCATAGTGTTGGTTATGTGCATATTTACGCTTTTATTGGTATTAGTGTGATGAGCTTTATTACTGCAAAATTTGGGGCAAAAGTGGCCCATAAGCTGTCACCCGCCATGTTAAAAAGATGTTTTGCCTGCCTTTTAAGTGTTGTGGGTTTATATTTTATTTATCAAGGTCTTTTGACTTATTTTTGATTTCAAATAAGAGATAAAAATAGAATGAAAAGGTGTGTTACAGTTTAAATGTTCACACCTTTTTTATATTGGCTTTAAAGACTCAAAAATTGTCTGACAATGTCATGTTTTTTGCCAATAAAACCAAGTAAAAATAACAGGGTCAATCCAAACGTGTGAAATTTTTTCGATTGCATCTTATAAAAACAAGATAGGACGAGTATGCAAGAACAGGAAAAGAACAGCTTATCCGAACAAATTGCCAAACATATTAGTGAGCAGATTATTCGTGGCGAATTGGTGGAAGGTGAACGCATTCAAGAGTTGCGAATATCGTCTGAACTTGATGTCAGTCGTGGTTCCGTGCGTGAAGCATTATTACTCTTGGAACGCACGCAACTGATCGAAATTTACCCACGCCGTGGTGCAGTTGTTTCAGAAATGTCTGCGCAACAAGTTCGTGCTTTATTTGATATGAGCGCATTGCTATTGGGACAAATTGTTCATCGTGTGGCAGAAACCTGGCGCACCTATGAAGCCGAAAGAATTCAGGCATTATTGGACCAATTGCATGAAGAAACGCGTCAGGGACATACTGAAAAATTCTACGATTTAATCTTTCAAAGTATGGCACGCCAGCACGAAATGGTGGGTAATCCTTATCTGATGAAGTTCTATCAAGAGTTGTTACCCTCAATGCGTCGTAGCTATTTTTTAACCTTAAATATCTCTCGTCGTGAGCTAGAGGAATCATTTGAACTGTTTAAGTTGGTGACTGATGCAGTTTTGATCCGAAAATCACAACAAGCTACTTTATTTATGGATGATTTTTGTCGACACTTGCGCAACCTTGTGTTGGAATCTCTGACACGGATGAAACAAATTGAACTTGCATGGGCAAGACGTTCACGACGTTGATCAGGACATTATGCGTTTAAGCAGCTTAAAACTTTCCGGCTTTAAATCTTTTGCCGATAGTACGACTTTACATTTCAAGGCGAATCGTACCGCTGTCGTTGGGCCAAATGGTTGTGGTAAATCTAATGTGATTGATGCCATTCGTTGGGTGATGGGGGAGTCCAGTGCGCGCCAACTCCGTGGTGGCAGCATGCAGGATGTTATTTTTACTGGTACCGCCAAACGTAAACCTGTCGGTGTAGCTAGTGTTGAACTGCGTTTTGATAATACCTATGGCAAGCTCGGTGGTGCATACAATGCCTATAATGAATTGGCAGTACGTCGTCAGGTCAACCGTGATGGTAAATCTGAGTACTTTCTAAATGGCACCAAGTGCCGTCGTCGTGATATCACTGATATTTTTTTGGGCACCGGGCTAGGTCCACGTTCATACGCGATTATTGAACAGGGCATGATTAACCGTCTGGTAGATGCCAAACCTGAAGAAATGAGGGTGTTTATTGAAGAAGCTGCAGGTGTTTCGCGTTATCAGGCACGTCGTCGTGAAACCTTATTGCATCTCGATCACACCACGCAAAATTTATCGCGTCTTGAAGATATTGCCTCTGAACTCAAGTCACAGCTGAAAACCCTGAAACGTCAGTCTGAAACTGCTGTGCAATATAAAGAACTCGAAACTCAGATTCGTACCATCAAAGTTGAAGTATTGTCTTTTCAATGCGAGCAAAGCAGCCGCTTGCAGCAAGAATATACTCTGCAGATGAATGAGCTCGGGGATACCTTTAAGCTGGTTCGTTCCGAATTAACTACCTTGGAACATGATTTAACATCGACCAGTGAACTGTTCCAGCGTCTGATTCAGCAGTCCACGCCACTGCGGAATGAATGGCAACAGGCCGAGAAAAAACTCTCTGAATTGAAAATGACCCTGGAACAAAAACAGTCCTTGTTCCAGCAAAATACATCAACTTTAACTCAGCTCGAACAACAAAAACTACAGACCAAAGAACGATTACAACTGATTGAATTGCAAATTGAAACTTTACAATCTCAATATGAACAGCAGACTGAACAATTACAACAGCAAGAAAGTCAGGGACAAGATCAGAGCCAAAGTTTTGCTCATTTAAAAAAACAGCAGCAGCAAGTACAGCAACAGTTTGAACTGGTTAAAGCACAGGTAGAAAAACAGCAACAGCAAAAAATGCAGATGCTGGTGCAAAGTGAGCAGTTGGCGAAAAATATTGTTCGGATCGAACAGCAAAAACAGATCCTGCAACAGCAGTCAGCACAGATCCAAAATCAGGATCAGCAAGATGATATTGAACAGCTGGAAGCTGAAAAAGTTCAGCTTGGCCAGCAGATTGAACAGTTAGAACACAACATTCAAACCCAGAAACTGACATTAGAGTCGCTGCAAGCAC
This sequence comes from Acinetobacter sp., assembly GCF_045628685.1. Classification (GTDB taxonomy): domain Bacteria; phylum Pseudomonadota; class Gammaproteobacteria; order Pseudomonadales; family Moraxellaceae; genus Acinetobacter. Next base: position 8,877 of record NZ_JAZQPV010000058.1, read on the forward strand.
AATACGCACAGCAAAAAAACGATGTTTCGAGCTTGAAGTCTGGGATTCAGGTGTTGCAATCGGAACAGAATAATCTCAATCAGTTGATGATGAAGAATACTCCCAACGTTCAGAACGATGCCATGCAGTTGATGCAGGTACTCAAGCTGAAAGATCAAGCCAAAGCGTATGCCAACTTAATTGAAAAGTTTTTGGCAAAATGGCTTTCTGCACAAGTATTAGATGCGAATGCTGATTTCACTGAAAGTATTGCCCGTCAGCTGAAAACTCAGGTTTCACAAGATCAAATTCAGCTCGCAGGTTTGCCTTGTTTGGCGGATTGGATTGAGTCACCACAACATTCAATCTGGCAGCAAGTTGCGGTTGCGGACAATCTCAACCAGGCATTGACTTTACAATCAGAATTAAGCTTAGGGAAATCTATCTTAAGTTTGGACGGCTATCATGTCGGTGTGGATTGGGTGATTGGCCTGTTTTATGACGAAGCGAGTCAAGCAGGACAAGGGCGCTTAAGTCATCGTATACGTCTAGATGAAATTGAAACTGCCTTGACACAGCAGTTACCACAGCTTGAAGCCGCGGAACAACAATTGCCGGAAGTCATACAACAGATTCAAACCCTGCAAAACAATATGAAAGAACAGCAAGACCAGTTGAAGCAGCAGCAAAAGGCGTTGCAGCAGGTCGATATCAATATTGCTAAAGTACAAAGTACGGTTCAGGCATTTTCGGTACAAAAGCAGCAATTGCAAAATCAGTTACAGCAACTGGATGAGCAGCTTGAAGAAGATGCGATGCAAAAAGATGATCTGGAAATTGATTTACATGCCTTGAATCTGAAACTTGAGCAGGCTTTACCGAATTATAAAACCCTGCAATTTCAGGTTGAAGAACTGACCGAACAGCTTGAAAATACTCAGCACACCTGGCAGCAAGCTCAACAAGAGTTAGAATTGCTACGGCGTCAAAGCACGCAAACCCAGCAGCAGGTAGAATTGCTGGAAAAAGATGCTTCATTCTCAAAAGTACAATATCAGCAGATTATTGCGCAAATGGAACAGGCAAAAAAAATTGTCGATCCGGTGCAGCTGGAACTGCCAGCACTTGAATCACAATTTAATCAACAATCTCAAGTCACAGAGAAGTTGCAAAAGACCTGGAATGAGTGGCAAGTTGAACTGAATAACATTCAGGAAAAACAGCAATATTTGACTGAGCAGCGTCATCAGCAACAACAGCAGGATGAGAAATTACGTGGTCAACTGGAAGAAAAACGCCTGGCTTGGCAAGTGGCCAAATCAGACTTTCAGCATTATTCAGAACAGCTTAATGCTTTGAATAGTGAAGTTATTAGCGGTTTAAATATAGACCTGGTTTCACATCAGCAACAGCTGGAAAAAGCCCAACAGCGCTTTGAAAAATTAGGCGCAGTCAATTTGGCTGCTTCTGAAGAATATGAAGAAGTGTCCAAGCGTTTTGAGGAACTGAGTCATCAAATTAAAGACCTGCAAAATACGGTTGATCAATTACAAGGGGCCATGAAAAGTATTGATCAAGAAACCCGCAAACTGTTTATGACCACCTTCGATCAGGTCAATCTTGAGCTACAGGATTTGTTTCCTAAGGTATTTAATGGCGGGGAAGCAAGTTTAAGTCTTGAAGATGACTGGCAATCGGGTGTAAAACTAATGGCTCGACCGCCAGGTAAGCGCAATAGCTCTTTGGCTTTATTGTCTGGTGGTGAAAAAGCATTAACAGCATTGGCATTGGTGTTTGCAATCTTCCGTTTAAATCCGGCACCGTTCTGTGTTCTGGATGAGGTCGATGCCCCTTTGGATGATGCAAACGTGGGTCGGTTTTGTAATTTGGTCAAAGAACTGTCTGAACAAGTTCAATTCATTTACATTACCCACAATAAAGTTGCAATGACGATGGCAACCGATTTGTTAGGTGTTACCATGCCAGAACCTGGTACATCAAAATTAGTCACTGTCGATTTGGAACAGGCAAAAGAATACGGTTTAGTCGCGGAGTCATAATATGGAAATCACCACCGTCGTTGGTATTGTTATCGCCGTTATCATTATGTTATTCGGCTTAAGAATACTGTTCAAAAAACCTGCTGATGCAGCACCTTCATTGGATTCAGAACTTCATATAGACACAGATAGCCAGCAACCCGTGATTCCTCGCCATGTCCGTGATCAATTACAAAGCGCCAATGAGCCATCAAGCATAGAACGTGTTGAACCTAAGCTGACAGAGGCAGCTGTTGAGCTGGCTCAAGATAAAAAAGTAGTAGTGAAAACTGAACCTGCTGAAGCGAAATCGCCAGTTGCAACAGAAACAACGCAAGTTGAATCAAAAACAGAAGCTGTAAAAGAACAAACGGTTCAAGTTGATCAAACCGAAGCACAAAATTCGGCACAACAGAGCGTAAATGCCAATATCGAAAAAGCTGAAATTTCAGAATTTGAAGATGAAAGCAGTATTTTGGATGAACATTTACATGAACAGCAACGCGTTGATGAGGAAAGTGCCTTATCTACTGCGGTTGAGTTTATTTCATTAAATGTTTACCCGGAACGTCGTGTTCTTTCAGGTGAAAAAACTTTAAAAGTATTGCTTAAATATGGTCTACGTTTTGGTGAAATGGCGTGTTTCCATCGCTACAGCCAAGACGACAGCAAACTGCTGTTTTCTGTCTTGCAAATTACCGATGAAGGCGCAGCTGGTTTTGACCTTGAAACCTTGTCCACTGAACAAGTCAAAGGTTTGGCATTCTTCCTGGCCTTGCCGCATAGTGATGTACAAAATGCCTTTGATACCATGGATAGTCTTTCACGCCTGATTGCGCGTGAAATTGATGGTACCGTTTATGATCAGAACAACCAAGAGTTCACACCTCAGTTACGTGAACAATGGCGTCATCAGGCAATCGATTATCGTTCAGGACAAACTGCAGAAGTTTAGTTTGAAACGGATGGACTCGATTTCTATAATAGCGAGTAGATAAAATATTGTTTAAGGGCGGAAATCACCGCCCTTTTTTATGGTGAGTGTATGACCCAAGATTCAACTATCAAAGCGCAAATGCGTCAATTGATTCAAATTTTAGCCAAGCATAACCATGCCTATTATGTGATGGATCAGCCAAGCATTGAAGATAGTGAATATGATCAACTCTTTCATCAGCTCAAGGCTTTAGAAGAGCAGTATCCAGAATATGTACAGGCTGATACCCCCACCAAGAAGGTGGGAGGCAAAGCACTCTCTAAATTTGCAAGCGTAACCCATGCGGTGCCAATGCTATCCTTGGGAAATGTGTTTAATCAAGAAGATCTGTTTGCTTTTGCGCGCCGTGTAGAAGAGCGTTTGCCGAATCAAAAAATCCAATACGATGTTGAATTGAAGTTCGATGGTCTGGCCATTTCTTTATGGTATGAAAATGGGGTGCTGGTTCGTGGGGTGACACGAGGGGATGGCGAAACGGGCGAAGATATTACCCATAATGTTAAAACCATTCGTAACTTGCCCAAAGTGCTTTCATCTGCTCAGGGTCCAGTTCCAACGCTATTGGAAGTGCGGGGTGAAGTTTTAATGCCGAAAGCAGGCTTTGAAAAACTCAATGCTGAAAATGAAGCCAAAGGTGAAAAAACCTTTGCCAATCCGCGTAATGCAGCTGCAGGCAGTTTACGTCAGCTTGATCCAGCGATTGCAGGATCCCGTCCACTGGCATTTTATGCTTATGGCATTGCGCAGTGCGAACCACATCATGGTCAAACCACCATGTCGGGCAGTCTGGAATGGCTTACTCAATTTGGCTTTGCGGTGGGTGAATGTCATTTTGTGTGTGACAGCATTCAGGAAGTGCAGCAGCGCTATGAAGAGATCAATGCGAAACGCGCGAATTTGAGTGTTGAAATTGATGGTATGGTCATTAAAGTCGACAGCTTAAAACAGCAAAAACAATTGGGTTTCCTGAGCCGTGAACCGCGTTGGGCAACCGCCTATAAATTCCCCGCAGTTGCAGCTTTAACCACGGTTGAAAATATTGACTGGCAAGTGGGCCGGACTGGTACTTTAACACCGGTTGCGCGTTTAAATCCTGTTGCGGTGGGCGGGGTAACGGTATCCAATGTCACGCTACATAATATTGGAGAAATTCATCGTCTAGATGTACGTATTGGCGATACTGTAAGCGTATATCGTAGTGGTGACGTAATTCCAAAAGTGGAAAAAGTCTGGCCTGAATTCCGTCCGGATGATGCAGTAGAAATTCATCTCCCTGAAAAATGTCCAGTTTGTGATTCGCCTGTGGTGATGCCAGAAGGTGAAGCCTTGGCGCGCTGTTCAGGTGAACTGTATTGTGCTGCACAGCGAATCGAGACCATCCGTCACTTTGTTTCGCGTAAGGCCATGGATATTGAAGGTCTGGGTGAGCGTTGGGTGGAATCTTTATTACACCTCGACTTGCTTAAAAATGTCGCCGATATTTATTGCTTGCATGAACATCGTGAACAGTTGCTGACAATTGAAAAAATGGGGGAGAAGTCGGTACAGAACCTGCTTGAAGCCATTGAAAATAGCAAGAAAACTACACTAGCTTCCTTTATTTATGCGCTTGGTATCCGTGGCGTGGGAGAAACCACCGCACGTATGCTGGCCAATACGTTTCAGACTTTTGAAGCATTACAACATGCAGATATTGAAGCGCTGAAGAAAACGCCGGATGTTGGTGATATTACCGCTGAATGGATTATCGATTTCTTTCAGGCGCCGCATAATCTGGAAGTACTCAATCGTTTGCTTGAAGCTGGAATTCACTGGGATGCACCGATTGCACCTACACGTCAGCCTCTTAATGGTGAGAGCTGGGTGGTCACTGGGACGCTCAGCAGTATGGGGCGTGATGAAGCGACACATTTACTGCAAGCTTTAGGCGCACGCGTCAGCGGTAGCGTATCGAGTAAAACCAAATGTGTGGTTGCTGGGGAAAAAGCCGGTTCTAAACTTGAAAAAGCTGAAAAGCTGGGCGTAAAAGTCATGAATGAAAAAGACTTTTTAAGCTTCATGGCTGAATACGGACAAGTACAAGCTTAATACGTGCCTAAAGTTTCAATCAGTGCAGTTAAAAAACCACATGTCAAATACATGTGGTTTTTTAGACCTTACATTAAGGAATGTATTTTTTCACCACACCATCATCCAGTAACTGCTGGAAATGCTCAATCAAACTGGTTTTAATGTCGCGGTACTGTATGCCGAGTTTTTGCTGGCTTTTATGGGCATTAAAATAGATTGGATAGCCCATATTCAGTTCTACAAATGATTTGGAAAAACCGACCAAAGGGCCAAACAGTTTGAAAGCCGCTTTCGGGAGTTTATTACGTGGGAATGGGAACTTAGGCCCAAAGTTCTGACGTAAAATTTCCCCCATTTCCAGTAAGCTTAAAGTGCCGCCACTAATAATATAGCGCCCTTCGGCATCATGATTAAATGCAGCTTGAACGTGTGCTTCGGCTACATCACGGACATCGACAATCCCATTCCACATCGGCGGTACCCCAAGCAAGGTCATGCCGTTAGCAAATTGTTGTAGAACCTCTACGCTGCCTGACTGGGTATTTGCCGTTAATGATGGACCGAGAACCAGCGCCGGGTTAATGCACACCAGATCCCAACGGTGCTGTGTTTTTTGCATCTCCCATGCTTTACGTTCTGCCATGACTTTGGAGTAAGAATATGGCTGATGTGTTTCTGAGCTGGTGGTATTCCAGTGCGACTCATCAAACTCATTCTTTGCAGTGTGTTGAATATCAATGGCATCCCCATAAGTTGCGGCAATACTTGAGGTTACGATCACACGTTTCACTGACTCGGTTTTATTGACACTGTTCAGCACATTTTCAGTGCCTAAAATAGCAGGTTCAATAATGTCTTTTAGCGCATCTTTAAAGTTATTCACCACAAAAGGAGAGGCCATATGCAACACGATTTCACAGCCTTGCATGGCTTCATCAAATGAATGAGGTTCAAGTAGATTGGCTTTAAAAAGTTTAAGTGTGCCTATGGTTCCTGCTGCAATTTTATCTAAATGTGCAAAGCTTGGCTTTTTGTTGAGGTCACGAACAGTGGCATGTACGGTATGACCTTGCTCCAGTAAATTTTTAATCACCCAACTGGCAATGTAGCCTGTCGCACCTGTCACAAGAACGGGTGCGGTATGTTGTGGATTTGTCATAGCTAAACCATTGTTGTTTTTAAATTTGTGTCTATCTTAGATTGAAATAGCAGGGTTGTCTTTGACCGATTGATGCTTACTTCAGCTAAAATTTGTATGTAGCAGCACTTTATTTGTTATTAGTCGCAGCGGAACTTGTATTTTTAATTTGTTTAAATGAGATTCAATTGCTACCGAATGATGAGCTAAGCCATGTAGCACTAGGTTAAAGTCATTTAGTCGTTAATGGAATAAGAACTATTTGTAATCGTTACAAATCTTAAAAATATACTTTTACAGTTTAAATAATCCTCGCGGAAATTGCTTCAATTACGCAAAGGCTTATTTTTTATATGGAAAGTTTTGCTAAATACACTGCAAATGCGTATGTTTCTCATTTTAATTTTATAAAAATCATAAACTTACATAATTTTTCTTTTGCATTGCTAGTAGCTTTTGTCCATAATATTAGAAAAAGGGTATGGAGTAATTGAAATGCGTGGCAATCCAGAAGTCGTAGACTATCTAAATATGTTGATCGGTGGCGAACTGGCAGCTCGTGATCAATATTTGATTCATTCTCGTATGTATGAAGATTGGGGTTTAACCAAGATTTTCGAACGGATCGACCATGAAATGCAAGAAGAAGCAGCGCATGCCGATTCGATTATTCGCCGTGTACTATTCCTGGAAGGTACACCGAATATGAACCGTGATGACATTGAAACAGGTGAAGATGTTGTAACGTGTTTAAAAGCAGATTTAAAACTCGAATATCATGTACGTGAAAAATTGGCGCAAGGTGTAAAACTTTGCGAAGAAAAAGGCGATTACGTAACCCGCGAGATGCTTCGTCAGCAAATGTCTGATACTGAAGAAGATCATACCTATTGGCTGGAAAAACAAATTCGTTTAATCGAGTTGATTGGTTTGCAAAACTATATTCAATCACAAATGTAAGCTTAACTTCAAAAATAAAGAAGCCTGACAATAGTCGGGTTTTTTTGTATCTTCATTTTTATGATTTGAACTTTGTTTATTATTTGAACCCATCCATATAGTCTAGATTTTGAGTATTTGAATATTTATTTAGAAAACTTTTGAATATCTGCCAAGACCTGAGCGGCATGCGATTGCGTATTTACACTGTTGTAGTGATAAACAATGGTTCCTTTGGGATCAATCAAAAAGCTTTCCCGCTTGGCAATTTTGGTAATGCCTAGATTACGGACAATCCCGAATTGATGTGCCAGTTGATGACTATTGTCTGCCAGGATTGGAAAAGGTAAACCCAACTTTTCTGAAAATTTTTGATGAGATTTGACATCATCCAGACTCACCCCCAGAACCACAGCATTACTTTTTAAAAATTGTGGATACAGTGCCTTGAATTGATTGGCTTCTTGAGTGCAACCTAGTGAATTGTCTTTGGGATAAAAATATAGAACGATCCATTTACCTTTGTATTGGTTCAATGAATGCCATTTGCTGTTTTGATCCTGTAATTTAAACGCAGGTGCAGATTTTCCGACCCATTGTTTTTGAGATGTTTCAGACTTTGAAAAAATGGAGCTTTCAGCAGATGCGAGCTGAGAAAAACTCAAGCTTACACTCATACAGAGCAAAGTGATTTTGCATATTTTAGAAGCGTTCATAATATTCTGCATATTCTTTTTGTTAGGGTCTCTCCAAATACTAACAAAATAATATTCATCAAACGTATATTATTTTTGATGGATTTTGTGCAGTTTAAAAGCAATAAAATTTTATATACTGCAGTCAGGCAGAGCATAGATTTAAGGATTAACCTTGCATCAACGTATTTTACTCATCACTGGCTGGGGCGGTGGCACCAGACTACTTAATCCTTTAAAACAGGCCTTGCAACAACAAGGTCATCAAGTTGAATTGATCAATATCTTTAATGCCTTTGATGAGCAGATATTGCAACAACAGGTTGAACTGGCTAAACAGTTTGATGTCATTCTGGGCTGGTCTCTAGGTGGGCAACTGGCCGCTTTGCTGGTGGACCAAATTGAACAGCAATATGCACAAAGAAAAGTGCTGATCACGCTCGCTTCGAATCCCTGCTTTGTTGCCAATGAGGCATGGCAAACTGCAATGGCTCAAGCAACTTTTCAGCAGTTTAAACAGTCCTTTGAACAGGATGCAATTGCGACATTAAAGAAATTTGGCTATATGGTGTGTCAGGGTGTGAAAACTACTAAGGCCGATTTCATCACTTTGCAAAGTTTAATTCAGCCACAGCAAATTCAGCTATTAAAGCAAGGTTTAAATTTACTGGAGCAATTAAATGTTGCAGATATATTAAAAAACTATCAGGGGAAGCAATATCATTTGTTTGCACAGCAGGATGCTTTAGTTAGTTGCAAACTTATAGATAATCTTAAAAATTTAAATGCAAAGTTTTTAGACGTTGAACTAGTTTCTGGCTCGCATGGTTTCCCTGTCTTCCATGCAGCAGAAACAAGTGACAAAATCTTCCAGTATTTAAAGAAAATAAAACAAACATCTTGAGAAATGGCTTATATCGCAATTCCTTTTTATTCGGTGTCAGTTTAAGATCTAAAAATTAGGATTTTTATGTACTGTTAGAGGTAAGGATGACCGAATTAACTGATCTAGAATTTGATCTTGAACATATCTGGCATCCTTATACCTCCATGACCAATCCATTGCCAACATTTAAAGTCAAAAAGGCTTATGGTGCAATCATCGAACTGGAAGATGGACGACAATTGATTGACGGGATGTCATCTTGGTGGTGCGCCATTCATGGTTATAATCATCCTGAGCTGAACAAGGCAGTAACGGATCAATTACAAAAGATGTCGCACATCATGTTTGGTGGATTTACCCATGATCCTGCGATTGAACTTGGCAAACTCCTGTTAAAAATTACCCCTTCGAGCCTGGATAAAATCTTTTATGCAGACTCAGGGTCGGTGGCTGTTGAAGTAGCGTTAAAGATGGCGGTACAGTTTTGGACTTCACAGGGGAAAAGTCAGAAGACCAATTTCGTGACGCCACGTTCTGGCTATCATGGTGATACCTGGAATGCGATGTCGGTCTGCGATCCCGTCACAGGCATGCATCAAATTTTTGGTTCCAGTCTACCGAATCGTTTCTTTGTTCCGGCACCACAAGTCGGTTTTTATGATGAATGGAATCAAGCAGATATTGCTGAATTAGAACAGGTCCTAAAAAATCATCACCAGACGATTGCGGGTTTGATTCTGGAGCCCATTGTACAAGGTGCGGGCGGGATGCGGTTTTATCATCCTGAATATTTACGCCAAGCCAAACTGCTCTGTGAACAATATCAGGTACTGTTAATTTTTGATGAAATTGCCACCGGTTTTGGGCGTACCGGCAAGCTGTTTGCTTGGGAACATGCACAAGTTGAACCGGATATTATGTGCATTGGTAAAGGATTAACTGGGGGCTATATGACGCTTTCGGCCACCTTAACCACCAGGCATGTTGCGCAGACCATTAGCCAAGGTGAGGCTGGTGTGTTCATGCATGGTCCAACCTTTATGGCCAATCCACTGGCATGTGCTGTTGCATTGAAAAGCACCGAAGTTTTATTGGCACAGGATTGGCAAGCCAATATTCAGCGGATTGAAAAACAGTTAGAACAACATTTACAACCGCTGTCACAACTGGATTATGTACAGGATGTGCGGGTACTGGGTGCCATTGGTGTGGTTGAACTGAGCTTTAATGTCGATATGAAAATCCTGCAACAACAGTTTGTTCAGCGCGGTATCTGGATTCGTCCATTTGGAAAACTGGTCTATGTGATGCCTCCATACGTGATTAGTGAGCAACAATTAAATACCTTGTTACAACAGTTAGTTGAAGTGGTTGAGCAGATGCAAGAGGTTTCAGCATGAACCTGTTGAATGACTATGCAGCAAAGCTGGATGAATTAAAGCAGCAGGGTAATCTACGCCAATTTACTTCCAATATTCAGCAAGGTCGTTATATCGAAATTAACAATCAGAAGATGCTCAATCTTTCATCCAATGATTATTTAGGCTTGGCATCTGATATTAAACTTCGTGAACAGTTTTTTGATGAAACCCCAAATCAACTGCGGATCATGAGTTCATCATCTTCACGTTTGTTGACCGGGAATTTTCCTGAATATGAACAACTGGAAGCAAGCTTAAGTCAGGCTTTTCAGGGGCGTGCTGCACTGTTATTTAACAGTGGTTATCACATGAATATCGGGATTTTACCTGCCTTAAGTGACAGTAAAACCTTAATTCTTGCAGACAAACTGGTACATGCCAGCATGATTGATGGCATCCGTTTATCAACAGCGAAGTATGTGCGATATCGTCATAATGACTTGAATCATCTGAGCCAACTTTTGCAAAACTACCATGTAGATGAAACATTCGATCGTATTATTGTGGTGACTGAATCCATTTTTAGCATGGATGGCGACGAAACCGATCTGGCTGAACTGGTTCGGATTAAAAAGCAATTTGCTAAAGTCATGCTGTATGTCGATGAAGCACATGCCATCGGTGTACGTGGTGAGCAGGGCTTGGGCTGCGCTGAGCAATATGGCGTGATTGATGATATTGATTTGCTGGTGGGGACTTTTGGTAAAGCATTGGCATCGGTCGGCGGTTATCTGATTTGCCATTCCATCATCCGTGAATACCTGATTAATAGCATGCGACCGCTGATTTTCAGTACCGCACAGCCACCGCTGTGTATGGCATGGACTGATTTTATTTTCCAAAAAGTGTTAACTTTAAAAAATGAGCGACAGCATTTAAACAATATCAGTCAGTCCTTGCAGCAAGTGGTTCTGAGCAAAGGCTTTGATTGTCCTTCTACTTCGCATATTGTGCCGGTGATTATTGGCGAGTCGCAAAAGACCGTGGATAAAGCCACGCAGCTGCAGCAGGCGGGTTTTTATATCATGCCGGTGCGTCCGCCTACAGTGCCGAAACACAGTTCAAGATTACGTATTTCACTGACCTCTCAAGTCAATCAGGCTGACCTTGAACAGCTTGTGGCATTGTTGTGAGTTTGCATGGTGAAGATTGATAAATCACAAGTCGCGCAGCGCTTCGAGAAAGCAGCGCAAAGCTATACCGAGCACGCAGTAGTGCAAAAACAGATTTGCCAGAATTTAACTGGGTTGATGCAAGAACACTTATCCAAAAACAGTCTAGATCGTGTTTTTGAAATCGGTTGTGGTTCGGGTAATTTAAGCCATTTGCTGATGCAGAATTTTCAAATCAAGCAACTGTTTTTAAATGACCTGTATCCAGAAGTTCAACAACATTTTTCTGAATCTAAAAAACTAGAATGGCTGATTGGCGATGTTGAACAACTGGATTTTCCTCAATCCCTTGACCTGATCGCGTCCAGTTCAGCTTTGCAATGGATCTGTGATCTAGATGCCATCTTTAAAAAATGCTCTGATGCTTTAACACAGCAAGGCTATTTGTGTATTTCGACCTTTGGTCAGCAGAACCTAAAAGAAATTAAGGCACTGACTGGACAGGGTCTGGATTATCTCAGTATTGAATCTATTCAGCAAAAGTTGATGCAGCAGAATTTTGAAATCCTGCATCTTTCAGAGAATATTGAAACCCTGACATTTTCAAATCCCAAAGACGTGCTGCAACATTTAAAAGCCACAGGCGTGACTGCAACTGCATCGCAGCATCGTTGGAGCAAACAGTCTTTGCAGCAGTTTTATCAAGATTATCAGCAATTTTCAGAACTTGATCAACGTGGTCAGCGACATTATCAGCTGAGCTATCATCCTATTTATTGCATTGCACGGAGCAAGCCATGACAGCACCCGTTTATTTTATCAGTGGTATTGATACCGGCATTGGCAAGACCTATACCACGGGTTATCTGGCAAAGTTATGGAATGCGCAGGGCAAAAAAACCATTACCCAAAAGTTGATTCAAACCGGCAATACCGATATTTCTGAAGATATCGAACAGCACCGTAAAATGATGCAGATGGGCTGGTTTCCTGAAGATGAAAGCAAACTGACGATGCCTGAGATTTTCACTTATCCCGCCTCGCCACATTTGGCGACCAAAATTGATGGTCGCGAAATTGATTTTCAGAAAATTGAAGATGCGACTCAGCAATTGGCTCATAAATATGATGTGGTTTTACTGGAAGGTGCAGGTGGTTTGATGGTGCCTTTAACCACAGAATTGCTGACGATTGATTATCTAGCTGAAAAGAAGTTTCCGGTGATTTTGGTCAGTTCAGGACGTTTAGGCAGTATTAATCATACTTTGCTGAGCTTGGAAGCTTTGAAAAGTCGTGGGTTAGAATTGTATGCATTAGCTTATAACCTAAATGATGAATCGCAAGATCAGCTTATTTCTAAAGACACTTCGGATTACTTAAAAGCGTATTTGGCGAAACATTTTCCACAAGCGCAGTGGGTGGATATTCCTGATCTTTCGGTTTAAAACAGGTGCAAGCAGCATAGAGATTTTCCCATGTTTAATTTCAAATGATGATCTACTTGGAATAACCCGTAATCACTTGATGTAAAGAGATATTCAGAAGATTAGAAAGTTATACACAATAAAAAATGCTAACAAAATTTTGTTAGCATTTTTTTAACAAGTATTAAGGGGTGTTGTTACTGATAATCCCAATTTTTGTAATATTCAGCCTTTGCGCTAAAGCCATCACCATGGCTACGTCCTTATATTCCGTCATTCGATCGGGTTTCAATTTGATTTGATCCTGATCTGATTTTGTAGAAACATTTTGGAACAACGCTTCTAAAGCTTGACGGTCCGCTATAGGTTGCTCATTCCAGAAAATTTTCCCTTGCGCATCTATACGCAAATCGACGCTTTCCGGTGGTTTATCGTTAACCTGCGGCGGCGGTGTGCCATTTGGCAAGTTTATGTTAATGGCATTGTTGGGAATCGGGATGGTAATAATGAACATAATCAAAAGTACCAGCATGACATCAATCAGCGGAGTCATATTGACATCGATTATTACGTCATCGTCATGTTTATTGGAACCTACATTCATACTCATAAGGGATTCCTTCTGCGCAATTAAGGTGAAACAGGAGGAGTGGTGACAAAAGCAATTTTGCCAATTCCTGCCTGTTGCGTTGCACTGATGACCCGATCAATCGCTTCATAATGAGTTAATTGATCACCGCGTATATGTACCTCTGGTTGAGGTCTTTTTTCTGCCTCTGCTTGCAGGCGAAGCAATAAGGTTTTTTTATCAGCCACGTACTTTTCATTCCAGAAAATATCCCCGGCACTGTTGACCGCCAACTGAATATTTTCAGGTGTAGTGACATAAGGCGTATTTTTCTCGTCAGGTAATTTTACTGGAACTGTATGTATGGCAACCGGGACCGTAATTAAAAAGATAATCAGCAGAACCAACATAATATCAACCAATGGAGTGGTATTAATGGTTCCAATTACATCATCATCGCTCTCATTTGAATTAGCCATCATTCCCATGATTGATACCTCTTGTTATTTTAGATCGCGATTGATTGGATTATTAATTGTGATGCGTAACGGTGAAATTCGCGAACAAGGATTCGCTTCTGATGTGTTGGAGCGACCAAAAGATATTTATACTCGCGCTCTGTTGCATTGTCGTCCTCAGTTGTCTAAGCGACCTTATCGTCTACCGATGATTAGTGATTTTATGCGACAAGAAGAAGGAGGTTTTATTGAAGATGTTAAAGTTTTGGATCCAACACAAATCGATCGACAACGTGGCTTAGTGGGTGGTGAAGAGATTATTCTGGACGTTCGAGGCTTAAAAAAATCTTTTTATAGCCGTAAAGGCTTATTTGGAAAAGATGAATTTCAAGCTGTTAAAGGCGTTTCATTTCAGCTGGCCAAAGGGAAGACTTTAGGACTAGTTGGAGAGTCTGGATCTGGTAAAACTACCATCGGTTTATTACTGATGCGCTTACAAGAGGCAACGGGTGGTAGGGCACTTTTTGAAGGGAAAGATATTCTTTCAATGAGTGAAAAAGAGTTTGCCAAATATCAGCGTAAAATTCAGATTATTTTCCAAAATCCTTACGCATCATTAAATCCACGTTTTACCGTGGGGCAAATTTTGCTGGAACCGATGCGTGTGCATAGCATTGGTAAAAATGACGAAGAACGTAAGAAAATAGCACTGGAATTACTAGAACGAGTCAGTTTGCCTGTTCAAGCCTTTGACCGTTATCCACATGAGTTTTCAGGAGGACAACGCCAGCGTATTGCGATTGCACGTTGTTTAACTTTAAAACCGGAAATTCTGATCTGTGATGAATCGGTGTCGGCACTGGATGTGTCGGTGCAGGCTCAAGTGCTGAATTTACTACAAGATTTACAGGATGAATTCGGACTTAGCTATATTTTTATTTCACATGATTTGTCTGTGGTGAAATATATTTCAGATCAGATCATGGTCATGAATCACGGTGATATTGTCGAGATTGCCAATTCAGATGAATTATATCAGTCACCCCAGCATGGATATACTAAGCAGTTACTAAATGCGATCCCCCAGGGTGCCTATCATCATGTGTAATTTATTTTTTTGAATAAACAAAAAAAGCCACTCATTTGAGTGGCTTTTCTTTTAAAGGCATTTAAGAATTAAAATTTCTTGAAGCCTTTATTCAAACCAAATGGTTTACGTTGTGCAAATTTATCTGTACCACGGTTTTGGTTTTCAAAAGTGTTGCCATTACGCTCAGTAGGCGCACGGTTGCCACGATCATCGCCACGTTGTTCTGAACGATCATTACGCGTGTTAAAACGGTTGTCGCTAGTGCCTTCTGTACGAACAGGACGATTATTGAAACGGTTGTCGCTGCGGTTATCAGCACGGCCATTTTCAGTGCCCGCTTGACGCTGGTCACGGCGCTGTTCCGGTTGAGCTTCACCTTCGTTATCGCGACGTTGCTGACGTAAATAACCACCACGACGTGCAGCCATTGGTTTTTCTTGCATACGTTCGTTACGACGTTTTGCCATACCGAATAGGCCAGTACCTTGACGCGGTTTCAACTCAACAGATTTGGTCAGGTTGTCGATATCGCCTTTATCAAGTTCCATCCAGCGACCCGTACGAAGTTCGCGAGGTAGAATTACAGTGCCATAACGGGTACGAAGCAAGCGGCTGACTTTAAGACCTTGAGATTCGAAAATACGACGAACTTCACGGTTACGACCTTCTTTTACCACCACTTGATACCAGCGGTTAATCCCTTCACCACCAATTTCAGAGAATGATTCAAACTTAGCTGGACCATCATCAAGAACCACGCCTTCAGTCATGTTCTTTTTGAGTTGTGGTGTTACTTCACCCATCACGCGTACAGCATATTCACGTTCAATTTCATTGGAAGGGTGCATTAGGCGATTTGCCAATTCACCATCGTTCGTGAACAATAAAAGACCGGTAGAGTTAATATCCAGACGACCCACCATCACCCAGCGATCACCAGGGATTGATGGTAGCTGTTCGAATACGGTCGGACGTGATTCAGGGTCATTGCGTGAACAAATTTCACCTTCTGGTTTGTAGTAAATCAGAACACGACGACGAATTTCGTCTTCAATCTGGAATTGGACTTTACGACCATCGATGCGAAGCTCATCACCTGGTTCAATGCGTTCACCCACTTGGGCAACGCGTCCGTTGATACTTACACGACCAGCGGCAATGACTTCTTCCATATAACGGCGAGAACCCAAACCAACGCGTGCAAGCACCTTTTGTAATTTTTCACTCATGACAGCATAACCTTAGAAATTATCATCAACAGTTCACCTATCTATGACTTCGGTGCGTGAGCATCGAGGGCCATAAAAGCTTCCTTGGCATCCTGCAGGGGAGGCAATTGACCTAAAGACGACAGGCCAAATGCATTTAAAAATTGTGGCGTTGTAACTAACAACGCGGGTCTTCCAGGGAGTTCTCTGAATCCGGACTCTTTAATCCAGTTCCAGTCAAACAAAGATCTTAGTATTTGACTATTGTTAGAAACCCCACGAATCTGTTCAATATCTGCTCGGGTTACGGGTTGATGGTAAGCAATCACAGCAACAGTTTCGAGCAGGGTTGGCGACAAGCGAGTTGGTCGCTCTGGCCAAACCTGGGTAATGATATTGCGATATTTAGCACGAACCTGAAAACGGAAACCTTGTGCAGTTTCCACCAGTTCGATTGATCTGCCATGTTGTAGCATAGCAAGTTGTTGCAAGAACTGACGCAATTCTTGTTGAGTATATAGATTTTGGAACGCTTCTTTTAAACGTGCAAGTGAAACCGCAGCTTCACTGGCAAAAATAATCGCTTCCAGTTGCATTAAAACTTCATGTTGGTTATCTAGAACAGATAGAGCTAAGGCTTGATCATCAATCATGCTTGTACTCCTTGAATCGCAAGTGGCGCTTCAATGCCTGTTGCAATAATATTCACT
Organism: Acinetobacter sp.; assembly: GCF_045628685.1. Classification (GTDB taxonomy): domain Bacteria; phylum Pseudomonadota; class Gammaproteobacteria; order Pseudomonadales; family Moraxellaceae; genus Acinetobacter. The sequence continues at coordinate 25,611 of NZ_JAZQPV010000058.1, forward strand.
TTTTGTTGGCGTGTAAGTTCTAAAATGGCCATAAAGGTGACCACCATACCCAGACGCCCTTGACTCGGTTTCAGCAAGGCTTTGAAATGTAGGATTTCACCTGACTGTAAGCGGCTTTCAATAAAGGCAATGCGCTCTTCAAGCAGTACAGGTTCTTGCTGAATTTGATGGATCACCGGTTCTGGTCGATTAAACACGCAAAATAAGGCATCGCGTAACAGACAAATATCATAGCCTTCGTTGTTTTGGGCAATCTGACCGAGGCTTACATTGGTGGGGAAGGTGTCGCGTTCTAAAACGGGCATTTGACTCAAACGTTCAGCCGCCTGTTTCACCCGTAAATACGTTTCCAGACGGTCAATCAGTTGTTGTTTTGGATCTTTTTCAATCACAATGGATGAGTTTGTTTTTGGTAGCAGTAAGCGTGATTTAAGATCGGCCAATAACGCCGCCATCACCATATAATCTGCCGTTAATTCAATATTGAGAGACTTCATTGCATCCATATAGGATAAATACTGGGCTGCAATTGGGGCAATATCAAGTTGTAATAAGTCGAAACCGCTTTTTTGAATCAGGTAAATCAGAAAGTCGAGTGGTCCTTCGAAATGCTCTAAAAGAATTTCGAATGCAGCAGGAGGAATATACAAATCCTCTGGAATTGATTCTTGCCACTCATCCATGATTCGGATGGGTGAAGCTTGCTCCATAGGATTATGGATCGGTTGATTCATTACAGTTATAGGCCACGCGAATTTTCAAAGGCATGAAGATGCTATTTCAGATCAGCTTTAAGGATAGGTGCTGGATGATGAGAAAAAGCACATAATTAATCTGCGTAGTCTAAAGGAAAATGGAGTTCAAATAAATTACAAAAGTGAACAAATGACAAAAAAACCTAAAATAAATAGGGTATTTTTATTTAACTGAAAAAAATGCACTTGATGTCCTTATTTGATCTGTATTTTAGATCAAAATAAAATCAATAGAACGCAATGTAATCAGCGATGAAAAATTATCAAAAAGTGCAAGAAAATGAATATGGTCAAATGATTGGGATTCCAGTATCTAATCTCTTAGCTGTGCATCTTTTGGCATAAAATCTATATGGAAACAGTACGACACTACATGATTTGTCTGCAACCACACCGAGTGAAGAGCATTTTAAGCAAATTTGGCCATGTGTAAAAACCGAAGTGGATCGCAGCTGGAACTATTTACCTTATTCTGGTTTTGAAACTGAAGATGAATTATGAAGCGCTTTAAAGAATCATTTTGGTTTTAATAGAGCAACCCATTATTTAATTGAAGTGAACCACGCTATGGTGGGATGGGTGGGCTTAATTAATCAATGTCCTGCGGATCAGGTCATAGAAATTGGTAACGTTTATTTTTCGCATCAGTTGAAACAGTCTACCGCCTCGACTGAAGTGGTTTATCTATTATTGAAAGCGTGTTTTGAGCAAGGCTTTCGTCGGGTGGAATGGAAATGTGATGAATTGAATCAGCCATCAAAACGTGCGGCTTTGCGCTTTGGCTTTCAGTATGAAGGAACCTTTCGTCAACATCGTATAGCAAAAGGTCGAAACCGCAATACGGCATGGTTTTCAATTTTAGATGAGGAATGGCCTAAATTAGAAAAGGCATATCTGGCTTGGCTAAAAGCAGATAATTTTGATATTGATGGGCAGCAGATAAAGAAATTAAAAGACTTTATCGATTTATGTAAATAAGCGCTTGGCTTATTTCAGTTGTCCCGTATTTATTGCAAATTCAACAATACGTTGCGATGTATCGTAAATGCTACATTTTGATGCATACATTGTGCTAATAATTTATCGACAATGAAAACGTCCAGAAAGTATTATAAAACCTTATTTTCGATACTGATCATTTTTGCATTCTCCGAACTGGAAAGGACTTGAGCCTCGGATTCGAATGTCTAGGGACGCTCGGCATAAATGCTATCGTGTGCAGAGAATTGCTGAATATTGACTAAGACATGAAATAAGTCCATTTAATTCCTCTCCAATCTCTATCTTTATTTTTAAATACAGTCCAAAAAATAAGCCCTTATTCAAAAGCGCTTACATCTCCAACACCGCGACGGATCACTTCGGGATGATCACCGGATAAGTCAACAATACTGGTGGTGTTTAAAATACCTAAACCCCCATCAATAAATACATCGATACGTTTACCCAGCTCCATTTCAATATCATAAGGATCATCTAAAGGATCTTTGTGATCGGGGAGAATCAGGGTGCTGGTTAAAAGCGGTTCACCCAATTCTTTCAGTAACATCCGACAAATCGGGTTACTGGGAATGCGAAGTCCAATGGTTTTCTTTTTCGGGTGCATCAAACGTTTAGGCACTTCGCTGGTGGCAGGTAATATAAAGGTGGTCACAGCGGGAGTGTTACTTTTCAGCAACCGATACATGGCGTTGTCCACTTTGGCATAAGTGGCAATGTCGGATAAGTCACAACACAGAATCGCATATTGATGTTTTGGTCCCAAGCCACGAATCTGGGCAATCCGTTCCATGGCATTTTTATTCCCGATCTGGCAACCAATCGCATAAGCAGCATCGGTCGGGTAAACCACTACATCGCCTGCACGAATACGTTCTACCGCCTGCGTGATCAAACGCGGTTGAGGGTTATCAGGATGTACTCTTAAATGAAGCATATTTATTCTCTCCCGACTTATTTTTAGACATTATCTGTTGAATTTACAAAGTCTTGCAATTAAGCTTTGATGATTTTATGTAATTCAACCTAACATTTCGCGTCGAAACTCATCACTTTGTAATGTTTTGCCACTTCTTGTGTAGGCACAGATACACTGAATCAAGTGTGCAGCATCACGCGGAAGTTTGGCTTCTCCATTAAAATATCGCTGAACTTGAGCATAAACATTGTCTTTAAATGTCGCGCCATCACCGCCATCACCGGTTAAATTATCCAGAGATACACGAAATTTTCGACCAAAAGCTTGAGAAAAAAGCCATTCAATCGCTTGCGGTTTAATTTCCACCTGTTCAAATAATGCCTGTTGCTCGGCAGTTCGACCATCAGGTGCATACCAGTAACCTAAATCTGCCAGTAAGCGTCTTTTGTCGCCAGCAATACTCCAGTGACTGATTTCATGTAATGCACTATTAAAGAAACCGTGCGCAAACTGAATTCGGGCAGGGAGGTCTGTGGTTGCTGGAAAATATTCAGGTTCAAAATCACCACGTACAAGCATCACATTTAAGTGGGAAAACCAGTGATTAAAGTGTAATATAAGCCAATCTACTTGTTGAACTTCTGTTTGCAAATTAGCCCAAGGTGAGAGTTGCACATGGTCTAAATAAACCGCAGAATTTGAGGTTGAATGAGTGGTTAACCGTAATGAAGTGGTGACTTCAGGTTGCGGCTGCAACTGATGCATGACTTGTATTACCCAAATGATCTGTCTAAATAAGTACAAAATTGTATCTTAATCTTTGACAGAGTACCCATGAATTTGTAGAATTGCCGCCTTAATTATGTCAGCAAATACCTTTCCGGCACAGATTGAGCCGTTTAAATGGGCTGAGCAAGGCTTTACATGGTCAGGTACCCTGCCATTGTCTCGCTTTGTTCGTATTTCCCGTGAAGCTGTTGGATCAATTGATGATCAATTGATTAACATAGACTGTAAACTATCAATGGATGCGTATCATCGTATCGTATGGTTAGATGGTCATGTTGAAACGAAAGTCCCAATGGAATGTCAGCGTTGTCTGCAGACCGTTGAAATTCCTCTCGTTTCAGACTTTCATTTAGCGCTTGTGGATGATGAATCACTGATAGAGCGCTTGGATGAGGATGCTGATTTCATCGTCTTAGGTGAAGGTGAAGCAACGACAAAAGGTAGCATTGATGCGCCTGCGTCGGCTGATTTACTCGCGCTGATAGAAGATGAATTGTTATTGTTGATGCCATTGTCTCCCAAGCATGAAGTTTGTGTACATAAGCATCAACCCGCCGATGAAGACATTGCCGAAGAAAAACGGGATAATCCGTTTGATGTTTTGGCAGGTTTGAAGGGCAAACTTAACTAATTTTGTGTTATACTGTAAAGTATAAGACAACTGAATTTGTTCTGATCCATTTTTCGATCTTTGTAAGGAGCCATCATGGCCGTTCAGCAAAACCGTAAAAGTCGCTCTCGCCGTGACATGCGCCGTTCACATGACGCTTTAACCGAGAATGCATTAACTATAGACCAAACATCTGGTGAAATTCACCGTCGTCACCACGTGACTAAAGATGGTATCTACCGTGGTCGTCAATTATTCGCTAAAGCAGCTGCTGCTGAATAATTGGTGATGTATTAAGCGTCAAGCTTAGTAGAAAAAATGGGAGCGAAAGCTCCCTTTTTTTGTTGCTGTTTTTTGTTGTATTTGGCAATTACCAAAACAAAAATTAAGTGTTAAATTTCGCTTCGTAAACGAGCTTAGACTCAAGAAAGGATTTTTATATGTCTGCTAAAAGACTCGATCAAGTCGCTCAAGCGACAAAAACCGCCTTTGTTTTTCCTGGTCAAGGTTCGCAAAAAGTAGGCATGTTGGCTGAACTTGCAGAACAGTTTAGTGGTGTGACCGACACTTTTGCTGAAGCTTCAGAAGCGATTGGTTTTGATTTATGGCACATTGCTCAAAGTGGTGAAGGGTTAAACCAAACAGAATTTACACAACCTGTATTGCTGACTGCAAGTATCGCCTTATGGCGCGTGTGGTTGGAATTGGGTGGTGTTGCACCAAAATATCTTGCAGGTCACTCACTGGGTGAGTACAGCGCACTGGTTGCTGCAGAGGCGATGAGCCTTGGTGATGCAGTAAAACTTGTGAATTTGCGTGGCAAACTCATGCAGGATGCTGTTCCTCAAGGACAGGGCGCAATGGCTGCTATTTTAGGTCTAGATGACGCTAAAGTAATTCAACTTTGCGAGCAGGTAAATGCACAAGGTTTGGGTTCGGTTGAAGCTGCAAATTATAATGCTCAAGGTCAAGTAGTCATTGCTGGTGATAAAGCACCTGTAGAAGCGGTGATGGCTGCGGCCAAAGAACAGTCAGGTAAAGCGATTGCATTACCGGTATCTGTTCCTTCACATTGTTCATTGATGAAACCTGCGGCTGAAAAGTTTGCGGCAGCTTTGGAACAAACGGCCATTGAGCTACCTGACCTTCCTGTAATACAAAATGTCAACGCGAAAATCGCCACGGATGTAGCTGGAGTGCGTCAGGCATTGACTGCACAATTGTATCAATCTGTACAATGGACCAAGACCATGCAATACCTGCAAGATCAAGGTGTGCAATATGTAGTTGAATGTGGTCCAGGCAATGTTCTTGCCAATCTTGCGAAGCGTTTGCCAAATATCGAAAAAGCATTTCCACTAGACAGTAAAGCTCGTCTTGAGGATGCATTAAATGCCATTTTGGTGGCTGAAGGAAAAATTGCATGACACAAGAATGTAAAGTCGCATTGGTCACAGGTGCTAGCAGAGGAATTGGTGCTGCCATCGCTCAGCAATTAATCTTAGACGGTTATTTTGTTGTAGGTACGGCAACTTCTGAAACAGGTGCAGAAAAATTATCTGCAAGCTTTGCTGAGAATGGCGCAGGTGCAGTGCTAGATGTACGGGATGTGACTGCAATTGATGCTTTAGTTACAGATATTGAACAAAAATATGGTTCTGTTCTGGTACTGGTAAATAACGCCGGAATTACCAAAGATAATTTGTTACTACGTATGTCTGAAGATGACTGGGATGATATTCTCAATATTCATTTGAAGGCTGTATACCGTCTATCTAAGCGTGTTTTAAAAGGCATGACCAAGGCACGTTTTGGACGCATTATTAATATCAGTTCTGTCGTTGCCCACTTTGCAAATCCGGGACAAGCCAACTATTCTGCTGCAAAAGCAGGGATAGAAGCATTTGGCCGTAGCCTTGCAAAAGAAATGGGTAGTCGCCAAATTACGGTGAATGCTGTTGCGCCAGGTTTTATTGCAACAGAAATGACAGAACAGTTAAGTGAAGAAATTCGTAAGAAAATGATTGATCAAGTGGCCTTAAACCGTTTAGGTGACCCACAAGATATCGCGAATGCAGTGAGCTTTCTGGCTAGCGAGAAGGCAAGTTATATCACTGGTACTGTTTTACATGTGAATGGCGGTCTGTACATGAGCTAATTAGCTGATGGATAAACTTTCAAAAAACCAGATATTCAATTAAACTAACGGCATTAAAAACGCCACAAGCAATGAGGAGAATTCCTGTGAGCGATATCGAACTACGTATCAAACAAGCGGTTGCAGAACAACTTGGTCTTAAAGCTGAAGAGATTAAAAACGAAGCATCTTTCATGGATGACTTAGGTGCTGACTCTTTGGACTTGGTTGAGCTTGTTATGTCTTTCGAAAATGATTTTGACATCACTATCCCTGATGAAGATTCTAACGAAATCACAACTGTTCAATCAGCAATTGACTATGTTTCTAAGAAATTAGGTTAATTGTTGTTTCAGCTTTGCTGAAAATGAAAGCCACCTTTTAGGTGGCTTTTTTTATGAGGAAATCAAATTTTTTTAAACTGCTTTTATTACATATTTTTACGTTCGGTTCACCAAAGACAACCTTTAGTGGGATAAATTTTAGGTATAAAAATAGAACACTATTTTTTTGAAATAGCATAAATAACAATATGGAGAAATAAAATGGGACTTTTTGATTTTGTAAAAGGTATTGGTAAGAAAAATAAAGCACCTGCTGAACCACAAGCAACTCCAGCAGCTTCAACTACTCCCGTAGAGCCATCTGCACAAGAAATTGCAAATAAGCTACTTGGTCATATCAAAGCTTTAGGCTTACCTATAACCGGCTTATCTGTAAGTTATAATGGAACTTCTGATCTTGCGACCATTAAAGGGCAAGTACAAAGCCAGGCAGACCGTGAAAAAATTGTATTGGCAGTCGGTAATATAGATCATGTGGCAAAAGTTGATGATCAAATGACTGTTGCAACGCCAGAACCTGCAAGCAAATTTTATACGGTTAAATCTGGCGATACCCTGTCTAAAATTTCAAAAGAATATTATGGGGATGCAAATCAATATAACAAAATTTTTGAAGCCAACCGTCCTTTGTTAAAGGATGCTAATGATATTTATCCCGGACAAGTACTTCGTATTCCAGCTTAAATGTTAAAAGACAAAAAGGCGCTGTAAGCGCCTTCTGTTATTAAAATTTATGCTGTAGTTTTCTTCTGGCGAGTTGTTCTCTGCCTAGGAAAAATTTAAGGTCTAAATGATAGTGCTGCACCAAAATCTGGATCAGTTGTTGCCGATTGTCTTTATTCAACATATTCAGATCAATATGTGCCATTTTATATTGCTTGCGAAATTCAGGTTTTAAGATAAAACCGATACTGCAGGTTCTCCACTGTTGTTGGCTTAATCCTTTTATTGTAAGGGGCTTAAGTAGACGATATTTTAAGGCATGCGAAGAATAGAGTTGGGCTTTGGACAGGGTATTACGCTGCACCATGTTATTAAGCTTTATTCCAATACTTTGTAGGGAGATGCTCTGGTTAGTGACCACAAGTTTTATATTTATAGCAATACACGCCAGCATGATGATGAGCATGACCATTAACCAACCCGACAAGGATTGATGTAATAAATACTGAATCAGGCTACTGAAATCCTGAATCATATTGAAGTTGCTGAGTGAATGTTGTGCTAAAACCATAAATATGGCGGGGATGAAGATCAGACCAATGAAATAACGCGGCAGATAGTGACATTGAAATAGTGGATATTCAGTTGTTATTTCCATAAACCATCACCTTGCAAGAAAAGTATAGATAGGGTGTGATTGTTATTTCTAGCGCACCGACTGTTCCATGACGAGACAGATTCATTACGAGACAGAGAGTACTTGAGATTGTTATAAACTGGACTCCAGTTGAGTAAGGGGAATTTTGATTTTTAATACTTGTTTTATCTCATAATTTTCTTATATTCATCTTTGTGGTATTCATCTATTTTAAGTTTTTGGCTTGAATTGAGTTTAGCTATTTTTGTTATAGATTTGAGTAGGAAAGTAAACCTTGTGGTTATGAAATTTGCTTGATTAAATTTTTTCTTTTTTTCTTTTTTTCTTTTTTTCTTTTTATAAAATTTTGTTTTCTATATTTCCCGGTAATCGAGATTTGATATTGATCCTAGAGGCTAAACTTATGCGGAAGTTTAGGCACAGATTTTGCTGTTTCTTATTAAATCTATTTTAATGAATGGTAAAAAATGAGCTATAAAATTCATCGATGTACAGAAAATTCAGCAGCTGAGTTCTTAATTTTATCTTCAGGTTTAGGCGGTCATGCCAGTTTTTGGAAGCCACAAATTGAAGCATTCACTCGATATTTTCATGTATTAAGTTATGATCAGCAAGGTTGCCATGCTGATTCAGCTCTTCTAGCCGATGAGTATTCAATTACCGATCTGGCACAGCAGTTATTGGAAATAATAAAATTAGAAAAAATTCAGCAGTTTCATTTTATTGGACATGCCATTGGCGGATTTATCGGGGCAGAACTGGCTGTATTAATAGGAACATCTGAAACCAAAATATTAAGTTTAACCTGTATCAATTCATGGGATGAACTCGATCCGCATACCAGAAAATGCTTTGAAGCCCGTCTGGATTTATTAAAATCAGCAGGTGCTGAAGCCTATGTGCGAGCACAGGGATTATTTCTATATCCCGCAGCCTGGATTTCAAAAAATCATCAGCATTTGAATAGTTTAGAAAATATTCAACTTGAAGATTTCCCGCCTATTCACAATGTAATGAAGCGGATTCAAGCTGCCCGGCAATTTAAAATCAATGAGCAGCATATACAAGCGTTGCAGCATAGCCAACTACATTTCATTGCCAATCAGGATGACTTTTTGGTACCCGTACACAAGTCGAGCGATTTAAAACAAATATTCGGACATGGACAACTGACTATGCTGGTTTCAGGAGCACATGCTTCCACGGTTATAGAACCAGAATTATTAAATAAAACCATGCTTAAATTTTTTCACAATCATTTTTTAAAAGTGGTTTCATTATCGAATTAAGCAGGCTTATTTACAGCAATAACCAGTAAATTTTTTATCCAACCGCGATTTTTAAGATCGCGGTTTTTTAATTCATTTTTTCATAAAAATAATTTGATATCGATCAATGGAGCATTTTCAAATTTTAAAGATTATGCATTTTTTTGGAGCCATTATCGCTAAAACAGTGCAGGCATCTTATGAGTTATTTTACTGTTTGTTAAAATAAAATATTTACAAGTTATTGAAAAATATAATTTTAACAATGTTGGCATAGCATTTGCTAAATATTAACTATAAAAGTTCAAGTGGGTTGCTTGAAGCATGTTTATAACCAAATGGTAAAAATGAGGTGTTAATAATGAAAATAGGCGTCTTTTGTCCAATCGGAAATAATGGTTGGTTACTGTCTGAAAATGCACCGCAATATAAACCTAGTTTTGAAATGAACAAGCAAATTGTGCAACGTGCAGAACATTATGGTTTCGACTTTGCTCTCTCGATGATCAAGTTGCGTGGCTTTGGTGGGAAAACCGAATTTTGGGATCATAACCTGGAAACATTTACTTTAATGGCGGGTCTTGCTGCTGTCACCAGCAAAATTAAAATTTATGCCACAGCTGCAACTTTAGTGATGCCGCCTGCAATTGTGGCACGTATGGCATCTACTATTGACTCAATTTCAAATGGGCGTTTTGGGCTGAATGTGGTGACTGGATGGCAAGCACCTGAATATAAACAAATGGGTATGTGGCCGGGCGATGAATACTTCGCCAAACGTTATGACTATTTATCTGAATATGTGGAAATTTTACGTGAGCTTTGGGCGACAGGTAAATCGGACTTTAAAGGCGAGCATTTCCAAATGGAGGATTGCCGCGTAAGCCCAGTTCCGCAAGCCGATATGAAAATCATCTGTGCAGGGCAGTCCGATACGGGGCTGGAGTTCTCCGCCAAATATGCAGACTATAACTTTGTCTTTGGTAAAGGCTTAAATACACCAAAGGCGTATGCAGATATTAATGATCGCTTAAAGGCACATACCGACAAAACCGGACGCGATGTTCAGACTTATGTGCTGTTTATGGTGATTGCGGCAGAAACAGATGAAGAAGCATTCGCAAAATGGCAAAACTATAACGATGGAGCAGATGTAGAAGCGATTAACTGGCTGATGAACCAAGGTGGAAAAGATACCAAATCTGGCGCCGATACCAACATTCGTCAAATGGCATCCAGTGTATCTCCAGTCAATATCAATATGGGCACCATTGTCGGTTCTTTTGAAAATGTCGCAAAAATGCTCGATGAAATTGGTGAAATCGACGGAACCGAAGGCATTCTTTTAACTTTTGATGATTTTATTCAAGGCGTAGAAGATTTTGGCCAAAAAATTCAACCGCTGATGAAATGTCGTGAGCATATTGTGGTTGAAGGTGAGGCGACTCAAATCCCAACTTTGGAGAAATCAGCATGAACATCAATGAATCCTTAAAAAATGTAGTCTGTGCAGGATTTACCCAAGCAGCAGGTACTGGAAAAGTTCTAAAAGCAGAACCGGAAGCCATTCAACTGGCGCCTGAGCAAACCGCATTAATCGTAATAGACATGCAAAATGCCTATACCTCAAAAGGCGGTTATTTAGACTTGGCGGGTTTTGACGTTTCAAAAACCAAGCCTGTAGTGGAGAACATTAAAAAAGCGGTGGATGCCGCGCATGCATCAAACATTCAAGTGATTTATTTCAAAAATGGCTGGGATGATCAGTATGTCGAAGCAGGCGGCGTGAATTCTCCTAATTTTCATAAATCCAATGCCTTAAAAACCATGCGTAAAAATCCTGAATTACAGGGCAAGTTATTGGCTAAAGGCGGTTGGGACTTTGAGTTGATTGATGAGCTTAGACCTTTAGCGCAAGACATCGTGATTGAAAAGCCTCGTTATAGCGGTTTCTTTAATACAGCATTAGACAGCATGCTCCGTAGCAAAGGGATTCGTAATCTGGTGTTTGTCGGTATTGCCACCAATGTCTGTGTCGAGTCGACTTTAAGAGATGGATTTTTCCTGGAGTATTTTGGTGTGGCACTGGACGATGCCTGTTATCAGGCAGGGTCAACTGAAGTACATGCAGCCAGTCTGTACAACATTAAAACCTTCTTTGGCTGGGTGTCGGACACAGCAAATTTTGTCGAAACCTTTCAAGCCAATAGTAATCTTTTAGAAAAATCAGCTTAAGTCGTTATAGGAAAAATCTCATGCCAAAAGAAATCATTTTACCCGCAGGTACAGGAAAACCATTGGCACCGTATGTTCCGGCCACCAAAGCGGACAATATTGTGTACGTTTCAGGCACTTTGGCTTTTGACGAAAATAATAACGTTGTACATATTGGTGATGCTGCAGCACAGACCCGTCATATTTTGGAAACCATCAAAAAAGTCATTGAAACTGCAGGTGGGTCGATGGATGACGTAACCTTTAATCATGTCTTTGTCAAAGACTGGACCGATTATGCTGCGATCAATACAGTCTATGCCGAGTATTTTCCGGGCGATAAACCTGCACGTTATTGTGTGCAAACGGGCTTGGTAAAACCAGAGGCTTTGGTTGAAATTGCATCTATTGCGCATATTTAAATTGAAAAAAAATCTCAAAAAACAGAAGTAAATTGCTATTAATAAAGGACAAAACTGAAATTCAAATTGCATAATCAAGAATTGAGTTTTGGTGAGGGAGGCGGTGATGAACAGCAAAATCATGTCGGTTCAATCTACAGAAAATTTAGTAAAAAATGCGCAAAGTTTTCAAATGACGGCACATGAAGCACATACAGAAATTGATCAGGCGACTTTTAGACAGGGCATGTCCAATTTAGGTGCAGCCGTCAATGTGATTACTACGGATGGGACAGCGGGGCAGGCCGGTTTTACTGCTTCCGCTGTGTGTAGCGTCACCGATTCACCACCGACTTTACTGGTGTGCTTAAATCGTTCAGCTTCGGTATTTGAAACCTTTAAATGCAACCAAGTGCTTTGTGTAAATACACTAGCAGCACATCAGACTGAATTATCAAATGTTTTTGGTGGAAAAACGCCAATGTCGGAACGATTCTTGCGGGGTAAATGGTCGACACTGCTCACGCAGGCACCAGTTTTAGCTGATGCACTGGTTTCGTTTGACTGTGAAGTAGTGCAAAGCATGTCGGTCGGCAGTCATGATGTACTGATTTGTCAGGTCAAAGCCATGAAACAAAATCAAGGTATGAATGCATTGATGTATTTCAATCGTGCGTATTGCGAGCCACAACCCATGAACTAATCCAATATTCCTAATTGAGGGGGAGGGGAAACCCATGCAAAAAAAAGAATTGTGGTTTCCGGAATTTAAGCCTTACCAAGGCAATTTAGATACAACACCAGTCCAAATGGATGAATATTTACCTGCGGGGAAAAGCATTGTTTTAGGGCTGCAACATGCTTTTGCAATGTTTGGTGCAACGGTGCTTGCACCTTTGTTGATGGGGTTTGATCCGAACCTGACCATTTTAATTACCGGGATCGGAACCATTCTATTTTTCCTGATTACCGGCGGACGCATGCCGAGTTATCTGGGTTCCAGCTTTGCTTTTATTGGTGCAGTCGCCGCGGCGACGGGTTATGCCGGTGCAGGATCCAATCCCAATATTGCCTTAGCGCTTGGCGGAACCATCGTCTGTGGCCTGATCTATGCAGGTATTGGTTTGATTGTCATGAAAACTGGTACCAGCTGGATTGAAAAATTAATGCCCCCGATTGTGACTGGCGCAATTGTTATGATCATTGGTTTGAATCTCGCGCCAGTGACCATTAAAAGTGTTTCTGCTAGTTCATTCGATACATGGATGGCAGTGGTTACCATTATCTGTATTAGCGTAGTCGCGGTGTTTACTCGTGGGATGGTGCGACGTTTATTGCTTTTACTCGGCCTTGTAGCTGCCTATTTCATTTATTTCCTGATGACCAATGTCATGGGTTTCGGTACACCGATTAATTTTAGCGTTATTTCAGACGCGGCCTGGATGGGTCTTCCCACTTTCCATAGTCCTGTTTTTAACGCCAATGCCATTTTATTGATTGCACCTGTGGCACTGATTTTAGTGGCTGAAAACTTGGGTCACTTTAAAGCAGTTTCCGGCATGACCGGCAAAAATCTTGATCCATATATGGGCCGTGCATTCTTTGCAGATGGTATATGTACTTCAATGTCAGCATCGGTGGGTGGTACAGGTATGACCACTTATGCAGAAAATATTGGCGTGATGGCGGTGACTAAAGTCTATTCAACGACGATATTTGTCATTGCCGGTGTGTTTGCGATTTTACTCGGCCTTTCACCTAAATTTGGCGCCGTGATTAGTACCATTCCTGTGGCATTGCTGGGTGGTGCATCCATTATGGTATTTGGTTTGATTACCGTGGCCGGCGCAAAAATCTGGATTGATAACAAAATCGATTTCAGCAAAAACAGCACCTTAATTATTGCTGCGGTTAGCCTGATTATGGGGGCGGGTAACTTTAGTTTAAAAATTGGCATCTTCGATTTAGGTGGTATTGGAACTGCAACTTTAGCGGCGATTGTGCTGAATCTATTTTTGAGTCGGGGTGAAGATGCAACTCGTCCAGCTCCAGCCAGTGTAGATACCGAAAATTCAGTTACACCAGTGGTCAATCAATAGGAGTTCATTTTGAATCAGACAATTGCATTTATTGGACTCGGGGCAATGGGATGGTATATGGCCTCTCATCTTCCTAAACTTGGACACGAAGTTTGGGTCTGGAACAGAACCTCGTCCAAGGCAGATCATCATTCGATTGCCTTTCAAACGCAATCTGTCGATATAGAAAAAGCCGTACAGGCCGATTTTATTTTCTCTTGCCTGCCGACCAGTGCAGATGTAGAGCAATTGATTGCAGCGCATCCACCCAAGTCAGGCAGTATTTGGATTGATTGCACCAGTGGTGTTCCACAATCTGCAAAACAGTTAAGTCAAACTTTAAAAAAAATAGGGGTTGAATATCTGGATGCACCTGTTTCAGGTCAAACCATCGGTGCGAAAAAGGGCACTTTAAGCGTCATGATCGGTGGTGATGTTGATGCCTTTGAAAAAGCCAAACCGATCATTGCGGCATTTTCAGGTTTAATTGAATATGTCGGGGAAAGCGGTTCAGGTTTTGCGGTAAAAGCGATTAATAATACCTTGATGGCCACCCATTTATGGGCTTTGGCCGAAGGTCTCACCGTGTTGAAATCGAAAGGGGTAGATTTGTCTGCTGCTTTAAATTGTATCAATCACTCCAGTGGCAAAAGCAGTATCTCTGAAAATATCATGGCGCAGCGGGTACTCAACCGAAGTTTTGATAAAACCTTTGCTTTGGATTTATTGCAGAAAGATATCGGTATTGCCGTAGATTTGATTCAGGAGGAATCGTTGAATCTTCCAAGTATGTATTTGATTCAGGAGCAATTTGCTTTAATCGAGAAGGAATCTGCGCGTCAACTGGATTTTTCTGCTGCTGTACAAGGGTTGGAAAAGATCTCTCAAATCGAATTGCGATAAATATATAGCTCCTCAAATTAAATTATTCATTAAAAACTCGGATTGAAAAGTCCGAGTTTTTGTTTGAAGCGCTTTTATGATTAAGTTGTTTAGTTGGACTATTTTATAAAATGGTTTAGAGAAGATTATAAGTACAAGTATTTTAAGTCCTGTTCGAAGCATTGATTTTTCGATATTTGTTTTAAATTCAGCCAATTAAACCTATAATTTAAAAAAGATAATATAAAGAAAACTAAGGATATTTATGAAAGGGCAGATATTAGATTTTTCCATCCAGACCAATTCGGGAGTGATCAGTGCTGATGATCAAAACCGTTATCAGTTTTCTGGCGCACATTGGCGTGGGCAAGTTCCACCTGCACGGGGCCAGAAAGTTGATTTTACAGTGGATGGAACAGGTCAGGCCAATGACATTTATATCCTGAGTTCACCTTTGGTATTTCCAACTCAGGTGGGCGATAAAAACAGGATTATTGCAGCAATCTTGGCTTTTTTCCTCGGTGGCTTCGGTATTCATAAATTTTATTTGGGGCAAATCGGCTGGGGCATTGTTTATCTGATTTTCTTCTGGACCTTTATTCCAGCCTTGGTGGCTTTCATCGAGTTCATTATTTACTTATGTACCTCAGATGAAGATTTTGCCCGAAAATATGGCTAAATTTTGATTGAATAAAAGGGCGATATCGCCCTTTTTTTGTCTGTTTTATTTAGCAGGTTGTCCCCATTGATTATTTTCCCGTTTGGTATCTGAAGCCCACCAGATAATGAGAGGAATAATTCCAATAACAGTCAGAATAAGAAGTTGCCACCAACCCGATCGATTTGTGTCATGTAGACGACGAGAACCTACAGCCAAACTAGGGAGAAATAAGGCCAGATTTAATAAACCGTTTAAAGTTTGATGCGTACCTAATATCGCATCAATCATTTGTACAATAATGCCTAAAATGAAAGAAACCAGTACAAAGAACCAAAATTCCTTACGTCGCGCACGTCCATCAAAGGTGACATAATTTTTTAAGCATTTTACAAACCAGTCAATCATGTTGAATTGTTCTTCAGACTGATTCAGATTTGAAATTTTGTCGAGTTGTTGGGACAGGTTTTGAATGATCGGGTTCTGGTCTACTACAATGTAGATCTCGCTAGCATTGCCGGCATTATCAATATTAAAATCGACATGTTCTCCACGTAAAGGCGGGCGCTGACCTCGCCATTCTGCACCTGTAAAGTGATAGCGATTTTGGTCATTACCACTGATGATGCCTGTATTGGTCTGGATTGAAAAATCCAAAATTGTTCCTTTCATTCTTAACACCCGATTGATTTTTATATTGTTATCGTAAGTTGTAAATTTAAACTGAGCATAACCTAGGTAATGATCAATCATAGTTCATTATCTGAAGTGAATAAATGATCGTTACTTTATTGAATTTTTGATTGAACTTAGGAATTTAGAAACTTAACAATCAGAATGAAAAAGATGAGCATCACAATAAAGACCACTTTACTCAAGGTATTATCAAGCGCACTTGGCTTTTTTGTAGGTTGGTCGGTATTCAGCCATGTGCCTTTATCATCAAATAGCCAGATGTGTCGAGCACCCGCATTATAACCAAGCTCTAGAAAAGCTCGTTGCTCAACGAAGGTCAGTCCTCCTTCATAGGGTTCACTGACTTGGAGGAGAAGGAGTGGATTTTTGTCGTACCAAGGCTGTTTTTGCATGGAAAGCAATTGGCTTAATGCCGTTTCTCCAATATGAAACTGATTCAAGATTGAGCGTGGATGGTCATATTTTTTAGTCGCAACAATAGTATGTTGAGCATGACCTTGAGAATTTAAAATTTGCATATGATTACGATAAATCTGTACCCAAATGGCTTTGGGAATCTCACGTTGTTTTTCTTGTAGCATGGTTTGACTCATTGAGTTTTTCACTATTGATATTGAAAGATCATTATTTCGCTTTACGCATGAGTTTGGAGAGTTGCTCCATTCCCAAGATGATGTAGGGCATGGGTAATGCGAATATTCTTTATTGTTCGGGATTATATCAATGACATCTATTCAGCTATTGCTCGGATGTTTTTCAGGCTTGCTGAATCAATAAAATAATCTTGAAAGAAACCCTGTTTAATTTCGATATTATAGTTTTGCTGCGGTTGTAGTTTGTTGTTAAATCCAGATATACGGTCTGAGACATAAATTTTATCTGTACCCACATTTTCTGCTAAGTTTGGAGGTAAACGCCAAATTTGTACATTATTCTCTATACTTTCTAGAGTGAGCGTACTGTTCAAAGTCGAATGATGGGATTCACTATACCAACGGTTCAATTGCAAGCTGACAAAATAAAGAGCAGCACCTAAAAAAATACCGCTACAGATGGTTCCAATGTATGGATATTTTTTATTTTCTGCCCGAATAAAAGGGTAGGCTAATAATGTCATCACCATGATCAATGGAAGTACCCATAAATAAGATTCAACTGCAAAATGTTGTGCCTTGAATAGATATACGGGGGCAAACATCGCAGCAATCACCAAGAGGACACTGAATATAATCAGCGAAGGGGTGCGATTGCCAATATCCTCACTCGCATATTTAGCTTGAATCGGCTGTACCACAGTGCGCTCTACTTGTGTGGCATCAAAGCCCCAATGACGTTGAATTGCACTGATCAATTCATGCCGCTGTTCTGTTGAAAAAATATGCAAGGGTAGTATTACCATACGTATGGACCATAAACTCAAGTGTTGTTGCTGATGTTTAAACCATAGACAACCATGTTCACGCCAATGGTCATCATCCTGCTGTGGTAATTTTTTGAATAAAGGCTTTAACCAAAGAGGGTGTTTCATTTGTAGTTGCGATCGTACATCTGGTACGACTTTGATATCTTCTATATATTGCCGTTTAATTTGATACTTCAGAAATGGAATCCGCTGAACAATACGATGCATGGTGAGAATGACCCGC
Organism: Acinetobacter sp.; assembly: GCF_045628685.1. Lineage (GTDB taxonomy): Bacteria > Pseudomonadota > Gammaproteobacteria > Pseudomonadales > Moraxellaceae > Acinetobacter. The sequence continues at coordinate 43,328 of NZ_JAZQPV010000058.1, forward strand.
ATTGTAGAAAGCCACAGAGCACCAATAAAAACCACCACTAAATCTAAAATTTTGCCTAAGGGAAAGTTATTTTCGATTAGGCTTGGCCAGCGGATCATCAAGATGATCACTACTGCAACCATCATTAAAGCAGCGCAGAATTTATAAGTCTTAGGATAGATATTGAGTAATTCACGTTCAGGGGAATTTGGTGGCTGAGCGGGATTTATATTTTTCATCATATTGTTGTTCTTGCGATTTTTAGGATTTAAGTTTTTGTGTTTTATCAATTTATCATAATTGTTAAGTATAAAAAATCCCGCCATATAGACGGGATTTTTGAACAGTAAAAGACAGATAATGTGAGATTGATTTTTTTAATTAAATCAAAGTCATTTAAGTTTTTATGACATTCAATCTCAACTTGTTTTTGCCACATAAGTTAAGATTTTCTAGTAATTTATGACACATAAGTTAAGATTTTCCGGATGGTGTTTGAACTCCATATCCTTCTTTTAGTAATTTTTTGACATCCTCCTTTTTGAATAATCTTATGGAGTAATTTTTATTGCCATAAAAGTGGGGTTTGATTAATCCGCGACTCACTAAATTAGTAATATGAGTTCGATGCATGCCTAAATAGTTATTTGCCTCCGAAGCTGTGAAGAATTCTTTATGAATTTCTAGCACATTATTGAATTCTGTTTTGGAGAACAATTGCCAATACCCTATATGCCGGAGTTTCAAATAGCCTGTCATAATCCAATTCTTTTGTAGTTGTTTATATGAGCAATTTAGCGCTTTGAGAACTACCTCTATATCCACAAAAGAAGGGTCATTCTTTTGTTGTATTAATTTATCGATACTTCTTCTCGGAATACGATAAGGACGTTCATCTAAATTTTCTACTTTGAGCCATTTGTATTGAATGAGTTGAGCTGTTTGAGATGGTGAAATACTCAGAAGATGAGCTGCTTCATTAAGGCTAACAAAAGCATTATTCTTACTCTTATTTACAGTTCCTGCTTTTTTACGTCCTAAATTATTTTTGAAAGTAACAATACTTTCAATCATGGATTTATCTAAATGATGAATATCTTTTCTTGCATAATAGGCAGGATAAAGTTTATTGCTATATATAGGATCAATTTTCAAACTAGAAAGTTTATATCTTAGTGTAAGAGTCGAAACGCCAAAATATTTAGCAAGAGGGGCTAGAAAAATATATTTTTTATGAAAATCATTAACAAATTCTTTTGCAAGACAAAATTGTGTATAACGATTGAGATACTTCTTGGTCGTTGGAATATCTGGAATTTTAAGAAATAGTCGTGTATTTCTATCATTAAGATTAAGTATTTTCATAATTTCAGGAATAGTGTAATAGTGGTTTGACTCATCAGCTAGTTGTGGTGGATGTTGATATTCATAAGTACCATTTATATTCCTTGTATCATTAATCAACCAATCCTCAAGTATTTTGGTACTAAAACTATTTTTTTCATGGTTTCCACGTTGATCATGATATAGAACCCCTTCTTTTAATCTTTTATGAAACGACCTGAAACTAACACCAAGTATATGTATTGATTCATTTTTATTAAATTTTTTATCAATTGGTTGCGCTGAAAATTGCTTATAGTCGCTAAATTGAGATTGAACTCTAGTCAAAATAGATTTGAACCTAGACTTATTTCTAGAAAATGGAAGCAACTGGATCTGCGGGTGAGCATAATCTAAATTATTTTCGATTTCCTTAATAAGGGATGATATAAAAATATCTTCGTTATGAAAGAAAGTATGACATAATTTTAAAAGATAAGATTTATTCACCTGAATGTCTAAATTTGAGAAATATTCAAACAGTGCGATCCATATATCGAAAAATATCTTTATAAAACTCTCATCATCAGAATAGAGATTTTCTAAAAACCAATTATTAATTTTAATATCATCGACAGTAGAAGGGATACTTTTGTGAGTTCGAAGATCAAAATTACAATTTGGGCACACAAATAATGATCTACGATCTATTGGTAAGTGTTCATGGCATTCTGGGCAGTTAGTTATCAAATTTACCTGATGATCTAAACAAACTCCTAACGGTTTTAGCAACCAGTTCTTCTTCCAGTATCCATTACTATTTAAACAAATTGGACAGAATTTATTTAATTCAGTTATAACCAATGGAGCCTGAATTACTTGATTACTATTCCAAAAAAAACTCTGGTATGTAGGAGGAACTTTTTTAATTACTAAATCTAATAAGTCATTTGAAAGCTCTAATTGTTCAATAACTTTTTTAAATTTATTTTCATCAGTAAATATTGATTCATAGGATGATGTATAAACTGGAATTCCAGCACTATTTAACATTTTTTTAGGGGATTCATAACCATTAACGTAAGATGCTCTAATTAAAAAGCTCCCTATGAATTCATCAGGGAATGGAATTGGAGTATGGGATAGAGATAATTTTTTCATGATTTTAAATTAGGATTTCAGTAATTTGAGAAGAGTTAAGCAGGAAAATATCTTTCCTAGTCTGAGGCTTATACAAGATACTTTTTAAGGCATAAGCTGTATGAAAGTCACCCATTGAAACAACTACACGGTTGTTGCTCATCGCACTTAGGCAGCTTTGATATATGAGTTGCATGACATAAGCTTGATAGCCACTAGTGGCTAAAAAAATGCGCTTAGAGAGATCTCTCGAGCAAATTTCTGGATCAAACGTAAGATTAAAGTTCTTTGCAATATATGAAGAGGTCTGTTTCAGAAAAGGATTAAGTGTCCCAGATTGATCGTTTAGATTTAAAGTCAAAGGCTTGAGCTGTAAAACGTAAGCATCCGCTGAACCCCATTGCTATGTTTTAACGAGGTTCAGGTTTCCAGCGGTGTGGTAGCAAATCCTCAATTTCTGTGACTTTATGGGTGGGTAGTCTTTTTAGGACATCACTTAAATAGGCATACGGATCCAGCCCATTCAGTTTTGCTGACTGGATTAAAGTCATGATATTGGCCGCTCGTTGACCACTACGCAGCGAACCTGCAAATAACCAGTTCTTGCGCCCCAAAGCCCAAGGCCGCATTTGATTCTCGACCCAATTATTGCAAATCGGTAGGTTGCCATCATCCAAATAGCGACTTAAAGCTGGCCAACGCTTCAGAGTGTAATTGATAGCCTTGGCAATTGGAGAACTCGACGGCACCGTCAGATAATGTTGGTTGAGCCATTCATATAGTTGTTGCATCACCGGTTGACTATGCTGTTGTCGGTATTCGCGGCGGTGTTGCGCTGTACCATCCGTCTTTTTCCTGAGTTCTGCTTCTATGGCATACAGTTTCTGAATCAGCACTAATGCCTGTTCAGCGACCTGACTTTTTTTGGTCACATGCAACTCATGAAATTTACGTCGTGCATGTGCCATGCAGCCCACCTCAATGACCTGACCTGATCTAAAGCGTGCTTTGTAGCCACTGTAATCATCACAGACTAAATGACCTTGCCAATCTTTTAGAAAGGCTTCGGCATGTTCACCAGAGCGACTGTCTTGAAAGTCATAAATCACGGCTTGAATTGGATTATATTGGGTTGTTGCATAAGCCCAGACATAACCTTTCTTCGGTTTTTTATCTTTATCATCCATCCGCATGATGGTGACGGGTGTTTCATCTGCATGAATCACCGCTTGCTGTAGGATCACCTTTCTTAATGCATCGGTTAGGCGTTCTAACTCTACACCACAGCGACCAATCCAGTCAGATAACGTTGATCTGGACAGATCAACACCTGCGCGTAGAAAGATCTGGCGCTGACGGTACAGCGGTAAATGATCTGCATACTTCGATACCAGTACATGGCTGAGTAATTCAGGACTGGCGATTCCTTTCTCAATCACATATGCCGGCATTGCTTGTTGGGTCAGTGTGTCACATTGATCACACACCCATTTGCCTCGAATATGCTGTTCCTTATAGAACTGTGCCGGTCTGAAATTCAGTTTTTCACTGATATCTTCACCGATACGACGCAAGGTGCAGCCACAAGCACATTGGGTTGATGCAGGTTCATGCTCAATACGGAGGGTTGGCAGATGATCTGGCAGCAGTCGACGTTTAGGTTTGTTGGCTGGGGCTTTCTGCGCAGCTGCATTCGTTTTATCTGCATTCAGTCGTTCCAGTTCCAGATCAACCGCAGCAATATCTTCTTCAACCGCTTCGTCCCATAGGTGGATTTGTTTTGCGGTTAGATGTTCGTTTTTACTGCCGAATTTATGCTGTTTAAATAGCGCAAGTTCATGCTCGTATTTTTGGTTGAGAATAGAAAGATGTTGAACTTGAGCATCTAATTGCTTATTTGATACTTCAAGATGCTGAACTTTGGCATCTAATTGTTGTTTATCTTCTGCGAGTTGTTGATGCTGCAGCGCCAACTGCCGGGTAAATTCCAGCAGTTGTTCATGGGTCAGTTGGCTTAAATCAGGCAGCATTTTCATGACCGCAGTATGGCTGAGATCATGAATATGTGTAAATAAAACGTTTGGAGAATAGCAGAATGGATGAGCTTGGTTTAGAGCATTGTTACCACTTGCTGCAGACCGATTCTTTGCCAAGCTAAACCTTGGATCAGTGCCTGTAACTGCTCCCGACTGATGGCTACTGTTTCACCTTGGTGAACCTGAGCCCAGTGAAATTTGCCCTGTTCCAGCCGTCGGGCACACAGCCAGATGCCCAGTCCATCATGCACCAGTACTTTCATGCGATGGCCACGTTTATTACAGAACAGGTAAGCACAATGCGGTTTGATATAGCCAAAGGCTCTCAGCACCTGAGCCATGGCAGTATCCATACCTGCACGCATATCCATCGGCTGGGTAGAGAGCCAGATTTCATCGATACGGATCATTTGATCAAGCCCTGAATTAAAGGCAGTAATTCCTTTGCTGATTCCAGCGGCCAGTCGATCTCGATCATCTGATCCCTTGCGGAACCTTGTTCCTTATGCAATGGAATCCTGATATGAGCGACAGCATTCTTCTCCGGCACAGGTGGTGGAGGTGTTTCTTGTTTAGTTGCGTCAGGTGGCAGAGGTGCTTCTTGTCTGACTGGAGTCGGGTGAAGAATGACGGGAAGAAAGTCGGTCTGTGGACTGGGTGGGCTTTTTAATGCCGGGACCATTGATCTGGACTGGCGAATCCATTTATGCAGCAGATTGGCATTGATCTGATGTTGCATTGCCACCTTGGCCACCGATGTGTCTGGCTGCAGGCAAAGCTCGACCAGGTGCTGTTTAAAATCAGTTGCGAAGATTCTGCGGGTTCTTTCTGTCGTTTGTTCAGTGTCTATAAAAGTGTCTAAGGCCATAAACATAATGTCCATTTAATAAATAATGGACACTATCGGGATATTGAGAAAATAAGAAAAGTGGGGTTCAGCGGACGCTTAC
>NZ_JAZQPV010000059.1:0-19540 GCF_045628685.1 Acinetobacter sp.
GGCAACAATTTCAGTAAATTATTGTGAATTTGAGCTGTGCAGAGGATTTAAGATATTCAAAATCACTTGAACAGGATCTTCACTATTTCCGGCAAGCAATTTCTTATGCATGGTGATGTGCTGCATCGTCTGGATTTGTGCAGTTTCAACATTCATCAGTTTTTCAATTTCAGCGGCTAAATTTTCCGGTGTTGCATCTTTTTGAATCAGTTCCCGAATGATTTTTTTACCCGCAATAATATTCGGTAAGGAATAATAAGGAATCTTGATCAGGAATTTGATCACCACATAGCTCAGCCAATTTAATTTATAAAATGTCACCATCGGACGATGCAATAACATTGCCTCGAGAGTCGCCGTTCCTGACGCCAAAGCCACAATATTGGAGGCATTCATGACCTGACGACCAATTTTAGAGTCTGTATCGGTATTTTCTAGCAAATATACTTTCGCGACAAAATCAGCAGGATATTGTTTTAGTAAGGCTTCAATCTGCTGCTTGCGTGCATCATTAATCGCAGGGATTAAAAAGACATATTCTGAGTGCTTTTGGCTAATGATTTGTGCTGCATCCAGCACCAATGGCCCCAGTCTTTCAATTTCACCACGGCGGCTGCCCGGTAAAAGTGCAATATGCTTTTGTTCAAGATTTAAACCCAGTTCTTGCTTGGCTTCAATCAGTGGATTTGTGAGCGGTAGTTGACTTGCCAATGGATGCCCTACAAAAGCAGCAGGCACATCAAATTGCTTATAAAAGGCTTTTTCAAACGGAAATAAACACAGTACTAAATCAATACTGGCTTTAATGCCATGTACCCGTCCCTGACGCCATGCCCAAACAGAAGGACTGACATATTGCACGGTTTTAATCGGCAGATTATACTGTTTCAAACTTTTAGATAAACGTAAATTAAAGTCTGGTGCATCAATCCCCACAAACACATCGACAGGATCTTTTGTCCAGGTCTCCACCAATCCATCACGGACTGCAAACAGCTTTTTAATATCTTTTAAAACTTCCACAATTCCCATAACCGATAAAATATCCATCGGATAATAGCTTTTAAAACCTTCTGCAATCATTTGCGGACCACCAATACCTTCAAATTCGGCATCAATTCCTTGCTCACGAAAACGGCGGATGAGTTTAGCGCCTAGTGTATCTCCAGACACTTCTCCGACCACGATACCGATTTTAAGCTTCCGATTTTGCAAGTGTTTATCCTCAAATTTTTTAAAGTTTAACATAGCTGATGTTTCAGATTAATCATGAAAGCGCTGCAAAGCCATTTTTTCTCATTAGAAATGAGGCCTTATACTCCCGCCCAATAAAGCCTAGGGTCTATTTCTTTTTTTAGAATAAGTAAATCAATAATCAAGACAACGACTTATATGTAAAAGTCATAACATATGCACGTTTTTTGATATTTGGCATATATAACCATGTTTGGACCATTCGAATTTATATTAGCAGGTGTTTTGGTCGGGTTCTGCGTTGGGATAACAGGGGTTGGTGGAGGTTCATTAATGACTCCCATCCTGATTACCCTGTTTAGAATCGAGCCACACATTGCCATTGGAACAGACTTGCTTTATGCCGCAATTTCAAAATTCTGCGGGTCTTTGGTTCACGCAAAAAAAATGAATATTGTCTGGCCGATTGTCCTTTGGCTTGCGGTGGGAAGTATTCCCGCTTCGCTTGCAACCCATTGGGTTTTAGATAATTACCTCAGTCAATCAGATAGCTATAAAGCTGTATTAACTATGGTTTTGGGCTTTATGTTAACCCTTACCGGTATTTCCATCGTGTTCCGCAGCCACATTGAACGCTTCTTTAACAAGATGCGTCAAGATGTTCCTGTGGATATGACTCAAGACTTAGAAAAAGTGAACCTGCAAGCAAAAGACAAACGTGCCTATATTGTGATTATGGGTATTGTACTAGGTGTGTTTGTCACTCTTTCTTCAGTCGGTGCAGGCGCATTTGGAATTATGGCGCTTGTGCTGATGTTTCAGAATTTACCCATGATTCGCATTATCGGTTCCGATGTGGTTCATGCCGTGCTTTTGACTTTAGTCGCAGGGCTTGGACACATGAGCTCGGGTAATGTAGATTTACACTTACTCGGATGGTTGCTGGTCGGTTCAATTCCTGCCATCGTGGTCGGAACTCTAATCAGTTCCCGCCTGCCAGAAAAACTGATCCGCAAGATTCTCGGTATTACCCTATTCGCATTAGGCATGAATTTCATGCTTCATCCGGTAAAAGCGAAACCAGTTAAAAAACCAGAAGTAGCACAAGTGATCAGTCTTGAAAAATCGGCACAAATTTAATTTGACTATACGATTCATCAATTTTTTTTGACCTATATATTGATCTTTTTTATAACATTATCAACATACATTCGTGTTATATTCAGGCTACTAAAAAAACTTTTGTATGATCTAACCAGTGACGGCAATGAATACACTACAGTCAAATCCTATTACACAATCTGACATCGATGACGTGAATGTACAAAGCATTCAGCCTCTTGTAACTCCTGCTGAATTAAAAAAAGAGTTGCCTCTGACTGAACATGCTTATCAAACGGTCCTGAAAGGTCGTGAAACCATTCGCAATATTCTAGATGGTAAAGACAAGCGTCTATTTGTGGTGATTGGTCCTTGTTCAATTCACGACACGGTTGCTGCACATGAATATGCCGATCGTTTAAAAGTTTTAAGCGAAAAAGTTAAAGACACTCTTTACATCGTAATGCGCGTTTATTTTGAAAAACCGCGCACCACGGTAGGCTGGAAAGGTTTAATTAATGACCCTGACATGAATGACTCTTTCAATATCGAAAAAGGCCTTCGTATTGGTCGTCAGCTTTTGGTTGAACTGAATGAAAAAGGATTACCGTGTGCCACTGAAGCACTCGATCCTAACTCGCCACAGTATTATCAAGATCTGATTTCATGGTCAGCCATTGGTGCACGTACCACCGAAAGTCAGACGCACCGTGAAATGTCTTCAGGTTTATCATCACCTGTAGGTTTTAAAAATGGTACAGATGGCGGCTTAACGGTTGCGACCAATGCCATGCAATCGGTTAAACATGGTCATAGCTTCCTCGGTCTAAATGATCAAGGCCAAGTGTCTGTCATTCGTACTTCAGGTAACCCTTATGCACACGTGGTCCTTCGTGGGGGCAATGGCAAACCGAACTATGATTCAGGTTCTGTTGCAGAAGCTGAAAATGCTTTAGCCAAAGCCAAAGTCAGCAACAAGATCATGATTGATGCCAGTCATGCCAATTCAAACAAAGACCCGTACTTGCAACCGCTTGTATTGAAAAACATCACAGAACAGATTCTGGATGGCAACAAGTCAATTGTAGGCCTGATGGTTGAAAGTCACCTTAAAGGTGGTCGTCAAGATATTCCGGAAAATCTGGATGAGCTTGAATATGGCAAATCAGTGACTGATGGCTGTATCGATTGGGAAACCACTGAAAAAGCCCTGCTGGATATGCATGAGGCACTCAAAGACGTTTTGTCAAATCGTTAAGAGATTTCAAACGCCATCTAGATAGATGGCGTTTCTTGTTTAACCCTAGGAAAAATTTTATCTTATGAATGAAATTGAAAATGCATTAAGCCACATCGAGAATTTCCAGTTTATTCACGAGCACCTATTCACCTCAGCTCAGCCCACTGCTGAACAGTTGCAACTGATTAAAGAATACGGTGTAACCACGATTGTGAATATGGGATTGTCTGATGCAGAGCAGCATTTAGATCATGAAGATAAGATTTGTTTAGATTTAGGCCTAAATTATATTCAATTCCCGATTTCTGCAGAAACCCCGTCTGATGATCAATGTTTACTGATTCTAGACATACTGGCGCATTTAGTACAAGAAAAAATGGTCTGGGTGCATTGCAGCAAGAACTATCATGTCAGTAGTTTGATGTATTTATATCGTCAATACTATATGGATATGGACATGCCTATGGCGCAAGAGCTGATGCACAGCATTTGGGAACCGAATGAAACCTGGACTGGTCTGATTCATGCAGTAGCTCTACAACTGCAGGGTCGCAAAGCCACTCAAGAACTACAACAGTCGTTGATTCATCCCGATCATTTTGGCTGATGTGAAATCAACACCGTTGCCATCGATAGAATCCCTTCCTGACGCCCGGTAAAACCTAATTTTTCTGTGGTGGTTGCCTTCACGCTAATTTGATTCACTTCTACATTCAGAACATCTGCAATACTCTGGCGCATTTCCAGATTATGTTTCGCCAGTTTTGGACGTTCACACGCGACTGTAATATCGGCATTATTCAGCACATAACCACGGTCTAAAATTAACTGATAGACATGCTTCAGCAAAACACGGCTATCTGCACCTTTAAATTTTGCGTCGGTATCTGGAAAATGCTGCCCGATATCGCCCAAAGCCAAAGCCCCTAACAATGCATCACATAGCGCGTGCAATACCACATCGCCATCCGAATGTGCCTTTAAACCTTGAGTATGCGGAATTTTAATTCCTGCCAAAGTGACAAAATCACCTTCTTCAAAGGCGTGTACATCCATTCCCTGACCAATTCGAATTTGTGCGACCACTTTGAGCATCCTTAAGAAATAAATGATTGAGAGGTTGTATTCACGCTTTCTATTTCGCTATAGTTACATCAGCGCAACATAGTGAAATTATAAGCGATCATGCTGGTGAATACCGAAATTAATCTCATTAAAACATTAGGCACATTATTCAGTATTGGCTGTTTGTGCTCAACTCTGGCTCACGCCCAAAAAATTGACTGTTCTAGTCCGAATACGTCGTCAATGAAATATATTTGCGCCGAAAATCTTGCTGAGTTGCGGGAAAAATTGTCCAATCACTATACCACTGCTTTTTTAGTCAGTGATGCCCCAGTTCACTTATTAGAAGATACCCAGACTTTATGGTTTAAGCGCTTACAACAATGTAAAAGTCTGCACTGTTATAAGCAACAATTTGAATTGCGTATTGATCAACTTAATTTTTATACCTCTTTAAATCAGAGTTTAACCAGTCATTATTTAAAATTTGAAAATGGGAAAATTGCCAGTCATCCCGTACATTTACAAGTTCACCAACTCACCAAAGATAGAATTAAAATTGAAGGCATTGCCTACCGTAACCCCAACAATAAATTAGAAACACAAAGCATTCCGTTCTTAGCCTATACAACGCCTGAGCAGAAAAGTGAAATTACTGATAACGAACATGATTGCAAATATCAGTTCGATTTTAATAAAGCGATTCTATCGGTGAAAACAGACCAGAAAGGCTGTGAGCGTTTTGTTGGTGTATACCGGATTTATGATTAATTGCTTAATTTGATTCTTAAAAAAGTATCCCGCCAACGGATGATCATTCGATTCAGAAAACTGCGATTGAAACGGCTATCAACCTTGTAGCTGCTGAACATTCACAACCTTTTGGCTTTGGTGTGGATGTATATAAAGTATTAGATAAAATTTTCATGATGACTATGATTTATCACGACGAGAAAATTGTTACTCTAAAATGCTCTCCCCAGGAATCTGAGATGCTGCGTGATCTCTATCCATCAATTCGTCCAGGATACCACATGAATAAAAAGCACTGGATTACGATTTATCCGGGTAAAGAAATGACGGTCGAATTGGTGCAAGATTTAGTCACAGCCTCATATGAATTGGTAGTCAGTAAATTACCTAAACACCAGAAAAAAGTTTAGACGTTACAAAATAAAAAGTACCAAACCAAAACTGCATGTTTTTTAATTGTTTAAACTGGATGTTGTGAAGCGACTTGCTGACTAATCATCACTGCTGTCGCTGCAGATAAGGTCCAGCCTAAATGACCATGCCCGGTATTATAAAAAATTCGCTCCCGCTTTCCGCGGCGTACAATGGGCATCATATTCGGCATCATCGGACGCAACCCTGCCCAAGGCACCGCATTTTCGGTACTGATATTAAAATTCTTGTTGACCCAATCTATCAAGGGCTGAATTCGGTCTGCACGAATATCCCGGTTATAACCATTAAATTCAGCCGTCCCTGCAACGCGTAAACGGCCTGCACCCAAACGTGAAGTCACAATTTTAGAACTTTCATCCAGCAGGCTGACCCATGGTGCATTTTTGATGCTGTCCTCATCATTTAAATCCAGCGTAATCGAGTAACCCTTGACTGGATATATATTGACTCGATCGCCCAGTAAATTTGCCAAGTGATAACTTCCCACTCCCCCACAAACCACCACAGCATCTGCTTCCAAGGATTCAACTGTCGCTGTATCTAACAGCATATTTTCATTACTGGCATGGTAAAGCACAGTGACGCCATTGGCATGATGTTTTACATTAGTCACTTCCATACCGAACATATATTTCACACCATATTTTTCAGATGCTTCGGCGAGCCCTTTGGTAAATTTATGAATATCGCCTGTGGCATCTCCAGGACAATAAAAACCGCCATAATATTTACCCCTCAAACTCGGCTCTATACCTTTAATTTCATCCGGTGTAATGGCAATACGCTCTAATCCTCCATTAATCAGCAAAGTATTCACTCGAGTCGCCACGTCATAATCTAGTTTGCTATGGTAAAAATGCAGAATGCCCCGCTTTTCCAAATCAAACTGAATATTCTCCTGTTCAGCAACAGCAAATAAATGCTCACGGGCCAATAATGCCATTTTCACGGTATCTCGAGTATTGGCTTCGTAATGTTTAATATTGCCAATAAATTCCATTAACCAGCCATATTTATGCAGGTCAAATGAAGGGTTGAGTAACAACGGTGCATTTTTATTTGACATCCACCTGATACCTTTTAATACTGTGGCTTTTTGATTCCAGACTTCTGCATTACAGGCCGAAATCTGTCCGCCATTGGCAAACGAGGTTTCCATGGCAGGATATAAATGTTTATCCATGACCGTGACTTTATAACCCAATTTTGCCAGCTCATAGGCAGAAGTAACACCGGTAATTCCCGATCCAATCACAACGATATGACACATACGACACTCCCTGGAAATGTGTAACATTTCTTCTGAGCCCCATCTGTCATTTATACCTGAGAGCTTCGATCAGGACGTTAAAAACTTAACGCTGACCATCCCCTTCGGTGAGCATATTGAATATGCTTCTCTCCAGATTTTTGAAATTATTACAGTCCTTTTGCCTGAAAGTTTCCGGGGTCGTTGCTCCTTCGGCGTGTTCACAGAAGAACACCTCTCCTGCAATAATTGCTTATATTAATATGAGCAAATTTTGTACCATTCGCGAGCATTAAATTCATTTATTTGTTAAACACTGTTATTACAATAAAAATAAATATATTTTTCAATTATTTAAAATTAAATCAATTGAGTTAGATGATTAAGCTTAGGCTATTTTCTAGTTAGTCTGTACAGTATGAGCGTTTTATATACTTCCCTTAAGAGATGGACTTGGACATATGCTGTAATTGTAGATCAATCAAAGGTTGCCCTACGTTTGCATGAATCGGATAAGACTCGATACATGCTGTTTTTGAATAGCCGCATCTTTCATAATATTGAATCAGCTCTATTCTGGCATCGAGTACAAACATTTCATAGCTGATTAAGGTTGGAAAAATTGCGAATGCTTTTTGTTCAGCATATGCTAAAACTTGCTTCCCAATGCCCTGATTTTGCCAATCCGAAGCTACACAGAAAGTGCCTATTTCTACGCTACTATGTTGAAAGGCTAAACCGACACATGCCACTAAAGCAGATTCTGAATGTTCAACTATTTCGGCAACAAATAAAGAGAAATTCTGCTGGTTTAGACTCTCCAATAACTGCTGATGATTGATTCGATCTCCAGTCACAATATCCTGCTCGCTGGTCCAACTTGAACCTGTATTGGTGCGATAAGCCTGATTAATCAAAGCAACAAGGCTTTCAACATCACTGGCATTTGCCAGTCTATATTTTAAGGGCTGCATTATTTTTCTAAAAAATTTAATTGAAAGAAAATTACCACAAAGCATCATCAAACAAAATTCTATCTATAAAAAAACCAGACTTAAAGTCTGGTTTTTTTATCATTAAAGCTCGTAGCCTTAACTCATTAAACTCAAGCTTAAATTGGTGCAAACGGCGCAACCACATCCGCATTTTGTGCACGATGACGCATGAAGTGATCCATCAACACAATTGCAAACATCGCTTCAGCGATTGGAGTCGCACGAACGCCTACACATGGGTCATGACGGCCTTTGGTCAGTACGTCCGTATCTTCACGAGCAATATTAATGGTTTTACCCGGTGTGGTAATACTTGCAGTTGGTTTCAGTGCAATCGCCACACGAATGGTTTGACCACTCGAAATACCCCCCAGAATCCCACCGGCATGATTGGCAAGGAAACCATCTGTCGTGAGTTCATCACGCGATTCATGACCAAACTGTTCTGCAACCGCAAAACCATCACCAATTTCAACGCCTTTAACCGCATTGATACTCATCATGGCATGTGCAATATCAGCATCTAGTCGGTCAAAAACCGGCTCTCCCCAACCTACAGGCACATTCTCTGCAAGAATCTCAAGCTTTGCACCACAGCTTGTGCCTTGCTCACGAAGGGAAGTCACTAAAGCTTCAAAACGTGGAACAGCATCTACATCGCCACAGAAAAATGGATTGTTTGGAACTTCATTCCAATCCAGTGTATGGGCTTTTTCTGTACCAATCTGTGTTACATGACCTCGAATATTAATACCGAACTTTTCAGCCAGATATTTCTTCGCAATTGCACCAGCCGCCACACGCATTGCAGTTTCACGCGCACTTGAACGACCGCCGCCACGGTAATCACGGAAACCATACTTTTGGGTATAGGTATAATCGGCGTGACCCGGACGGAAAGTCTGTGCAATGTTGCCATAATCTTTCGATTTTTGGTCGGTATTACGAATTAATAAACCAATGGAGGTACCGGTGGTTTTACCTTCAAATACACCAGAAATAATTTCGACTTCATCCGGTTCTTTACGCTGTGTAGCGAATTTAGAAGTGCCTGGTTTACGGCGGTCCAAATCTTTTTGTAAATCTGCTTCAGTCAGTTCGATCCCAGGCGGCACACCATCGACAATTGCCATCAGGCCAACGCCATGAGATTCACCACAAGTCGTTACACGGAACAGTTGTCCAATACTATTACCTGCCATGTTCACAACTCCTTATGCTTGAACAGATTGTACAAATAAATCACGGTATTTACGGCATTGCTCTGCTGTTAAAGCAAAAACACCCGAACCACCTTTTTGGAAAGTTAACCAATGGAAATCAACTGTATTAAAGTTTTGCTTCATTGCCCATTCAGAATTGCCCACTTCAATGACAATCAAGCCATTTTCAGTCAAATAATCCGCAGCTTGCGCCAGCATTTTACGAACCAGATCCAAACCGTCTTGACCTGCAGCAAGTGCAAGTTCTGGTTCATGCAAGAACTCCGCTGGTAAATCAGCCATATCTTCTGCATCGACATATGGAGGATTGGAAATGATTAAATCATATTGATTTTCAGCAGGAATTTTTGCGAACAAATCTGATTCCATCAATGCAACCTGATATTGCATATTGTGATGTTCAGCGTTAATCGATGCCACTTCTAAAGCTTCTTTAGAAATATCGGTTGCATCCACTTCAGATTCAGGGAATGCATAAGCCAAAGCAATCGCGATACAACCCGAACCGGTACACATATCTAGAATACGACGTGGTGTTTGCGGATGAGCATTTTCAGGAAGATTGTTTAATGCTTCACGCATTAAGCCATTTTCATCTAGGCAGTACGGTGCAAACCGTTGATTAATCAATTCGGCAATCGGTGAACGTGGAATAAGCACGCGTTCATCAACGTAATAAGGTTTGTCGCAGAAATAAGCAAGATTCAATAAATATGAAGTGGGCACTTTTTCATTGATACGACGTTCAAGCAAACTGATAAATTCAGCTTTTTCACTTGGCAGTAATTTCGCATCTAGAATTTCCGGATTCGCACTCCAGTCCAATGCCAATGTTTGCAATACCAAAGCTGAGCTTTCTGCAAAAAAGTCTTCTGTCCCTTGACCTAAGTGTGCATCGTATTGACGTAAGGCTGAAACACCAAAACGGATAAAATCACGAATGGTTGTTAGGTTTTCAGCGGCTTCCTGTAAATGTTCAGGGCTAATAGTCAGTTGATCCACTTAAGGCGTCTCCAAGGTCAATTTTTTAAAGCGCCTTATGATACCTTGTTTTAGCCGTTTTTTATAATGTTTCAACCAGTTTCAAAACAATTATCTATAGGGGAATTGCTTGGTTTGATAATAATAAGCGCGCTCCATTGTCATTTCTAATACACATCTTGCTTGTTGAAGTTCTATCGATGCAGAGCTCACATTGTAATAGCATTGCTGATTAAGACGGTTAACCCAGAGTTGATGTTGCTGCTTAATATTACTTAGATGATCACTACTATTTTTTAAATATTTCTTATAGTTTTTATTGAGGATTTTTCCCTGCGTTTTTAATTCCTTATCCACACATTTTTTAACTGTTGCAGCTTGGCCATAAGATATATTTAGACATTTGTTATATTCGTCAGAATATCCTTGTGCTAAAACTGAATTTGAACCTAAAGCAGCCACGCTAAAAATCACTGCTGGTACAAATCGCATAACGGTCCCCTGTCTTAAATGACTCATTTTTAAATACTCTTATTGTGTTTATTGAGGGATACTACAACAATCATGTGTAAATTCCTATAACACGGCAGTTCAAGTCTAAATCCGACAAAAACTTCCTTACACATTCAGGTTGAATCTGCAACAAATGCCCTTATATAGTTTTCATTCTTTTTTCTAAATATTTATTGTTATGAGCTACAAACACAATAATTTAATGGCAATGCGCCAAAACTATTGGAATGACACAGATTCAGCCCAGGTTGAAAGCGAGAAACAGTTCTTTCAGCAAACTTTGATTGAACACGATATCTACACCGACCCATCAGAAGATGATGCCAAATATCTGTTCTTTAGTTTACCTAGTATTATCATCGTTAAAGGTTATGCGCTGGGTTTTAGGCATGACAGCGTTCAAGCCATGATTTTTAAACATATTCAAGATAATAGAAGCATCTTGAAGCAAAAGAGTGACATTAAGATTCAATTTCGTATGTAAATATCTATACAACATATCTCACAATTTTCCATACTCTACCCCCGTCAAAGGCTCTTCAATAGAGTGGTCAACAATTGAGTTCACTAATGTAAAAGTATCCTCAGTTTATAAGACTTAAACTTTTTATTAAAAATAAATTAAATATTAAGCATATTAATGTGCTCTAGAGCAGGTTGAACTTTTTTAATACGTGAATACACGGTAATATCCGCTACAATAAATTATTCTGCGACTTGCTGATTAAAGGATTTTGTTTAATGTCAGATCAGAACGATAAGCTTAAACAACTCAAAACTTCCTCTATGGATCGACGCTTATCTATCGCTAAAGCCTCATTACTAGCAGGAACGCGTTGGGCCGCCTCGAGTGCGACCACCATGTTTTCCAGTGAAGCGGATAAAGAAAAGAAACGTAAAAAAGCCACGAAAGAACAGGCGGATTATCTTGTTTCTGAAATTGGAAAATTAAAAGGTTCTATCGTTAAGATCGGGCAAATGATGGCACTTTATGGTGAACATTTTTTACCTGAAGAAATTACTCAAGCGCTAAATACTTTAAATAATCAAACCATCGCCCTTGCATGGCCCGCAATTAAAGAACATTTACAACAACAATTGGGTGCCAAGCTCGATGATTTGACTATTGATCATGAACCACTTGGCACAGCATCTTTAGCGCAAGTCCATCGCGCCACGCGTAAATCAGATGGTTTGGAAATTGTTCTTAAAATTCAATATCCAGGTGTAGCGGCTGCCATTGATTCAGATATGAGCCTGTTTAAAAATATGCTTAAATTAACCCGCATGGTGCCACAAACGCGTGAATTTGATCAATGGTTTGATGAAGTTCGTGAAATGATGCATCGTGAAGTCAATTATGGTATTGAAGCTGCAACGACACGTCGTTTTGCCGAGCGTTTAAAAGATGATCCACGCTATATCGTCCCACAAATTGTGGATGATTACTGTACCGATCAAATTCTGTGCATGACCTTTGAGCGTGGGGTGCCGATCAATAGCCCTGTCATGCTGTCTCTGCCTCAAGAGCGTCGTAATCAAATCGGTGAAGCATCACTCGAGATTGCAGTACGTGAAATTTTTGAATGGGGTGAAATGCAGACCGATCCAAATTTTGGTAATTATTTGGTTCTTTTAGGCAATAATGAAGACAGCCAGGATAAAATTGTCCTGTTAGATTTTGGGGCCATCCGCCAGTTTGATGATCACTTGCTGAGTGTTGCACGCAATTTAATTCAGGCAGGTTATCATCACGATATTGATGAAATGGTTCGTGCAATGACCGGCTATGAATTTTTTGATTCAATTCCACAAAGCATCAAGCCAGATATGGCCAAAGTATTTTTACTCGCCACTGAGGCCTTCAGCACCACAGCAAATAATCCTGACCTGCCTGAAGGTGTCATGGATGAGCAACAACGCTATGATTGGAAAAAAAGCCAATTGCATAGTCGCGTAATGCAACGTGCATCTAAATCAATGGCATCGCGTTATTTCAGTGTTCCACCGAAAGAATTTATGTTTATTAGCCGTAAGTTCATTGGTGCCTATACCTTTATGACTGTGATCGATGCAAAAACCAATGTGCGAAAAATGGTCGAAAAATTTTTATAATTGATTCGGACTAGAGTGACTTTATTGTCACTCTAGTCAACCTCATCTTTTTTATCCGCACTCACAATCATTAAAAATAAATATTATTCAATCATTTAATAAATTTAAAATTCACTTTAAACCGTTCATCCAAGTCGATTTTAATTGTCAGTCATGACATAGTCTTTTTCAAATTTGCATGTCAGCATAAAAGTATAAAGAATTAAAAATCGATGGACGATAATAATGACCAATAGGGTAAACAGAGCACAAGGATTTGGGCTATCACTGATCACTAAAATTTCCGGCAGCGATGTGCTTGATCAACTCAAACTACGTAAGTTTCTTGAAAAATCTTTATATCAAAGTTCAAAAATAGGTTTTCAGACATTAACCAAAACCCAAAAAGTATTTAAAGCTAATTCCAACGTTAGCAAACAACGCCTTCCCAATCAACACAAGTCACTATTTGATTTAAGCCTGACTGAAGAACAGCAGATGACCTGTGATGCGATGGATCAATTTGCATCAGAAGTGCTTTATCCCTTAGCGGCTGAAGCAGACAATAATGAAAAATTCCCCGCAGCACTTTGGCAATATGCTACCGACTTAGGACTGAATGACTATGCTCTTCCCGAAGCTCTGGGTGGAGTGGCAACTGAAAAAAATATTCTAAGCAACATCCTCATTGCTGAACATTTGGCCAAAGGTGATTTCACCTTAACAGCAGGCTTACTTTCAACATTTAGTGTGATTAATGCAATTACCCAATGGGGTTCTGAAAAAGTTCAGTCCACCTATTTAGCCAGCTTCACAAATGATCCCGATATTCACGCTACATTTGCCGTACAAGAAGCAACTCCTGCATTTAACCCCTTTAACCTAAAGACCAAAGCAATTTCAACCCATGGAAAATACACCCTTCAGGGTGAAAAAACTTTAGTGCTATTAGGTGAAACTGCCGATTTATTTCTGGTCAATGCTGAACTGAATGGCTCACCCGAAGTTTTTATTGTAAAACGCGATAGCAGTATTACCGCAAAGAAAAGCTCAGCAATGGGCCTAAAATCTGCAGAAACCGTAACATTACACTTCAATAATAGTCCTGCTGAATTATTAGGTGATGATGACTTTAATTACACTACTTTCTTGGATTTGGGCAATTTAATGTGGTGCGCAATGGCGGTCGGCACCTGTGAAGCCGTAAAAGCTTACTGTATTCAATATGCCAATGAACGGACTGCTTTTGGTGAACCAATCTCACATCGTCAAAGTGTGGCTTTCATGATTGCAGATATGGCAATTGAAATTGATGCCATGCGCATGCTTATCTTAAATGCTGCAAGTCTTGCAGAAGCTGGTCAACTTTTTCATCGTGAAGCCTATTTAGCACGTTTACTCTGCGCAGAAAAATCCATGAAAATTGGAACAGATGGGGTGCAAATTCTGGGTGGCCATGGATTTACCAAGGAACACCCGGTGGAGCGCTGGTATCGTGATTTACGTGCTACAGCGATCTTACATTCAGGTTTACATGCTTAATCTATAAAAATAAGGAATCAAGCAGATGAATTTACAAAATCCTAAAAAGTTTAAGCTGTTGATCGATCAGGCTCGTGAATCTGCTTTAAATGTACTTCGCCCCATTTCCCGTAAATATGATAAAGCCGAACACAGATATCCCAAAGAACTGGATATGTTCGCCTCAATCATTGATGGCATGAATGATGGTGGCGAAGGCATGAATGCAGGTGCAGCGGTTGGAAAACGTGGTGATATCGAAACTGGGAATAAAAATGGCGTCAATATATCTACCGTACTCGGCGTAATTGAGATGTGCTATGGAGATACCGGCTTATTGCTCAGTATGCCCCGTCAGGGTTTGGGTAATTCTGCCATTGCAGCAGTAGCAAATGACGAACAATTGGAACGCTTTAAAGGCACCTGGGCAGCTATGGCCATCACTGAACCCAATTGCGGTTCAGACTCGGCAGCGATTCGAACCACTGCAATCAAAGATGGCGATCATTACATCTTAAATGGTGAGAAGATCTTTGTGACCTCGGGTGAACGTGCCGATGCTGTTGTTGTTTGGGCAACTTTAGATAAAAAACTCGGAAGAGCTGCAATTAAATCATTTGTAGTTCCTAACGGCACCGCAGGAATGAAAGTGGAACGCCTTGAACATAAACTGGGAATCAAAGCATCTGATACTGCCGTGATCCGTTTTATTGAATGTCGCATACCTGCCGAAAATCTACTCGGCCATGCTGAAATTGATGTTGCCAAAGGTTTCGCAGGCATAATGGAGACTTTTGACAATACTCGCCCTTTGGTTGCAGCAATGGCAGTCGGTTGTGCAAAAGCATCTTTGGAAAGAATTAAGGAAATTTTCAAAGATCAATTAGATGAAAATTACACGACTCCTTATTTACAGAACTCTTATATTGCAGCACAAATTTACCGTATGGAAGCGGAATGGGAAGCAGCCCGCTTACTCACCATGAAAGCAGCCTGGATGGCAGATAATAAAAAGCCCAACTCACGTGAAGCTTCTATTTCCAAAGCCAAAGCAGGACGAATATGTAATGAAATCACCCTAAAGTGCGTAGAGCTTGCTGCAAGCGTTGGTTATAACGAAGATGAATTATTAGAAAAATGGGCTCGTGATTCAAAAATTCTCGATATTTTCGAAGGCACCCAACAAATTCAGCAACTCATTATTGCACGCCGAGAATTAGGTAAAAGTTCAAGTGAATTAAAATAAGTTGTATATGTATATTAAACATATAAAGACCTTATAAGAGATGGATTTTTATCACATATAGGGTTATAAAAATCTCTCTCTTTTTCTTTCTATATATTTAAGCTTATGTATCAAGTTAGACCTATTCAAGCACAAGATAATGCTGAGATTGCACATATCATTCGCGAAGTTTCCAAAGAATTTGGACTTGCACCTGAATCAGGTTTTGCTGTAGCCGACCCCATTTTAGATGATTTATACACGGTTTATCATCAACCTAATGCCCAGTATTGGGTTATTGAAAATCAGCAGGGTGAAGTTTTGGGTGGTGGTGGTTTATCGCCTTTAAAAGGTGATCATACTATTCTGGAAATTCAAAAAATGTATTTTTTACCAGAAATACGTGGTCTAGGATTTGCAAAGCAGCTTTTGGAAAAAGCTTTTCAGTTTACCTTACAGCAGAGTTTTCAATCTTGTTATCTAGAAACCACCAGAGAACTTTGGCAAGCCGTCAAACTCTATGAAAAATTAGGTTTTGAGTATTTAAATCAACCCAAAGGTAATACGGGTCATAGTCATGCTTGTGAAATCTGGATGGAGAAACGATTATAATTTCTCTACCTTTAAAAAGGGTTTTAGAATTTAAAAATCATGTTTTTAATTTGAGATTTTTTTGTATTTTTCCTTTTATCTCTATCTCCATGTCAGTATTTGCTTACACAAAAAGTATTTATTAACGGCTATGCTAAAACCAGTATGCTCCCTAATATAAAAAAATCAGGAAGCAGGATGTTTCCATAATAAAAATAATAAACGATATAAGCAGGACGCATAAAGTAAAACAGGAGTTATATCTTGTATCTAATCCGAATAAGCCCTATCACCGTGATGGGGCTTATTTTTGTCAAGAATTTTTCAAACCTTAACAAGAATAAGCCAAAATCTGTACAGCTTCATTATTTCAGCTTGCTAATGTTGAACTTTCAATAAGTAATTCAGGATCACTAAAATGACTAAGAAAGCCTTATTTATTACTTCAAATGTGGGCGTAGAACAGGATGAACTCATTAAACCATCTGAATATTTACAATCAAAAGGAATTGAAGTGATTCTTGCCGCAGAAGAACAACAGGATGTTCAAACTGTTAAAGGTGATAAGGAACATGCAACCGCTTATACGCCGCAAACTACTTTATCTAAAGTCTCTCCAGAGGATTACGATATTTTGGTCATTCCTGGAGGAACGGTAAATGCAGATACCCTTCGATTAAATAAGGATGCTCACAAAATTATTCAGCACTTTACAGATAATGCTAAACCGATTGCTGCCATCTGCCACGGACCTTGGGTATTAATTAATGCTGAAAGAATTAAAGATAAAAATTTAACCTCTTATAAAAGTATAAAATTGGATTTAGAAAATGCTGGTGCTCACTGGGTTGATGAAGAAGTTCATCGTTGCAATACCAATAATTGGCCATTAATCACATCACGCAACCCTGATGATATTCCTGCTTTTAACCAGGCCATTGTGGAAGAATTGAGTCATTAACTAAATTTTTAAATGAATAGTCCCATTAGTCTAATGGGACACTTTAATATAATGTTAAAAACATTATATTATGTTGATATTTCCTGTCCAAAAAAATAGCGAGAAAGTAGAATTCAATCGCCAAACCAAATCCATTCCTCACTATGCCTCGTACAATGCTGACTGACCAACATTGGTTAAAGCTGAAATCTATTGTCCATACTTTGAGGATTTATCTCAAACAAAATCTTAGAAACTTTATTAAGCTATTCTTTACCGGATTCGAACAGGATGTCTGTGGCGGAATTACCAGAAATCTTTGCTAAATCAAACATGATTGTTAAGAAGCTCTTCAGAGTTTAAAGATTATAAGTCTATAAAAATAAATAAATTATTATCAGATTAGATAGATTTTGATTGGTTATTTATTGAGGTACGCCATGTTCAGGTACATCATCATGAAACAGGCATTAAAATCAGATTGTTTCTAAAAGTATGGGTGGAAACAGCTCTAAAATTCACTTAGCTGTAGAGGCTAATAACAAGCCTATTCAATTTATTATGTGATGGGATAGCTCATGAGGTGAAAATTGCACCAGATTTAGTTGATCGTTTAGACTTAAATTGCTCTGAAATAGTAGGTACGGATAAAGGTTATGAATTTAAATCCCTTATTACGAAAAAAATAAGAAACACTCAAACTAATGCGAATATTCCACGGAAATGTAATTCAAAATTCAGTAGCAATGAGAACATGGATTAATATTTATATAAATCATAGATTCAGTTAAAAATACTTTTGCTCGGTTAAAAGCAGTTTAGAGAGATTGAAATACTTTATGGCAACTAAAGCAAAGCTATACAAACGTAGTTGCTTTAACTTGTTCTCTTTATTTGGCTATCATGATGAAATATCAATAGGCCTTAAATAATGAATGATTAATTTATAAAAAATACGTCACAAATCGTTTGAATGATACTAGACATTGACTATTGACACTTTCTATACAGGCCACTAGCATATCTGCAATAAAATTGTATTTGGGTTTCTAACCTTGTTCATTACGCGTCATTTATCTAATTTGAATTCAAAATTTTCCAAACTTCATTTCTTTAATTTTAAATCAACAGCTCTCATTATTACAGCTCTAGCTTTTACCGGGTGTACCTCCTTTGGCGGGAGTTCGGTGGCTAAGCGATCTGCCAAACTATCCAATGGTATACAAAAAGCATATTCAGTTACACCTGATACGGCAAATCGTGTATCTCCCATGATTATCCAAAGTGCTGATAAATATGCGGTTGATCCATTACTGCTAGCTGCTATGATTCGACAAGAATCAAGTTATAAGAATTATGCCATTTCACCAGCGGGTGCTGTTGGACTCACGCAGGTGATCCCACGGTACTGGCAACAAACATGTCCAGGCGATCTCACTGATGAATATCATAATATTAATTGTGGCACGTATATTCTAGCCACCTATAACAATAAAGCAGGAAGTTGGCCTAAAGCGCTTGCCTACTACAATGTTGGCCCTACAGGCTACAACTCCAGTTCTAAGATGAAAAAACAAGGTAAAAAGTATGCACGGCAAGTTAAACAACATCACAATACTTTAAAAAGTATTTTATAAGTCAACCGGAATTCTCCTGTCTAACGGATAGGAGACTATATTCAGTATTCCCTTGTTACAATTATAGATTCTAAGTAAACCTCGAAAAATACAATAAGATTCCACTCCATGCTGGTAAATAAAAATCTTCCATAACGTTTGTCCGCAAAATTAACGCCACCTCTCTTACGAATATCATCAGGTGTAAATAGCCAGCTTGAAGTTTATATATCAATTGAGTTTATCGGTTGTAGCTCATATTAATCATGCTCTATTAAAAATTCTACTCCTATGACCCGAGGTATTCTCTATACTACAAGCCATAATAAACATAGTGATCGTTGATATGATCATGTAATATAATATCAGATTCACCATCTATTTGTTCCATTTTGCAATGACTACATTTTCTAGATTTTGAGTAGAATTTTTGACCATTACATTGCTTTATGTTGCTGCGTTTTTTTCAAAACGTATTTTAAGAATATTTAAAAGATGGACTGTTTGCTCTAAAGTTAATTACTTCTCGAGTTGCATCTTTTATTTTCTTATTCTTTTTTTATTTTAAATATTTTGCATTTTTTCACTGACTACAAGTCTGAAACCAATAAACAATTGTGCAAATAATATCTTTTTATTTTCTTTTTTACCTTTATTTCCACGCATAAAAAAACCCCCTCTGCCTGTGGCGGAGGGGGTTTTGGAATTAATGAGCTGGCGATGACTTACTCTCACATGGGTAACCCCACACTACCATCAGCGCAAAGAGGTTTCACTTCTGAGTTCGGGAAGGGATCAGGTGGT
>NZ_JAZQPV010000060.1:0-29280 GCF_045628685.1 Acinetobacter sp.
CTGGCGACAATAGCAAGAGTGAACCACCTGATCCCTTCCCGAACTCAGAAGTGAAACCTCTTTGCGCTGATGGTAGTGTGGGGTTACCCATGTGAGAGTAAGTCATCGCCAGCTCATTAATTCCAAAACCCCCTCCGCCACAGGCAGAGGGGGTTTTTTATGTGCGGGAATAAAGGTAAAGCAAACTTGAAACAATGATAGTTTTTAATTACACATTTATCATTCCTCATAAAGCCTGTGCATTTTATAGACACTGATAAAAATTCTTAATAATTTAAGGAATACTGAAATGTATAACCTGACTTTGCACATCAAATTTATGTGATAATTTTATCGTTCTTTTGGATGTCTTCATTGTTGTTAACCTTTGCTATTTAAGCACCTCTAATTTATATCATTACTTTTAATTAAATGACTTATCTCACTTCGCTACATCCTGTACATCCTTTGTTTCAAAATGCAGCTTTAGATTTCATTCATAGAAGGTGCCTTGTATAACTAATAGGTGAGCTAAATACTGAATAAAATAGAGGAAAAAAATCATGACAAATGAAAATAAATTAGACGATTTAAAAAATAAAGCGTCTGACTTGGGAAACGACTTAAAGTTCAAAGCTAAAGAAATGCAGCTGCAAGGTGAAAAAGCAGGCGATGATCTCAAACATAAAGCTGCCGAAATTAAGCTTGAAGGTGAGAAGGCTCTTCATAATTTAAACACGGAAACTGATGCTCAATATACTGAAGCTAAAGTGTCATTTGATGAAAAAGCAAAAGAAGCAAAAACTGAATCTTCAGAGGCAGAAAATAAGGTACAGGAAAAATTAGACCACCTAAAAGCAGAAGCAAGTCATAAATTTGAAGAAGCTAAATTAAAAGCAACTGAATTTAAACAAGAAGCTTCAGTTAAATTTGATGAACTGAAAGTGCAGGCAACTGCGAAACTTGATGAGTTAAAGAAAACAGCTACCGAAACTCTCAACAAGTTTAAAAAAGATGATCAGGCTTGATTTTAGGGTCTGTTGACATTTACTGTATAAAAAATAGCGAGATAGTAAAATCAAATCGCCAAACCTAATTCTACTCTCGCTATGCCTCGTACAATGCTGAAGGATCAACACTGGTCTAAGTTACTTTCCATTTTCCGTCACTTTAATATTTATCTCAAATCAAATTTAAGAAATTTCATTGAAGCTATTTTATTTCGTATTAGAACTGGCTGCCCTTGGCGAGATCTACCTTTGCAATTTGGCAAACCAAACTCCATTTTTAAAAAATATAATCGATGGTCTAAAAACAGTAAATTCATGAATATATTTAAATTATTTAGCAAACATGCTGATAAAGAATGGATTTTTATTGATGGTAGTCACGTAAGAGCTCATCAACATGCTGCTGGAATTAAGAATCAAGAGATAACTAAAAGTATTGGTGGCAATAGCTCCAAAATTCATTTAGCTATTGATTCTGATGGCAATCCCATTGAATTTATTATTTCTGATGGAACTTCTCACGATATTAAAATTGCACCAGCTCTTTTATCTAAACTGGATTTAACTGAATCAGAAATATTATGTGCTGATAAAGGATATGATTCAGACAATTTCAGGAATCAAATTGAATCAACAAAAACAAAGCCCAATATTCCAAGAAAATCGAACACTAAGTCTACCAATGAGCACATGGACTGGTATCTTTATAAAATCAGGCATTTAGTTGAAAATGTATTTTGTAGGCTCAAGCAATTTAGAGGAATTGCTACCCGATATGACAAGTTAAAGCGTAATTATCAAAGTGCTGTTGCTCTTGCTTGTATTTTTATATGGTTGCCACTTTAGAACAATTTATGCACTACAAATGTCAACACACCCTAATTTAATTAAGTTTTTAATCGAAGATTCCAGCTAAATTATCTTTAATTTAGCTGGAGTTATCAGGAATAAAAAATTGAAAAGAAAAAATTATTGAGCTATATCCTCTTTAATTTCCTGATCAGTGTTTTGCCATTTAATTTTCTTTATATAATCGTTCACAATGGTGA
This sequence comes from Acinetobacter sp., assembly GCF_045628685.1. Lineage (GTDB taxonomy): Bacteria > Pseudomonadota > Gammaproteobacteria > Pseudomonadales > Moraxellaceae > Acinetobacter. Next base: position 2,039 of record NZ_JAZQPV010000060.1, read on the forward strand.
TGGTATACATCATATTTTCTATTTCGTATTTATAATCCATTACTAAATTAACATTTTCACCATCTTTGAATTCACGTGTAAGCATTGAATTTGGAGACAACTTTAGTCGATTTTGCATATCTATAAAAGTATCACCTAAACTGATTAATTGTCCTTCTGGAGTACGTATAGAAGAAGTTTCATTCGCAGCGTGGGCAAATGACATAGCAGTCAATAAAGTGCATGCAAGTAGTTGTTTTAGCAAAATATGATCCCCGAATAAAATATTGTTATGATAAAAAATAATAATGTGCAGCCAATATAAAAAACAAAATAAACATCTGTCTGCATAATAATTGTTATGAAAAATAATCGTTATTTAGATAGATAAACCAAAAAATAAATTTTTTAAACTGTTCGAATCTATCTGCTTTAGCTCATGCTATTGAATGATTTAATAAAAGTATATTTATAGATGGTTCAATAATAATGCAATATCATCTTTAAAATAAACAGTTAAGCACTAAAACCGACTAATTAGGTCGGATTTTTGGCAACAATCATAAAGCAAGCTAGAACTTTACTTAACCTTCGCCTCATTTAAAGCTAAACTATGATATTCAGCTGTATGTTCGTACTTGGAGTAAACTTATGTCGTGGCTTTCTTCGCTTAAATCTGTTTTTTCACCCTCGCAGGAGGTGAAGGAGGAAGAAATCCAGAATGTGCTACAAGCCTATATATTGCCTAATTCAAACAATGCACTGAAAGACCGGATTACCCAAGTGAATGTTGAAGGACGAGTATTACAAATAACCATTAATACTTATCCTGAGGAAGCGGATCATTTACAAAAAATCCATGATGATCTGGCTAATGCTTTGGAAAAATGCGGTATCCAAGAACTCAATATGCATGTGATCCAGCAAAAACATGCACAAGGTGAAAGCTGTTCTAATCATGATCATGGCAAAGAAGGACATAGCTGTTCAAGCAAACCTCAGGGTGAAAATGCTACGTCTCAAGCCCAAAAACTGCCGCCTGTGATAGATGCTTCTGGTAAAACAGCCCAAGCTGAAACCAAAACTGAAGAAGATCCAAACAATCCACCCATCCAAAAACCGGCACCGCAACAAAGAGATGTACCTAAACATCCACGCATTAAAAATGTGATTCTAGTTTCATCGGGTAAAGGTGGTGTAGGTAAATCGACCACCACTGTAAACCTCGCATTGGCATTGCAAAAATTAGGTTTAAAAGTCGGTGTTTTAGATGCTGATATCTATGGTCCAAGTATTCCGACTATGTTGGGTAATGCCGGTCGTACCCCGATGATTGAAGCGGAAAATTTTGTTCCAATCGATGCGTATGGCATGGCGGTGCTATCGATTGGACATTTAACCGGGGATAACAATACCCCTGTGGCTTGGCGAGGTCCAAAAGCAACAGGTGCATTGATGCAGTTGTTTAACCAAACCTTGTGGCCAGACCTGGATGTTCTGATGATTGATATGCCACCAGGGACAGGCGACATTCAATTGACACTTGCGCAGCGTATTCCTGTGACGGGTGCTGTTATTGTGACTACTCCACAAAATGTGGCACTTTTAGATGCAACAAAAGGAATTGAACTGTTTAATAAAGTTCAGATTCCTGTCATGGGTGTCGTAGAAAACATGTCGACACATATTTGTTCGAATTGTGGTTATGAAGAGCAGATTTTTGGTACAGGGGGTGGCGACAAGTTATCTGAACAATACAATATTCCTTTATTGGGTCGTTTGCCTTTAAATGTTCAAATTCGTGAAAATGCCGATGCAGGCAAACCTTCTGTACTTGCAGGTGATGATGCGGCTGAAAGCTATATGGCTATTGCTCAAAAAATTGCAGACCAATTACCAAAAGTAGAGAAGCCACAAAATAGAATTTTCTAATCACTGATTGAATAGTCCTATTTAAAAAGCCCTGCTTTAGGGGGGGCTTTTTTGATTTTGATTGAGTGAGATTATGTTTTTGAAGGATAAGGTAATAGGATAAAGTTGTTCAAAAGCAGTTTTGATACTTTAATCATGCTTGATAAAAATATCAAAACTGCGTTGTGGAAGAATATTAATCGCAGGGCAAAACAAGTTGGCTCGGTCAGGAAAAATATCAGAAAGCAAATTTTATAGTTCAATGTAGTTGCAATAATGCATCTAGTAATCTTTTTATATTTAAAGGGTTGATGATTATTCGGTAGCACGACGACGTTTATAATGTTGAATAATATTCCAGCGCCAAAATAACCGTGTAATCACAAATAATATCACGGCAAAAATTAAAGCTTCCAGCAGTAAACCGGATAATAGAATTTTCGCCAAACTCAAATCGATGTGGCCATTCCCAAAGTGGGTAATCCAGTGACTGATCTGATGCAGAACACCCAGTATCATATCCTGATCAATCATATTCACTTGAAACACCTTCGTACCCAACCAAAAACCAATATATAAAATGGGAACAAGGGTAAAAGGATTGGTCAGCCAAGCGAGACACAAACTCACCGGTAAATTGACTTCAAACAGTAATACCGTCAAAACAATCAAAATGCTGTGAAAAGGCAAAGGCAACATGCCCCAAAACGTGCCAATAAAAACTGCTTTTGAAATCGACTTTCTGTTCACATACCACAGCACAGGATTTAGGGTACGTTGACCAAAAATCTTCATCAGTTTCATCTCTGCAACTTTATGAGGAGAGGGAAGCCATGATTGAAAGAACCGTTTTGCCATAAAAGTAGGATGCTTAAGTAATAAGGTATTGTGCCTGAATTGATCACTAAGTGACAGTTCAAGCATGTCTGAATGTCATAATGCATGCTAAATAATAGAATTATTGAAATTTTTTATAACAAATGACTCTATAGTTATAGTTTGATTAATTTGATAAGTATTTAAAACTTAAATATTTTTTATTAACTCTGGCGATTTTGAAAAAGATGTAAAATTCCGTAATTGCTAAGTACAATGAACTCAATTACTCTTCGCGCACTCTATAGAGAGGTCGCATATGATTTCATGGCTGTTCATCGGTTTAGTGATCACTATTTTATTGACACCTGGCCCAACAAATACATTGCTTGCTTCTTCTGGTATACAGGTAGGCGTGCGCAAATCATTACGACTTATTCCCGCAGAATCAATTGGTTATTTAATTTCAATTAGCATTTGGGGACTTGTTATTGGTACAGTTTCAAATCAATTTCCTATTCTCCCGATATTTTTGAAGTTATTAAGCGCGCTGTATATTATTTTTCTCGCGATTAAGCTCTGGAAAACGGCAGATATCGAAGCCAGTTATAATCTGCCCACCATTCGTGCACGTGAATTGTTTTGCGCAACCTTATTGAATCCTAAGGCATTACTCTTTGCTTCTGCTATATTTCCAGGTTTAGCGTGGTTATCATTGAATAATTACTTGGTTCATATTGGCATGTTCCTCATTTTAATCGTGCCAATTGCTTTGTTTTGGACTTTTATCGGCTCTATCTTGGCCTCGAATAAAGTGCGTTGGCTGAATCAATCGAACTTGCAAAAAACTGCTTCTTTGGTTTTAGTCAGTTTTTCTATTCCGCTGGGTTATTTTGCTCTTTTAAGTCTTTAAGATGAGTTGATGAAATCGCATTTGGTAAAAAATGACATCATCGCCTGATCATCATTTCCATTGCAGCCAATTTCAGTTAAAGTACAGCGCAATAATTGATTTAACTATTTTTGGGTATAGAAATAATGGCAATTAAGTCTGATCGTTGGATTCGTGAAATGAGCGAAAATCACGGCATGATTGAACCGTATGCAGAAAACCAAGTGCGTTATGATGAAACAGGTGAAAAACTCATTTCTTATGGGGTTTCAAGCTACGGTTATGATGTTCGTTGTGCGCGTGAATTTAAAGTATTTACCAATGTCCATTCAGTAATTGTCGATCCCAAAAACTTTGATGATAAAAGCTTTATCGATATTGAATCGGATGTATGTATTATTCCGCCAAATTCATTTGCCTTAGCACGTACAGTAGAATATTTCCGTATTCCACGTAATGTATTGACCGTATGTTTAGGTAAATCGACTTATGCACGTTGCGGTATTATTGTGAATGTGACTCCGCTTGAACCTGAGTGGGAAGGTCACGTAACTTTAGAATTTTCAAATACAACCAACTTGCCTGCTCGTATTTATGCAGGTGAAGGTGTCGCGCAAATGTTGTTCTTTGAATCAGATGAAGTATGTGAAACATCCTATAAAGACCGCGGTGGTAAATACCAAGGTCAAACGGGTGTGACTTTGCCAAAAGCATAAACAGTATAAATAATTGAATAAGCGGACCATTTTGGTCCGCTTATTTTTTATGGGATTCATTCATCGGAAACTGGGTTCATTCGCCCAGTTTTTTTTGCAATTGGATCAATATTCAGCATAATAAAAAGTTATACAAGCTTGGTAAGAACATTGTTGTAATGACAAATAAATAAAAGAGATATACCAAGCTTAGGATGAACTAAAAATAATGATGCGGAGCATCTGATAAAAAGGAAGGTCGTGATGACTCAGAGTTGGAATAATACAAGATTTAAAAAATCTTGTTTGGCGAGTTTAATCGCAGTTTTACTTAGTCCGTCAGTTTATGCGCTTGAATCTTTATCAGATGATCACCTGTCCAATACAACTGGTGAAGGTGTAGCATTAGCTCTTGAAAATTTTAAGATGGTATTCCAGGCCCCTAAAGATATCTCTGCTGGCTCAAGTTATGCACGTGGTGTTGCTAATCCAGGGCAGGCGGATACTGGTTTTATTCGTATTATTCCGACTGGAGAGAATTATGCTCGGTTAGGTGAGCGCGCCTATCATAAGACCTATGATTTAGCATATACCAACGCTTATTTGGGATCTCAAGCTTCAACAGGATACGCTACAATTTATAAAAACACGTATGACTCTATTTATAACCCTAAATATACTGAATTAGAAACAAAATATACCAAAGATATTAAAGCGACGGAAGAAGCGAAACAACCGCAGCTTCGCTCTGACCTTTTTGATGCCTATTATAATTCTGATTTAATGCAACGATATTATGATCAACGGTATGATGATTATTATAATGGTGCGGGTAGGCATACTGGTATTAATTGGTATACGTTAGAGAATGATGGAACGACAGCTTATAGTGTATTGGGTGGTAATATCACGAGGTCTAGAGAATATGCTGCAGCCAATACACGAGAAATGATTGAGTTGCTGTATGGTAATAAGTTTGATCAATCACTTCCCGAATCAAAATTTATTAAAGATGAAAAGTTAAGTACAACAGGAAGAACCGATGTTATCGACACTTCGGTAACGGACTATATACAATCACAAATCACTCAAAAAACAAATTCTGGGAAATTACAGGCTAAAACTGAAGCGGATGCACTTGCGGCACCCGAAGCAGAAAAGCAAAGATCAGAGCTTTATAACAAGCTTGTAATAGCAGCAACTCAAGCTGCCAAGACTGCAGCAGCAAGTGCGGACGTAGATAAAATAAGGACCAAAGCTGATGTATTTATTTATGGTTTGGCACTGTCAAAAAGTGATGGTTCACTGAGTACACGTTTTAGTAACCAGGGTTTTAACTGGGGAACCGCAGATAACCCATGGTTATTCCGTGCAGGTTCAGAGAAAGTTAAACAGTTTACCAATGTTGAAAAAGATCTGGGTTATCTTGCTTTAGAAGCACCATTAGCGACTGTAACAGCAAATGATCAGGACAATAACATCAAGTTGGGTTTCTGGACCGATATTTTTGCTCGTGAACTGGGTTCGAGTAATCACGTCGATCCTGTCACAGGTGCGCCCACCTCTGGCTTGGATAAAGATTACCGTTTACGTGCTCAATTTGTGGCAAATGGTCTGAGTTTGAATGGTTCACAGACCCGTATTTTTCAGACCTTGCCTTCTGCCAACAAGAACTATAATGAAACATTGGGGATCGCAAGTCTTGTTCGTTTAAATACCAATAATGATCCTTCAAATCTCAGCATCAGCGATAGCAATCTGGACAGCAAGGGAATCCGTATAAGTAGCGCAGCCAAATCTGATGATCTTGATGGTACGGCAGCAACACCTGCGATGGATAGATCCAATGCGCCAGTTTTCCATGACACTGAAGGTCTGTATTTATATAGCCCGAATATCAATCTTGTGCTGGGAAATATGCACCAGCCGTTTATTCTCGGTTCTGAAGGCAACAATATTATTCTGGAAATTACTCGAATTCCAAATATTCCTGATATTTACAATAAAATTTACCAACGTTATGAAGATGGGAAAGGTGGTTATTTAGGCAGTGAGGCACTGAAAGGTTCGACTTGTAATGTCTACAGTTGTGGTACACCAATTTCAGCCAATGCAACAGATACGGTAGCGAACTATCAGGGACGTAATGCGACACACAGTAGTATTGCAATTGGTACAACAGAACGTTTGCCTAATAACATGCTGAGAGCAAAAGATGGTGCAACTGCGACTGGTATAGTGTTCAAGTCTGTTGATGGAACAATGAAAAACTTCGGTTCAGCTGTGATTGATGGTGTACTGATTCAGCATCTTAAAATTAAAACAACAGGTCTATAAGGGAGTATGGCAATGTTAAAAATGATCAGCATAGTTACACTGCTGGGTGCTTCTTTATCGGCTTCGGCAAACCTGGTGAGTCTGAATTATCAGGAATTGACTGAAACAACAGGTCAGGGTGGGGCGGATTTAAGCTGGACCTTATCCTTAAACCACCAGTATGCCACTGATATGAGTAAGTTGAATATTTCTAATGGCAATCCAAGCAATCCAAATGATGTGTTTTATAAACTGGATTCTGATTCATGTGGAACCAATAACTTATTTTGTCGTTTGGCAATTGCGCCAAACAATCATGTAGATGAAAATGGTAATAAAAAGTGGCTTGTATTTAAGCAGTTGCAAGGTACGATACAGATTGACAAATTTTCGCTCGATGGGGCAACTATTATTAATCATCATAATGAACCACAAACGGCGATGAAAATTAGCTTTTATGATGATAAGCCTTTGAAAATTCGTAATCTGGGTTTTGCAACTTTGGCGATTGAAACTGGTACTGGTGAGGGTGCTAATGAAGGTTATGCCAATAGTCAAACCTATAATAAATTTACAGGCCGTGTGTATCAGGCTGATGGTACCTTTACGGAAAAGGAACAGGATGTTCCATTATTTGATAGAGACACCGAAAAAGGATTTATGGGTTTAAATGTGCATGGAAATATGCATATGAATGGAAATCTTAAAATTTTTAGCTATAACTGCACCGGCGGAATACAAAGCCGCTGTTAAATATTTCTGTGCAGCATAGGGAAATAAAAATGAAAAAAAGAAATTTGCAATTAAAATTATTGACTGTTTGTATTTTTCTTGCCCAGCAAGGGCATGCATTAGAACTTATCAATGAAAATGAGCTGAGCGATGTGACGGGTCAAGACGGCATCCTAATTACGCATGAAGTGTCGCGTGTCAAAATTGAGCAAGCAAATTGGTACGATCCAAATCCAGCAACAAATGTACAAATGGGTTTAGGATTACATAACGTGCAGATTGATGGTGTGAATAATAAGCCTATTGTCAGTCAGCTTGAATTTGATGTAGGCGGAACACCTAGCGGTGCAGGGATTCGTCTTGCAGCAAGTGTAGCTCCATTTACAGCAACAGCAGATTTAATGCTGGTTAAAAACACCTGTAGTACCAATCCATGTCAGCAAGCAGCGAACAGTTTACGTACCCTAGGGGTTAAATCTAATCAAAGTTTAGGTAAACTTGGGATCAGCACTTCTACGCCACTGAATTTTGTTTTGCAAACGACGAGTGGTTTGTTTAATAAATATTCGAAAGCGAGTATAGATTTTCAATTACAAAATGCCACCATTAGCCATAAATTAGGCCTTAATAGTCTTATTTTGAATGATTTTAATTTTAATTTTGCCGGTGACGGTTATATGTATATCGACCAAGACGAAGGGCTTGTGTTAAGTACATATAATGAAAATCAAAATCACTATGTTGATCTAAAACGCGTTACCGATACCACAGATGTTGCCGCTGGGCGTACTGATGCAACGAATCCAGGTGTAAATATCGATTTACGTTATAACACTCCGAACAATGAACGTAAAAATATTATGCGTTTAGGTGCTTCCGGTGCAGTAACGAATGCCAAATTGGCTTTGAATGCTAACCAAACAAAGGTTGCTAATTTTGAAGTCAATAACATGGTCAATGGCGTATTAACGAAAGAGACTAAAACAGCAGCAGGCTATAATGGTGCAGGTAATGACCCTGGTCTTGTTGGCTCTGGTGGTTTACATTTAAGTTTAGCTGCGGACTTCACCAATGCATCTGATACCAATAAGCCTGGGAATATGGCGGCTACTACTCTAGAAATTGGGCATACGGGTAAAGGTAGTCATGCGATTGAATTTTCAAATTTAAGACAGCTTACCACTCGGTCCGCAGATGGCGCCTTACATAAGAAAAATGCGTATATCGACTTTGGCGACATTTATATTAATACGGTAACAACGAAAACTCTTGATTTCATTGTTAATGAAAATATTCAAAAAACGCTTGCTGTTACCAGTCCAATACTGAAACAAACTTTAACTACCGCAACTACTCCTAAAGATGTTGTTTTAATTGCTATTCGTGGCATGGATTTCCAATCCATTGCAGCAAAAGCGCGCATTATTTCAGACAATTCGTTGCAAAAATTGAATGGTAGTGGAGGGACGTGGGGGATTGGTATTCCCATTTATAACCTGAATGCCAATGTCGCACTGTCTGCTGGAACCTATGGGACAACCAACAAGAGCGGAATTGCTTACAATGTTATGGCATCTACAGAAGGCTATGGCATAGATTCAAAAACAGGTTTACCAAGTACCACGTCTATTATCTTAATTGATGGTCAAGATGGAGTTCATGGTGAAGCAGTCAATTATTATGCAGGTTTGCGTAATATTGATGCCTTGATTCAGTCCAGCGGTGTAATTGGCTATGAGGATGAAGGAATCTCCATCCGTGCTGATGAGTTGTTGATTGCAGCAAAGGCTGAAGTTGCGATTGGGCAATTGCCTGGTTCAAAATATAACTGTTTATCTGGCTCGACCAAGTGCGGTTCCTATGTTAGTAATGACAGTTTTGGTAAAGAGGAGGATGTACTTACTTCAATCGCATTTAAGCTCGATGGAAGTGGTAACCTGTTAATTATTCCAGGTGTTGATCCAACTGCAGAAAATCCTGACAGTAACTTCCTGTCATTGAAAGGTGATTTTCAGTTCAGACCTTTGACTGCTGCGGAAAAATCGGATAGCAAAAATTTGGGAAGCTATTTCAGTCTGATTAATGAAGATAAGGAAGCCAATGGGACGATCAAGACATCTTCCATCAACTTTAACCGTATGGAAGGTCATTTGGGCTTCCACAGTAAAGTTCGTGTCAGCCAGGACACGGTGACGCTCGATAATCAGGTTAAGATGAACTATAAAAACGATATTGCTACACCATTCAAGACTTCCTTTGCGATGTCAACGAACGGCAATATGCAGAACATTGCAACAGTTGCTTTGACAGGTGGAACTATACGCAGCACGATGGGCATCACGCCACGCTAATAAGAAGATAAGGACGTTAAAATGAAAAAAACACTTTTGAACAGTTTGGTTGTGGCAATGTGTGCCTTTACACAACATAGTTTTGCAATGACCACGTTAAATGATGAAGAATTGTCCGGTGTAGATGGTCAGGCGCTTCTATCAATGGAAGTGCAGAAAGGCTATAACCAGGTAGACAACTCGAATAAAACCTATGACCAGTCCAATATTTCATTCTATAAATTAGGTCTGGAGGCAGAGATGGAGATCAATGCCAATATTAAAAAGCTGCAATTAGGTTGTGGTGGTGTTAATGGTGCGGCGGGTTGTGATATTGATATTGACAATATCGCATTGAGTGGTCTACCAGCCGGTTCGAACTATACCTCAGATGATCGTGCAGGCAGTTCGGCATTGATTACAAACCCATTTTTACAATTTGCGATTAAAAATCCGGATAAGGCATCCACGCGTGAAGTATTGGGTTTTCGTCTGAGTGCTGAAAAAATTAAAGGTCTTATGACTTTGGGTACAGAAAATAGTAGCTCCCCGAATGGGATTAACAGTTTCAGTGGCTATATGAAAACTAAATCAGCATCAGGTGTAGCAAATACGGCTTCCCGGATCATGGATTATGCGGCCACAGGTCAACTTATTGAAGGGACGGTAAGAGGTAAAATTGGAAGTTTAACATTGCCTTTAGATTTACATTATACATCTAAGGATTACGCATTTACGTTAAACGAAAGCACGGCGCCTTTTACCATTCCTGCCACTATTGTTTCAGGTACGCGTATGAAAGATGTTGTACTAAAAGGTACAGGGACAGTGAATCGAATTGACTTTAATGGTCCATTAAAGGCAGAACTTTTAGGTGGTTTATTAAATCTGGATAAACAAATTACTGGAAATCTAACAGGTCTAAAAACGGATATTACAGTAAATCAAAATCTTGGTTTGATTCATGCATTATATCTGAATAATCCAGCATCATTGTCTTTACAGGCACAAAATATTTTATGGCCAGGTGCAGCTGTTGCAGCTAATCAGGGCTGGTGGTTGGCGATGGAAGATGAGGTGGACTTGGGGAGTATTTCCCCGACAGATAAAGTGCAAATTACCGACGCTGTTTTAAAACAGACCATCGCTGGGATCAATTATGACTTAACAAATAACATTCGTAGTTGTGGTGGTCTGATCAGTGGGTGTATTGCAGGTGGATCTCTGGATGTGGCTGAAATTAAAAACCCAGCTTTGATTGATTTCCCACTCACTAACTTGAACCTTGCTGGACAGAACTTCAAGTCCAACTGTTTTGGTGGACATAAATTCTGTTAACTCAGTTATATGAATAAAAAAATCCCGCCTAAGCGGGATTTTTTTATATCAAAGCAAAATTATTTCGCGATTTTTGCTAATAATTCTTCTTTAGAAATATTCACAGATTCAGCATCAGCACGGCCTTTATATTCAAAAGTACCTGCGTCTAAACCTTTTTCACCAATCACAATACGGTGTGGAATACCGTTAAGTTCAAGATCAGAGAATTTAACCCCTGGACGTTCATCACGGTCATCCAAAATCACGTCATAACCTGCAGCTTGAAGTTCTGCATATAAGCTTTCAGCAGCTTCTAGTGTACGTGGTGATTTATGTGCATTCATAGGAACAATGGCGACTTCAAAAGGTGCAATGGCTAAAGGCCAAATAATGCCTTTATCATCAAAGTTTTGTTCAATTGCAGATGCCACTACACGAGTCACCCCAATACCATAACAACCCATTGTTACCACCGTTGGCTTGCCATCTTTACCCAACACTTTACAACCTAAGGCTTCAGAGTATTTTTTACCGAGCTGGAAGATATGACCCACTTCAATGCCACGTTTAATTTGTAGCGTACCTTTGCCGTCTGGTGAAACATCACCTTCAACTACATTACGGAGGTCATATACTTCCGTGTACTGTGCATCACGTTCCCAATTGACGCCAGTTGCATGTTTATCCGCTTGGTTAGCACCGGCAACGAAATCAGATAATACAGATGCTGCACGGTCTACAATGACGGTTAAGCCTTTTTCAACTAAACCTTGAGGACCGATGAAACCTGTAGTTAAGCCGAGCGCAGCAATTTGCTCTTCAGTTGCAAAAGTGAGAGGTGCAGCAATTGCAGCGTGTTTCTCAGCTTTGATTTCGTTTAGTTCATGGTCACCACGAAGGAACAAAGCAACCACAGGTACTGAACCATCTTCTTGTGCTACCCCTTGAACAAGGAGTGCTTTGACTGATTCTTTTGTATCAGTGTTCAAGAATGCTGAAACATCAGCAATGGTTTTTTGATTTGGAGTATCCACCAATTTTAATTCTTGTGTCGGTGCAGCACGTTCACCGACAAGCACAGCTTCTGCCATTTCAACGTTTGCTGCATAATCAGATTCAGTTGAGAAAGCAATATCGTCTTCACCACTTGAAGCCAATACGTGGAATTCATGCGAACCTGAACCACCAATTGAACCAGTATCCGCTTGTACTGGACGGAAATCCAAACCTAGACGACTGAAGATACGGCAATATGCATCGTACATTGTGTCGTAAGTCTGTTGTAGCGAGTCTTGATCGATATGGAAAGAGTAAGCATCTTTCATGATGAATTCACGTGAACGCATTACCCCAAAACGTGGACGAATTTCGTCACGGAATTTGGTTTGTACTTGATAGAAGTTTGCTGGAAGTTGCTTGTAACTTTTCAATTCATTACGCGCAAGATCAGTAATCACTTCTTCGTGGGTAGGCCCCAGCACAAAATCATTATTATGACGATCTTTGAAACGTAAAAGTTCAGGACCATATTGCACAAAGCGACCTGATTCTTCCCATAGACTCGAAGGTTGAGTCACAGGCATCAATACTTCAAGTGAGCCAGCACGATTCATTTCTTCATGAATGATTGCTTCCACTTTATTTAGCACACGTACACCCATCGGCAACCAAGTATATAAACCCGAAGCCAATTTACGAATCATACCCGCACGTAACATCAGCTGATGTGAAATAACTTCAGCATCGTTCGGGGTTTCTCTTAACGTAGCAAATAAAAAGCGACTCGCGCGCATGGAAGCTGTCCTAAAAATTAAGCCTTGAAAGCCAAGATTATACAATAAAAAATGAGGTGAACATTTCTGAATGTCACCCCATTGTGATGTTATAAATTATGACATGATTTTTCGTATTTGGCGCGTCATAAAATTCTTTAAGTCATCCAGGTAGGTAAAGATCACTGGTACGACCACTAAGGTCAACAGGGTTGAGGTAATCACACCGCCAATCACGGCATGTGCCATAGGTGCACTTTGTTCACCACCTTCACCTAAACCTAATGCAAGGGGAATCATACCCATCACCATGGCACTGGTGGTCATGAGGATCGGACGAAGTCGGGTTTTACCTGCAGCAATAATGGCATCAAAACGGTCTTCACCTCGGTCCATGGCTTTCTTGATGAAATCGATCAGTAAAATGGCATTTTTAGTCACCAATCCCATCAGCATAATGATGCCAATAATGGAAAACAGGTTCATGGTCGAATTAAACAGGAATAAAGCCAGAAACACCCCAATCAGTGAGAGGGGCAGCGAAGCCATAATGGCTGCGGGATGAATAAAGCTATTAAACTGTGACCCGAGCACAATATAGATAAACACAATGGAAAGGGTAATAGCCGTCATGGCATAACCTGCGGATTCCGCCATATCTTTATTCGCGCCTTGGGTCACGAAACTATAACCTGGTGGCAAATCAAAATTATCCTGAATTTTTTTAAGATCCTGCCCAATATCACCAGCAGGACGACCTGCAGTATTGGCTTCTACCAATACTTCACGTGCTAAATCACGACGGTTAATCTGTGATGCACCCAAGCCTTCTTTAAATGATGCGACAGTTGCTAGCGGTACTAAAATGGGTTGACCGGATGCATCGGTTTTTTGGGAACTTAAGTAAAGATTTTCGATATCACTCGGTAAGCTGCGTTTATTTTCAGTCAAACGAAGATTGACATCATAGGTTTCGCCTTTTTCATCTTGCCAGGTCGTTACATCATCGCCCGCAATCAGTGGACGAATGACATTGGCAATTTGATTGACGGATAGACCTAAGTCATTGGCAAGCAAGCGGTTAATATTAACAGCCAAGGTTGGCTTGGGTTCTTTCAGGGAGCTTTCTAGATCGACAATGCCATTTACTTTGGAAATTTCTGCAAGAAAGCGATCCGAGATTTTTTGTAGCTCATCAAGTTCGGGACCCTTAATAGAAATAAGAACTGGTTTTTGACCACCAGAGACCGTCTCATCGGCAGAGGCCACAGATGTAATGGTAATACCGGCGACGCTTTGTAAGCGTTGACGAAATTCATTATTGAGTTGTGTCAGTGTCTTATTACGTTTTAAACGAGGGGTTACGCTGACCCGAATACTGACATGGTTTTTACCACGATCAGTCACGCCGTTAATAATGCTATAGGTGCTGAGTACATCAGGATGTTGACGAATAATATGCTCAACTTGCAATAACTTGGCCTGTGAATATTCAAGTGATGCATCCACCGGTGTTTCAAATTTAATCCGAATTTCACTTTTATCAGGCACCGGAACAAATTCGGTACCTACCAGTTTAGATAGTCCTAAGGCACCAAAAAGTGAAGCAACTGCAATCAGGAGGGTCAGAACGCGGAAACGCAGCGCCAGTTTTAACAATTTTTCATAGTAGTAACTTAAATTGTCAAGTTTGCTAGAAATCCAGTTAAAAAAGCGTTTAATTCTGCCCGGTTGCTTATTTTGATCATGTTTTTCAGCCCAGTGTGCAGAAAGCATAGGGTCAAGCGTAAAGCTGACAAACATTGAGATCAGGACGGCAGCACTGACTGTTACCCCAAATTGATAGAAGAATTTACCAATAATTCCGCCCATAAAAGCAACGGGCAAGAATACCGCAACAATCGTCAGCGTAGTGGCTAAAACTGCAAGCCCGATTTCTTTAGTACCATCCAGTGCTGCGGTAACGTGGTCTTTTCCCATATCGGCATGACGGACAATATTTTCCCGCACTACAATGGCATCATCAATTAACAGACCAATACTGAGTGAGAGCGCTAATAGCGTCATCATATTAATCGTGAAGCCAAATGCCCAAATAAAAGTCAGCGTCCCCAATAAGGCGATTGGAAGGGTTAAGCCGGTAATGGCAGTAGAGCGGAATGAACCTAAAAACAGCAACACAATCAGAACGGCTAAAACAGCACCTTCAATAATCGTACGCGCAACATCTTTAATGCTACCGCGAATACTTTTGGAGCTATCTACCACGACTTTGGCCACCGTGCCTGGAGGCAATTGTTTTTCAATTTTCTCCATGGCTTTATAAGTGGCATCTACCACTTCAATGACATTGGAGTCAGAGCTGCGCAAGATATCAATGGCGACAGCTGTTTTACCATTTAAATAGGCACTTGATTCTAAATCCGCTTGACTGTCTTCAATTTTTGCCACTTGTTTTAAGAAAATGGGCGCACCATTTTTATTGGCAATAATTAAATCACCAAATGATTGTGGGTGAATCACTTTAGATTTGATTTCAACCACCAGTTCTGATGTCGGCTGTTTTAAAGTTCCCCCCGGAACTTCAATATTTTCACCTTTTAAAGTGTTAATGACCTGATCTATTCCAATGCCGAAACTTTGTAATTTTTGTGGTTCAATTTCAATACGTATTTGACGTTGTGCATCGCCGAGTAAATTGACTGCTCCTACACCAGGTATAGTTTGCAATTGCGGCACAATACGTTGATTTAAATAGGAACTTAAGTCGCGTAACGGCATGGTATCGGATTCAAAAACGATCGACATCACCGCATTGGCTGTTGGGTCATAACGCTCGACTACAGGATCCTGAATTTCATCACGAAAATCGGCTGTAACAGTAGAAATTTTGTCGCGAATATCCTGGGCTGCAACAGTGGATGAAACATCCAGATTAAACTCGGCAATAATGGTCGACAGTCCTTCACTCGATTGTGAAATTACCTGTTTTAAGCCTGAAATGGTGTTGATCCTTTCTTCCATTTTTTTGGTGACTTCAGACTCAACCATTTCTGGGGATGCGCCAGGATAACTGGTATAGACCACCACAAATGGAAAATCGACATCAGGGAATTCTTCGACGCTCATCCGTTGCCAAGACGCTAGCCCCAATACCAGTAAACACAACATCATCATGATGGTGAACACAGGATATTTAACACTAATTCGGGTAAACCACATAAGAACAATCCTGTGCTTATTGTTATTTTTGAGAGATTATGACTTCTTGATGAAGGTCTTGGTCATTAAACTTAATACGGCTGATTTGGTCACCGGGTTGCAGTCCTTGAACCACGGCTAAATTATCACGATAGCGTTGTTCTAAAATGACCAGATTTACTTTTTCGATTTTTTTCTGGCGAACAACCCACACATAAGGTTTTTCTTTCAAATTCTGGATGATATCCAGAGGAATCAACTGACCGCTAATTTGGGTAGAAGAAAGAATGCTGCCTTCGACAAACGAACCAATACTGCGTGAATTAATAGTTTCATTCGGTCTGGCAAAAAATTCAATCTGCCGACTTGCCGGATCGGCAATCGGAGAGATCCGGGTCAATACCGCCGTAAGCTGGGCAGGATTACCTTGAATGGTATATTCAATTTTTTGACCGACTTTTAAAGCTGCCTGCATATCACTGGGTAATTTGGCTTGTATTTCTAAATGATCAGGATCGACTATTTCAAATAGGGTTTGACCCGCCGCAACTGTTTGCCCGGATTCAACTTCACGTTTGGTGATGACCCCTGAGATAGGACTTAAGACAGTTCCATCACGATCGGCTTTTTGAGCAATATTCACGTTGGCCTGTTGTGCGTGCACATTTTCAAGTTGCGCCTGATAATCAACTGCTGCCTGCTCATATTCAACTTTGGAAATAAATCCTTGATCCAGCAATCGTTTTTTTCGTTGCATCATGTTTTTAGCTAAAGTGGCTTGTGCCTGAGTCGAGGCGAGATTGGCCCTAGCTTGCGCAAGCCGTGCAGCATTATCCTGATTATTTAAACGAACTAAAACCTGACCTTTTGACACGGCTTGTCCCACTTGCACATTGACACTGGTCGCAGTTGCCGTGACTTGAGCCTGTATACTGCTTTGGTTCACTGCACGAAGTGTACCGGTAAATGCTGTTTTAGCAACAGAGACACCGTCCTTGACCAAAACCAAATCTTGTTGGATTAATTCAATTTTTTTTGTAGTTTCAGCCGGCAGTTCTATTTCATTTTTTTGACAAGCACCCAGAAGTAGAGTCAAACAGAAGGTACTACAGATTAAATATTGCTTGTGCTGGCTTAATTTCGTTATTTTTATACGCTGTCCAAATAGCATGTATGTAAATCCTTTTTATCTATACTGCATAAATTAAGCCTATGTCATAACAAATGCAATTTATTCAAGAGCTTTTAAACGAGCGATGATTGTGTCGTATTGTGCTTGGGTATTTCGATAGTGCATTTGTAACGACTGAATACTTTCTTTTTTTAACTCAATATTTTTTTGATTATTATCGAGACTATTTTGTAAAGTGGTCGGAATGTTTTCCGCCTTACGTAAATGTTCGATTTGTTGACGTTTAAAATAAATTCGATCAGTTTGCAATTGTTTAAGCTGGTCTTGTTGAAAGGCGATTTGTTTTTTAATGTGCATTAAAGTGTTATCACGTTTGGTGGCTGCCACCTGACTGTTGGTATAAGCTGTTTTAAGTTTTAAGTCAGCTGCATTTTGTCTGGCTAGGGCGGCACGTAACGGTGCTTTTTTTATATCTGCTTCGGTATTGTAGGCACGATTACGCTGAATTACCTGCATATTCTGGTCTAAGGCCTCATACCCATGGCGAATGTGATTCGGCGTTACATTGGTACTGATGTTGGCAATACCTTTGCTGTCATAGTAACGATACCAGGTGGCTTTAGGTGGAGTTTGGGCAAAAATAGCGATCGATTGAAAAGACATCAAAAATAGAAATATGAATTTCCTGGTCATTTTTTTTTGTGCAATGAAAGCAAGTTTTTGTGTAAACTGACTTTGCATTGTAACCCCCCGATTTAAAGTTGACTAAATTACTTATTTTTAAGTAATAAAAATGCTATATTAGACTTAAAATCATCAATAAAAAACATCTCTTAGTCAAAAAAAAATCATTGGTCGATTGAAAGTGTGAAGCTGTTATTGAAAATATAAGAAAATGAGTCTTTGTGCAGAAAATGTTCATTGAAAACGCAAGTAAAGATATGTTAAAAATGCTCGTAACTTGTAATCAAACTTTCTACTCAAATTGTTTGTACATTCTAAAAATGGGAAGGGTCATTAAATGGACGATAAATTCCAAAATCTAAAAGTCATGGTAATTGATGATTCAAAAACCATTCGTCGTACAGCAGAGACATTACTCCAGCGTGAAGGTTGTGAAGTCGTAACCGCAGTAGATGGTTTTGAAGCATTGGCAAAAATTGCTGAAGCAAATCCAGACATCGTGTTTGTCGATATTATGATGCCGCGCTTGGACGGCTATCAAACATGTGCACTGATTAAAAACTCGCAGAATTATCAAAATATTCCGGTCATTATGCTGTCAAGTAAAGATGGCTTATTTGATCAGGCTAAAGGTCGTGTTGTCGGCTCAGATGAATATTTAACTAAACCTTTTAGTAAAGATGAATTGTTAAACGCAATCCGTAATCACGTAACAGCATAAGTTTATTTTTTGGGGAAAAGCATGTCACGTATCCTAATTGTTGATGATTCACCAACAGAAACATTTCGTTTTAAAGAGATTTTAACGAAACATGGCTTCGATGTTATTGAAGCGGCGAATGGTGCTGATGGTGTCACAATGGCGCAAGCAGAGTTACCGGATCTTGTGTTAATGGATGTGGTAATGCCTGGGGTAAATGGTTTCCAAGCAACACGTCAAATTGCACGTGGTACGACGACAAAACACATTCCGATTGTGATTGTCAGTACCAAAGATCAGGCAACTGACCGGGTTTGGGGGAAACGTCAAGGGGCAAGTGATTATTTGACAAAACCTGTAGACGAAAAACAATTAATTGATGTGATTAAACAACACCTCAATGCAGGATAAGCTCTATGGCAGCTAATGGATTTATCGAATTACTTCGGCTGGCTAAACGTGGTAACAAAAACTACGTTAGCACTGAAAATGAAGTAAACCGATGGTCAGGCATTGCTTTTGAGATGATGGGGCAATATTTTGTTGCCCCTTTAGGTGAAGTATCTGAAGTAATTTATCCACCTAAATATACGCCAGTTCCGAATACTCAATCTTGGGTAATGGGTTTGGCGAATATTCGGGGGCGGTTACTTTCAGTGGCTGATTTGGCTCAATATGTTTCCGGACATCAAAGCCAGTTCTCACCGACTCAGAAAGTACTGTGTATTAGTCATAATGACCATTATGTCGGTTTGGTTGTAGATCAAGTTTTGGGGATTCAGCACTTTAACAAGAAAAGTTTTTTTTCTAAACACAGTGACTTGGACAGCAATTTACAAGAATATTGTCAGGGATATTTTTATCAACATAATCAACACTGGCATGTTTTTTTATTTAGTCGTTTATTGCAAAACCCAAAATACATGAATGCATCTATAAAATTTATAAACTAATAGTCGCGCGCTGAAGAATGATGGCGAAAGTCGGGGAGAAGCTGGATGGGCTTTAAACTTAAAAAGAAAAATACAGGTGAAGGCAGCAACCGCAAGGTTGGTAATGCTTTATTGTCAAAGATTCAATCACAAACTGACCAATTATCACGTGTATTTGGTGACAGTGAGAAGTCCAAACCTTTACTTCTGGGTGCAGCATTCTGTCTGGTCGTCGCACTATTCCTATTGCTGTACTTATTCTATAGTGTGCCGCGTAATAATGAATTAACCCGTAGTGTGGGTGATCTGCGTCTTTTGTCACAGACGATTTCCCGTCAGGCAACTGAAGCAACGGCTTCAGGGACCAAAGAAGCAATTGAGAAATTAGTACAATCTCAAAAAGGTTTTGCAGAAAACCTGGATACAGTGAATGATATTCATGCGCATACTCCAGCGTTGGATGAAGTTGAGAAGCAATGGAAAGCAGTCTCAAACAGTATTGATCTAATTTCGTCTCAACAAAAAATCATTAACCAGCTTTATGATACCAATATTGCTATTGGTGAAACCATTCCTGGGATTCAGGCTGAGTATAACTTGATGGTTGACCAAATGGCACGTCAGGATATGCCAAGTAACCAGGTGGTCATTGCAAAAAACCAGGTATTCATTGCAGAACGTATTCTTCGTTCAATCAGCTCGGTGTTAACGGGTAGCGATAACTCACGTGAGTCAGCAGACGACTTTAGTGCCGATACTGAAACTTTTGGTTCTTATCTTGAAGCACAGTTAAATGGTAGTACTGAACTGGGTGTGCAGCGCATTACTGACCCAGCTTTGCGTGAGTCACTAGAAGGCATTAAATCGGAATATGATGATGTATTAAAATCAGCATCTGCGACGATTCTTAAAAACTCCACACAAATTGTAAATGTACGTCAGGCATCTTCTTCCATTTTTGCTCAATCAGATGAATTGTTGACTAACCTGAATAAGTTATCTGTGGGTTCAAGTTTAACGATTGCAATTCCAGCATTCTTTTTAATCTTGTGCTTGGTTGGCTTTTTGATCTTTGTATTTAAATTGCTTGCATTGCGTGGTCTATCAGATAAACAACGTGTATCTAGCCTGCAAGAAGAGTATGACCGTAACCAGAATGCAATTTTACGTTTACTGGATGAGATCGCGGATTTAGCAGACGGTGACCTTCGTTCATATGCAACAGTATCGGAAGATTTTACAGGTGCGATTGCCGACTCGATTAACTTTGCGATTGACCAATTACGTGACTTGGTATCGCGGATTACCGAAACGTCTCAAGAGGTTGCACAATATACTGCCAATACGCAGGGTATTACCAACCAGCTCGCTGAAGCCTCTGAACATCAGGCGCAGGAAATTGCCGGTGCCTCTGCCGCAATTAATGAAATGGCGATGTCGATTGACCAGGTATCTTCAAATGCAACGGAATCTGCAGTCGTTGCGGAGCGTTCAGTACAAATTGCTGCCAATGGTGCAGATGTCGTACACCGTTCAATTGAAGGGATGGACATGATTCGTGAGCAGATTCAGGAAACCTCGAAACGTATTAAGCGTCTGGGTGAATCTTCTCAGGAAATTGGTAACATTGTAGCCTTAATTAACGATATTGCCGACCAAACCAACATCTTGGCATTAAACGCAGCCATTCAGGCATCGATGGCAGGTGAAGCCGGCCGTGGTTTCGCCGTGGTAGCCGATGAGGTACAGCGTCTTGCTGAACGTTCAGCATCTGCAACCAAACAGATTGAAGGCTTGGTAAAAACCATTCAGACAGATACCAATGAAGCTGTAATCTCGATGGAACAAACAACTTCCGAGGTTGTACGTGGTGCGAACTTGTCTAAGGATGCGGGTGTGGCACTGGATGAGATTCAAAACGTATCCAGCAATCTGGCGAAATTGATTGCCAACATTTCTGATGCTGCAAAACTACAGTCTGCATCAGCAGGTCATATTGCAACGACGATGAATGTTGTACAGGAAATTACTTCGCAAACCACAACAGCAACCTTTGATACCGCACGTTCAGTATCTGAATTGGCAAATATGGCCGAATCATTACGTGAATCTGTAACTGACTTTAAATTGCCTGACTAAGGTGGTAGGAAAGCTTTGGGGTGATGTACCTTGCTTTAGGGTAAGGTGCATCAATAAATCACAGATAAAGCATCGACAAGATGAACTTAACTTCAAAGTTAGGTCTCGCGTGATGGTGACAATTAAGTTTGAGCGCCCTTCTTGGTGGCAGATAAACGTAAGAAGCCTAAGCTATGAAAGAAATATTAAAAAATTTAGTTGAAACGACTACGCTTCCTGAAGATAGTTATCTTGATCAAGATGCAGAAATTTTAGAAATTTTTGTTGAAGAAATTGAGGAAATTTTCGTTGAATTAAATACTTTATTTTCAACTTGGTTTGAAAATCCCAATGATCAAGAAGTTTTAACTGCCATTCGCCGTCATTTCCATACGCTTAAAGGCTCGGGACGCATGGTGGGGGCAAAATCTGCCGGTGAAGTGGCCTGGGCGGTTGAAGATACTTTAAACCGTGTCATTTCAGGTGCAATACCGTTAGATACCACGGTTCAACGTTTCGCCCAAACTGTATTCAAGATTTATCAATATAAACTCTATCCAATTTTTAAAACCGTTCAGCTGGCGGATATTGATTTGCGTCCTCTGGTTTTACTGGGTCAGCAAATACAGCAAAAATTAAGTCTAGAACCTGCTCTGGAAGAATTGCTGGCGCTTTCTACCCGCTTGACTGCTGAGGATGGTGTGACTGGTTTAGAATTGAATGATGGCATATCTACTCAACTCGATGCAGAAGTCGATCTTAAAGCAGAAACAGAAACAAATAATGACATCGAAGAAACAGTTGCTATCTTCATTGAAGAAGCTGAAGAGCATTTGGCGACCATTGATCAGTTTTTGCAGAATGAACATGAACATAAACAAGATTATAATGCGCTAATTCGTGCTTTGCATACCTTGCGTGGCAGTTCATCAATGGCTCAAATTGAGCATATTTTTGAAGCCAGCACAAAGGCAGAAAATTTATTTAAAACCTTATTACAAGAAGAAATTATTTCAACCTCCAAGCAAACGGCCTTGTTGGTTCAGTATGCCGAATTTGTGCGTGATTATTTGCATACCCTTAGACAAGGTGAGATGCAGAAGCTTGATACAATATATGAAACCTTTAATAATGCCTGGAATAACTATGGCTTTACTTCGGCTGAAATAGACGAAGATATTAATCCGCAAGGGCTGGTTTCCAAGCTGATCGCATTAAATATTGATTTGTTATTAGACACTGAATTCGAATTTGAAAAACGTGCCAAAGATGAATATTCAGAATATATTCAGACTTTAACTGAACAGGCGCAACAATTATTGGATCATACTGATAATCGTGCTGCGGCGGGTATTCATCAATTCACCCATGATTTAAAATCAAGTTATGAAGCGCTCATATTAAAGCCAGAGTTGCTCAATATTGATTATGCCTATGAGTTGTTTGCACAGGCACATCAGGAATTCATTCATTTGTTTGACACCTTGGCCGCAGGGCAAAGGGTTGTCTTAACCGATGAGGTTCAGAAAATATTGAGTGATCTTTCTGCCTTTGTTCAGCAAGACCTTGAACAGTTTGAGGATGCTGAAAGTGAACCTGTAGTTGAACAACAGTCTGCCGCAACAAATACAGCACCTGCAACAGTTGATCTGGCACAGATTTCCCAAAGAATGCGCTCTGATCGCGCTCAAATGCATGCAGCTAATGCAAACAGTGATTTTGATGAGGATTTGCTGGGTATCTTCCTGGAAGAAGCCGAGGAACTATTGGGCGGTATTGACCAAGATTTAAATACTTGGACAAAAGATCCCGCCAATACCACTGCACTAAATAATTTAATGCGTTATTTGCATACCTTGAAAGGGGGGGCAAATATGATTCAAGCAACGCATATCGGCTTAATTTCACATGAATTAGAGTCAATTTATGAGCGTGTGATTCGTCAACAAATCACGGTTACGCCACAACTGATTAGTATTATTCGTTTAGTCCAGGATGACGTATCCGATCGGATTCAAATTATTCGTGAGGATCATATTGATTACTCTGGTGCTGAATCGATTGAAATTCTGCATAATATCCAAGAGATTGCGCAAGGCACATTTGCGAGTACTGCCCTCCTTGAAACCGTTCCAGTTGAAGATATTGTTGATGAAAATATTTCAATGGAAAGCGAAGTCAATGAATTAGCAGAACCAGTAGCTAAGATCTTTGCTTTAGAGGCTGAAACAGGACAGGAAGTCATTTCACAAAATGTTGACGCTGTTGAAGATCCGGAAGATAGTATCCGCTTCATTGCACAAGAAACATTCCTGGAAGAAGCCGAAGAAATTCTCGAATCTACCGATAATTTATTAAAACAATGGTTTGAGCAACGAAGCGACCGTAGCTTACTGCTTCAATTACAACGTGCAGCCCACAGCCTGAAAGGTGGTGCGCGTATGATCGAAAATGAACCTGTAGCTGCTATTTCATATCAGCTGGAAACCACCTTTGAGCAGTTTGCAGTCCGCCATTTTAACTCGAATGTTTATGATTTATTATTACAGACCACATTTGCATGGTTAAAACAGGCCATCTTTGAGCATGATTACAGTAATTTTGACAGTCTGAAATTAAGCTTGGAGTCGATTGGGTTTGTTGATGTCACTGCTCAATTGCCAAATCGTGTGACTCAGTCCGATCTGTTAACCACACCTAAAACTTTTGAATTTGTTCAGGGGGATGGTACTGAACCACCTGCAATGCTGGGTGAGTGGGACTTAAGTTCGCAACAAGATAACAGCAATGAAATGATCCGTATTTCTGCCGATTTGGTAGAGAAGATGATCGATTTGTCTGGTGAAAATTCAATTAACCGTTCGCGGATCGAAATGGACTTAGGTCAACTCGGTAATACCTTGAATGAGATGGAATTGGCGATGAAGCGTTTAGCTGACCAGTTACGTCGAATGGAAGGTGAGTTAGAGTCACAAATTATCGCAAAACACGGTTCTGAAAATTCGCGTTATGCCGACTTTGACCCCTTAGAGATGGACCAATATTCATCTTTGAACCAGTTGTCAAAATCTTTGGCGGAATCTGCATCCGACTTGGTTGACTTTAAAACCACCTTGTCCGAAAAAATCCGTGATACAGAAGGCTTATTGTTACAACAATCACGTATTCAAGCCGAGATTCAGGAAAGCCTGATGCGTACGCGTCTGGTCCCATTCGATCGTCTATTGCCACGTTTACAGCGTATCGTGCGTCAAACCTCCTCTACCTTGAACCGTCCAGCAGAGCTGGTTGTTCAAAATACAGAAGGCGAATTGGACCGTACCATTCTTGAACGTTTGGTGACGCCATTTGAACATATGCTTCGTAATGCAATTGACCATGGTCTGGAAGATACTGAATTGCGACGCGAAGTACACAAGCCTGAAGTAGGGCGAATTGTTTTAAATATCAGCAGTCAAGGTACAGATGTACTGGTCTCGTTTAGTGATGATGGCAAGGGGATTGATGAAGCGAAGATTAAAGAAAAGGCTTTAAATCTAGGTTTAATTAAGGCTGATCAATTCCTCGATAAACAGGAAATTCTGCAACTTATTTTCCATCCTGGATTTAGTACTGCAAAAGAAATTACCCAAATTTCCGGTCGTGGCGTAGGGCTGGATGTAGTGCAAAGTGAAATTAAAGCACTCGGTGGACACGTCTCTGTAGACTCGGAGTTGGGCCAAGGCACAACCTTTACCATTCGTGTACCAACTACGGTATCGGTAAGTGATGCTTTGATGGTGAAAGCAGGTGATCAGCAATATGCAATTTCACTGGCACAAATTGAACGTATTGTCCGAATTGCTCCATCTACGCTGGAAGAGTATTTTAATAGTAAAGATGACTTGTTTAAAATTGATAACACCAATTACAAACTGCGTTATCTATCCGAGTTTGTTTCAAACCAGCCTTTACCGCGTTTAAGTAATATTGCCCATTCATTACCGGTGCTGTTAATTAAAGGTAATAGTGGTCAAACCATCGCCTTGCTGATCGATCAATTGATTGGTTCACGTGCACAGATTGTAGTGAAACCGATTGGTCAGCAATTCTCGAGTGTGGGGGTTGTTGCCGGTGCAACCATTTTAGGTGATGGTCAAGTCTGTCTGATTCTTGATGGTCAAAACATTGCACGACAAATTCAGACCACACAGCGTATTAAACATGTGAAAGATCAGCGTGATCTGTCTCGTTATCACAATGCACGTCGTTTAATTATGATTGTGGATGATTCGGTGACTGTACGTAAGGTGACATCACGTTTACTTGAACGTCAGGGTTATGACATCGTGACAGCCAAAGACGGCATCGATGCAATGGAACAACTCGAAAATGTTAAACCAGACTTGATGCTACTGGATATTGAAATGCCGCGTATGGATGGTTTTGAAGTCACGAATCTGGTTCGTCATCATGAAGTGCATCGCGATTTACCAATTATCATGATTACTTCAAGAACAGGTGAGAAGCATCGTGAGCGCGCATTCAGTCTGGGTGTCAGCCACTATATGGGTAAACCGTTCCAGGAAGCAGAATTGCTGAGCAATGTTGAAAACCTGTTAGAGACCAGTCAGGGGTAAATAAATGAGCCAAAATAGTGTTTCAAACTCTGCTGTGAATCAAATGACACAACAAGAGTTGCATCACCTTATTACCGTGTCGACTGGATTCATCGATGCGTATATTATCGATTGCCATGGTAAAGAGGCAATGTTGTTGCCGCAAAATATTGTCTTGTCCGCACTGGACAGTGCAACGCAAGTTCCATTTGTGGAATGGCATGAACTCAAGCTACCTGTTTATGCGGTGAATAATCCTGAACAGAAAGCAGGGGTAGCTTTAGTGATTGAAGGTGATGACGTGAGCCAGCGTTTTGCCCTGATGTGTAATGAAATGCCAAAAACCATTCGTCTACGTATCTCTGAAGTGGTCGATGAAGAACAGACTTTAAATGATCTGGCTGTATTCCAATACGTACGCATGGCAGATCAGGTATTTCATATCCCTAATCTGGCGCAAATTCAAACCTCGTTGGGAGTGTGATTTTAACGAGTAGTTCATGTATGAGTCATAAAAAAGGAACTTATTTAAGTTCCTTTTTTATTTCTTAGATTCTCAGATGAAGTGCAACAGAGATTAATTTAGGCGGAAGTAAGATGAGATAGCATCTTGCTTCCAGACCGACCAAAGTCAAAGTTGCACAATGAACTATTCTCATCTCACTCAAGCAGAAAGATATCAGATTTATGCTTGATTACGTGAAGGTTTTTCCACGCGTCATATTGCCCTCAGATTGACTCGTGCCCCCCTCTACGATTTGCAGAGAGGTCAACCGCAATCGCAATAGAAATGGCTACTTTGCTAAGCATGCCCCTAAACTGGCTAAAAGACGCCATATTTCAAATCATAGAACAATAAATTTTACTTTATGGAAACAGATTGAAAGTTATCTTGCTTTGCAATGGAGTCCTGAACAGATCGCTTCTCAAGTTGCTGTCAGCATGCATTCGATCTACCGTTATATCCAGCAGGATAAAATAAAAGGAGGTGGCCTCTATTTGCATTTACGTTTTAGAAATCAACGTAAAAGAAAGTATGGATACCCAGAAAAGCGTGGGAAACTGAACAACCGCAAAAGTATTCACGACAAACCGAAGATCATTGAGGAGCGGT
>NZ_JAZQPV010000061.1:0-11804 GCF_045628685.1 Acinetobacter sp.
ACTGTGCTGAATGCTTTGCCGCTATGGATAGAAGATTACAATTGCAATCATCCACATAGTGGATTAAAAATGAAATCCCCTCGGGAGTTTCGGGCGCTAAAATTAGCGAGTTAACTGTCCGTTTTTACGGGGGCTAATACAGATACATTTACAGAAAAAGTCACCCCCGTGATAATCTAAAAAGATTGGATAAGTTTCATTATTATTTCCTTTAGGTGAGAGGATGTCCAAAAATAGGACAAGGACGATAAAGAAAAGAAATTCCATGGGAAAGATATCAAAAACAATCAAGTTAAATAAATGCTAAAGCTAAATGGTGATTTTAAATTATTACATAAATCATAAGTTTGAAATTTTACGCTAAGACAGACTGTGTTTAACAATCTGTCTTAACTGGTTTGCAAATATAGAGCATTATTAACTTTTATGACCTTTGGTCTGGCTCTGGCTTTGACATCTTTTTTCATAAACCTTACCAGAAATACCGCCAATAATTGCTCCACTAATGGTACCAAATACTGGGAGTATACTCCCCGCAACTGCCCCCACTAATGCTCCTGTTACCGTAGGAGAAAAGGGGGATTTTATGCTTGAGCGCTGCCCAAGGCTAGAATCGTGTCTAGGCATGGAATTTTGCCCCGGGCTAGAATCGTGTCTAGAAGTAGAATCGACAGTTGAATCAACACTAGAATTTTGAGTTTCAGTATTCATAGTTACCTCTTATAAAGTTGCATGATTTAGAACTTAAATGTTCCGTATATCAGCCTAGCGAATTACACATCTCGTTGTGTCAAAGCCTTGTATATATAAGTTGTGTTTTGTAAGAAGCAAATCGCTGATATTGGGATTGTTTCTTACGTGTAAGTTTTTGCGGTGTAATGTTAAAACCTAAATGTTTGGTTAGAAAATATCCTATGATCAGGACTCACAAGAATAAAATTTGAGGTTTAAAAAATGGCTATCGCAAAAATTGTTGAAATTAATTCCAGTAGTAATAAAAGTTTTGAAGATGCAATTCAAACAGGCATTGAGAAAGTAACCAAAACAATAAAAAATGTGCAAGGTGCATGGATTAACGAGCAAAAAGTAGTGATTAAGGACAGTAAAATTACTGAGTATCGGGTAAATTTAAAAATTAGTTTCTTGGTTGACTAGATTGATGAATTTTAAAATAAAAAAATCCCCCTGATTGGGGATTTTTTTATGAGCAGTTGCAGTAAATCTATGTCGTTATTAAGAAAATGGATTACTTCTCTGGAACGCCGCAGCTATCATCTTTACAAATCGCTGAATCATCAGTTTCTACTTTCGCCTGAGTTGTTTCTAAGGCTTTTTCAAAAACTTGTAAGAAAACTTCGCGTGGTTGTGCGCCAGCTAACGCAATACGTTGATCAAAAACAAAGAATGGAACACCGGTTACTTTTAATTGATCTCGTGCCACCTCTTCATCAAATTTGACAAAATCTGCATATTCTTCTGAATTTAAAACATCTTCTACTTCTACTGGGTTTAAACCAATTCGTGCAGCAACATCTTCAATTGTTTCACGTTCGCCAATTGGTAAACCTTGGGTCATATAACTATAGAAAAAGGCTTCTTCGGCTTCTGAACCCAAGCCTTTACTTTGAGCCAGGTGAATAATGCGATGTGCATTGAAGGTGTTACCCGAGTTAGCATTTTCCCAATTGAACTGGATCCCTTCTTCAGCCGCCATAGCTGCAATATTACGTTGCATCTCTTCAACTTCTGCAACTGTACGTCCATATTTTTGCGCGAGACGTTCAGAGTTTGAAACTTCTTGACGGATAGGTGCTTCTGGATCAAGTTCATAACTATGCCAATGAACTTCTAGTTCTAAACCTGCTTGTTCAGCAGCAGCTTCAAGACGTTTTTTGCCAATATAGCAAAAAGGGCAAACCACATCTGACCAAATATCTACGCGCATGAGAAATCTCTAATCTTTTATTGCCTATATTGATGGGGGTGCGGATCAAAATTTAAAGCGTGAGAATTGAATTAAAGCTGAATTGAGCTAGAAAAATTTGATCAGGTTGAGCTGAATAAATAATCAGAAGGGTTTTAAATCGGGTTATGCTATAAAAATTCATTAGAGGAGGATTGCTCGTGCCAAGGATTTTTCTTATTTTAGGATTGGCGACATGTGCTGTATTTGGCTGGATGTTTTATCAGTATTCGGTACAGCAAAATGACTTGAGCCAGCTCCAAACCTACCAAACCGTATTATATGAAAAAGCTGAACTCATTTATGAGCAAGCTCAAGACTGGTCTGAGCCCATTGATGTCAATGTGTCAGATAAGCGTTTACATGGCGATTATAAAGTAATGGCGGACTTTGTGCTGAGTCAGATGATTCAAAATGCTGAAGCCAGGAATGAGTATTTACGCCAGCTCAAAGCAATCCATTGGGATGAGTTCTTGGATATCGACCGATTAGATCAAGACCGTAAACAGAAATATATAGAAACCGAGCAGATGCTGAAGCAAGCCCATTTTCTGGCTGAACAGTATCAACAGCAAGCTCGGCAACGTGAACAAGATACCTTGGCGCGCGCCAAACATTTATCAATTAGATCTGATCTGCGACATCAATTAACCGATAGCCTGCGCGAAAGTCGCGACAGTGATAAAAGCCATGCTTTATTTGCTCTGGAGCTACAAGTCTTAAATAAAGCCGACGCTTTGTTTGAAATTTTAAAAAATAATAAATGGGAGAAAAAGAACAAAACCTTTATGTTTTATGAAGATCAACCTTTAAAGCAATTTAATGCCTTGTATCAGGAAGTGTTACAGTTAAATGCAGAAATGGAAAAAATTAAAAAGCAAAATCGCACGGCAGTCGAGCAGCGCTTATAGCATTTGGACATCATCCTGAACAGACTTGTTGAAGAATATCTCAAGATAGATGCGAATGGATTTCAAGGCTTAAACTTTCCGGTTCAGCAGCAATGTATAAACTTTTTTGTTTCTATAACAAAAAAAAGGCGAAACACATCTTTGATATGCTTAAAAGATAACAACTACATCAATTGATCTCAGGCATTAGTCGGGGAATTTAAAAAAGATCATTTAGGTGATTTATTTAGCAATATTTAAAGTAAATGTGATTCTTTGTATACGATTTAGTAATGAGTGATTGACGTTGTATGATTTAAGGAGCCATTTTTTAACAAGTACATAATTATATGTGTAATTTAGAAGGTAAAAATATTAGGTTTTTTGTATTTATAACTTTGGTTATGGGTATGACTATATCAGTTATGGCTCACCTCTATTCTTCAAAAAGTCTGCAAAGTTTAGATGATGAGGCTTTGGCCTGGATTTCAGGTCAAGCAGACTCAATACAGACTACGACAGATCCTTATCATTTATATGGATAAAAAGTAATTGAAGTCTTGAATCAATGGGTTGATCAAGAAATTAGTGGAGATTTAAATCAACTCAGCAATATATTTTATACGAATGAACACTGGGCTATAGTTTTTCAGATAAATCGTAATGTTGTGAGTATAGGTATCCTTGAGTTTTCATTAACCATTAATGATCTTAGAGAGATGGGTAATATGATCGCTGATCAGATCAAATTTGATTAAAACCTGCTATAAAAAAACGCCCTTTGGGGCGTTTTTTTATACTGTATTCAATTAAGCAATTTTAGCTTCTGGTTGAGCTGCTAGCATATGACCAGTTTCTTCAAAGTTAGAGTGCCATGAAAGCGCTTCACGTAGAAGATGAGGCGTATGACCACCTTTTGCACACGAACGGTCAAAGTAATCATTTAATGCATCGCGGTACATTGGGTGAGCACAGTTGTCGATAATGGCACGAGCACGTTCACGTGGCGCTAAACCGCGTAAGTCAGCAAGACCTTGTTCAGTCACAAGAATATCAACATCATGTTCAGAGTGGTCTACGTGTGACGCCATTGGCACGATTGAAGAGATATCGCCACCTTTTGCAATCGACTTGGTCACAAAAATGGCCAAGTGTGCATTCCGTGCGAAGTCACCTGAACCACCGATACCATTCATCATTTTAGTACCGCAAACGTGAGTTGAGTTTACGTTACCGTAAATATCAAATTCGAGTGCAGTATTGATGCCGATAATCCCTAAACGACGAACCAATTCAGGATGGTTTGAAATTTCTTGTGGACGAAGGACCAGTTTGTCTTTATACGCGTCAAGATTGTTAAATACTTTTTCACCATATTTAGCAGAAAGCGTAATAGAAGAACCTGATGCAAATTTCATTTTACCTGCATCGATCAATTCAAACGTACAGTCTTGAAGTACTTCTGAATACATCACCAAGTCTTCAAATTTTGAATCTTTAAGACCTGTCAATACTGCATTGGCAATAGAACCAATACCTGCCTGCAAGGGACCCAAATCTTTCGGTAAACGACCTTCAGCAACTTCTTGTTCAAAGAAATTGATCAAGTGGTTTGCGATACCTTGAGTTTCATCATCCGGAAGGGTCACAGTTGATGGAGAATCGTGGTAATCGTTGTTAAATACGATCCCTGCAATTTTAGATGGATCGATATTGATCGCATGCGTACCAATACGTTCATCGACTTGAGTCAAGGGAATCGCTTGACGTGTTGGACGGTAAGTCGGGATATAAATATCGTGTAAGCCTTCAAAAGCAGGGCTTAAATTGGTGTTAATTTCTATAATCACTTTTTCAGCAAAAATCGCAAAGCTTGCAGAGTTACCTACAGAAGTGGTAGGGATAATGCCGCCATCTTCAGTAATCGCAACTGCTTCAATGATTGCAATATCCGGTTTTTTCAACTGAAGGTTACGCATTTGTTCTACGGTTTCAGACAAATGCTGATCGATGAACATGACTTCGCCTTTGTTGATGGCTTTACGTAAAGTATTATCTACTTGGAAAGGTAAACGGCGAGCAAGAACACCAGCTTCAGTTAGTTGTTTATCTAGGTCGTTACCAAGACTGGCACCAGTAATTAAAGTAATTTTCAAAGGATTACTCTGAGCTTGCTTTACAAGTGCTAAAGGAACAGCTTTTGCCTCACCTGCACGAGTAAATCCACTCATACCTACAGTCATACCATCTTGGATAAAAGTAGCAGCTTGTTCTGCGCTCATGACTTTGTCATGAAGTGACGCTAAACGAATACGATCTAAAGACATGGTTTACGCTCAATTCTTGTTCAAAACTAGACGGATTGTACCGTCCTAAACAGGAATTGTGCATGCCTGTTAGGCTAAGGTCTAATTTTTTGAAGAAATGTAGGTATAATAATTTTTTATGGTTTTTAATTGATTGATTTTAATAGTGTAAAAACCAAGAGCTTAATAGTTGATCAAAACTGTTTGTTTATTAATTAACCAATCCTTAAAAGTGTCCAGTAATGCTGTGCTTAATTTTCCCCAAGGCACTGTGGTGTACATTTTCTTCAATTTCATCGTGAAGTATAGGTAAACAAATCACTGCCTCTAAACCACCCTGAGGACGATTGTGAATGCTAAGTTGGCCTTGATGCATGTCGACAATACGTTTCACAATGGCTAAACCCAAACCACTACCTTGTACTGTACGCGCTTCATTACCTCGTACAAAAGGTTGCATCAGGTCTTCAATTTGGTCTTCAGGAATGCCTTCACCATGGTCTGCGACACGAATAAAAATATGATCGTTTTCAACTTTTGCTGATAATTCGATCGGTTCAGCGCCATAACGTTTTGAGTTATTAATTAAATTGCCGATCATACGTTTTAAAGACTGGCTACGTGCCTGAATGATCGGTACATCTTGGACTTTAAAACGGATATCTAAGGGTTTGAACTGAATCACTAATTCTTGTAATAGCATATTAATGTCAGTGTCTTGAAGTTCCTCATCTGAACCATCTCGCATGTATGAGATGAACTGATCAAGAATAGCATCCATATCTTCGACATCGTAAATCAGGCCTTCTTTGAGAAAGTCTTCATCAGGCATCATTTCTGCACTTAAGCGGATTCGAGTCAATGGGGTACGCAAGTCATGTGAAATCCCGGCTAACATAATACGGCGGTCACGCTCAGTCTGATCGAGTGTATAAATCATATGATTAAAAGCTTGGTTGACTTCGCGAATTTCTTGAGGACCATGATTGGTTTCCAAATAAGGCGCAGAACCTTTTTTACTATAGTGGTTCGCTGCATTTTGCAGGCGACGTAAGGGGCGATTTAACTGACGAACCAGGGTTAAAATGATGGCAGCGGCAATCAGCGGTACCCCAAGCAACCAGCCAAACACCAGTTCTGGGCTATAGTTGGCATAGGTTTTTAAAGGTTCACGTACCCAATGGCCATTCATTTCAGGGGTTTGAATCCAAATACGCGGACTCGGTTTAAATTGGAAATAGACCGTCACTTTTTCAACTTTCAGTTCTTTGGCTAACTTTTTTTCAATTTGGTTGGTAAAAAACTCGGCAATGACTTTATCACGCACACTGGGATATTCTTTTGGATCGGTAATGTATTCAATTCCAACCCGGTTTTTTAACCAGGTATCGACATCCACTTCAGCATCATTATGAAAAATACGTAAATCTGGATTGTTGAGAATTTCAAGTTCAACCGCTAAATAGCGGGCGTGTTGTTGAATTTCTGGAAGATACAGCGTGCGCCAAAAGAACCACAACGACATAAATAAACTGAAAAATACAATGAATAACACGAGCACTGTAGTACGCATTGCAGCAGAACGTGGCTTGATCTTGTCAAAAAAGCGTTCCGAACGGGTACGCTTCTT
The DNA here is from genome assembly GCF_045628685.1 of Acinetobacter sp. Taxonomy (GTDB): domain Bacteria; phylum Pseudomonadota; class Gammaproteobacteria; order Pseudomonadales; family Moraxellaceae; genus Acinetobacter. The sequence goes on from NZ_JAZQPV010000061.1 coordinate 6,790, forward strand.
TTCTGAGTAAGCCTCAAAATCAGTAAATTTCTGTGGGTCGATGGGTTCGAGTTTCACACCAGATTCCTGTGGGTGTATTTTAAAAGTTGCAGCTATTTTATTCGCGGTGGAGTCTTACTGCTTGTACCTTTAATGAAAGGCGTTCTTTGGGTTACTTTTTTAAATGAGTAACAATGTTACGCAAGAAAATTTTTGCCATTCGCCACGTTTACACTTTCTGCGAGCCTTAAAATTCTGTTGGGCTCAAACAGTAGCGAATAGCATTTCTAGCCAAATGATTTGGGTTTATCTTATCCGATAACAAAGGGCTTATTCCGCGCCATCTGGAACAAAGACATAACCCACGCCCCAAACAGTCTGGATATAACGTGCACGGGCAGGGTTTTCTTCAACCAGACGACGTAAGCGAGACACCTGGACGTCAATAGAACGTTCCATCGCACCCCATTCACGACCACGAGCCAAATTCATTAACTTGTCACGTGTCAACGGTTCACGTGGATGTTGTACCAACGCCTTAAGCACAGCGAACTCACCTGTAGTGAGGGTAACGACTTGACCTTCACGTGTAAGCGTACGTGTCGATAAATCCAGTGACCATGGACCAAAGCTGACTACTTCCATTTGCTGGCTAGGTGCACCTGGAACTTCGCGTACCTGACGACGCAGTACTGCGCGAATACGCGCTAACAGCTCATTTGGATTGAATGGTTTAGGCAAGTAGTCATCGGCACCCGCTTCAAGCCCTGCAATACGGTCAGAATCGCTACCACGTGCAGTCAGCATGATAATGGGTGTATCGATATTGGACTGGCGTAAACGACGGCAAATGCTTAAGCCATCTTCCACAGGTAACATGAAATCGAGCACGATCAGGGAGAAAAGTTCGCGCTGTAATAAACGATCCATTTGTGTTGCGTCGTGTGCAGTTTTGACCACGAAGCCTTTATCTTCTAGAAAGCGCTGTAATAACGTACGTAAACGCACATCATCATCTACCACCAGAATGCGTTCGACGCGATCAGTTTCGTTTTGTACGGGATCTGTTTTTTCAGCAGGTACAACTAAACTCATGATGTGCTCCTTTATTCTTTATTGTCATCGTAAACAAAAATTCGGCTAGCCTTAAGTATACGATTCATTTGCATCTGTTTACTATGCTCTAAAGCAACAAATATAGCAGGGAAAATCAAGACATAGATACCAAATGTATACATCTAAATTGTAGAGAATCCCACTCAATAAGGGGGTTAAAAAACTACTTATCACTTAATTTTGTAGGGAATTATGAAAACGACGTGAATTGGCAATATTGACCGCTTATAAATTTAATAAAAACAATTGTGGATTTTATGGTCTTGGTCTTTATAATCATGCCATTTAGTACTTATCCTTGTAGGATCAAACACGATGACTGACTTAGTTCAGCAGTTAGCAAAAGAAATTGCCGTTCGTCCAAATCAAGTAGAAGCTGCCATCAAGCTGATTGATGAAGGTGCAAGCGTCCCATTTATTGCACGTTACCGTAAAGAGGTAACTCAGGGCTTAGACGATACGCAGTTACGCCAACTCGACACGCGTTTATCGTATTTACGCGATTTATTTGAGCGCCGTGAAAAGGTGATTGAATCTCTGAAAGAACAAAATAAATTGTCAGATGATTTACTTAACCGCGTCAACGCTGCTGAAACCAAGAATGCTTTAGAAGAGCTTTATGCACCGTACCGTCCAAAGCGTACCAGCAAGTCCTTTAAAGCCAAAGAAGCGGGCTTAGGTCCAATCGCGGAAAAAATCTTCAAAGAAGCAATCGATCCATCTGAAGCTTTAGCCGGGTTTAGCCATGAAGATTATCCAGATGTAGAAAGTCAGCTTGATGCGATCCAGCACATTCTGATTGATGACTGGGCGCAAAACATTGCTTTGACCACAGAGCTAAAAGCGACTTTTGCTAAAACTGCAGTTTTAAAAAGCGCAGTTGCAAGTGAAGAGAAAAAAGAAGTCGGCAAGAAATTCCGCGATTACTTCGATTTCTCTGAAAACTTCAATAAAGTACCTTCACACCGCTTGCTTGCAATGTTACGTGGCCGTCAAGAAAACGTATTGGGCTTAAAGGTAGATGGTGAAGATGATACACTCTTGGCGCGTATTGAAACTGAATACAATCTTGATTCAGTTCAGCCACAGGCGCGTGCAGATTACTTAAAACAAACCGCTAAGCTGTTCTGGTTAGGTAAAGTTCGTCCACAAATCGAACATTCATTACTGACTGAAAAACGTCTTACTGCTGAAGCTGAAGCAATGGACGTATTTGCAGAAAATTTACGCCATTTATTGCTTTCTGCACCTGCAGGGGCGCGTACCACTTTAGGTGTCGATCCTGGTATCCGTACTGGTGTGAAATTGGCGGTGGTTAATGCTTCTGGTGATGTTGTTGCACACAGCACAATTTACCCATTTGCGCCAAAAGAAGACAAAGAAGGTTCAATAGCCGAACTTGCACGTCTGTGCCGTGAATTCAATGTCGATTTAATCGCGATTGGTAACGGCACTGCTAGCCGTGAAACAGAAGCGGTTATTGCGGAAATGATGGTGGCAAACCCAGACTTGAGCCTTACCCGTGTTTCAGTATCTGAAGCGGGTGCATCGGTTTATTCTGCGTCTGAATTAGCATCACAAGAATTGCCAGAGCTAGACGTTTCTATTCGTGGTGCCGTATCGATTGCCCGTCGTTTACAAGATCCATTGGCTGAACTGGTGAAAATTGACCCTAAATCGATTGGTGTTGGTCAATATCAACATGACGTAAACCAAACAGGTTTGGCGAAAACGCTTGAAGCAGTGGTTGAAGACTGTGTGAACTCGGTCGGTGTGGATGTAAATACTGCATCTCCTGCAATTCTGTCGTATATCGCAGGTTTGAACAAATCGATTGCACAACAAATTTTTGATTACCGTAAAGAAAATGGCCGTTTTGATAACCGTCAGGCCTTGAAAAATGTACCTCGTTTAGGCGAGCGTACTTTTGAACAGGCAGCCGGTTTCTTGCGTATTCAAAACGGTTCTGAACCATTGGATGCTTCAGCTGTTCATCCTGAAAGTTATGCTTTGGTGAGCAAAATTGTTGAAGCAAAAGGGACAACGGTAAAAGATATTATTGGTAATTCTGAAATCATTCGTCAGGTGAATGCTGAAGAGTTTGTAGATGATAAATTCGGCCTTCCGACTATTCAAGACGTACTGAGCGAACTTGAAAAACCAGGTCGTGACCCACGTCCAGAATTCCGTACCGCAAAATTTCGTGAAGACATTACCGAAGTGTCGCAACTGACTGAAGGCATGCAACTTGAAGGCGTGATTACCAATGTCACTAACTTTGGTGCATTTGTGGATGTGGGTGTACACCAAGACGGTTTAGTACATATCTCTGAACTTGCCAATGAATTTGTATCGGATCCACACAAAGTGGTAAAACCGGGACAAATTGTTCAAGTACGCGTATTGCAAGTGGATGCTGAACGTAACCGTGTCAACTTGTCTATGCGTCCTGAAGGTTCAGAAGCACCGGCTAAAGCGCCACGTCAGCCACGCCGTGAGCAACATGCTCATACTGAGCAACGTGGTGAACGTAAGTCGCAAGCGAAGCGTCCGCAAACTACGCGTCCTCAAGGCGACCGTCCACAAGGTCATAAAAAACCTCAAGCTGCTAAACCACAAGAGCAAAAAATTGGTGGTTTAGGTGCATTGTTATTACAAGCAGGGATTAAAGGTTCTAAATAACTTTTAGAGTTCTTTAAGATTTAAAAAAACCTCCCATTAGGGAGGTTTTTTTATACAAGCTTTGGCACAATCCAGCTACAAATAATCAGCATAATGCCTAAATGTCCCAACTTGCGGCTCACTTTTTCTAATGTTGAAACTTGTACAGGTGGCTGTTGAGATCCGCTTTTCAGTTTTATCGATGCCATCGACTTATTGAAATGTAAAAATATAGCCAGATCGATACAAATTAAAATACTACCGACATCACTGACTATATCCATCAATTGATAATCTTGTTGATAGATAGAAATTGCTATTTGATAGCAAAGAAAAAGAGCAAAAGCACAACAGGCATATTGACAAATAACAGCAGCAATCCGCATAAAAAATCTGAAAGCAAAAAATGATAGGTGTTTATAACATAAAAAAAAGCCAGTCTAATTGATCTGACCCCAGAAAGTTAGACGGTTTGATTAAGCAGCTTTTAAGGACTGATTTCTGTACTCTACAGGACTCAGTCCTTTTAATTTAACCTTGATCCGTTCATGGTTGTAATAGTGAATATATTCTTTCACGGTTTGCTCTAACTCATCAACTGTTTTAAATTTTTCACCATAGAAACATTCTGATTTGAGTATTCCAAAGAAACTCTCCATAGATGCATTATCTAGGCAATTCCCTTTTCTTGACATACTTTGGATTAATCCTTTCTCCGATAATTGTCTTTGGTAATGCGCCATCTGGTACTGCCACCCCTGATCTGAGTGTACAATAGGCTTTTCGCTTGGTTTTAGCTTGTTTACAGCTTCTTTCAGCATATCTTTAACCAATCCGAACATCGGTCTGCGCTGTGTTTGAAAGGCAATAATTTCACCATTAAACAAATCCATGATGGGTGATAGATAGAGCTTTTCACTACCCACCTTAAATTCGGTCACATCTGTAACCCATTTTTGATTAGGTTTATCTGCCTCAAATTGGCGTTGCAATATATTGTCTGCAATTTTACCAACCTGTCCCTTATATGAACGATATTTCACAGCTCTGATGCGTGATTTAAGCTGCATGGACTGCATAAGCCTTTGGACGCACTTGTGATTTATAGTTAGCCCTAAGTTCCTGAGTGCAAGGGTAATCCTGCGATACCCATACCGCCCCTTATGCTGATGATATATCAACTTTATTTGATGCTTGAGGTCACTGTATTTATCTTCAAGCGTGGATTGCTTTTCATGATAAAAATACGTGCTTCGAGC
>NZ_JAZQPV010000062.1:0-8579 GCF_045628685.1 Acinetobacter sp.
AGTATAAAACATGAACTGTCAACCAGTACCACGCATAAAAAACTGATTGAAGATTTGGTCGCACATCACCGTGAAATGTTCGCCATCGCCCTTGCCGATATTTTACAGGAATCTTTAGGCAAAGAGTTGCAAGCACAAAGAGTGACCATTGCAAAAAACGTCGGAAGCATTGTCAATCAGGCCATTGAAGATACGCCTGAACTCACTCAATTATTACGCTTAATACCGATTGTCGGGGGACGTATCGAACAACAGATCCAAAGTATTGGACAACGTTTGGGTGAAAATATTACCCAAGGTCTGATTGAACCTTTTGCACAAAACAATAAAAATGAAGAAAATCTGGCTTATTTAGAAATTTCAAATAAAATCAGTAAAATACAGTTTGAAAATAATAGCCATGTTGAAAAACTGGTGGAGTCTGCGGTTTTTGAAAGCCTAGAAGCGATTCGCCAACAGGTCAAAGTAAAACAATGGCAACAAATGCTGGAACAACATGATCAAGTTAAAGAATGATCATCAGATAAAAATATTTAAAACGTCGCTAGAGAAATCATTCAATTTGTTCTAGGATTTGCTCTATTTACAACATCACTTCGACATAAAATGAATGAGTCAGAAGTATTAAGGAATAATTATGGCTGATATACGGATAAAAGGCAGAATGGTCAATGCAATTCGCATTAGCTTAGATACCAATGATCATGATGCAATCCGCCAGCAACTCGCGTCAATGCTCCAAAAAGCATTTCCACCGGGTACATTAGTTGTGATTGAAAGTTCAGTTGAACAAGAACTTATTGCCTTAATTCAATTATTGATCAGCCTAGAAGTACAACCTATGGCGGTGACTGAAGGTTTACTTGCAGATCAGGCTCGTGCAATCCAGTTCCCGGTAATTCCTGCAGACCGCCCAATGCAGCAAGTGAAGCCAACCAAAGAACAGGTTGTTGAAAGCAACTTTGCTATGGCAAAAGAACAAGCCCTTCCTACAGCAGAAACTGTAACGGAAGACATTCCAGCGCCCGTCATTCGTCATGTGACCTCTTATCATGATGAAATTTTGCGCACTGGCCAATGCCTGGTACAAAATCATGGCGATATTATTCTCAATGCAGGAATTAACAGTGGCTCTGAAGTCATTGCTTCAGGAAATATACATATTTATGGCAGCGCCCGTGGTAGAGTCATCGCCGGCGCAGGCGGGAACGGTGCAGCACGTATTTTCTGCCAGTCCCTAGAAGCAGAACTGGTATCGATTGCAGGTACATATTGTGTAGCAGATGACATCCCACAACATGTTCTCAAAAAAGCTGTACATATTTTCTTGAATGATCAACAAGAACTTATGTTTGAAGTTCTCGAATTTTAATGTATAAATAAACACCAAAAGCCCCATATCTAAAAGGGGATTTGAACCATAACAGGAGTGGATTCGGTGGCGAAAATTGTTGTCGTAACATCAGGCAAAGGTGGTGTAGGTAAAACTACGACTAGTGCATCTTTTGCAACAGGTTTAGCCCTTCGTGGCCACAAAACTGTTGTGATCGATTTTGACGTGGGTTTACGTAACCTAGATTTAATCATGGGTTGTGAACGTCGCGTTGTTTATGATTTTGTGAATGTATTAAATAACGAAGCTCGACTTCAACAAGCGCTGATTCGCGATAAAGATATTGAAAACTTATATATCCTTCCTGCATCACAAACCCGTGATAAAGACGCCTTGACCGATGAAGGCGTGGCACGTGTAATGGATGAACTTTCGCAAGAATTCGATTACATTATCTGTGACTCACCTGCTGGGATCGAGCGCGGTGCAATCATGGCGATGTACCATGCGGATGAAGCGATCATTGTAACTAATCCTGAAATTTCTTCAGTACGTGACTCTGACCGTATTATTGGGATGCTCGACAGCAAAACCAAAAAAGTAGAGCAGAACGAAGGGCGTATCCGTAAACATTTGTGTATTACACGATTCAATCCAGAACGTGCTGATAAACAGGAAATGTTAACGATTGATGATATTTCTAAAGATATTTTACGTGTTCCTACACTCGGTGTAATTCCTGAGTGTCCAAGTGTTTTACAGGCGTCAAACGAAGGCAAGCCTGTAATTCTGTTTACTGAAGATGCAGCAGGTCAGGCTTATGATGACCTTGTAGCACGCTTCTTGGGTGAAGAACGTCCTTACCGTCATATCTCGGTAAAACCTAAAGGTTGGTTAGCACGATTATTTGGAGCTTAACAAATGGCAGGATTCTGGAGTAAATTATTCAGCAACGATGATAAACCTTCAAGCGCAAAAACTGCTAAAGACCGCTTAAAAGTAATTGTTGCTTCTGAGCAAGGTTTAGGTAAACGCTTAAGCCAAGACAAAATTGACCAAATGAAGAAAGAAATCATGCAGGTGGTCAATCGTTATGTGCGTGGTGTGGATGAACAGCATATTCAAATGTCGGTTCGTTCTGAAGCAAACATCGAAATGTTAGAAATGAATATCAATTTGCCTGAAGAGCGATAATCTGAATTCTGATTAGTCAAGCAAATTGAATCAAGGCAAAATATGGGACTGGATCAGCAAAGCAATGCTTTCGCTTGTCCTTCATATTTTGCCTTTTTTTATTTTATCCAGTATACCAAGGAGTTTGCGATGGCATTATCTCAGCCAGCAACGTTCAATGAAGAATGGTCAGACGAGCGTGTATTTGCCTATTTAACACAACTTCCTCCTGCAGGCGTAAATGCCGATTTTCACGTGCTTTATCATGCATTCAAACATATGCGTCCAAATGACTATGAACGCCTGCTGACGCAATTCATTGCTGATGGTCGTGATGTCAATGCAACCAATCCTGAAGGCCAACGCATTCATGATGTGATTGCTGAATATCCTCGTCAAAGCGAAGGTTTCTTAGAGGTTTTGGCTAAGTTTGCTTAATCGAATTTCTATAAAAAATCCTGTCTGTTTAGGTAAAACGGACAGAATTTTTTCTAACAAAGTTATATCTATCTACATATTAATAAATCAACAGCATCAATACAGGAAACGTCACTGCAAAACCTAGCGTTTGCAAGCTAATCACTCCAGCCATGAGTTGACTATCGCCATTAAAATAACGGGTTAAAATATAAGATGCCGATGCGGTAGGTAAAGCAAAAAATACCACTAAAACAATCGTTTCAAACCGATTTAAATTCAGCATCTGACAGATTAGATAAGCTAAACATGGCATCACCATTAAGCGTCCCAAAGTATTTAACAATAATCGTGAATAATCATGTTTCAGTTGTGCAAACTGTAAAGCCGCTCCGACACAAATTAATCCTAATGGCAGACTCATACTGGCTAAAATTTTAAACAGTTGTTCCACGCCAGAAAATAACGACAGTTGCAGCAAATTGAAGATTATTCCAACTCCACAGCCTAAAATTAACGGATTTCTTATCAAAGAAAATACAATCTGCGCAGGTTTTAGTCCCTGCCCTTGCGAGAAAGCCAGCACTGATATCACATTGACCAAAGGAATTGCCAGTGCAATCATCATGGCAAACATTTGCATGCCCTGAGCACCAAACAGCAAAGACATAATGGATAAACCAATATAGGTATTAAAACGAATCTGGCTTTGCACATATACGCCAAAACGCGCGATCGGAATATGAAATAATGCTCTCGCCACCCATAGCGCTAAAGCACTGATGAGGATAATTGTAAACAGGGCCAATAATACTTGGGCAATCGTTGCCAATTCCAGTTTTATATAAGCAAGGTTATTAAAAAGTAATACCGGAAATAAAATCAAATAATTCAGTTTTTCAGCGCCGCGCCAAAACTCATCCGTTAAAAACTTTGTCCATTTAAATATATACCCCATGGCAATTAAAATAATTAATGGAAACAATGCCATCACCACATTCATTTTCTACCCTTCATCCCTAAACTATATTTCCACTGCATGACGTGAATAAACTTGAGCATTTCAAATAAATATTCATATAACTTAAAAAATATTTATTTTTAACGTCCAGAAAAAGGCCTGCATATGCAGGCCTTGAATTCAGTGTGAAAATTTAGACTAAAATTTCACGTTTGCCGTTGGCACCCATCCCGCTAACGATACCATTTTCTTCCATCTGGTCGATGATACGTGCCGCACGATTATAACCAAGGCTGAATTTACGCTGTAACGACGAGGTCGATGCCTTACGTGTTTCCAGAACAAAGGACACACACTGGTCATACAAGGCGTCCCGATCTGAACCACCATCACCATCTTCAAAACCACGTGAAGTCGGTTCTTCATCATAAGGTGTCAGAATTTCATCAACATAATTTGGAGCCGCACGTTCACGCCAGGCATCACAGATATTGTTGACTTCATCATCGGAAATGAACGCACCATGCACACGTTCAGGCTCAATTTTACCTGGCCCAAGAAACAGCATGTCACCATGACCAAGTAAGTCTTCTGCACCACCGGCATCCAAAATGGTACGCGAGTCAATTTTACTGTTTACCCGTAAAGCCACGCGGGTTGGAATATTGGCTTTAATCAAGCCAGTAATCACGTCGACCGATGGACGTTGGGTCGCAAGCAGTAAATGAATGCCCGCAGCACGTGATTTTTGTGCCAGACGGGTAATCATTTCTTCAGCTTTTTTACCCACCTGCATAATCATGTCGGCAAATTCGTCGGCCACAATCACAATTGAAGGCAATGGGGTTAAACGTGGCGCTCGCTCGCCTACAACCGAATCACTTGCCTTCCAGGTTGGATCAATTAAGTCTTCCCCGTTGGCAATCGCTTCCTCAACCTTACGGTTATAGTCACTCAGTTTACGGATTTTTAAATATGACATCAGCTTGTAGCGACGTTCCATTTCATTGACACACCAGTTCAAGGCATTCACGGCATCTTTCATGTCGGTCACGACTGGGGTAAGCAAATGTGGAATATCGTTATAGTTGGCAAGTTCCAACTGTTTCGGGTCAATCAAGATTAAACGTAACTGATCTGGGGTATATTTCAGCAACATCGATAAAATCATCGAGTTCACTGCCACCGACTTACCTGAACCAGTTGTGCCTGCGACCAGCATATGTGGGGCTTTACCCAAGTCTGCGATCACAGGATTACCTGAAATATCTTTACCCATTGCCATCGAAAGAATGCTATTTGGATCAGTAAAGGCAGGAATGGTCAATAACTCGATCAGACGTACCATTTCACGTGTGCTATTCGGTACTTCAATGCCGATATACGGTTTACCCGGAATCACCTCGACTACACGCACCGATGCCATCGACATAGAGCGCGCCAAGTCACGTGAAATATTAGTCACTTTGGAGGCTTTCACGCCCGGTGCCAAATCCAGCTCAAAACGTGTAACTACCGGCCCCGGCTGTGCTTCAACCACTTTTGCTTTAACGTTAAATTCTTGCAGTTTAATTTCCAGTAGCTCAGATAAACGTGCTAACTGTTCAGCAGTAAAATTGACTTTTTTATTCGGATCGACTTTATCCAGTAAATCCAGTCCAGGTAGTGGGGATAAATCTTTACGACGTGCCGCCACCTGCATCGCAAGGGACATAGGACGACCTGAGGCATCGGTTAATGGTGCATCAAAATCGAAATCATCTTCCTCGACCGGTTTACCTGCAGTTTCCTGCCAAACTTCACGAAACACGTCTTTATTCGATGAAATTAGAGCTTTTTCATCTTCTGAAATGATGGGTTGCTGAATCTGGGTTTTTATTGCGCCACCAACAAATGCAGATGATTGCGCATAGTTGTTGGTTGTACGTACTGGAGTAGGTACTTTAATATCATCAATTAACAAATCCTCCACCAGTAAATCATCGAATCCATCCAACTCGTCATCTAAAGCCGAATTCTTAGGTGTCGTATGTATCGATGGCGAAGCTGTCAATGGAGATGAGGTGATCGAAATCTTATCTTCAACAGATGAGTGTGCTTGTTCAGTCTCTACATGATTAAACGGTGTATGTACATCAGTAGCTGTTTTAGCATTTGGAACCGCAGCAAGTAGTTCATCAAAGATTTCATCATCATCCCAATCCAGATTTTGTTTAGCCGTCTCGGGAGTGGTTGCTAACGGTTGCTCATCAACAAAGGCTTTAAAATGTTCATGCGGCGTATGCAGTTCAGATTCTTCTGCTGCTTTTAACAAAGCCTCAATATCTAGTTTATGGTTTTGATTTTCATCTGAGTTTAATGCACGCCAAACTTCACCCGTCGCGACGACTCGTCGCGTATTTTCTTCTAGGCGATGTGCTTTTTCCAGAACTTGTTCAAGCTCTGCTTCATCCTCGGCATCAGTCAACTGTTGCTGCGCATTGTGTTCTTTTTCCACCATATCATTGAACAGGCGCTCTGCAGCCTGATCTCGCACCACAGGTGATGTCTCTTGAACTTCACGATGTTCAGCAACAGATGTCACACTTTCTACAGCAGTTTTTTGCTTGGGAATTGCTATTGGTTTTTTGACTTCAGGCGTTGTACGGTCAAATGCAGACTCGGTTTCCGGCACATTTTTATAAAACAGATCTTGTAAATAAGCAGGTGTAGCTTTGAGTGTGACCCAGGTTTTATTCCACTTCACGCCAAATGACAGGGTAAATAAAACCACCCAAAATATCACCAGAAATAAGGTTGCCCCATAAATCGTTAAAATCTGCGACAAGCTTTCACCCAGTTCATAACCGATGATACCACCAGATGAATTGTCCAAAGTATCTGCCGGAACTTGCCAATACAAATACAATAAGCTTGCTGTCGCCAGTAAAATAAAGAACTGCGCGGCATAGCGGAAAGGCTTATTCAAGAAACTATATGGCCACCAGACCTGAATTGCTTCGATGAATAAAAAAATGGGAATGAGTAAACTGGCCCAGCCCAAGAAACCGAACAGTAAATCTGCGATCCATGCGCCTGCAACACCGCTGGCATTCGATACCTGCTGTGTATCACTGGAAATATGCATCCAGCCTGGATCAAAAGGCGTATAAGTCACTGTTGCAAGGAATAAGTAAATTCCAAAAGAGACTAAAAATAATGTCATTATTAAGCGCTGTGCATAAGCACTCGACACCGCAGTCATATACTGTCCTGTAACCAATTTTTCATTCATGTTTTTGTAAGAAACTAAGACAAAATAGTTTCGCAATTAAACTCGATATTATGCACCTGTTCCAAGGAAAAAGATGCAATATTATGTATAGGCTGTGGATGCCTATGCCATGAATGCAGTATCTAGTACTGCATTATTATTGTATATAGCTCAAATCGATTTCAATGATCAATAATATCGACATTGATCGCACACAACTGTTATCGAGTTTCACGTATAATTTCACAAATTTCTAAATAAAAAAAGGATGCCGCGAATGAGCGCTCGTCACTCACGTTTGATTATTCTAGGTTCAGGCCCTGCAGGTTATAGTGCAGCTGTATATGCTGCACGTGCCAATTTAAAGCCAACCCTGATTGCCGGTTTGCAATTGGGCGGTCAGTTAACCACAACCACTGAAGTCGACAACTGGCCGGGTGATCCTGAAGGTCTGACAGGTCCTGCACTCATGGAACGTATGCAAGCGCATGCTGAACGCTTCGGCACTGAGATTGTGTATGACCATATCAATGAAGTAGATTTAAGCGTTCGTCCATTTGTACTAAAAGGCGACATGGAAGAGTTCACTTGTGATGCACTGATCATCTGTACCGGTGCCACCGCACAGTACCTGGGACTCGAGTCTGAAGCAGCCTTTATGGGTCAGGGCGTCAGTGCCTGCGCAACCTGTGATGGTTTCTTTTATAAGAACCAGAAGGTAATGGTGGTTGGCGGTGGTAATACGGCTGTTGAAGAGGCATTGTATCTTTCAAATATTGCCTCACACGTAACGCTGGTACACCGCCGTGATTCTTTACGCTCGGAAAAAATCTTGCAAGATCATTTATTTGAAAAAGTGAAAGAAGGTAAGATCAGCATTATCTGGAATCATCAGGTAGATGAAGTGCTCGGTGATGCACAATCTGGTGTGACCTCAGTACATATTAAGTCAACCCAGGATAGCTCCACTCAAAATGTCGACGTGACTGGTATGTTTGTGGCCATTGGTCACAAACCAAACAGTTCGATGTTCGAAGGCCAATTAGAGCTGCGTGAAGGTTATATTCAGGTACAAAGTGGTACTGCGGGTAATGCAACGCAGACTTCGGTACCTGGCGTATTTGCAGCTGGCGATATTGCAGATAGTGTTTACCGTCAGGCGATCACTTCGGCAGGTTCAGGCTGTATGGCTGCGTTGGATGCGGACAAGTATCTTGATGCCATTGGCAAATTGGGTTAGGAAGCGAAACCCAAAAGCCGTCCAGATTGATCTGCACCCCGAAAGTTAGACGGTTTGATTAAGCAGCTTTTAAGGACTGTTTCCTGTACTCTACAGGACTCAGTCCTTTTAATTTAACCTTGATTCGTTCATGGTTGTAATAGTGAATATATTCTTTCACGGTTTGCTCCAAATCATCAACCGTTTTAAATTTTTCACCATA
>NZ_JAZQPV010000063.1:0-4950 GCF_045628685.1 Acinetobacter sp.
GGTGATGGAATGCCGATCAGCCCTGCTGGGTACGAGGTGAGCCCAACAGTTTCGATGGTCATCTTGAGCACGTCAGAAGCCGCAGATGGGTCTGACGTGACTGACAATCGGGTCTTTGTTTGGAACGGGACCAACTGGGAGCCAAGGGAGTAGGAGCGACTCACCGCTCCCACATCTGGGTTACCAGAGATCAGGCTCAGGATAGATGCAGTCGATGCTGTGGACGATCTTCTTAGCATTCAGCTTCTCGACGAATTGCTCGAGCACATCCCGGTCCTTGAAGACGTAGGTCTTGCGGCTCGGCAAGCCGATGTAACCGATTTCTTTTTTGTCCCAAAGCTCTGCATAGTTCGCTTGCAGAATCTTCCAGCTCTTGGAATCGTCGCGCTTACCAATCGTGACCGTGTTTTTGGGATCGTTCATGATGGCTCCTGATTACTTTGCGTCTTCGACGCGGCAACGCTTGAAGTCATAATCGTGGCAGATTGCCGTCGTGATGTTCGGGCTTTCTGCTTTACGACGATAGCAAGGATACAGCCAACCATCTACTTCAGCCAGCAGAAGCTCTCCACGAGCTTTCGTTTCATAGTCAAAGATGCCGTCGTACTCCCCAACTACATGTACCTTTTGATAATCGATCGTGACAGGTTTGTCACGACGACCGCCTTTTACACGAGGTTTGATGTAGGAAGGGAAGGTATCGTTTGCCATTTTGATTTCCAGTGTTATTCAGTCGATGAGTAATTATACTCTATCCTGAATCAAATGTACACTAGATTTAATCAACTAATGCGCTGGCAATTCCACGAACAGCACGATACATCTTGCCCTTGTTCTCATCTGCTTGGTTGAAGTCCTTCGACATCTTCAGGACGTGGTCCTTGATGCGTTCGTACTTCTCCGGTTCAGAGCGCTTGAGGTCATCAAATTGTTTCATAAGCTTGTCGTAGACCTTGTCAAGGCCATCTAAGGTTCCGAGGTCTTGGCCAAAGCTGTCAAGCAGCTCGTCGAATGCTGCTTCTTTTAGAAGTTCTTTAATTTTCATACAAACCAATCAATGTAAGTGCCAGCAAAATTAGCGGGCTGATATAGCCAAATGCCATCCTCAGTGGTTGTGATCTTGATACCGAACTTGATCATCTCAAGTGTCCCCACCAAAATTGGTGAAACTGCGGTGATGAAGTGTGGTCCGGCCGGGAACATAACAAGGGTCCCCCGCTGTGGTACTAACGAGAAGTTGTATGCTGGAAATTCTAACTTACCGCCATACACCTCAATACGAGGATCAAGCGGCACACCGCTTCCGTAGTCCTTCAACCACACATACCCCACGAGGTCGACATCCTTAGTTTTCACCCACTTCTTGCGCACATACTTAGAGTTCTCGCAGCCGTGCGGTTCAGCAGGGCGCTTTGGATCCTCGAAGTACTGTTGAAAGTGAGGTGTTTCCATTCCTTTGATCTTGGCGTCATAACGCTCTTGAATGTCCTGCCCATTCTCAAGGACTGCTTGTTGAATAAGGTGGAGCAACTCAGGGTCCTTGATGAGACGCTCGTTTTTAAGGGGGCGCCCATCTTCAGCGAGGGATGGCTCACGGATGCCAAGTTCAGCAATGATCCTCTCACAGTTTGCCGGTGAGATGAAGTCCTCAACGACGTGAAACGGGCTGTGTGTTTTATCTGTCATATATTATTATTTATTGGAAAACATATCGCGGAGGTCCTTGCCAACCTTCAACGTTGCCTTCCCTTGGGATTCTTGTACGGGAATTTCGATTGAGGTGCGGTGCTTGTCGACAGTGATATCAACACGTGAAGCTAGTTTCGCGACATCTGCAGGGAAGAACGTGAAGCGGCTCTCGTTCAGGGAGTAGACTGTCTTCGAACCGATGTTGAGACCCTCAACGCAGAGCAGTGAGACGTCGCTGTTGTGGGTGACTGCCTCAATCAGCTCACCATCCACATTAACCATCCCGAGGGATTCGAAGTTGAAGTCATCGCCACCAGTGTCTACGTCTGTGTCATCAGCTTCTGTGTCATCAGCATTAGCTTCTACGTCATCAGCATCAGATGTAGAGTCGTCAATCACCCCAGCTCCTGGTTGATAGGCATAGCCTGGACCAAAGCCGTAAGCATTTGGCCCCATCAAACCAAGTACGATGTGGAGCAGCGCCTTAGGAGTTGGCTCCTCAATATCGACATCGTAGCCGGCGCCCTTGAGCAGCTTCACTGCGTCAGTAACGTCTGAGTTGGCATCCGCGGGTGCAACAATTACAATTTTCTTTTTATCTGCCATGGTAGTTCCTTATTTGAGACCTGCAAGGGCCTTGATGCGGTCCTTGCTGTAGACGTATTGTTCAGGTTTCTTGGCTTCAACAACGGTGATCGGGGTTGACATCTTTGCTTCATGAGCCAGCTTCATCTTGTCGACACCAATTCGCTTGATGACTTGGTAAGTGCTGAATGTTCCAGTATCTGGGCACGTAAAGCTGACTGTGAAGGTGACGTCAAAGGCGGTGATGTTACTTCCGCCACCTGATGATACTGACGCGATGTTTGAGGAATAGACCAACACGCTCTCTGGATCGATGTCGCCAGAAGCAACGCCCTCCGCCGAAGCAGCGGTGTCTGGCAGGTCCATTGAAATAGTCGTCATTGGTAGCTCAACTGTCATTTCTGGTTGAGGTGCTGATGTGGCTGGATCGAGACCGGCGCCGTTGGCATAGTCATCGTTCATTTCGTTTAGTTTGGTCATGATATTTCCATAGTGATCAGTTATTTATGCTGGAGATACTGATGACAGAATCTTTGCCCAGTATGCCTTAACCCGTGCTTCTAGCTCATCACGCAGGAGCTGCGTGAACACGACTTTAAATTCTTGAGGGAAGCCAGTCTCAGCCACCATAAGGATGATGCCTTGATCGATGTTTGTACCAAACATTTCATTGTGGGCAGTCGCGTAAAAATAAATTTGCAACTCGTAATCATGGATATCCTTCTTTCCTTTTACTCGCGAAGCGGTCTTGAAGTCAACGATGACTGGAACGCCCTTATACTTTCCAACCAAGTCACAACGCCCAGCAACGCAGAGCGACGTGGAGTAAAGCGCGACCTCTTGTCCCCAAATTTCATCAATCTTGTCGAGCTTCAGTTTGAGAGCATTGAATGCCGCCATATCTAGGTAAGGAACAGGCTGACCATTAATTGGAGCGTCAACCTTTTCTTTCTTCAAGTAGCGTTCAGCCAGTAGGTGGACATTCGTACCATGGTCAGTTGCTTTCTTCGATACTGCATCGGCCTTTGAATGGCCTAGAGAGTTGCGCCAGTTCTGCAGTGAGGCTACCTTGTCAGGTGGTGCTGTCGTACCAAGTATAGTCGTGATGGAGGGGTAGGACCCATGTTCAGTATCATACCACCGGCCACCAAGGGCGGACTGTGTCGCAATCTCTGGATAGTCGTAGTTCATAAGTTTGTTTTGATATTTTCTATGTCACTCGGAGATTGAACACACAGAGCATAATATTCTTTACAAGAGATCATGATCTCATGATCACTCTCTATTGCCTCAGGAAGATTGGTAGTCTTGTAGTTCGCATCTTTTAGAGTATCAAGTAATGTTGAAGGATTTCTTCTTGCTGCAATAAACAGATCATTAATATATTCCGACCAAATAAATTTGAAGTCACCTATTGGGAAAATTGCATAAGCTGCTCCATATGAGAGTGCATCAATAAAATCTCCTGTACAAAAAACAGCTTCACTTCGAGCTTTGACGCCGAACTTTTCGTTAAACCAATCGTCCATTATTTTGTGAAGCCGAATATCCGTATTCCTCGGTTTGCGATCTGTGCGAGGGGTTTTCTTTGAAAACACAACGGCTTTTTCACCTACAGCACTGCGCATCCCACGGTAGAGAAGACCACCATTTGCCTGAGACAGGAAAGGCTTACAGTCACGCTGAATTAACCCGATCGCACTACCAAAATCTTGTGGTAGCTCATCTTCGTAAAGTTCGATGATCTTCATTTGTTTACGTTCATCCTTGCTAGCCGCTTGCTCAATGACTTCTTCCTCGTTCGCTTTGATTTCAAAAGACGGATGAAGGTCTTACGTTTTCCTGCAATGCTTAACTTCATTCGTGTAGACGCCTTTGCGCGTGGTTTGTACGCAGTCTTGATGTTCGCAACGACACGGCCTTTGCGATAACCAGAGGTAACACGAAAACCGCGCTTGATTGTCTTTCCTGCTCGACGATAGGCGCGGTGCGTTGCTTCTTTTACTTGATCTATTTTATCATCAATCGGCTCTTCATGGTCAGCTTGTTCAGATTCGATTTTCTCTTCTTCCTCATGCTGCTCAACACCGAGCTCCTTGAGGGTGTCAAGGTCAAGAACAACTCCGTTTGGATAAACGGAGTCTCCTGTACGGGTGAGCACGATGCTGTCATCCGTCGGTTCAACCAGAATGACCTTTCCATTCTGATCCTTGATCTCGCCTGGTGAGCCGTCCTCAGCAATGTCAAAGAACTTGTTCAACTCATCGATGTCGAGCTTCAGTTGGAAACCGTCGCAAGACAGAATGAGACCGTGGGTCGCAAGGTGGCCGATAGACCAACCGTCTGGAGAAGCTGGGCCGACATCGGCCGGAGCTTCTGCATCCGGCTCAACACCTTCTATCTCGTCGTTGATTTCCTTGAGCAAGCTCATGTTAGCCTTTTTGACTTAGTACGAAGGGTCAGTCGAGTAAGCGTGGACGGTGATGTCTTCGCCGTGCTTGGCCATCCAGTCTTCCATTGCTTTCTGGTTCTTGAACTTCTTCGACCATGGCTTAGACTGCATTCCCTTGACGCCGCTCACTTCGATCGGTACCTCCTTTTCTTTTGGCAGCTTAGGCTTCTTGACCTCCTGCAGCGTGCCGGCGATGGGCGAGGGGATCTCGGTGTCGACCTTGT